>NZ_AZUV01000010.1:0-316036 GCF_000513875.1 Mesorhizobium sp. WSM1293 | reverse complement strand
GTGGAAACGAGTTCACCAAGCCAGGGCGTTGGTTCATGGTTGCCGCCCACTATCGGTGCGAAGGTTGCCAGCGTTTACACCGCCTTCCTTATCCAGAAAAGGTGGAACTGTTCGAAAGATACGCCCAAGGGTGTGAAGACGGGCTCGGCAGCATCGACAGTGGGCCCGCACCGCTTGGGTGAGGACCGATGCGGGCCCGGCCAAGGGTTGCCTTTCCTTGGCCAGCAGCGTGCGGGGCGCTGCCGCCAAGAACTGANCATGAGTAATAAGGTTCCGCTGATACAAAAAAGCCCGCCAGCCGTCAGGCCAGTGGGCAGTTCTCATGGGGAAAGCACCCAATGGGAACAGTGCAACGACCGAATCTCGACAGCGCGGTTTTTGTTCCACCGTCCGCGAACAGACCTAGCGTCGTTGCCTTGGTAAACCCGTACGGCAACCCTTCCGACCTTTCGATTTTTGCCCGATGGCTCGCTATCTCTGCGGCCCTGTCACCTCAAGGTTTAGGCCTGACGCTACCTGTCACAAATAGTCGATCCACCCAGATGTTACGCCGCAACCGGCGGCGGTGTTACGTTAGTCGAGGTATACCGTGGTGTGCGAGCTGCTCGGCTGGTGGCGTGCGCCTCTCCGTTGCTTGATGTGACTGTCATGGGGCCGCGAGCCGACTGGCAGCTTCCTAGAATCCAGTTGGCAAAAGCGGCCATTCCGCACCGAGCGCCACTTATCGGATCGAAGGTGCTTTCGGCGTCACAGGCCCGCCAACTGGTGTTATGCTACTTCTCACCGCGAGGCTTGAGCTTACGCGCTTGAGGAGGAGGATATGTTAGAGACGCAGCTTCAAAGTCGCAATGGCATGCCGATTGGCGCCGACCTCATCGATGAGTTCGCTTCGGGGTTGGCTGGCCGCCTTATCCGGCTCGCTGATGCCGATTACGACGAGGCACGCCGTATTTGGAACGCGGCAATTGATCGACACCCTGGACTGATCGCACGCTGCCTCGGTGTCGCTGATGTAATCCACGCAGTGAAATTCGCTTCTAAAAACGACCTTCTTGTCGCGGTGCGTGGGGGCGGTCACAATGTCGCCGGGCGCGCGCTCTGCGACAACGGCATCGTGATCGACCTCTCCGCCATGCGTGGCGTGATGGTTGAGCCCAAGACCCAGACCGTGCGAGTTCAGGGCGGCGCGACGCTTGGCGATCTCGACCGAGAGACGCATTTGCATGGGTTGGCGGTGCCGGTCGGCGTCGTCTCTAAGACCGGCGTTGCCGGTCTGACGCTCGGCGGCGGCGTAGGCTGGCTGGTGCGCAAGTACGGACTGAGCTGCGACAATGTGATTTCGTTTGAGCTGGTGACAGCGGAGGGCAACCTGCTGACGGCCAGCATGGAAGAACACCCCGACCTGTTCTGGGCTTTGCGCGGCGGCGGCGGCAATTTCGGCATCGTCACCTGCTTCACCTTCCGGGCGCAGCAAATATCTTCAGTGCTCGGGGGCCTGATCGTTCACGCACGCGACAAGTCCGGTGAGGTGTTGCGCTTCTATCGTGACTTCATGGCCACGGCACCGGAGGAACTGACTGCCTACGCGGCCATGCTGACGACACCGGACGGCATGCCGGCGATCGGCGTAATCGCATGCTGGTGCGGTGACGTGGTAGAAGGCGCACGTGTGCTGGCGCCGCTGCGAGCTTTCGGTCCCCCAATGCTCGATGCCATCCAGCTAATGCCCTTCCCGACGATGCAGAAGCTGCTTGGCGGCGCTTTCCCGGACGGCACCCACAATTTCTGGAAGGCGAGCTTCGTTCCGCAACTTACCGACACGATCATAGACCTGCTTGTCGAGCATGGAAATCGCATGAAGTCGCCTCTTTCGGCCTGCATCGTAGAGTTCTATGGCGGCGCGCCAGGCAGGATCAGTCGCGCTGAATCCGCCTTCGCCCAGCGCGGCGCGGAATACAACATAGGAATGACCGCGCAGTGGGTGGATCCGGCCGAAAGCGAAAGGCATATTGCCTGGGTACGCGCCATGTATGATGCGTTCGAGCCGCATTCGAGCGGGATGCACCTTCTGAACTTTCAGAGCGAGCCCGCGGACCAAGTTATCCGCGCCTCATTCGGCGAAAACTACAGACGGCTTGCGGAAGTGAAAAGCAAATACGACCCGACCAACTTTTTTAGCGTCAACCAAAACATCTCGACCGCGACACATTAAGCGCCCTTCGACAAACTGGGGCGAACTGATCGAAAGTTCCCTTGGGGTCAGCATGATCGCGGGCACCTAGGCATAAGCTCGGGGCTATCAGCACCGTGCATCCGGACGGGTCTCCAGAGGCAGCCGTCATACAGGTGACGTTGGGCGACGACCTCAACATCGTGTTCGACAGCTTTCCCGGAAGTCGGAAGCTGGCAAATATCAAACGAGACAGCCGGATCGCCATGGTGATCGGCTGGGATGAAAATGTCACGGTTCAAATCGAAGGCCGGGCCCGACCTGCCAAGGCTAACGAATCACAGCGGTTGAGAGATGTCCACGTTGCCAACTGTCCGCTTGAAGCGGAGTTTCTAAAGCAAGGAGCACAACTTTTTACGATTTCGCCTCGATGGATTCGCTATTCCGATTTCAGAGGCGAGCCGATGGTTTTTGAGCTGTCCGGCAACTCGCTTGCGAAATAGGGATTAGCCCCGCCACCTCTCGGCAGCGGGCCGCCGCCAGGGCTGCCTGTGCAACAAAGGCCGTCGATCTGCGTTGAGGCTCGTCTCAGTGGAGCTTCGACAATGGATCCGGCAACCGCAGCAGTACTGCTTTTACTCTCTTGCAGCCCAGGCGAGGCTGTCGTCTGCAGGCCCATTGATGCCGCGCCGACCACATATGCGTCGCTTGACGTGTGTAAGGCATCTCTGAAAGACAGGCTCGCAGGTGCGCCAAATGGGGAAATCGTCGGACGATGTCATCCCCTCGACGAGACTGTCACCGGTTCCCTGCCCGCCGGGTACACCACCGTTGTTGTCACGCGCGGTGTTGGGAGCAACGCCGTCAGCAATAGCTACATCGTTCAACACAAAGATTAAGGCCCGCCACCTCTCGGCAGCGGGCCAATTCAACAGGATGTTGGATTTCAGGCGTTGCCCGCCGGGCGGTACGCCTTCATGTCCGCCGCCCCTTGGCGGTTCAGGTGTTCCCTCACCGGCTTAAGGACAGACGTTGGATGGGTCGGCGTCATGTGCACAGATCGCCAGCCGTGCAACGGTCTAACTGCTTAGCGGCTCCTTTGGTTTTCTGCGCAACGGTCTTTCCCCTAGCTGGATTTAGCTATCCCCCTACGGTTGGGTAGGGACTTCAGTCTCAATTGAGCAATCGCTAATATGCCTATAACTTAGGCAGCGCGGGGGACGATCCCTAAGAGCTATCCCGCAATGGCCGGTGCGGCCCACGCTTTCCAACCTAAGCGTCCCCGCACCGGCCATTCTTTTGAGTCTACGGCTGGGTAGCGCCTAGCGGCTCGCTTTTGGCCTTGATTTGTTCTGGCCGTTGCAACTAGGCGCAATCCCGCAGTAGCGGAGCCGCGCAAAGTCCTCGCTAGTTTCACCTTACGTTCCTGTCCGACTGCCGATAATCGCCACCAAAGCACAAACCCTTGGAAGGGGCAGCCCTGGGGGCGGTAGTCGGCACGATCAGGCAGACCAAAAGCGGGTTGAGCGACCGTGCCGACCATAGCTGGGCACGAGGGTGGGCCTAATGTCCAGGCTCCATATGCTACCGGTACACTGGTCTTGCTACAACTACGCCTGATGGCCTATGTCGCGCTTGAAAATCGAAGTCGCATGGCGATCTGGACGCTACGCAAACCGCACTGCCTAGAATCCTAAAGGGAACTCACCTTCAAGTGGCACATTGACCCTCTGAGCGGTCGATTCAAAGGATGTAGCCGCTTACACAGGGTCCGCCGCCGGCGCCCCAATAGGCGGCGGGCTCACCCTCAGTGGCTTTCAACGTAGAGCAAGAAGCCCGCCTCGCCTCATTCACGGCGAAATGGTTAGCAGGCGTAACCACATCGAAGGCTCGCCAAAGGACCTCTTCTATACTCGTGGGAGTCGAATCCACGAGCGGAATGCGCACCGGCCAGCCGTTGACCATCTGGAAGACACCACCGACGTCCTTGGACCACGCCAAGGCGCGTCTAACGACAAGAGGCGCATAGGTCGCGATGACCACATGGGGCTGCCTGTAGTATGTGGAGGTCATTACACGTTCGACATACTTGCGCTGCCAGTTCGGGTGAAGGCTCCTCGGGTTCGTCGATGAGGAAAACAGGCTAATGGCCTCGCTCCGCGGTGCTTAGGAACACCAGCGATGAAATCAGTGACAATTCGCCTGAGCTGACGTCTTTCAATTCGATCATCAGCCCATCTCGGCGCTCAAGATGTACCTGGATCGGCTCGCGTAGAAAATCGTGCTGCCGAAGCCAGCGCTCGTTCCTGAGCACTGCTTAGAAATCGCGACCTAATGAGAACGACAGCTTAGGGTCCGTCTGGTCTGACCAAACCACTTGCTTGGGTTGGACGGAATGGCGGCCTCCTGATCCAAAGAGAGCACGCTCTCAAAATCCAGAACCTGTCGTCCAGTGTTGACGGCGGAGAAACCGAACCTCGGGTGGGATCCGCAGTAATTGAGAACCGCTCCGGCTTCATAGAAGCTCGCGCTGGATTCGCGCAAGGACGCAGCAATGGCCTGCTTTATTACAGAGCGGGGTGAGTTGAAGGCCGAGATACGACGCAAGTTCCGAATGCCCGCAAATCTGTCTCGTGCAGTGTTCGAGACGACCGTGAGGTCCGTCGGATTTGTAGAGGTTCCCCTCGCACGGCTTCCTTGCGCCGGTGAGCACCGCGCCGCTTGGCCCGTCCCACCAGCCCAGCCGCATGAAGCTGCGTCTTGATGAAGGGGTAGCCCCAGCTGAAGTCATGATCGCGCAGCAGGTGTTCGTGGAAATGCTTCACGTTCCAGCCAAGGTAGCGGTGGCGATAAAGTTCCAGCATCTCCTCGATCGCCTCCGCGGGCACCCGGCGCGTCGAAAGCTTGCCCAAACGCCGGTCGAGCAACCCAGCCTCCCCAGCCTCTTCGTAACGCTCGCGGTAACGCCGGAATTTCCGCTCCGACATGCCCAGCAACTCGCCTGCCTCCATCATCGAAAGATCGCCGCCATTCCAGCGGCTCAATAATCCCGAAACTTCTGCATTCTCCGGTCCTCTAGCCACGCTGCCCGCTTCATGCCCAGCCTCCATTCGCTGGCGATAAAACCGGACAACTCGCGTGCTACCTAATCCGGACAACTCATGTGCTTACGACAGCAGTTGCTGAAATACATTGCCGCGATTAAGCATTCGGACTAAAGTCATCCCTTCTCGCAGCGTGCCGCGTCCTCCGGTTTGACACAGGGGTGCCGAATGCGCATGTCCTTGCTTTTCATTTCACTGCTGATTGCACACATCCCGATTGTATCGCATGCCGCCGCCATTCACGACGCCGCCGTGAAGGGAGATGTCGCGGCAATTACGGCAGCGCTCGACGCCGGTGCCGGCGTCGACGAGAGCGATGGAAAAGCAACGCCGCTCTATCTTGCGGTTAGGGGCGGGCATCTTGCGGCGGCAAAACTGCTCATGGAACGAGGTGCCGACGCCAACGTTGCCCCGACGCCGCTTTTGGGACCTCCCCTCATGCCGGCTTTGGCAAAACGCAGGGTCGACTTGATCAATCTGTTGCTGCAGGGGGGCGCAAATCCAAATGCGCAGCGCGGCGGTGAATCCGCCCTTCACATCGCCGTCAGATCCGGCTGTCTCGATTGCGTGAAGGCACTGGTCGAGGCCGGCGCCGATGTGAATGCGAAGACAAAGGACGGCAAGACACCGCTCCACATGGCAAAATTCAAGGGGCAACATGAAGTTGCCGCATATCTCTTGTCGCACGGCGTCGTCTTGCCAACGCCAGCCCCTATCTCGATGAAATTGAAATTGTCAAATGCGGATGTCGAGAAAGGCCGAACCTACTTCACCCATGTGTGTCACGGTTGCCACAATGCCGAGCCACAGGGAGAGACCAAGACGGGGCCCAACTTGTGGGGCGTCGTCGGCCGCGACAAGGCATCCATGGCAAGTATGCGTTACTCCGACACATTGCTGGGCTGGGAGGGTGTATGGACGTATGAGGACCTGAACACATATCTCTTCGGGCCCATGCTCACAACGCCGGGCGTCAAGATGGAGACGCCCGGTGTCCCGGACGAGACCGAACGGGTCAACGTGATCGCGTACTTGCGCACACTCAGCGACAAGCCGATTCCGCTGCCCTGAACCCCTACCCTGGTCCCTCCCCAGTATCGCCCCTTTGTAAAAGCGCACTGGGAATGCCAGCGCGCAAAAGAAGCCTTTAACGCTTATTCAACTTATCTATTTTAGAAGGTGCTAATGCGCTTCTCAATCCTGCTTTTTGGCTGGGCAGCATTTTTCGGTTGGGATTTCGCCGCCAATGATGGCCAAACCATTATTGGCCTTGGCGTGCGAGTTGCCAGGCTATTCCACCTCTCCGGGCTAATTTGAAATTAGGACGACGTCAGCGCTTCTTCACCTTCGGCGTGATCTCCTCGACCCGCACCTTGTCGCCGATCTCCCTTAGCGAGCGGGTATGTCCGAGGCAGGCTCGTCGAGAAAGGCCCCTGCCCCTTTTTACTAGCTCTCGACGAGCCGTGCGCCGCTTACCCCCGGACGGCAAACGCTGTCGCAGTCTGCCTTGATCGTCAAGCGACTGTTCTGTTCGCGTGTTCGTTAGCTCAATCAGGTTGCGCTAATGTCACATTCGGTGGACGCGTACGCGTGCGCGCAACTGCAAGCCGTCTCATTCACCCTTCCGCCGTTTCAATTTCGGCATGATCTCCTCGATCCGCGCCTTCACGCCGTCCTGGGCCATCGCCACCGGTGACGACGCCCATTCCGAACGCAATCGAGAATATCTTGATCCAGAACGTCGAGATGCGGAGATAGATGTCCCTTCCGGTCAAGAAATTGAGGCCTTCCAGCATCGCGATGAACGCGGCCAATCCTACAGTAATAGCCGGCAGCAGGATGTGCCAGCCGATGACCCAGCCGAACTGCAGTCGCGATAGCAATACAGGATCGAAGTCCTCGTCCCTCTGGATGCAGGCGAGCCGGCGAGAATCGCATCACCTTCCGTAGTAGCGGCGGCTGTGGCGGGAGCGCGTTTTCAGTGCCGTGGTCAAGCTATGGGAATTGGCGACGGTGTCGATGCCGGATTTTGAAACCAGCTGTTCTGCCGCGTCGTACGGCTTGCAACTCTCAGGCGTGACCGCGCCAGAGGCGATAGAGCACGCACCTAGCTTGCGTGCTTGTGCTGCTTAGCTGCGCAACGACCCCCGGGGGGCGATGGGAACCGTCTGCGGCGATCCATGCTTCGGTGGGCTTGCAGCTCGCTTAGTCAAAGCGCTTCTCTGGGTAGGCACAGGGCGATCCGACCAACGGACAAGCGACGGCAGGACGAGAAATCGATGCTGCCGTCCAGTCCCGCCAGAATTGCCGCACGACAGGCAATGTAACGCGTGAAAGGCGTTTGAAACGTCACATTCGGCTATATGAGAATGAACGCCCCGATAAGAAGCGCGCCAAGCCCGATCGCGACGACAAGCCGTGTGGTGAGATCCATCAGGTCAATTTCCTTATTGCCAACTCTAACGTCTCGAGTTGGACGAGACCGTCCGTACGGAACCGTCGGTCCACGCCAATTGCCTCCGCGCCGGGAGAGAACCATGTCGGCAGCTTTGCCGGAGCAGAAACCCGTTGCGCCGCTGCCCTGCCCGGCGGCTATCATGAAACCAGCACATTCCGGAACTGCCAGGGATCGGATGTGTCGATGTCCTCCGGGAAGAGCCCAGGCCGGCCATCCAGAGGCGTCCAGTCCGTATAGACACCAACGAGAGAGCCAAGATAGGGCTTCTGGATCTCCAGGCAGCGCGGAAGTCCAGATCTTCAACTTCCACGATGCCGGCCTCGGGGTTTTCAAGCGCCCAGACCATGCCTGCGAGCACAGCCGACGTGACCTGAAGCCCAGTAGCATTGTGATGGTGCACGAGCTGTCGTGTCTTCAATCGCTGCGAACCGTACCAAAACGCGTTTCTTGAATGGCCCTAAAGAAGCACGCCAAGTTCATCTATCCCGTCGACGATATGCGCGAAAGTTGTTGAACGCCTTCGCCGCCGAGGCTGCCATTAGGGGTGTTCGGCGGATCTGGGTGCAGAGCCACGATTTCCAGGCGCCAGGATTGTATGAAAAAGCCGGTTTTGTGTGTGTAGCTGAGTTTGCAGATTGGCCGGAGGGACACTCCAACGTTATTCTCTGCAGAACCCTGGAAGCCACGACGGCAACTCCATGACCACCATTTAGCGCAGGTAGCTGACGCGGACGCACTACCCGATATCGAACAGTCGGAGGGTGACGCTTACCGCGAAGTTGCGGAGCTGGCCTGGATTGCCGATGACGAAAACCAGACCGTCGAGCGTCACCGTGAACTTATCGCTAAGGGCACGTGCTGGGTAGCGGTGGAGCAGGATGGCCGGACGGTCGCATTCCTGAGCGCGGAGATCCAGGACGACACATTGCACATCTGGGAACTAGCTGCGCGCCTTGACCGACAACGCTCAGGTATCGGACGCGCCTTGCTCGAAAAAGCAATCACAGATGCGAGGGAGCGCCGCCTTGTCGCGATCACCCTGACAACGTTTCGGGATGTGATCTGGAACGCGCCTTTCTATCAGAAGCTGGGCTTTCAGGTGCTGGGCGAGACGCATGCGGGAGACCGGCTTCGTCAAATACTGCGTCGGGAGATCGAACACGGGATGCCGGCAAGCAGGCGCTGCGCCATGCGCCTCATTCTCGGCTAGACGGAAATTGGCTAAAGTGATGGACAAAACCCTTGCTCTGGCAATGCCCGAATTTCGACCGGCTCTGATCGGCTGAGCTGGAAGGTTGATATCGCAGGCTAAAGAGCGTTGAAAAGCTGGCTCGGCCGGACCAATTTACATTGCGAAGAAGATTTTTCGCTACCCGGGAATAAAACGCCGCCCGCCCTGGTCTTCCATGCATACGCTGCTGATTGACCTTGAAGGAACGTCCCCCTGCAACCCCACACACTGACGACCGCGACGGCAATGGTCGACGCATTCCCTGGTGAAGGCGACGCGTTGGCCGCCTGCGGCTCCCAGCCTGTCTGCCTTAAACGTCCTGCCCAGTCGGGATCGAGAGCGCTCAGACGCCGCGGATGCGAGAACGCATCGGGGTGGATGCATCGTTGCGGTCCAGTGTGTGATTGACATCGATGAAACAGTTGCCTTCACATTCACCGCAGCTGGCGACCCTAAATACTTCCGCTGGGTTCGCTTGCAAGACAGAACCATCTTCGCTTCCTGGCACTCAAGGCGAGGCGCATATCACGGTACACCAATGCTAAGCAGCAATGCGCAGGCCGACCGCTTCAGCGAAGTGGTAATGCCTCATCTCGCCGACGCGCTTTCGCTGGCCCGTTGGCTAACCGGCAATGCCACCGACGCCGAGGATGTCGTGCAGGACGCGTGCATGAAGGCACATGCCAGCATCGCCAGTTATGCCGGCGGCAATGCACGCGCCTGGCTGCTCACCATCGTGCGCAATGCGTGCTACACATGGCTGGCGCGGAACCGCCCGCGCAGCATCGTCTCGGTGGGCGATCTCGCCGATCTCGACGAGGTGAGCTCCGCTCACGCAGCCGATCCACCCGACAGCGAGAGCCCGGAGGCGACCCTGATCGCCAAGGCAGATACCGTGGCACTCGAAGCCGCGATCGCCGCCCTGCCGCAGCCGTTTCGCGAGACCCTCGTGCTGCGCGACATCAATGGCCTCGCCTACCGCGATATCGCGGCCATGCTAGGCGTGCCGATGGGTACGGTGATGTCACGGCTGGCGCGGGCGCGTGGCCTGCTGATCTCTGGCCTTGGGAGGGCGCAATGAGCGCGCACAACGACGGATTGCCCGAGGATGCCGCAGGCATGAACCTGATGCTGCACGCGCTGGTCGATGGCGAGCTTGACGCCGCCGCGGCCATAGCCGTTGAGCGGCGCATAGCCGCCGACCCCAAGCTGGCCGCCGAACATGCCCGCGTCATCGCCTTGCAAGGGGCTGTGGCCGGACTTCCGAAGCCGCAAGTCAGCGACGCCTTCAGCGCGCGCATCGCAGCCATGGCTGCTGCCGGCAATGTCGAGGTACTGCGCCCCACAGCGCCGACGGCACCAGCGAAGGCAAATCGAACGGGGTGGTCGGCGCGCAACTTCGGCTCATTCGATTGGCGCGCCATGGCGGCTATCATGCTCAGCGCGGTGCTGGCCAGCGGTGCAACGCAATGGGCGATGCAGCCTGGCGTAGCCGATGGCTTTGCCGCAGGGGTAGCCAGCGGCCACCAGCGCAGCCTGTTGGCGATGAGCCCGGTGGATGTCGTCTCGTCGGACCGACACACGGTGAAGCCCTGGCTCGACGCAAGGCTCGGTCTTTCGCCGCCGGCGCCGGACATGGCCAAGGATGGATTTGCACTCATCGGTGGCAGGGTCGAGGTCATCGGCGGCCGGGCGGTGCCGGCACTGGTCTATCGCCACCGCGAGCATCTGATCACCCTTGTCGCCGAGCCTCAAAATGCCGGAGCTGTGACCGACCCTGTCGATCTCTCTGAGGGCGGTTTTTCGCTGGTGCAGTGGAGCGACGGCGCCTTCTCCTACTGGGCGATTTCCGACATGGAGCGGCCGGAGCTGGACGATTTCGTAGCGCGCTTCCGCGCCGCCACCGTGACCGGCTGATAGCCGACCGCCCAGACCTTTTCAGCCAATATCAAGTGCGACGTCACCGCTGGCTCGGCTACTTCGCGGTCAGACAGACCCACGGCACCAGATGGTGCCGACCTCGGACGTGCGCGTGCAGCGTCGGCTGGCCCAGTTCCCGACAGCCGCCGTCCCTGATTTTGGACCCTCCAAAAGAATTTCGCGCCACCCGGGAATAAAGGGATGTCTTGGCGAGTCTTGTTGTTAGCGGGGCCAATTTCCCGGCACGCAACCAAGAAACGAAACAAGGATCTACCAAAATGACCAAGCTCGCTCTCAGCGTGGCTGCCATGCTGCTTGCCTCAAGCGCTGCCTTTGCCGGCAGCGACCATGGCGCCAACAACTCCAACCAGCCGGCCACCAGCGTCGACACCAACGCTACTGCTTCCATTCGCTCCACGCCGCGTCAGGACAGCGTCGACTCCAAGGTGACGACCGGGCCGAGCCAGGGGTCGGTTCAGGACATCATCAACCGGCACAACAACGACGGACTCTGGGGCCGCTGAACGCGCCTCGACCTCCAAACAACAACTTCTCTCAATCCTCAAGATCAGGAACTGTTTCAATGAAAAAGATCGTCCTTACCGCTGCCGCCATCCTCGTTGCCAGTGGCACGGCCTTCGCCGGCAGCGACCACTACGGCTCGAACACTTCCCGCCAGCCGGTCGCCAGCCATTCGGCTTCAAAAATCGACACCTCGCACACCAGCTCGATCCGAGAGGTCAAGAAGATCCATGGTGGTGCCGATGCCGGCGTGCCGGCGCAGTACGGCCAGGGCACCTGGGGCAACTGAGTTTCATCCGGTCAGGACCGATAGGTTCGGCAATCAGGACGGAGGGCCACGCTTGGCTTTCCGCCACCCCCACCTCTTAACACAGGAGATCATCATGTTTAACATGACACGTCGCACGTTGCTTGGGTCCGCAACTGCCGCTGCCGCATTCGGCCTCGCCGGCAGGTTGGAATTCACCCGTCCTGCCTTCGCCGAAACAGCAGTCGAGCCGGCCGTTGGCTTCTACAAATACATGGTCGGCGATATCGAGATCACCGCCATCTATGACGGCATCTGGCGCAAGCCGCACGACCCAGCTTTCATCAAGGATGTCTCCGTCGAGGACACCAAGGCAGCCCTTGCCAAGGCCGGCCTGACGACAGACTTCATGCCTATCCCGCTCACCGTCGTCGTCCTCAAGATGAACGGCAAGGTGATTATGATGGATGCCGGTTCGGGCGTCGGCCAATGGCAAACCAATGCCACCCATCTGCCGGCCAACATGGCCGCCGCTGGCATCGACTACAAGACTATCGACACCATCATGATCTCGCATTTCCATCCCGACCACGTCTGGGGCCTGATGGAAAAGGGGACCAGCGCGCCTGTGTTCCCCAATGCCGAGCTCATCGTCAACGCCACGGAATACAAGTGGTGGACCGACCCCGGCCGACTGGCAAAGCTGCCCGAAGGGCGCAAGCCGGCGGGCAAGCGCATCGCCGAAAACTTCCCGAAATGGAAGAATTGGAAGCTGGTCGAGGACGGCGCCGAAGTGGCGCCTGGCATGCAGATCATCGCCGCGCCCGGTCATACGCCAGGCCATTCGGTCTACCTCGCAAACTCCGGCAAGGAGCAGATCATGATTTCGGCAGACACAATGTATGTGCCGGCACTGCTGGCGCCGCATCCGGACTGGCAAGGCACCTACGACCAGGATGGGCCGACGGCCATTACCACGCGCCACAAACTGATCGATCGCGTGATTGCCGACAACATCCGCATCTCCGGTTCGCACTTCCCGTTCCCGGGCACCGGCACCTTCGTCAAGGACGGCAACGCCTACGGCTTCACCCCCGTGCAAATTTAAGCGCGGCAATCCCAAAGCGAGAAAGACAATGAAACCTTCCCTCTTCAACAGGCACAACCTGTTCGGGCTGCTCGGCGCCGTTGCCGTGCTGACTGCCGTTCCGGTCGCCGTCACCGTGCCGGCCTATGCCGTGGACAACATTGAAGGCGACGACGCGCCCGACCTCACCGCAGTAAAAGCCAAGATCGATGCCAAGGACTATAAGGGTGCATTGGCCGATCTTCGTGACCTGGCGCAGGACACGCAGCAGGCCGACGTCTACAATCTGCTCGGCTTCACGCTGCGCAAGACCGGCGATTACACGACGGCACTGACCTACTACACCAAGGCGCTCGAACTGAAGCCGGACCACAAGGCGGCGCGCGAATATCTCGGCGAACTCTATGTCGAGACCGGCGACATGGCCAAAGCTAGGGAGCAGCTGGCATCGCTGACCCAGCTCTGCCCGGCAGGCTGCGAGGAACGCGCAGACCTGCAGAAGGCCATCGACACCAAAGTGACCCAATGAAGCCAGGCGGGCGCCTTCGTGCGGCGCCTGCCCTCTTTCCTATCTGGAGCCAATCGTGACAACGACACAAATCGCCTTGAAACTACATCTCACCGACTTGACCCTGCTGACGGGTCGCCTGCTGCTCTCATTGCTCTTCGTGCATGAAGGCGTTGAGCTGGCGATCCATTTCGACGGTGCCGCAAAAGCCATGGCCGCCCTCGGCGTCAGCCTGCCGCTTCTGATGGCCACCATAGCGCTGCAGCTGGGAGCCGGTCTTTCGATCGGCCTGGGCCTGCTGACGCGTCTGGGCGCGGTCGCGCTCGGACTGTTCTGTTTGGCAACGGCAGCCCTGTTCCACACCAATTTCGCCAGCCAGAACGAATTGCTGCATTTGGAAAAGGATCTCGCCGTAGCGGGCGGCATGTTCGTCCTCGCCATCGCCGGAGCCGGCGCGATATCTCTCGACAGGGTGCTGAACGGACTCATGAGGCGCCGGCAACAGGACAGAGAGACGGTTGCCGCGCTCATAGCGGCCGGTAGCCCTTTGTCGGTGGGCGATATCAAGCTCCCGTTCTAATTTCGACCAAGACGCTGGGTCTCATATCAACTCGGCACGCCACAAACGCCTCGGGTGACCAGATGGCGCAAGCCGTTCGTGGCGTGCCGTTCATCGACGTCCGCTTAACGGCACGGATAGGGCCGCCCTATCGGCCGATTTGAGGCGCAAAGCTGCCAATGGGTGTAAGATAAATGCGATCAGCGAATGGGGGGCCTAGCTTCTTGAATTTGGGCGAACCGCCTCGTAACCAGTTGACAGATAACGATGTGCTAGTCGCTGAGGGTCAGCGTTCTCTGTACGGGTCGCCAAGCCGTTTCCTCGTACTGTATGGTCTGGCGGACCTACTTACGATGACTCCGAATAGATCCGTCCGACAGGGCCGGACCAGCGGTCGAGGTGACTGCTTCCCGGGTCGCAACGTTCTCCAGAAATGTCGTCGCCGGCACGAAGAACAATGTGCCGGTGACCGCGCGGCTGAAGTCCAGCAACCGATCGTAGTTGCCTAGCGGCCGGCCAATGCGCTGCCACGTTTCGAGCCCTAAAGCTGACATTCGCGTCTGTAGCTCAGTAAGGGTTGGAATAAGTCGAACGGTGCCACGGGTGCGCGGGTGGTAAACCCGAAAACCTGGAGGAAGGGGGCGGCTCTGCTCCCATTTCGAAGGCGGCGGCAACATTTTGAGACCAGACCCTCGAGGCCAAGCGCGCGCAAGGCGGCCTTTTCAAAGGTCAACAACGCCGAGTTAAACGTCGAGCAAAACCGTTCCTTGCGGGCGGCTGCAACATGCCAGGACATAGCCGGCCGATTTATCTTCAGCATTCAGCCCGCCTAGATCGTCCATGGCAACTTCGCCGGATAGTTTGGCTATTCGGCACGTTCCGCAAACGCCCTGCTGGCAGGCGGTTGGGATGTAGATGCCACAGTTCCGTGCCGCTTCAAGCAGGGTCTCTCCGGGCGCGCAGTGATGCTCCACGCCCGAGCGGGCGAAACGGACCGAAGACGAAATCGCTGAAGCCAATTCCGACCGCGAACCATTGCTGCCTCCGAAACTCTCCTCGTGATACTGCGCCGGCGGGAAGCCTATTGCGTGAAGGCAGGCCCGTGCCGTCTTCATGTACCCTTCGGGTCCACAGGCAAAAACGGTGCGCCTGCGGAGATTGGGAACGAGGGTCAGCAGCATCTGACTGTCTATTCGGCCAGTTGGCCCCCTCCAGGTGCGATCTTCCTGGCTGCAAACGCACGTTACCCGCACGTTGGGGAAGCGAGAGGCAAGTGCGTCCAATTCCCTTCGAAAGATTATATCACCTGGCGTTCTGGCACTATGAATGAAGGAGATATCCTGGTCGGTTGCGCGGTCGGTAAGCGCACGCAACATCGACATCACGGGCGTTATCCCGCTGCCGCCCGAAAGGAAGAGCGGCGTTTCATATGGCAGGTCATCGAGATTGAATGAGCCGAGCGGCCCTTCGATTTCGATCTCGTCGCCCGCCCCCAAATTGTCGTGGAGCCAATTCGAAACCAGGCCGCCCGGTGTTCGCTTCACCGTGATCTGCAGGTCGAGCGGTCGCGTCGGTGGTGAGGAAACAGAGTAGGAGCGCGTCACCGCGGCACCCTCGATCTTGAGGTGCACGAGCACATACTGGCCCGCGCTGAAGCAGAACATCCGATCCGTCGGGGATGTGAAAACGAAAGTTTTCACATCGGGCGTCTCCTCGATTACACGACGGCAGAGTACGAGCTGCGATGTGGTTTGTGCCCATTGCCGATGACGCATCATCGGGAGGAGGCCGGGGGTCCCAACGTGTGCGTTCATCATTCATCTCGGTTTGAAGTAGAGCCAAGATGCCATTTCCGGGCCCGCCATAACAGGAGCCTCCCTCGCGAGTTATGATCGATTATTTCGATCACATATCCAGTGACATCACGGCAACGTGAAGGGCGCGGATTCCCTTGCGGATGATCGGTTCGTGCTTGCGGCGCGCCAGGATGGCCGTGTGTACCGGCTGATGCAGGGTCGGAGCGCCTTCGACGATGAACGATGGGCGTTCGAGGGCAAACCTGCGCGCATCGTCACTTCGCATATAGCAGGTCCCGCCCGCGCGCCGTAGCATCATCTCCGCCAAGGTTTCTGATCCCATGGAAAGGCGACAGATCGCCAACTCGCCAAGCAGTTCGGCATGGGCCTTCTCCAGCAGGACCGTATAGCCAGGACGAATATAGGTTTCAGGATCGACCTCGGAGAGGGTTCTGGCTACCGTGGAAACCATCACATATTCCTCAACCATCAAATGTTCATAGGAGATTTCGGGTAGGTATCGCGGGGCGTAAAGCACTGCGATGTCGAGATTTCCCATGCTTAGGTCGCTGACCATCTGGTTCGAATAATCCGACTCGACATGGATCGACGATTTGGGAAGAGCCTGACACAGCGTCTCCACCCAACCCGGCAAAACCGAGCGGGTCATCCCGACCTGCGCGGCGACGCGCAAGGTGCCTTCGAAACGATTGAACGCCCGGACATCGTGGCGAGCCTGCGACCATGTAGACAGCAGGGATCTTGCGTAAGCTTCGAACCGGCGTCCTGCGGCGGTCGGTTCCGCCCCGGCGCGTCCGCGCTGGAACAGTTCGGACCCGATTGCGCTCTCGAGGTTCTTGATGCGGGTGCTGATCGTCGACTGGGTCAATCCTAGCCGATCCGCGGTGCGATTGAAGTTTCTCGATTCGATGATGTCCAGAAAGGTCTCGATGTGATCAAGTTGCATGAAATCTCCAATCGAAAAACTCGATCATATTCCACGTATCATAAGCTTGATCAAACAATACTCAAGGCGGAAGCTGTAGCACATCAGCGGCCGGCAGCGCCGCCGGGACGAGATACGGATACGGAGCGGAAGAAGTGTTCATAGTCGACTGCGACTGTCATAATTACTGGTCAAGCGCCACTGTGTTGGAGCCCTATCTCTCCGGCTTGTGGAAAGACATGTTCATCGAGGGCGAGAAAACAGGGCCCGTTGGGGCCTTTCCGCATGGTCATCGGCCCTGGTTCCACCCGCAGGACTTTTCCCGCAAGGACATCCGTCCGAAAACGGAAGCCGACAACTATCTCATCATGAAAGAGAAGCACCTCGACAAATACAAAGTCGACGTGGCGATCCTGACCGGCGATGAGCCTATCGAGGCGTCGACCCTGGCTAACCCTTACTATGCCAGCGCTCTGGTCAGCGCTTACAACGATTATCAGATCGATCAGTGGTTGCCGAAAGACGATCGGTTCATGGGCTCGATCATCATCGCGCCACAGGATCCGAAGCTCGCTGCCGCCGAGATACGCCGTCTTGGCCGCCATCCGCGCATGGTCCAGGTTCTCGCCTCCCAGGGGTCCGTCAAGCCGTATGGCGACCCGTTTTACCATCCGATCTACGAAGCCTGCGCGGAAGTGGGGTTGCCATTCGCCATTCATCTGGGCGGGCATGGCGGCGTGAATTCAACTGCCATTGCTCCTGCTCCGACGACATTCTTCTGGGAAACGCATGCCATTCTGCACATGTCGGCGATGTCGCACGTGGCAAGCATGATCGCCCATGGCGTCTTCGAGAAATGGCCGGACCTCTACTTCGTGATCATCGAGTGCGGCGTCGCCTGGGTTCCGTCGGTCCTTTGGCGCCTGGACGCCGACTACAAAGCGCTGCGCAAGGAGACGCCATGGCTGAAGATGCTGCCGTCTGAATATTGCCGGCGCAACATCCGCTTTTCCACGCAGCCGCTGGAGCAGCCTGCAAACATCCAACATCTCTGGTCCACGCTCGAAGCGATGGACGGCGAAAACACGCTGATGTTTGCATCAGACTATCCGCACTGGGATTACGACGATGCCAACACGCTGCAAATCCCTCCTGCATGGAAGAGCAAGATCATGGGACTGAACGCGCTGGAAGTCTACAAACGCATCCCCCGCGCGCAAGCCGCGAATGCCGCCTGAGGAAGCATACGATGCCCGAGAAGACATATATCTGCCGCGTCGACGAGATCGAAACAGGGTCTCCGTTCATCGCCAAGATCCGCAGCCTTTCGGTCGGGATTTTCCGCATCGGAGATTCATTCCACGCGCTGCTGAATGTCTGTCCGCACCGCGGCGCTCCGCTTTGCGAGGGGCCGCAATGCGGCACAACCGCGCCCGTTGAACAGGCGCAATTCATCTATCATCGCGAAAACGAGATCGTTCGATGCGCCTGGCACGGGTGGGAGTTCGACATCAAGTCAGGCGCGGCCTTGGTCGATCCCTCCGTTCGCGCGCGCACATTTCCAGTCACCGTCGAAGCCGGCGGCATCTACGTGACGGCCTGATTGGCGCAAGCCGATTGGGATTGGAAAAATTCGAAGGAAAGGTGGCGGAGCCAATAAGCAGATTTGTTCGCCGGTGCTTGACGAGAAATAACGCGGGGAACTCCGCAATGGGAGAGTCAAATGTCAGAATCTGAATACAAGCTTGGTATCGCGCAAAGCCTGGTCGGAGGCGGCAAGGTTTCCCGCCGCGACTTCATTCATCTTGGGCTGGCCGCGGGCCTGACCGTTGCCGCCGCCGACCGGCTGTTCGTGAGCACGGCGCGGGCCGAACCGATGCAGGGCGGCTTCGCCAAGCTCGGCATGGCTCATGGCGCGACGACGGATTCGATCGATCCGGCCGGCTACCCCGACACGTTCACACAAACCGCATTTTCGGGCTCGCTGTCCAACAGCCTCACTGAGGTCGACGCTAAAGGCAATGTCCAACCGGACCTCGCCGAGAGCTTTGAAACTTCGCATGGAGCCAAAACCTGGGCTTTCAAGCTGCGCAAAGGCGCAACCTTTCACAACGGCAAGACCGTGACGGCGGATGACGTCGTGACCTCCTTGCAATATCACATGGGCAAGGACACCAAATCGGCGGCGAAGTCGCTGTTGGACTCCGTCGCCGATGTCAAGTCGGACGGCCCGGAAACGGTGGTCTTCACGCTCAAGAGCGGCAACGCCGATTTCCCTTACATCATGAGTGACTACCATCTGGTCATCATGCCGGCCAAGGACGGCAAGGCGGATTGGGCTTCAGGCGTTCGCACCGGTGCTTTCGTCCTCGAGAATTTCCAGCCCGGCGTTTCGGCCAAGCTCAAGCGCAATCCAAACTACTTCAAGAATGGCAAGCCCTATCTCGACGAGGTGGAGTTCATCGCCATCACAGATCTCGCCGCTCGCATGGCGGCGCTATCCACGGGGGAGGTGGACTATATCGGCCGCGCCGACCTCAAGACCCTCGGCATGTTGAAACGCAATCCCAAGGTGGAAATCGTCGAGGTCACTGGCTACGGGCACTATACCTTGCCGATGAATGTCACGATGGCGCCGTTTGATAATCCGGACGTGCGAATGGCATTGAAATGGGCGATCAATCGCCAAGAAATCGTCGACAAGATCTTTCTTGGCCACGCCACTGTGGCCAACGACAACCCGATCGCGCCGGCCATCAAATTCGCCAAGGATCCGCAACCGCAACACAGCTTCGATCCGGAAAAAGCCAAGCACTACCTGAAAAAGGCCGGAATGGAGAACCTGAAGGTGGACCTCTCGGTGGCCGATGCCGCCTTTGCGGGGGCGGTGGATGCGGCTTCGCTCATTCGGGAAACGGCAGCCCAATGCGGCATCGACGTCAATGTCGTGCGTGAGGCCGAGGACGCTTATTGGGACAATGTCTGGCTGAAGAAACCCTGGTGCGCTTCCTATTGGAGCGGTCGGGCAACCGCCGACTGGATGTTCACGCAAGCCTTTGCCGCGGACTCCAGCTGGAACGAAACGTTCTGGAAAAATCCCCACTTCAACGAATTGCTTGTCCAGGCACGCGCCGAGACGGACGAAGCCAAACGAGCGGCGATGTATGCCGAGATGCAGCAACTAACCCACGATGACGGCGGCAGCATCGTGCTGGTCTTCAACAATTTCGTCAGCGCCCAATCCAAAAAGCTCGCACACGGTGATGTGGCGCCCAACTGGGAGAACGATGGACTGAAAATGGCCGAACGCTGGTGGATCGCCACGGCATGAGATGGCGGGCCGGAGCCGCGATGGTTTTGAGGCTCCGGTCAGCTGGCTCCGAGTGCAGGGTTGCCGCCCAAAGGGAAACGCCACGCACATGAACCCCGTCGCAAGAACGGTCCTGCAGCGCCTTGGCCTCGGTCTGGTCACTTTGTTTATCGTGTCCATCATCATCTTCTCTGCGATCGCGATGCTCCCAGGCGACTTCGCCAAGGCCACGCTCGGGCAGTCGGCGACGCCCGAAACGGTCGCCGCGTTTCAGCGGGAGATCGGCATCGATCGTCCGCCTGTCGAGCGCTACTTCGCTTGGATCGCCCAGATGCTCCATGGCGATTTCGGCTCTTCGTTTGCGAGCCGCACCGGATATCGGCGTACCGTGGCCGAGATCATCGCACCCCGCCTCTACAACACGATGTTCCTTGCAGCGGTGACGGCGCTGATAGCCGTTCCCCTGGCCTTGGGGCTTGGCATTCTGGCTGCGCTGTACCGCAACGGCTGGTTCGACCGGCTGGTGAATGTCGCGACACTGACAACCATTTCATTCCCGGAATTTTTCGTCGCTTATATGCTCGCCTACCTGGTGATCTCGCGCGACACGTTCATCGGATCCGATTTCGCTCAAACGCTGCCTCATTGGCTCACTGTCTCGCTGAACTGGGCGCTCAATGCGGTTCCCAAATTTCCGACATTGTCGAATGTGAACGATCAGACGCCATTTTGGGAGCATCTCTGGAAAGTCGCCCTGCCGGCAATCACCCTTACGCTTGTAATCGTGGCCCACATGATGCGCATGACCCGAGCGGCCATCATCAACATGCTGTCAAGCCCCTACATCGATATGGCGCGCCTCAAGGGAATGTCCCCGATGGTGATCGTGCTGAGGCATGCCCTGCCCAATGCCTGGGCTCCGATCGTCACTGTGGTCGCGTTCAATCTGGCGTATCTCATCGTCGGAGTGGTCGTGGTCGAGGTCGTGTTCGTTTACCCCGGCATCGGCCAGCTGATGGTTGACGCGGTAAAATCCAGGGATGTTCCGGTTGTCCAGGCCTGCGCCCTGATTTTCGCCGCGACTTATATCCTTCTCAACCTGCTAGCCGACATTATTTCCATCGCCACCAATCCCAGGCTCTTGCACCCACGATGACCAGATCCGAATCTGTCGCGGAGCTTCAGAGGCTGAGGCGCTCGCGTGCCACCCGGGCGAAAACTGCGCTGAAGAAGGCACCGTTCAGCGCGTGGTTCGGCATCGTCGTGATCCTCGGCTACGTCTTTGTTGCGGTCTTCGCGCACTGGATAGCCCCATATGGCGAGACGCAGGTTTTCAGCGAAGCCTTCGCGCCGTGGAGCCAGGAGTTCAAACTGGGAACCGATCAGCTCGGCCGCGACATGCTCACCCGCTTGATCTACGGTGCGCGCAACACCATCGCTATAGCGGTCGCGACCACGTTGCTGTCCTTCGCGGTCGGCGTCTCGCTCGGCCTTCTTGCCGCATTGTACAGGGGGTGGCTCGACCAGATCTTGTCACGTGCGGTGGACGTGCTGATGTCAATCCCGAGTCTGATCTTCGCGCTGGTGCTGCTGACGATCTTCGGCTCTTCGATCACGAGCCTGATTGTCATCATTGCGCTTCTCGATTCCACCCGGGTCTTTCGGCTTTCTCGCGCCGTCGGGCTTAACGTGGCGGTGATGGAATATGTCGAGGTGGCACGATTACGCGGTGAGGGACCAAAATGGATCATCGCCAAGGAAATCCTTCCCAATGTCATGCCGCCACTGGTCGCCGAGTTCGGCTTGCGATTCTGCTTCGTGTTCCTGACAGTCGCGGCGCTGTCGTTTCTCGGCGTCGGTATTCAGCCGCCGACGGCCGATTGGGGATCAATGGTGCGCGAGAACGCGACCCTGATCACCTACGGCGACGTCACCCCGCTACTTCCGGCCGGCGCGATTGCTCTCCTTACCGTGTCCGTGAATTTCGTTGTGGACTGGTTCCTGCACGCAACAAGCGGGTTGCGGGATGAAAAGTAGCGGTCCAGGCTCACGCGAAAAAGGCACGGATCTACTTCAAATCCGCAATCTGCATGTGGAGGGGTTCTCGGACGAGCGCTGGCATCCGATTGTCCGCGGGATCGATCTGACGCTGAAGCGGGGCGAGGTTCTTGGCCTGATCGGCGAATCAGGCGCCGGCAAGTCCACCATTGGCCTTGCCGCAATGGGTTATGCCAAGCCGGGCTGCCGGATCATGCAAGGCTCGGTCCTGTTCGACGGGATTGATCTTCTGGCAGTCAATGAAAAAGGGCGCCGTCGCCTCAGGGGCTCCCGCATTGCCTATGTCGCACAAAGCGCGGCTGCCTCTTTCAATCCGGCACATCGGCTCTTGGAACAAACCGTCGAAACAGCGGTGGCGCATGGAATTGCCGGCCGGGAAGAGGCGAACCGGAGCGCCGTCGATCTTTATCGACGCCTTCAACTCCCAGAACCGGAGACCATAGGCTTTCGCTATCCTCATCAGGTCTCCGGCGGGCAGTTGCAACGGGCAATGACAGCGATGGCAATGGCTTGTCGTCCGGACCTCATAATATTCGACGAGCCAACAACCGCGCTCGACGTGACCACGCAGGTTGAAGTTCTAGCTTCCATTCGCAACATCGTGGAGGAATTCAGCACCGCTGCAATCTACGTGACGCATGACCTGGCGGTGGTGGCGCAAATGGCGGATCGTATCATGGTTCTGCGCCACGGACGCACCGTGGAGGAGGCTGATACACGCCAGATGCTGGCCTCGCCCAGCCAGGAATATACCAAAACGCTCTGGGCCGTACGCAAGCTCGCCAAGCCCGAAGTTCCAGCCGATGACTATCTGCTGACGATAGACAACGTTACCGCGGCCTATGCAGGAAAGGTCAAGGTGCTCCAGGATGTCTCCATCAAGGTCCCGCGCGGAAGAACCGTGGCCGTGGTCGGCGAATCCGGTTCGGGCAAATCGACGCTCGCGCGAGTCGTCACCGGTCTCTTGCCGCCAATTTCAGGTTTGATTTCTTTTGCCGGGCAGCCCCTTTCCACGAGCCTGAAGACGCGGCCGAAGGAGGTCCTGCGCCGCATGCAGATGATTTACCAAATGCCCGACAACGCCCTGAATCCGCGCCAGACGGTCGAAGAAATCATAGCTCGGCCGCTCGAATTCTACCTCGGCCTAAAGGGCGCGCAGAAGGATCGCCGGATCTGCGAACTTATGCACATGGTCGAGATGAGCGAGGATTTTCTGGAACGCCTGCCTGGCGAGCTATCGGGCGGCCAAAAGCAACGCGTCTGCATTGCCCGGGCGTTGGCAGCCGATCCAGAGCTTATCATCTGTGACGAGATCACGTCCGCGCTCGACCAGATCGTCCAAGAGGAAATCCTCAAGCTTCTCATGCGCCTGCAGCGTGAACTCGAAATGAGCTACATCTTCATTACCCACGACATTGCTACCGTAAGGGCGATAGCCGACCAAATCGTTGTCATGCACCAGGGCAAAGTCGTTGAACAGGGACTGAAGAGCCAAGTTCTCACACCTCCCCATGCCGCTTACACCGAACGGCTTTTGTCGTCCGTACCGGAAATGGATCCGGACTGGCTTACAAGGCTGCTGGCCAGCCGGAAAGTCTGACAGGGGGACCCCGTCCACCTAGGCCCCTGGCATCCTTCCACGTGCTTTGAAGGGCATGATCGTGCTCCGCTTCAATCGGGCTGGCCAGCCCGACAAACGGAGCCAACCATTTCACCGTTTCGTCGCTAAGAAAGCTGGCGACCCAGGAGATCTCGGTATTAGCTCACGAACGGCAGCTTCTGTTTGCTTAAAAGAAGCGCTCTGAGGCACATCGGAGCTACGACGCAGTCCCTGTGATGTCTGCTTTTTGGAAGCGGCTGCTAATCTCTCAATGACCAAGATTGGGCAGCAAAGCTGCCAAGGGGTGTAAGATAGATGCAGCCAGCGAATGGGTGGCCTAGCTTCTTGACTCAATTTGGGCGAACCGCCTCGTAACCAGTTAATAAATAACGTCGGGTTAGTCGCGCTGTCTGCAATCCGGGTGGCGAACGAGGATCAAGGAAGGAACAAGGGGGCCGTGCCCAAGTTCGGGGCATGTACCACCGCCGCCGATGAACTCGAGCGGCTGCGCAGCAACAACCGAGGCACGGGATCATGACCGTTCAGATTCGACTTTCCGAGATCGACCACGCCAGGCGCGAAGATCATGGCGACGGTGCCTGGAGCATCGCACCGGACCTGGGTTATTTGCGGCTGGCAATCGTCAATGTCGTGTTCTTCGGCGCACCGCGCAGCGGAGATCGGAACTGGGTGCTAATAGATACGGGGTTGCCGACGTCGAGAAGCAGTATTCTTGCGGTCGCGGAAAAGCGGTTTGGCACCAACGCACGGCCTGCCGCGGTTATCCTGACACACGGCCATTTTGACCATGTGGGAACGGTTCTGGACCTCGCGAATAGGTGGGAGGTGCCCGTCTTCGCGCATCGACTCGAGCGGCCCTATTTGGACGGAACTGAATGTTATCCGGCACCGGATCCCTGGGTCGGGGGCGGACTGATGGCGCTGCTTTCGCCGCTCTTTCCACGCGGGCCGATCGATCTTGGCAACCGATTGGAACTCTTGCCCGCCGACGGATCGGTCCCCGGAATGCCCGGATGGCAATGGCTGCACACACCCGGGCACGCCCCTGGTCACATTTCGCTCTGGCGCGAGGAAGACCGCTCGCTGATCGTAGGGGACGCTTTCATCACCACCGGTCAGGAGTCGGTCTATGAGGTCGCCGTCCAGGATCTCGAGATGCACGGTCCGCCGCGCTACTTCACGCCGGACTGGGATGCGGCGGAAAGATCTGTGAAGCGTCTGGCTGCCCTGAACCCTCAGATGGTCATCACTGGACACGGTGCGGCTGCCGCTGGAGTGGGCATGCGTAAAGCTCTTGACAGTCTGGCTGAGCGCTTCACGGTGTTCGCCGTCCCGCCGAAATCAAAATTCGTACGCGAGCCAGCGATGGCTGCAAATAGCTGAGGTAACCGAGCCGCCGTCGTTGTGAATATGGTCACGTTGGACAACTCCATCTCTCGAGCAGGTAGAGTTCCCCCTCGGGTCGCGCCCATGTCGCCCAAACACTGACAAGCGGAACAATCCCGGGAGGCGCCAGTTAGGCGTCGCACGCTTGGGCGACTTGCGGCCAGCCCCGAAAAAATCCCGCGTCAGGAGCAGACGTCAGATGGAAAACGAGCACCCCGAAGGACGTGTCCTCTCCGCCGGCGCGGCGATCGGCAAGAAGTTCGGGCCCCCACCGGTCGTCACTAGCCATGACTGGCGTCGATTCGCTCATGGGCCAAAACCGTGGAGCGGTCCCGGCTCCACCAGCTTGATGGGGTGATCGACTTAGCTGTGCTCCATCGCCGTGCCGCCGAATTGGAGTTTGTGCACGAGCCAGCGAGGAGGAACAAACCTGGGAAGCGCCAGTTAGGTCCTTCGTCCGGCGGAGGGCGGCACCCCGGCCACGCGCCTTGAAGTTGGTTCAGAGGAAGGCTTCAGATGAGAAGTGCCAAGAGCGCGTGCCCCAAGAACGCGTCCTCTCCAGGATTGGTGGCTGAGCAAGTGTTGTTGCCATCCAGCCCCAAGCCGGGGCGGCAACTGCTCTGGATCCCGGCAATCGCATTCTTGCCCGGTTGCGCGGGGGGTGTGCTCGACCCGCAAGGACCCATTGGCTCGGGCAACCGCACGATCCTCTTGAACTCACTGGCGGTGATGCTGGCGATCGTTGTTCCGACGCTTGTTGCGCTCTTGGCCTTCGCATGGAAATTCCGCGCCTCGAACAGCGACGCGCGCTATGACCCGGAGTTCACCTATTCGGGGCGCATCGAGTTGATCGTCTGGTCGATCCCGACGCTCACCATCCTTTTCCTTGGCGGGCTGATCTATTACGGATCGTACCAGCTCGATCCGCGCAAACCGATCCCTTCCGCGCAGCCGCCGCTCGACATCCAGGTGGTGGCGCTCGACTGGAAATGGCTGTTCCTCTATCCCGAGCAGGGCGTGGGCGCTGTCAATCAATTGGTTATCCCCGCCGGCGTTCCAGTTCATTTCAAGCTGACCTCGGCCAGCGTGATGAACACGTTCTTCGTGCCCCAGCTTGGCAGCATGGTCTACGTCATGAACGGCATGCAGACCGAGTTGCATCTGCAGGCCGACTATGAGGGCAGCTTTTTCGGCCAGTCGGCGCACTTCAGCGGCGACGGCTTCTCGGACATGAACTTCAGCGTGAGCGCGGTTTCAGCCGATGCCTTCACCCGCTGGACGTCGTCGCTGCGTGGCGGCGGCGGCGTGCTCAACGCGAATGCCTATCGCGAGCTCGCCCGGCAAAGCACCAACGTGCCGCCGTCCACGTTCGGCCATGTTCAGCCCGGGCTGTTCGATGCCGTCGCTCAGCAGATATTGCCCCCGGGTCCGGGGCCGGCCGAAAGTGCCGCCGGCGGCGAGCCACAGGTGAGCCCAAAGGCATTGCCCGCGGCGGCGCCGCCGACGGGGCATCATCCACAGGCAGAAGGGGCGGAATGACGATGCTGGGCAAGCTCGACTCGTCGGCCATTCCCTTCGATCAACCCATCCCGCTCGTCGCGGCTCTCGGCGTCTTTCTGGCAGCGGTCGCCGTGCTTGGATGGATAACGGTGAAGGGCTACTGGCCCTATCTGTGGAACGAGTGGATAAGCTCGGTCGACCACAAGCGCATCGGCGTGATGTACATTGTGCTGGCGATGCTCATGCTTCTGCGTGGCTTCATCGATGCCATCATGATGCGCACGCAACAGGTGCTGGCGATCCACGGGCCGGGCTACCTGCCGCCGGAGCATTACGACCAGATCTTCTCCGCGCACGGCACGATTATGATCTTCTTCGCGGCGATGCCTTTCATGATCGGCCTGATGAATTTCGCCGTACCGCTGCAGCTTGGCATACGCGATGTAGCCTTTCCGACACTCAATTCCGTCAGCTTCTGGCTGACGGCTTCCGGAGCCCTGCTGGTCAACATCTCGCTTGTCATCGGTGAGTTCGCGCGCACCGGCTGGCTGCCCTATGCCCCCTTGTCGGAGACCACCTACTCGCCGGGCGTCGGCGTCGATTACTATCTGTGGTCGATCCAGATCTCCGGCGTCGGCACGCTGCTTACCGGCGTCAACCTGGTGACGACCATCCTCAAGATGCGTGCGCCTGGTATGGGCTACCTGCGAATGCCGATGTTCTGCTGGACCTCGCTCGCGTCCAACCTGCTCATCGTCGCAGGCTTCCCGATCCTCACCGCCACGCTGGCGATGCTGACGCTGGACCGCTATCTCGGCTTCCATTTCTTCACCAACGAAGCCGGCGGAAATCAGATGATGTTCGTCAACCTGATCTGGGCCTGGGGCCATCCCGAGGTCTACATTCTGGTGCTTCCCGCCTTCGGCATCTTCTCGGAGGTCTTCTCGACATTCTCGTCAAAGCCGCTGTTCGGATACCGTTCGATGGTCGCGGCCACGATGTTCATCTGCATCGTCTCGTTCATGGTCTGGCTGCATCATTTCTTCACCATGGGCGCCGGAGCAGACGTCAACGCCGCCTTCGGCATCGCCACGTCGGTCATCGCCGTCGGCACCGGGGTGAAGATCTACAACTGGCTCTTCACCATGTATGGCGGGCGCATCCGCTTCGACACGCCGATGCTTTGGGCGCTGGGCTTCGTGACCACCTTCACCGTCGGCGGCATGACCGGCGTTCTGCTTGCCGTTCCACCGGCCGACTTCGTGCTGCACAACTCCCTTTTCCTCGTCGCGCATTTCCACAACGTCATCATTTCGGGCGTGCTGTTCGGCGCGTTCGCCGGCTTCACCTACTGGTTTCCCAAGGCGTTCGGATTCCGCTTGCACGAAGGCTGGGGCAAGGCCGCATTCTGGGTCACCTTGGCCGGCTACATGCTGGTCTTCGTGCCGCTCTATATCGTCGGTCTGCTCGGCATGACGCGGCGCCTGCAGCATATCGACATGGATCTTTGGGCGCCATGGCTGGTGGTGGCCGCGTTCGGCGTGCTGGTGATGATCGCCGGCGCCGCACTGCAGATCATGCAACTCGCCGTTTCGATCCGGCATCGCGACAAGCTTCGCGATGAGACAGGCGACCCATGGGACGGGCGTTCACTGGAATGGTCGACGTCTTCCCCTCCCCCCGTTTTCAACTACGCGCGGCTGCCTTACGTCGAGGATGAAGAGCCCTACTGGCGCATCAAGCAACGGGCAAGGGAGGAGAAGAGGCCCGGTGCGGAGGAAGGATACGAGCCTATCGAGATGCCGCGCAACAGCCCGACAGGCTTCGTCACCGCCTTCTTCAGCACGCTGATCGGGTTCGCGCTGATCTGGCACATATGGTGGCTGGCGATCGTCGGCTTCATCGGCGCCTACGCGACCTTCGTCGTCTTCGCCTGGCGCGATCATGGGGATTTTGAGATTCCCGCCGAAGAGGTCGCGCGCATCGACGATGACCACAAGGCCGCACAGTCAGCCCGGCTGCGGCGCTGGGAGCGGCCGGCATGAGCGATCACGCGCTACCCGGCGACTTCGGCGCGGGCACCCAGGCCCGAGACCCCTATCGGCTTGGTCAGGGCGGCCGACACGGCGTGCGCTCCGCGACCGGCCACGGAGAAGGCGGCCCGGCCTCGAAATTCGTCACCGTGGCATATGGCTTCTGGATCTTTCTGCTGTCCGACATCATCATATTCTCGGCCTTCTTCGCGGCGTATGCCGTGCTTGCCAAGGCGACCGCCGGCGGACCGACCGGCAAGGATTTGTTCGAGCCCACCCGCGTTGCGGTGCAGACGGGCCTTCTGCTCACGTCGAGCTTCACCGGTGGCCTGGCGACACTCGCGACCCATCGCAGATCGATGGCTGCCACGCAGGCCTGGCTGCTCGTCACCGGATTGCTCGGGGCAGCCTTCCTGTTTCTGGAGGTACAGGAATTCGCGGCGATGATCGGCGAGCAGGCGGGGCCTTCGCGCAGCGCATTTCTATCAGCCTTCTTTGCGCTCGTTGGCTGCCACGGCACCCATGTCGGGCTGGGGCTGCTCTGGCTGGGCACAATGATGGCGCAGCTATGGGTCAAGGGTTTTCGGTCGGATATTTTGCGGCGGCTCCACTGCTTCGGGCTTTTCTGGCACGCACTCGACATCATCTGGGTCGCCATCTTCACCCTGGTCTATCTGTTGGGAGCATCGCTATGACCGACATCGAGAGCAGGCCCGGCGAGATGCAGGACCGCCGCGATTCCGCACCGGGCGAGGAACGTATAACCGAGCACGAAGTGGCTGGAGGGCTGTTGGGCTATGTGATCGGCTACGGCCTGGCCATCCTGCTCACGATCGCGTCATTCCTGGCGGCTCAAACCGATCTGATTTACCAGCCGGCGGTGATTTCGGCCCTGGTGGTGCTCGCTGTTGCGCAGATGGGTGTGCATCTAGTCTTCTTTCTGCACCTGACCACCGGGCCGGACAACACCAACAACATCCTGGCCCTGGCCTTCGGCGTGCTGATCGTTGCGCTGGTGGTCCTGGGCTCGGTTTGGATCATGGCCCACCTGAACGAGAACATGGCCGCCATGACGGCCCATCAAGCCGGAACGATGCCTTAAACCTCGCCCTGCTAGTCTTGGCTGAGGTGAATATGAAGCTGGTACATTGTACCGCCGCGGTGGAGATAAAAGGCTCGTCAGACCTCGTGCTTTGGCTGAACTGCACGTATGGCATCTAGCGCCAAGCGAACGGCATCGATGCCTGAGACGCGGGGCTCGATCCGCCTGAAAATCACGCGGCCGTTTCGGTACTCCAGGCCCAACACCTTCCTGTCCCGCCATCGTGACGCCAGAGGCTTGTTGCGCAAGGTGATCGCGACGGCTTCGGGCCCAACATCAACTTTGCCGACACCCAGTTCCGACGCTGCTATCCGCAACCTGGTAAGTTCCAGCAGAACGGTCACTTCGCCAGGCATGTCACCAAAGCGGTCCTCGAGCTCCTCGCTGAATGCATCAAGGTCCAAGTCAGAACGAATACGAGAGAGCCGCGCATAGAGGCCGACACGGACAGTAGGCTCGTTTACATAGCTTTCGGGAAAAGCCCCTTTTGCAGGCACGTTGATGTTGGCAAGTTGCCTGTTGGGGTCGGCCCCTTCTCCAGCCGCCGAGACCGCCCGCTCCAGCAAGTGCTCGTAGAGGCCCACTCCGATCAGTTTCATATGCCCAGCCTGATCTTCGCCGAACAGATCGCCGGCGCCGCGCAGGTCGAGGTCCCTTTGACTGATTGCCAGGCCGGAGCCAAGCCGATCGAGCGCAAGCATTGTCGAAAGCCGGGCCCTGGTGCCGTCGGCCAGCTCAACGCCAGGTTCCGTCAGAAGAAACGCAGCCGCTTGCATCGCTCCTCTACCGACCCGACCCCGTAGCTGGTGCAACTGCGCCAGACCGAACCGGTCCGGGCGCCAGACAATGATGGTGTTGGCTCGAGGCACATCGAGCCCACTCTCGATGATGTCGGTGCTCAACAAAATGTCGCCATCACCGTCAGCGAATCCGACCATGACTTCGTCCAGCTGCCTCCCTTTCATTTCACCGTGCGCCGTCATGATGCCGAGTTCCGGCACCAGCCTGTTCAGCTGGTCAGAGACCGGGCCAATGTCCTCGATGCGAGGAACCACGAAGAAACTCTGTCCACCCCTGTGAAATTCACGCAAGAGGGCCGCGCGCACCGATGCTGGATCGAACGCTGCCAGGATCGTGCGGACGGGACGTCTTTTGGCGGGCGGAGAGTTTAGAACGCTGACATCCTGGATGCCCGACAGCGCCGATTGCAGCGTCCGCGGTATCGGCGTGGCGCTCATGCTCAGCGTGTGAAGGCAGGGCGCCATGTTCCGCAGGGCCAGCTTCAACTTGACGCCGAACCGGTGCTCCTCGTCAATCACCAGCAGTCCAAGATTGGCGAAAGTGACGCTCCTGGACGACAAGGCCTGAGTACCCACGACGATCGTAACCTGGCCGCTCCGCAGGCCCTCCTTTGCCGCTTTTGCCTTTGCTGCCCCGACCATCCTTGACAGGTGGGCGACCTGCAGGCCCGTTCCTGCGAAACGGCGGCTGAACGTCTCATAGTGCTGTCGTGCCAACACGGTTGTCGGCGCTATGACCGCAACCTGTTTCCCGCAGAGGGCGGCGGCGGCGCAAGCACGCAAAGCCACCTCTGTCTTGCCGAAGCCAACATCACCGCAGACGAGCCGGTTCATTGTTCTCCCCGAGGAAAGGTCGTCGAGCACAGCGCGGATGGCGGCGGCCTGGTCAGGAGTCTCGGTATAGGGAAATTTCGCCGCAAAACGGGCCAAGTCCGCGCGGGAGGGCTTGATGATCTCGGCGGGCTGGCTGGACCTCATCTCGGCAAGGCCCACCAGGCGCTTGGCCAGCCTGTCGATCTCGCGCAACGCAGCCTCGCGTCGCTTGGGCCAGCTCTCGCCGTTGAGGCGATCGAGCGACACGGCCTCCGGTTCCGAGCCGTAGCGCCATATTTTCCCAAAGTCGTCGACCGGAACCAGCAAGGAAGCCCCGCCATGATATTCCAGCCTGACAACATCCTGGTGCTGACCAGCCAAGTCGACCTGTTCGACCGCCGCGAGCACGCCCAGGCCATGGTCTTCATGGACGACGACGTCGCCGATGCGCAACTCGGGTTCGAGTATGCTTGCGGCCATGCCGGCATCCGCCTTCAGCGCAGGGCCAAACAGGTCGGCTGCGGCGACCATCGCGATACCGGATTGCGCGTCGACAAACCCTTCATCGAGGACGAAGCCAGCCTTGAGAAGAGAGCCTCTCGCGGCCGAAAGTATTTGCGGTGAGTCGACCGCTTCCTCAGCCCGCCGGCCTAGCTTTCTATTGAGCAGGCGATCTGCTCGCTGCAGTTCAGAGGCATCGCCGGTCAACACCACCCTGGCCCCGGCGCTTGTTTGCCTTGTCACGAATTCAGCGAATTCGTACCCGGGCCGGGCCAGGCGAAAGAATTTGGGAACTCGCTCGGCAGAAACGGCAAGTCTCGTGGAGCGGTTGCGCACGGAAGCATCCCACTCTTCACGCGACAGGTAAAATTGTTCCGGCAAAGGTTTCTCGCGCCCGGCAGCCTCCTGCCTGGCACGGCGTGCATCCTCGATCAGGTCCAGAATTTTGTCGAGCGGCTGCCCGTCGATACCTTCAAGGAAGGAGATCGAGGCGCTCGACGCAGTGTCGAAGACAGATGGCATCGCGCCATATAATGCGACCAGGCGCTCTTCCATCGACGTCGCGCGCATCGCTGTCAGCTCAGGATGATCACCAGCTTTAAACATCAGCTCGGATGCCGGTCCGACAGCAATCGAGTCTCGAACCTGGTCGCTGAGTTGACTGATCGGATCGTAGGTCTTGAGCTCTCGAATGCAGCTGTCTGGGCCAAGGACGACGCGAACGGGGTCCTCCGCGCCAGCGGGGAAGATGTCCATGAGATCGCCCCGAAAAGCTATTTCACCCGGTTCGTCGACCCTCTCGTCGACGACATAGCCAAAAGCTTCGGACCTTGTTCTGAAATCATCCCGGTCGAACTTTTGCCCCACCTCCAGAATTGCGAAACCGCCAGCAATGACCTGGGCGGGCGGCACCCGCTGCAGACTGGCTTCGATCGACATTACAGCGATGCGCGCACGATCGGGCTTCGTTGCCATGTGACACAACGCACGAAGCCTCCGCCCCATATTGGCGCGTGTGGGCCACACCCTGTCGTAAGGCAGGCAATCCCAGGACGGCAGCAAGATGATCTCCGCGTGCGGCAGGAACTGACGCAAAGCCCCGACGATCTCGTCGGCGCTGCGTTCCGAGGCAGTTATATGGATAATGTGCTTGTGCCGGCTGGCCTCCAGCCCACCGGCCAGCGCTGCCGCGATTGCTGAAGATGGCGGGACGCCGTGCTCTATCGTAAACCCGCTGTCATCCGTGTGATCGATTTGTTCGACATCCGTCCGCGAAATATGCCTGTTCACTGAAATCTCACCTTGTCCCCAGAAGAACGTCAGCACAGCGACCCCGTTCCTGGCGGCGCGCATTAAAGTGTTCCAGGACGGGGCAGCCGGTGCGGCGTTGATGCATTGCTTCCTAGCTGCCCTAAGAACTGGCGGCTGTGATTCTGTCACCTTGAATCACGCTCGACGCCGGCAGAACGCTCTGTGCGTCGGGCCATGCCGCGCGGTGGCCCGTCCGCCGGAGTTAGTATGTGCACATGCTGAATTGCCGAAATGACGATAACCACGCGAGGGATTGTCGAGAAAGCTGTTCGAGTTCGTCCTCGTCCGTTATCCCAGCTTGGTAGTAAGCCAGGATGCGCGATGCACTCCGTTCTCTCTTGGTCTCGGTCTCGGTCTCGTTTTTTGGGGTTGCTGCGCGCCAAAACGCGGCTCAGTACGGCCAGCTCTGATGGGGTGAAGGCGTCTCTATGCTTGCATCAACTCCGCGCCGCCCGCCTCGGGTGGGGAGCCGAGGCGGGCTGAAGCTGTGGGGATCCAGCTTCCGATGCCGGGCGACAGGCGATTGTGCAAGAGGGATTGTCCGGCGCGGCCCAACGCAGGATGGACAGAATGTTCCGGGAGTTTTGGTGAGGCGAAAATAATTGGCCAAGAGCCAGAAGCACGGCGCAGGATACGGCATGTAAGACTTGCCGGCGTGCGATCCAGTCAGCAGCTCGGGCCAAGATCCGAATCCTGGATGTGAGTTTCTGGACCTTGCTGAGCATTTAAGAGTTGAGGTACGGCCGTTATGATCTGCGGCAGAAAGAAGGGCTTGGTGATCATATTATGCTGTTGGGAACACCTTCGGCTCCCCAGTGTACCTCGCTATCGCCGCTGATACGCTGCCGCGATCGATTGACGTCCTGAGGTCGCCTTGGACAACGCCAAGACGGGCTTGGTGCTTCGACAGCCAAGTGCCAGACGATGAGGACGATTGCAGGCCTACAGCAGCCGCGCGAATGGTTTCTCGCTGTAAGCTCGTGTTGGGTTGGTACGCTGCGGCGGCTTGCCGGCGCGGTCGCTTTGATCAAGCTTCCTGCTGATCTTCAGAAGCCTGCTGGATTTGGGTCATCACCTTTCGGGGATCGACATTCTCTGCCAGTTGCCGCAGCTCTTTGTCGGCCGGGGTGGAGACATTCAGACGCACCGCCAAGGCAGCCACCATCTCGATCAGCCGCGTGGTTTCATGTTCGTTAAGGAGGCTGATCTGCAAATCCAGTTCCGCTCGGCGCTCGCTGTGTTCGGCCATTCTGTTCTGATTGATCAGCACGAAGGTAGACAGGAAGATTGCCTCGACGGAAGCGACCATGGCCAGGATCACGAAAGTTGGGTCCCAAGCTGGGATGGCTGGTATCGCGCCTAGGTTTACAAGGATCCAGGCGACGAGGATTGCGAGATGCAGATAGACGAAAGTCATGCTCCCCGCGAAGCGCGAAATAGCCCCGGCAATCCGCACCTGAACGCTTTGGTGCTCCTCCTGTTGTCGCCTGTGCTCGACCAGTGCCTCTATGTTCTGGTGGAGCACCGAATGCATGTTGGCTGGACGTTGGTCGCTCATTTGAAAAGCTCGTTTGAACGACGATCTCGTGCAAGCGGCGTCACTTGTCGCCCGCCTGGAACATTTGCGGAGCCGGACCTGGCTTGAACTCGTCGGCACGCAGCTTACCTCGCTGCCGACGGTTCGATTGGGAAAGGGCGTGCCGTGCTGAAATCGTGTGCACCATACCGACTACTGCCTGCGGGGCGCTCTGATGAACCATATGGCCAGCGCCCGGAATCACCTCGAGGAGAGACCCACCAACTTCGGCATGCAGGCGCCGTGCATCCCGTTCCGCATCGAACAACCGGTCTCCAGATCCCGCCAGGATGCCGGTCGGTACGGAAATGTCCTTATAGCTGGCCTTCTTCGACAGGGCCGCGGCCAGCATAGATGCTGACTCCGAACAAACCGCCCGCAGTTGGGAAGGGCGGCTGGCGGCATCCTTGGCGGATGCGGCGAAGTCGCTGGCGATCATAGCGGGTCGAAATATCTTTTCCATTGCCCAAGGCCAGGCAAGCCTCACAAGCAGCGGCAACAAGGTGTGGCGAAACCCCGTTCCGATCACCGGCAATGCCGGGAGTGCGGCCAGTGCAAGATCCAGCCGCGGTGGCGGATAGTAATAGCCTGAGACAAGCACAATGCCGGCGACCGATGAAGAATGCCTGCGCGCCAACTCGAGGGCGATCCAGGCTCCCCAGGAATGTCCAAGCACGAGATATTTCTTAATACCCAATCTGCCGGCGGCGGCATGTATGAGGTCGGCTTGGTCGCAAGCGGACCAGCGCCGGGTGCGCGAACGTGAGCTTCGCCCAAAGCCGGGACGGTCAAATGCGAGCACCCGGTAGGTCTTTGCCGCCTCATCGAAGACGCCGCTCGACTTGAAATCCTCCGCCATGGATCCATTGCCATGCAGGAGAAGCAGCGGCATGCCGGTTCCGGCTTCGATAAAATGCAGGCGCAGACCATCAATTGCCATCATACGTCCGCATGTCAGGCTGACGATCGCACGTTTGGCGCGGATGGCGTTGTATCCCGCTAATGCCGCTAATGCAGCGACGGACAACCCGGCCGCTAGTTTCGCCCCGTCTCTGTCCAACGCCATGCGCGTGCCTTAGAAGCTGTCTGCGTGACCCAACCTTCGAGGTCACAGCTTGTTCCGCCACCCTGTGCCTGGCGCGGAAGGCTTTTCAACGCCTGGCGATCGCCATGGCCGCGATCTTGCAATGATCCATGCTTGCGTCCCGAGGAGATGCTCCCCGGGATAAACGATCGTTCCATCATCGCGCACACAGCGCCTGGCGTCAGGCTGGCCTCCTCGGCATGACCGGCCCAAGAGTATGCATGACGCGTCAGCCTTCTCCGAGCAGGTAGTCGGAAATAATGCGGCGGTGGCACCGCCACCAGACGGCTTCCGCGCACATGATTGGGCAGCGATGCCGGCTGCTAAGCTCTCGCAGTTCCGCCAAGCCTTTGGCGAACGGCTCCGCCGGTGAGCGCTGTCTGCTAACGTGGCTCTCTTTGGAAACGTAAGCCCGCTGCCTGGGCGGGGGGCTTGGGGTTAGGCAGCGGGCTTCGTAGGCGATTAGGGGTTCAGACGAACCGAACCCACGCAAACGGTGCTCTCAGAGTGTTAACGAGACCTTAACGAAGCTCGGAGCGTTTTACCAATCTTGGCGACCTGTGGATAACCCTCGCAGTTACGCGTTCAATGACAGAGTTGAGGTCCACGGCTTCGCGGTCCCCTGGACAGCGTATTTCGAAAGTTCAGCAAGGTGCATCTCATGTCTTTCGTCCATTGAAGCCCGCCCGCGAGAACCGTGGCCCCCTAGTGCGGATCCAGCCAAGATGATTTTCCCGCGTTCCTCGATACCCCGTTGTCTAATTGAATTGCTGTGTACTGTTCGGCGAGGTCGCTTCGAAATGGGCCTTTGTCAAAGAACTTGAGATTGCAGCCGATGGCATAGCCGACATGTTTCGGGCGAATCTTCAGATCATCCTTCGGCGCGCTGCGTTGATGCTCCGGAACGTCACCGGCCTCCCGCCAGAGCCAGCAACACAGGACGCATTGAACTCCCTCGCCGCCGAGATGAACATCGGCCGGTATCATTCAGATCGTGCTGAGGGAGTGGCTAGAAACGAATGCATATCTGCCAGTCCCGATGATTGACGATAGCAACATGGCTCGCAAGGAAATGGCCCGCAGAAAAAGGCCCGTGCCTGACGGCCGGGCCAAATTTTGGGAACTACGCCTATAGAGCGGTTATTCTCAGCCGCCCATCTTCTTTGCCATGGCACAGAAATCCGCGTGCGACTTGTTGAGCGTGGTGTCGCCGCAGTCTTTCAGCACCGCCTTTTGTTCATCCGGTTTCATGGACATCCATGCGGTCTTGAAATCCGCTTCCGACCTCAAGGTTTTCATGCCGGCATCCGTGAAGAAAGGTGACATCTTTGCAGGATCATCGAGCGCGGAAGTGGTGCTGCTGCCAGCCAGCGCTGAGCCCGTCATCACTGCGAGCGCCATCGCGCCCATCGTAAGCATTTTGATGCTCATTTTTACCTCCGTTAGTTCTACACGCGCAAATCGCGTGACCTGGGGAAAAAACGTCGGCGTCTGAACTCTGTTCCCGCATCTCGCCGATTCCGCATCGGCAGCCGTCTGACGCGCGCTGGTGTCGTGGAGAATGGCCGGTGCAGTGAGCAGTCCACCGTGCGGCGACGGACCACTGCGGCCAGCCTAAAGTGCGATCGGCAAACGCGGGCCCATTAACCACCTTCCTGGATAGATCGGACCCCAATGGGGATGCGGGGAGTTTGCCCTGCATGGAAAATCACAAGCACAGATTCTATTGTCATATTGAGCGCGACGGATTGTGGGGAGTTTGGGATTGCGTCGCCAACAGGCCGGCAAGGTTGGGCGGTGGCGACCTTCGCGATTGCACTGCCCAACGGGCTGAAGCTGCGGAACACGTCCTCACGAGAATTTACGACGGCGGACTTGATGCCGTCGCTATCCGCATCGCTGGCATTGTCAGTTCTGCGGGTTCGGCCTGATCGATCCCCGGCAGCCAGGCGCTTACCCAGCCTTAGGGGGGCAGCACCGGTCCAGTGGTGTTCCACCGGATGAACTCGACCTCTTTCCCGGTGACGTCCCGCACGGCCTTCAATAGCACCTCGTGCAGGACGCGCGTCTGCCTGTAGTGGTCGCAATGTGGTGATATGAACGGCTTGATGATGCTTAGGTGCAGCGCTTCCGCTGCCACCAGGAAGCGCTCGATTTCAGCCTGTGATAACTGCTTTGAGGGTTTTGACCTAGCCATTGCGACACCTTTTGAGAGTCGCCCCACCTGAGGACAATATTCCTACCGCGAGCGTTCACTGTAAAGGCTCAAACGTCGAAAAGGTCGTTTGGTCCCACGCCAATTTCGTCAATGAGGTCCGGCGTGTTGTTTCGCGGGCTTCCGACCTTCCTGTCAATCGGCCACATCTTCATCAGTTCCGAAGGATATGGCTTCATAAGGTCGCGTGGATCCAGTTCCGGTCCGAGCCAGCGCATGTAATCGGCAGGCGCCAGAATAACCGGCATGCGATCATGGATCGTCGCCATCAACGTATTAGGCTCGCAGGTGACGACAGCGAAGGTCCGGATCAACTCGCCGGTGGCCTTGTCGGCATATTCTTCCCATACTCCAGCCATGGCAAAAGGCTCGTCATCCTTCATGGCGATAGCGTAAGGCTGCTTTTTCTTGCCCGAAACATCGAGCTTTTGCCATTCGAAATAGCCGTCGACGGGCACCAGGCAACGGCGCGCGGCGTATGCTTTTCGGAACATGCCGTTGCTGGCAATCGTCTCGCACCGCGCATTGACAGGCGGTGGCCGCCCGCCGCCATCGCGCGCCCAGCCGGGAACCAGCCCCCACTTCGCAGAAACGAAACCGGCCATGCTCGTGGAAAGCTCTTCACGTACAATGATTGGATAGGTCAGGCTGGGAGCGCCATTCCAGACCGGGAACCCGTTGCCCAAACGCTCAACGTCGCCAGGGTGCGCGAACTCGAAGCGCCGTACCATGTCCGGGATGGTCGATTTTACAAAAACGCCTCCACACATTTACGGTCGTCTCATTGACAAGGATCGAGGCCGCCCAAAATGGGAACGGAGTGAGAACGAGTCAAGGTTGTTGTGATGCCGAAGAAGCCAAAGGACGTAATGCTGCCAGGAGTATCGGGCGTCACAATCGATATCGATGACCGTGACAATCCTAGGGTCTGCCTGGTCGGGCTGTTGACTGACGAGGGAAAGCGATCCTTCACATTGAACGAAAACGGGGCACGGATGATGGTGAAGGCGTTGCACTCATTTCTCGATCTCCTCGACGGATCTACCTCCGTGACAAAGCCAAAACGCCCGGCCAACTGAGAACACAGCGCATGATCAACCCGCCGAAGCGACAGGACGAATATCAGGACCGCGCTAAGGGTCATTAAAGCCCACCGGGTGCATAAACTCTTGCGCCGACCTGGAGGAACATGCGTCCGCAGTCGAAGTTCGGAATGCGCTTGGTAAGGAAATCTCCTTGAAACAGCCGAGCAAGGCCCGCCACTGGCTCCGAGACCCGGTGGCGGGCCACCCGCAATCAAATCTTTTCGTAGGCTGGAACCTGTTTCTGAAATCGAAGTTGGAAATGTGCTTGGTTGAGATTCCCCTCCTCAAATCCAAGCTCTGGTGCAAGTGCAAGGCCCGCCGCTGTAATTGTGTCCTCAGCGGCGGGCTTACTTCGTCAGGCGCTCCACGGTCTCAATGATCGCCTTGGCCAATGCCTCGCCTTCATAGATCGGCTCTGGGCCATAGTAGCCCCGTCAACCATTCCTCGGATGGCAGCACGCCGGGAGGGCAGACCTGCTCGATGGCCATTCGGACGGGCTTCAAGGCTGCGCGTTCGCCAGTGAGTTCGATTGCCACAGGGGGCGATACCGGCTGCGGTGTCATAATTTCGCCTCGCGGATCGCAAAGTCGCATGGCGCAGCTTGTCCTCGCGCTTCAAGGTCTTCACGCGTCCGACAAGGCCAGGTTTGATCCATTCGGCGTCGGGCTTGTCCGCTCCCTTCGGCGTGCCTTTCCCCTCTTGCACCTTGGCCCATAGGCGTTCGCGCATGGCTTTGGTCAGGGCGATGTTTGCTGATCCGACGTAGCGGCGTTCCGCATCGCGGGTCGCCATCAATGCGAGGGGAGCTGAACCGGGTTTTAGCTGCACGCCTGCAACCTCAAAGTCGACTTCCTCGTAGCATTTGGTTTTCAGCCACGCTTCGGTGTCGCCTGACCGATACACGCTGTCCGGCCGCCTCGACACCATGCCCTCCAGGCCCATGCGATCAACCGCAGCGTAGAAGTCAGCCCCGCCGCCATGTACATGGTGGCTGTACTGGATCACGCCCCTGGCAGGCCCGACGAGTTCGAGCAGCTTTTCGCGACGTTCCAGCAAAGGTGCGGGGCGCAGGTTGATGCCATCGTGGTGCAGCAGATCGAAGGCGACGAAGATGATCCGATCCGGGGCCCATCGCATCGCCGACCGCAGCGAATGGAAAGCCGACACACCCTTTTTGTTAAGGACGATTGCCTCGCCGTCGATGATTGCCGAATTGGGGAAAGGGTTGCCGCCGCCTCGACAATCGTCTTGTACGTCGATGACCAGTCGTAGCCCCTTCGCGTGATCGCTCGGGCCGTGCCGTTCTCGACTTGCGTCCGATAGCCATCGTACTTGATTCCGTGAACCCAGTTGTCCCCTGTCGGCGGCACCTCGACAAGCGTGGGAAACATTGGACGGATGAACTTCAGACGCATGAACTGACCCGCAAAACTGCGATTCAATTTAGCACGCGCTAAGATGGTTCCGGAACATTTTAGACGAATTGAATGTTTGATGGCCATGGCGAAGCTATCTGACCTTGGACCACCCATTCCCGGCAAGGAGCACGGCGGCGAGCCTGCCGACGAGGACGACAATTTCTACACCTGCCCGATCTGCGGTCAGCAGGTCGACATGCGCGACCTACGCCAAGTCATTTGGCACGAACGGCCAAAACACCGGCCTCTGCTCGTTTCGGTGGAGTAGACTTTTTACGTTTTGGCCGGAACGGAGACTGCAAGAGCGGTCAACCTGACATCCAAGATGCCACTAGCAGGGCGCATAAGGATGAGACCAGAGCAGCGGCTGCAAGAAGGACTCCTGTGCTCTGCCAATCTGGCGCCGGCTCGTATAACAGCTTGGCGGGCGGCTGATTATCATTCATGGGAAGCATCAAATTAGGTTCCGCTAATTCCTGACGCTGGCACCGGGACGGCGGCCAACCCGGTGGGGAACGCGTTGCAATGATCTCACCAGGCTGCATGCGCTCTCCGTGATGAGTGCCCGCCACGCCAAGCGAGCCGTGGCGGGCAATCAACCAACCGACGATGAGGGGACTATTGATCGTCGACGTCACTGCAAACGTGCACAAAACGCCAATGTTTCACGGGTCAGACCTTTGCGCCTCGGCATTGGACTTTCGTCGAGTGCTTACGCGGCCCGGCGCGCTCGTGGGGGGGCTGCTCGTGCCACCAAATTGAAAGGGCGCCCGTTAGGCGGCCCTCAAAATCTCGAATAGTCCCCTACCAACCCTGCATCGAGTACCAGTCGTCAACGTCTCTCCGAACCCGGTCCTTCTCAAGGCCGTATCTTTCCTGAATTTTTCCTTCGAGCTGATCGCGCTTGCCGGCAATGCGGTCCAAATCGTCGTCAGTCAGCTTGCCCCACTGTTCCTTAACCTTGCCCTTGACCTGCTTCCAATTACCTTCAACGCGGTTCCAATCCATGGCCTTGGCCTCCTTGGTTGCACCGTAGTTGAAACGTTCGCAGCCCGGCTAAGTTCCGGGCACTTGATGGACAAAGAGCCGCCGCTGATGGTGGAAAAGGCCCGCCGCTGAGGGAAGCAGTGAAGGGATGCCGTGTCGTGGTCAAGTTCCTTCAGCTCAAAGATTTGGTTGTGGAGAGCGGTCACGATAATCACTCATCGCGAGAGCCGCCTCGGTGCGGTTTCGCACACTTAGTTTTGACATAACCCTGGTCATGTGGTGCTTGATTGTCTTCTCGTGGAGGTTCAGGCGCCGTGCGACCTCCTTGTTGCTCAGCCCCTCCGCCACTAGCCGCAGGATTTCCGTTTGCCTTTCGGTCATCTGCCGCAGCCGGTCTGCTGTGCTGTTAGCAGGGGACTGGAGATCCGAGAGCAGCCGTGCCGAAAGAGTTGGCGTGAGGTAGCTCTCGCCGGCCGCTACGTTGCGCAGGATGTCAGCGAGCCCGCGCGACCCTACGCCTTTGAGGACATAGCCGCGCACCCCTGCATTCAGAGCCTTAGTTACATCGGCGTTGGCCTCCGATACGGTCAACATGACAATCTTCTGGGTGGGGTAGCTGGCGAGGATGCTCTCAACCGCCGCGAGGCCGCCGCCCGGCAAAGAGATGTCGAGCAGCAATATGTCGGGTCGCACCGTAGAGGCGAGGCGTTCGGCATCCTGCGCCGTGGCGCCCGCGCCAACCATCTCGAAGCCTCCGATCTCTGACAGGCTGCGCATCACGCCTTCGCGAAAGAGTGGATGATCTTCGACAACAGCGATGCGAATGGCGCCGACCATGCTTGCTCCCCTCAACAGCGTGCGCTGAAAACGTTATTGAACTTGCTGATGGATTTTAGGTTCCGCTCATAAACCAAAAAATGCCCGCTCTACGGAGAGGGTTCGCCGCCGTTCGACGCCGTTGGGTGTTGCTGATTGAGCAGTGTGGACAACGCCGTAATGATCTGGGGAGGGAAGAACGGCTTGACGATCATCACGCTGTCTGGGACGCCTTCAGAGCCCCAGGAAATAGCACCATCGCCGCTGATGTAGACCACAGGTAGGGTTGGATTGCTTCGCCTTACATGCCTGGCTACTTCCCACCCAGTTTCTCCCGAGCCGAGACGGATGTCCGTAAGGAGGCCGGCGAACTTGTTTGGATCCTCATCAAACGCCTGTACGGCGGCTTCGGCACTCGGCACTCCTACGACGAGAAAGCCCGCGTCCTGCAAAGCTGTTTCAAGGTCGAGCAGGATCAAGAGCTCGTCTTCGACGACCAGAATAGCGCTTTCGCTCATGAACCACCCTCCCGGCCGCCACAACGGCGCGATTGAGTGTTGGTTCCACCGATCAACGGGGTGGGACAGCGGCGGCGGGGGTCTGGAGTAGCTGGGATCGCCCAGCATAGGTCAACATGCGGCGGCGGGGTTGGTGCTTTAGCCGTTCTCTGGCGATGTTTCGCTTCGAAAATTGAAATATAAAGCCCCCAGGATCCGGTTTGCCCGCAAAGGCGCCAGCGCCTATATGCTTGGACTTAGCCGAAGCAGAGGAGAATGAGCTTGATCGACGAGGATGCCGATGGAGCGACGATAGCCAGAGAGACGATTTCCGCGGCAAGAGAATGCGCTCGTATGATCGGCAAGATTGGGCCTAGGTTCACGGCGCTCGAACTGGCCGAGATGGAGGAAGCTGTTGGACGAATAACCAACGCAATCGAATTGAAAAAACGAATGAACGCTGCCCCGTAGCAAAGGCATTGGGCGCCAGGGGGTGGCAGAAGCGCGCCGAGACCATAATGCGCGCGCTGAGATCGCCAATAAGGCGGCGGAAAGCCCCTGGACAAAAGGGGCTAGTTCGGCCCCTTTTCCTCTTCGAGCTAATCGATGCGCTTTTGTAGTTTGCGCATTAGCTCCTTCTAGGTCCACATCGGCGGTAATGCGAATGCGGTCATCGTAGAGCACGAGCGATGACGTGCCCTCCGCAACAGCGACTTGCGCTACAGGCGTGGCCACTCCACCGCCAAAGAACCTAGGCGCCGGGTGCCGACTCATCTCGGCGAATTTCTTCTCCATCGACACTTCCTTGTCGCACCAATATGCGGTGATCAGCGAAGCCAGGGCCGCAGCCGCCATTCCTGTGACGCCCAGCGCACCAAGCCCCATGAGCTTCCACCGGGTAACCTCGGCAGTGACCGCCTTCACTCCCGTCATATCGTCGTTGAGCTTGCTGACAGCGGCTTCGGTTGCCGCCACACAGTCAACCAGCTCGTCGGTTTTCGCATACATCTTGGACCGGCTGGCGGCAGCGCGCTGTTCGGACTGCTCGTAGCTCAAGGCAGCACGGGAATCGCTGTCCTTGATGTCGCGTCGGATCTCCGTTATGTCGCGCTGCATGTTCTGCGTGGCCTCCAAGAGCCGCCGATTATCATTTCCAGGCTCTTGTTTGCCGAAGTTGCCATGTCAGGCTTTCCAACCGCAGAGCTTGGCGCCCTTTTCATTGTGCGCCAGGATCGCCGCAACCGACCCATCCGAGAGCGTGGCGACTTCCGCCTTCGTGAGACGGATAGGATGCTCCACGGCGCAAAAGCTGCCTCCGACCGTAGTGCAGGAGATCGTTGCAAAAAGTGCAAAGATCATCGTCAGGATTTTGACCATTCGCCCAACCTCCCCCGGTTGTCGCCAAGAGCGCGGCCGGCCACGGCATCATCGATCTTCTGGCCTTCGATGCGCGCTGCGGCGTCGGCCGCGTCCTGCTTGGCCTGGTTCTTCGCTTTGCCCATGGCATAGGCTCGCCAGAGCGCGACGAGCCCGGCCGCGCCGGCAAGGAGGTACGGCCACAACTGAGCGACGAGAGCAGCGAGGAAGGCGGACATCACTCCGCGACCTCCGCCTTGATCTGGCGCACCGCAGAGACGATCTGTGAGCGAAACAGGAGCAGGACCAGCAGGAGCACCAGCAGGACCACACCGCCAGCCAGGACGGCTTGCCAGTCCATGCCCGCAAGCCAGCCAAGCCCGATAGCGCCGGAACCGAAGAGGCCGGTCAGCCAAGACAGAAAGCCGGATTTCTCCTTGACCTTCTGTTCGACCTTTTCAGGAACAACGGGTTTGTCGACCGGCACCTTCACCTCGACAGTGACCGGCGGCGGAGTGTCGGGCAAAGCTGACAGCTTCAGCGCTTCGGCGCGCACCGACTTGACGCGGTCGGACCAGCCCTTGCCGAGGGTCTTCCATGTCGGGAGACGCTTCAGGAAGCCTAGGCGATTGTCGCACAGCGCGTCGATGACAACGCCGGCCGGCTTAGCCTTTACGGCTGCAATGGTGGCCGGGCCAATGCGCCCATCCTGCTTAATCCCCACAACGGCCTGAAGATATTTGGCCGCGCGACCGGGACCGCTATTCACTGCGAAACCAAAAACAGCGTAGTCGACCCCGCTGGGAAGCTGGGCGCCGGCCGTCGCATCCCAGTAGAAACGGCGGTAGACCGTCGCGACCTGGGCGTCAGTGATTTTGCGCAGATCGGCCTTCGTCGCATCGGCCTTCACATAGCGGCGGAAGTTGGTGAGCGTGACGCCTTTCATGGTTGGCGCCGCTGGGATCGGCCGGGTTGTCCACCCAGAGGCCTTCAGATTTCAGAACGAGCGCAAGCGCCCGCGCGAAGTTGCGGTCCATGGCTAGTACCTTTCCGCCCTGAGGGGCAGTTGTTGAATTGGCAATGGAGGTGGACGGCTGAAATCAGCCGGTTAAGCAAATCAGCGGTCTAGCCGCTGGCACTCATCAAGTAGGCCACCAAGCTCCAGGCAGAGATCGACGCGGCCGAGGCTGTTGGCCTTGTCGTCAATCCCGATGCGGCGGTTGTAGGCCGTGACGGCGTCTTTTAGTTGAGAAACACGACCGGCCTTGTGACCGCTGGAGTAGGCGAAACCAGCGATGCAAATACTAGCAGCGATTGCAAGCGCGGCAGTCTTGGGGTTCATTGGCATTTTCGCCCCTCGATCAACTTGGGAAGAATTCGTCCATGGAAGACAGTTTGACTGAATTGGCAGCGCGGCTCCAGATGCAATGGAGGGCGTGGGCTCCCGCGATTGGCCTTGGTGTTGCCTCCGCCATCGGCATGATTTGGACCGTCTATCTACCGATTGTCGGATTGCGTCACCTGCTCGGATACAACTAAACCTCTAGAATCCGCACGACGGCATTCCACGCGTAGGATTTGCTGCAACGCCGGTAACAGTGACCTCCAGGCCGAGCCTACCGAGCGCGACCGAGCAATCCAGGGATGCCGCGTCAGTCGCATTTTCGCCTATGACCGTCTTCGTGATCGACCCTTCGGTTGCCAGCGTTCCAGAAGTGTGCGCACCACGCCGGTCACAGGACTTCTCCTTCGCTTTGTACATTTCGAACGTTGAAGCGCTTTGGGCGCTATGATTTGTTGGTGCCTTCGTCGTGTGTGGGAGTGCGGGCCGTGGACGATGACCAAAGGGCTGGTGTTCGTATCGAACACATCGACGGCCAGTGGGCGGTACAACTCGTCGAGAATGGCGAAACCACCCAGCATCTTTTCGAGACCGAGGAATTCGCGAGGAACTTCGCCGCCGGTCAGTGGCTAAGGCTAAACCCGAAGCCTATTCCCCCAATGCGCCGGCGACGCCGTTAGAGCGCTAAGCTTAAAAATGCTCTTTCGCGGATGCTGCACCGGGGCCGGAACTTTGATGCAATAGCGAAGTTCGAGGAGGGAGATGCTTTCGCAACAGGCGCCACTTCACGAGAGGCCGGAGCAATGGTGGACAATCTATCTCGCAGGGAAGAACAACGCGGCACGCGAAGACTCATGGCGTGGGGCGTGGCGGTTATTGCCGTCATTTTCCTAGGCCTAATGGCATTCTTTGTACTCACGCCCTTATCGAACGGCTCTTGGCAGACGGCACCGTTCAAGCGTGCTCCTGTGCAAAACCAGGGCGGTAATGCGCCAGTGGATACGTCACCCAGCCCGGGCGTGAAAAAAGACCCTCAGGAAAATACTGAAATGCCGGAGCAGCAGTAGTGTTCCGACCCGCTGGCAAACTTTTTCCGGGGCGGGGCGGCGATCTTGTCGAACACGTCCTCTTCCTCTGCGTCGCGAATGGCCTTGGTGTCGCCTCCAAGGATCGGGACCGGCCTTCCCTCGATTGCTGAGCTTACAAAATTGCCCAATTCGGAGGCCTGATGCTACACGTGTGTCGGCACAAGCAAATCTGCACAGCAGCTATGCACGATCCACGATTGCAGAAATCGCTGGGCAGCGGGTAGATTTTGATTGTCGGCCATCTACTCCTCCCAGATGCGATGCCGGCGCTGAATGAGGCGCACCTCCTCCCGCGCCACATTCGAAAATCGAGCCCGCTGCCACCTCCTCCCGGCAGCGGGCTTTTTTTGTCTTCGCCAGCAGACACAGTGGCAAGCATCCGCGATGGCCTGCGAAACCATCCGTAAACCATGCCAAGACGGTAAATATTTTATCTCGAACCGATCGGGTTGCAGGAGGTTGTGGGCGGGTCTGCAACAAAGAGGCCCAGCCGATCCATGCACCGCTTACCCATCTTGCCCGCCCTGTTGATCTCCTTCGGGATTGCCTACGGAATTTGCGTCTGGGCGACGTCGGATAAGCCGGTCAGCTTTTTCGAAGCCCAAGCGGCATCGCAAATGCGTGGACCTGTCGATCGCTCTGAATAGCTGTAACGCCACGGAAGGTGGGGCGGTCCGGTCCTACTATTCACATGGCCACCTTCGTGCACGAGCGCGCGGGCAAGCGCCTCACGGCAATGGCGTAGGTCGAGTTGAGCTTAATAGGTTTCGGAGCGCCGTGCCTTTGCCATCGCCGTGGCTACAGCTTCTCGCACGGTTGGACCTAATGGCTCGGCCAAGCGCCGAGCGGCGTCATCTTTCTGTTCAAGGTAAGAAGGATGGGTAGCGGACTTCGCCAGCATGAAAAACGCGATTATGCACAACGCGCAGAAGCACGCGATCACGGCAAGTGAGCAGGCAATTACGACCTCAGCCATTGGGATTGTCCTCTAAATGTCGGGTGCGAGTCGGCGAATGATGTCCGCTACATAGGACGGGGCGAGGTGAGCATAGTGCTTCTCCACCATTCGGGTGTCGCTGCGACCAAGGGCCTGTGCCACGATGATCAACGGAGCGCCATTTCGAACCATCGTGCTGGCGTAGGTATGCCGCAGCTCATGTAGCGTCACATCCGACAGGCCGGCCTGTTTCAAGAGCGCTTTCCAGGGCCGATGGTAAATAGCCTTGGCCCAAACGACGCCGCTGTCTTGGGTAAGCAGGGGTTCACTGCCTTATCGATGGTTGGCTCTTGGTTCAGCAGGGTCCAGACAAAGAGCTCCTCCGCCACAACAATTCAGCGCATCAACCCCGCCGCGCGCAGAGCATTTTCGATGACCTTGGAAATCCCACTTGCCGGACCGCGCGCATTGGCTCGCTCCGGCGTGGGATCGATTCGGACTGCCCGCCGTTTTTCCGTTGGTGCAAAGGACTGCAATGCGGCGCCTGAAGCGACCTCGGCTTTGGCTTTGCGTCGCACGTCCGGCTTCGTCAATTCCCAGAAGCGGGCGATGTGGCGTGTCGAGGAAATCCCAACATCCAGCATGAAAGGCCCCGCGTTGCCGAGACCATCGCCGTCGCCAGTTTGCAGTGGCGTCCCATGGCCCATGCCGGCAATGGTGAACGTCTCGACTACCTCGCGCCCGTTGCTGTCGCTCCAGACCTTCCGCGTCTGGCCGTCGACCTTCTCTATGCGTGTTGGCTTTTCGCCGAGATTGTGCACGCTTTGCCACTGCGCCAGGACTGCATCCGCATTGGCAGGCACAACAGTCGTGTCGGCCGAGCCCTGCCATATCGAAATACGCGGCCACGGACCCTTGTGCGGCGAGGCCGCCCGCAACAGCCGCTGGAGGTCGGCTTGGGACGGACCGCCATGGCCGCGCATGCGGTCGAAGGCTGCGGAGATCGTCGAGGCACTTCCATAGGCGAGCCCGGCAATGATCGCGCCGCCGGCAAACAGTTCGGGATAGTCCGCCAGCATCACCGCCGCCATAGCGCCGCCGGCGGACAGACCGGTGAGAAAGATCCTCTTGCGATCGAGGCCATGCGTAACCACTGCCGCCTCGATCATCTGGCGGATGGACAGTGCCTCGCCGCTGTCGCGCCTGATATCGCCTGGTACAAACCAGTTGAAGCAAAGATTGGGGTTGTTGGCGCGCTGCTGCTCGGGGAACAGCACCGCAAAACCATGCTCGGCGGCGAGCTCGCTCCAGCCGGAGCCATGATCATAGCTGGCCGCGTTCTGGGTGCAGCCATGCAGCACGACGACCAGCGCCGCCTGCCGGGCCAGGTTCTTCGGAAGATAAAGCCTCGCGCGCAAGGCTCCGGGATTGGACCCGAACCCTGTAATTTCGGACAAGTGAGCGTCGTTCCGTTCTCCGGATCCAGCTGCTGGCCGCGCGTGCATCGCGTTCAGGCGAGCGATCGTATCGGATATATTTCGCAAGTCGGTGTCCTTGTGCGCCGGAATGGCACGGTCCTGCACAACGCACATGCAGCAATATCGTTGCTGCGATGCACAAGAACAAGCCGTTGCGTCCGTGAACCTATAGATTGAATTGCGCGCTCGGTGAGGCGAACTCAGAGGCCCAGCGCTAGTCTAAGTTTGCGGAGGAAACAAACCGGGTTTGCGGAGGAAACAAACCGGGAAACGTCCTCGCCGTTTGCAAGCCGCCTCTCGAGTAGCCCGAGCGACGACACAATGACTGAGAGCATGTTATCAAAATCATGGGCGATGCCGGCGGTCAGTTGGCCAACCGCCTCCATTTTGTGCGCCTGGTGAAGTGCCCGCTCGCTCTTCAGGCGACCTCGGCCGCCTCGGCCACGCGACGTTCGAGTGTATGGGAGTTTAAGCAGTTCGGCGTTGGCCCGCTCTGCAGTGCGGCGCGCTTCCAGAAGCTCTCGTTCATAGCGGCGGCGGTCGGACGCATTGAAGACGGTGATGCGGATGAACCGCAGATTGCCCGATTCGCCTCGCCGCTCCGCGGCGTTGACGAGGACAGGAAGGGTCGATCCATCCGCGCAGACCAGGTCCAGCGCGACCTCGCTGAAAAATGCTTGCATCCGCATCAGCGGAGCAAGTGGGTTTCGTAGTAGATTTTGCCCGCGATGTTCAGGTAATCCTGAAACCACCTGAGCAACGATAGCTAGCGTTGCCAGATCGCCTGCCGGTTTAGCGGTCGCGTAGTACGGCTCATGTCTTGCCTGGTCGGTGCCTTGGGTTCAGCCAAGGATCAGTTGAGCAAGCACCATAGTGAGAGCCATCGATACCGGAACGGCTATAAGGCAACACGTCTCAATGATCCTGTTCTCTCGCTTATCCATCTTCGTCACCTCCCGATTTTCGTTCTCATTTTGACGTCTACAGCCAGCCGTGAGAAGCGGTTCCAGGCGGTGGCCGTCAGAGATGCCGCCGCTGCTGCATATTAGCAACACCTTGTCGAACCCTCGGCTGCCGAGCATTAGTCCTCCTCGCAGCGGCGAAGCGTGGCGCCCCGCAACCCTGCATGATGTCTTCGAAGATCGGGCCGATCTCTTCATCGATCTCCTGGCCCGGAATGCCCTGGCTCGCGCTGCCCGTTTTGCGTCCACAGCCATATCGATCACCATCCGATATCCAATGGGAGAGAAAATCGCTTCCCCGCTTGCTCATTCTTCCCGAAAGTCCTGCAGCCATGCATGGCAAGAGTCTGCCTCGCCACGCACATGCTTCACGCTTCATGCCTTTTGGCGCCGATCAGGCGTGGCTTTGATGCCAGCCCCTCCAGACCGGCTTCATCGATCAGGTGATGGATTGGCCTCGCTGGGCAGCGCCTGGCTGAATTGGATGCGGATGTTGGCGGGGATCACGCTTTCAAGGATCTCACGCCGTTCCTCCAGTGCCATGTCGCGCAGGTCATGACCGTTGAGGTGCAGCAGGTCGAAGGCGACAAAGTAGAGGTCGTGCTGCCGTCGTGTGATGCCTTGCGCAGCTCGGCGAAGTCAGACAGGCCGGCATCGTTCAACACAGCCGCACTTTCGCGACGCCAAGTGACTCCACTTGGCTGCAAATGCGCGCTGGTCGCCGAAGGTGCGTAAGCGCACCCCTTGATAGGGATCGGAATTCCGCATGTCAGGGTCTGCTCCAATCGGAACCGCACGGCTCAACCATTCGCCGGAAAGGACTGTTTCTCGCCGATACGAGCTCGTAAACATGGCTCGCTCCGAGTTCACGTCGGACAAGCGGAAGCTCTCGGCGCTGAAGTTGCAGGCTGCCGCGGCGATAGCGGCGTTTCTGACAAAGATTCGCCAGATCAGAATCGAGTTCACCTTCCGTCATCCACTCTTTGGATGATATGGAAAAGGTGCTCGGGAGACGAGAATGACGGTTAAGGAGGCGAACTGACATTCGCCGAAGATCGGAGGATGCATGTCGAAGACCGATGCAGTCGACGCATGCGGTGAAGTCGCCAAATGATAGGCGGTTGTTTCAGGCCGGGGATGGGCGGTTGGCTTGGCATTGCGCTCCTGGCCCTCTTGCCTTCCGGTCCGGCCTTCGCTTTTGAAAGCCCGGATGAAGTTAGCGCAGCGAATCCCCTGAAATGCGGAGCACCTGACGATTATTCCGGGTCGAGCGAATGGGTCAGCAACTTCAGCATCAGCGACAAGCGTCAACCCGTCGGTCCGGTCTTTCAGCAAACACGAAGCAACGTTCTTGATCGTAGGGTTGCGCTTCTACAGAGCGTACTCACGGACAAATCTGTTTACGCCTCAGCGATTGATGGAGTGTTTGGTTCGCAGACAGCAAGCGCTGTGAAGTCCTTCCAGAGCACATATGGAATGCCCGTTGACGGCACAGTGGGGATGCAGACCGGTAGTGCACTCGGGCTGCCGTTTTGGGAAGCGAACAAGGCGCGCAGTCTAGCCCCGCCATTTCGCGACGATGCGAAATATCCTGAAGCTACTGAATTCAACTTCAGAAGTCTGGTCGGGATCGGCAATTTCTTTAGCAGCCTGCCGGACGCTGACTATAGTTCCTCAAATGCGCTTACTCGGAGGGCCCTTCGAACAAACAATCCCGGCGCCATAAACATCTCGAAATGGCAGCGAGACAGCATGAGAGGATATGTGGGTTGCACTCTGCCAGACCGGTACGGCAACCAAACTGCCATTTATGAAACCCCAGAGTATGGGGTAGCTGCTTGGGGTTTTCTCCTCCGCAAGATCTATTTCCACGGAAACAAGTCTAAGGTCACCGTCGGCGACATTGTGGATAAGTATAGAGGCAACAATTCCCGCGATCCTTACATTGATGGATATAAGAAATATTCGGATGGCAAATTGGTCGAAGATTATGAAGTCGACCTGTATAGCAATCGTGAACTCGCGATGCTGGCCATTGCCGCCTACTCGCACGAACTCGGCTCCTGGTATCCTCTCACGGACAAACAGCTTCTGGCAGGCTTTTCAATTACCGATGATTATATTGACTCGGGCGTCAATGACGAAGTCATCGTGTCTTCTGAAGAGATGAATCCGGATCTCTATGTAAAACATCCTGATAGCGAAGGCCCGGCACGCTCGACCGGCTTAACCGCGGCTCAGTTGAGAACAGCCGATGCAAAGGTCCAGGCCGGCCTACAGGAGCTCCTCGATGCAGAGGATGGACCTCCCGGGGCGATCGCCACGCTCTACCGCGACGGTCGCATGACCGTACTCACAGCGGGGCGCGCCGATGTCATATCGGGTGAGGCGCTGGGGGTCGACCAATACATGCGCATCGCCAGCATCTCAAAAGCATTCAACGGCGCCATTGCCCTGCACCTCGTCCAGAAGGGCCGGCTCGGCCTCGACGACACCATCGGCCAGCACCTGCCTGATCTGCCGGCGGCATGGTCGGCCGTCACGGTCCGCCAGATGCTGAACCACACCAGAGGCCTGCCCGACTACTTGCAGTCCAAGGGCTTGGCCGAGCAGGTCGCGACAAATCCTCAAGGTTACGTGCAGCCCATTGAGATCATCGGCTGGGTCCGCAACGACCCGCTCGAGTTTACGCCCGGCACCCAGTATACCTACTCCAACACGGACAACGTCGTCGTCGGGCTGATCGCCGAGGCGGTCACAGGAATGCCCTACGGGACGCTGCTGAAGAACATCGCGTTTGGTCCTGCCGCCCTCGCCCAGACGAGTTTCCCCACGCGCGACATCGCGCTGCCTGGGCCCGCCATCCACGGCTATGTCGTCGCGCCCGGATCCGAGCCGAAAGATGTCACGACCTTCGTCAGCCCGAGCGGTGCGTGGGCGTCGGGCGCGATCGTGTCGACGCCTGATGATTTGTCGATGTTCATACGGGCAGATCTCGGACTGAAGTTCTTCGGCGCTGCCGAGCAGATTGAACAGATGAAGTTCGTGGCCGGCAATTCCAGTCCGCCCGGACCCGGGACGAACGAGGCCGGTCTCGGACTGTTCCGCTACACCACGCCGTGCGGTGTCGTTTATGGCCACACCGGCAGTTTCCCGGGCTACACGCAGTGGGCGGCATCAACCGCCGACGGGACGCGCTCGGTCACCACCACGCTGAACATCGCTGAGCCGGCTGGCGCGTTGCTCGACCGCTTGCGGGAGGTTCAGGCTCAGGCGGTCTGCGCTTTGTTGGGGCACTGACGGGTGTGCATCGCGGGATGACGGACCCCGACATATTTGCTAATTTGCTAAACCAAGTTTCGAATAACCGTTGATTTTCCCTGCCACGACATGTCAGCGAGTTTGATTGATGCCTCTTCGCAAGGCGCTGTCCCACTGGTTCGACGCAGTACGTCGCGTGTCCATCAGTCTTGCAACCAGTGCCTTCATGGTTGGACCGAGCCTTAGCCAGACGATCCCCGAGCGGATCGATTCGGTGGTTTCGGATCAGAACGAGATCATCCGACGCTATTCCGCTCCGAGGAAGCCCGGCACGATTGACCTGTCAGTTCCGGATGCACGCAAGGCAACGAGCTCGGAACAAGCCGAAAAAACAATGTTTACCTTGAGGTCGATAACCGTTCGAGGCGCGGTGACGGTGCCCAGCGCTACGCTGGAGCAAGCGTGGGCCGCGCAGCGGAACAAAAAGATAAGCGCCGCCGACCTTTACGCCATCGCCGAGCGGATCGACGAGATCTACCAGAAGGCCGGATATTTCTCGTGGGCCGTCGTTCCCGAGCAGGACTTTTCATCCGGCAACGTCGTCATCGTTCTCTACGAATCCTACGTGCGCCGGGTCACCATCAACAGCGCCATCCCTGATATTGAGCGGCGTTTGAAACCTTACATCGATCGCATCGTCGCCATGCGGCCAATCCGGATCAAGGAGGCCGAGCGCGTGCTGTTGCTGATGAGCGATCTTGGCGGCCTGACCATCGAAGGCACTTTCATTCGGCCCGAAACGCCCTCCGCCGGCGGTGATCTGAAACTCGACATTGGCTTCAAGCGGGCCGGCGCAAACGCAATAGTCGACGATCTCGGCAGCAATGCCGTCGGCCCATTTCAGCTGACCGGCACCGGCACCTTCAACGATGCGCTTAGGCTGTTCGATGTGGCGAACATCGCCCTGGTGACCATTCCGGACAGTCCCGAGGAGTTGAAGTTCGTGCTGGCTTCGCACGATGTCCCGATCGGGTATGACGGACTGCATGTAGGCTATAGCATCGGTTATGTCTCTTCCCAGCCGGGCGCCGACCTCAAGCCTCTCGATCTCGACATAGCCTCTAGGTTCGGCAGCGCGTATGCCAACTACCCACTGCTGCGGACAATTGACCACAGCCTGTTTAGCCGCCTTGAATTGAACTTCAAGGACAACTCGCTGGCGTTGGGCGGCGAAACGCAGACGGATGAGGACCTCCGATGGCTGGCGGCCTCCCTTAAGTATACCGGTGAGTTGGAAAACGGCGCCATCACGCTGACAGGTACTTTCGGCCAAGGCCTCGACGGCTTTGGCGCGAGCAGCAGCACCGATCCGCTTGCACCGCGTCCAGGCGTTCCTGATGACTACAGGTATTTTCGGGGCGACCTCGACCTTACCAAGGAGATCGCTTCGCTGGCCGTCGCCCACCTCAGAGTGGCTGCGCAATATGCGCCGACGGCGGTGCCATCGTCGGTCCAGTTGGTGCTCGGCGGCGATCCCTATGGCCTGGCTTTCGATGGCTCGGCCGCTTCAGGCGATAGCGGGATAGCGGCCTCGCTGGAATTGGGACGCAACATCGAACTCCCGGAGGCTTTGCCGATCCCAAATCTGAACGTGTTTGCTTATGTCGATTACGGTGCGGTCTGGAACCACGATACGGGCGTGGATTACATTGAGGCGGAACTCGGCTCGGCCGGAATAGGTGCAAAGGCTGCATTTGGGCAACACCTCAATGCAAGGGCGCTTGTTGCGGTACCGTTCAGAGATAACCGAGGTCTGACTGATACCGGCACGCGTTTTTTGTTCCAGCTAATCAGCTCGTATTAGGTGGCGTAGCTCCCGCCTGAACTGCCCTTATCTTGGCGCAAGTTGCGCGACGAGATCATTCGTTGCTGCGACCATCGCCTTGAACCCGCCGACACTGAACTGATTGATCGAGGCGAAGACACCGACACCGCGCGTTGGCGCCAACACCACATAACTGAACTGCCCCTGCAATCCGCCGGTCTTGTTGAGCATCATGGGTTTGTCCTTGTCGGCCAGAACTCCGACCCAGCCAAGCGTCATCATTCCCATCGGCCCCGCATCGTCGATGCCGATTACCGGCGAGAGACCGTCGCGCCAGAGCCAGCCCGCATGGTCGACGGTACGCTCCGCATCGCCGGCCGCATCCTTGCGAAGGTGCCAGGCCATGAACTTCATCATGTCGGCGGCGGAGGTGTAGAGCCCGCCCGCGCATCCGATCGTTTCCGGCGAAGGAACGAGGGGCAACGGTGTGCCGTCGAAGAAATGGCCCTGCATGGTCCGCGCCGCATCGCCTTCCGCCAGGTTGAGCTTGGTGTCGGTCAGTTGGCGGGGCGTGAGCACCCGCTCGGCCAGCAGATCGCCATAGGACTTGCCACCGGCATTGGCCAGCGCGAGGCCGAGCAGATCGTAACCCCAGTTCGAGTAAAAGGCACCCGTGCCGGGAGAGAAAAGATAGGGTTCTGGCTTCGCAAGCTCAGCGCGGCTGAGGTCGAAGGTATTGCCGGCGAACGGGTCGTCCGGCGTGCCGCCTGTCTGGTTCGGTACCTCGCGCGGCAGGCCGGATGCCTGCGTCACCAGATCGATGAGCCTCGGCGTTCGTCCTTCGAGCCCAGGCACGGTCCAGTCCTTCCCGAGGTGTTTGGCAAGGGGATCGGTCGCGCCGATGACGCCATCCACAATCATCGAGCCCATCAGATCGCCGCAGAAGGTCTTGGAGATCGAGGCTATCCGCATCAGCGTATGTTCGTCGGGCACCTGCCCCGAGCCCTTGCGGATTTCGCCGAAGCCAGCGAAGGCCGTCTCGTCGTTGCGAACCGCGGCGATCACGAGGCCAGGAGCGCCCGAGCCCAGGAAGGCGATGCCGCCGGCAAATCCCACGGCTTCCTCAAGCAGACGATCTTTGGCGGCGGCGACGTGAGGAGCCGCAAGGACGCAGGCTGCCGTGAAGCAGAGGATGAGCAAGCGCCTGTGGCCTGAACCGGTCATTGGAATGTCCTCGACGAGAAATCTGATTGTGAGACGAGAGCGCAGTCAGCGGGGCGCGAGCTGATAGATCAGTTCGTTTACTGCGTGCACCATTGCTTCAAAGCCCCCGGCGTTGAACTGGTTGATCGCCGCGAAGACGCCGACGCCGCGCGTCGGCGCGATGGCAACATATGTAAACATGCCTTGTCGCCCTCCGGATTTGTGAAGCACCAGCGGACGGTTGCCGTCAGCCTCTACCACAACCCAACCGAGTGCCATCGCATCCATCGGCGCGCCACCGTCGTCGAGGCCCAGCGCCGGAGAGAGCCCATCCCTCCTGACTAGGCTGGCGTGGTCGATAATGCGGCGTGCATCGTCCTCGGAGCCGCCTTGAGCCAAGTGCCAGGCGATCCACTTCAGCATATCGTTGGGCGTCGTATAAAGCCCCGAGGCGCATTCCATTGTCATCGGTGTCGGCACGAAGGGAAGCGGCGTGCCGTCGAAATTGTGGCCCTGCATCAGCCGGCCCTCGTCACCAGGTCGCGGATTGAAGACCGTGTCCACCATGCCGCGTGGCCGCAACACGCGCTCCTCCAAGACGGTAGCGTACGGCTTGCCAGCCGCTCCGCTGAGCGCCAGTCCCAGGAGGTCGAAGCCCAGGTTCGAATAGAGCGCGCCAGTTCCGGGAGGAAACAGAAACGGCTCCCCGTGCATGGCTGCGATCATCGCTTCCTTTGTGTGGCCGGCGTAGGGATCGTTGGGTGTTCCACCTGCCTGGGCCATCTCGCGCGGCAGGCCGGATGTCTGTGTCGCGAGGTCGATGATCCTTAGGGTCCGCCCATCCTTCTCCGGCACCACGAAACCGTCAGGCAGGTGCGTCTGAACAGGGTCAGTCAGGCCGATCTCTCCTTTTACCAACAAACTGGCGAGAGCGTCTCCGCAAAATGCCTTCGAAATGGATGCCACTCGCATCATTGTGTCGGCATTCGGCTCTATGCCGGATCCGCGGACCGTTTCGCCGAAACCGGCAAACGCCGTCTCGCCGTTGCGAACGCCGGCGATCACCAGGCCCGGCGCGCCTGAACTCACAAAAGCGAATGTACCGGTGAATTCGACCGATTCGTCCAGCAGCCGATCGGCGTTTGCAGGACTTGCGCAGGTAAGGACGGCAGCGGCAAGGAAAAGACGTAAGGGTATTGTGCGGGTGGCGGTCATCGGCTTCGAGCTCACCATTTCGGAAATCAGGGCGGACTGTCCACTGCCTTTTACAAGGCGATCACTGTGGCCAGTCAACAACAGAGAGGTCAAGCGGCAGCACGTCTTCCAGTTTCTGGGGCGGGACGCGCGGCGTGAGCGTCATCGGCGATCCGGTCGCTTCCGCCATGTCAAAATCCTCGGTGGCCTCGCCGACGGCGGTGATGGTAAAGCTGTCGAACACGTAGGGGAGGCCGTCCGAGGCCAACGGAGAGGCGCTGTCCATGACATGCAGGTGCAAATGCGGCGCTTGACTGTTCCCGGTATTGCCGACTTCGCCAATCTGATCGCCGCGCTGCACCTTGTCTCCGAGCTTCACCTTAATGCTCCCCGGCCGCATGTGGGCGTAGTTGACGAACAAGCCCGAGCCGATGTCGAGCACGACGAAGTTTCCGTCGGCCTCGTCAATCGGCAAGTTGGCGGGCAGCGCACCGGGCACTTGGTCCTGCAAGTCGTCGCGCGTCCCGACCACGGTGCCGTCGGCAACGGCAAGGATAGGCTTGCCATAGATGTGGTAGTTCGCAGGAACCTTAAGGTCGCCCACGACCAGCGTGTTGTTGTCGTCGATTTGCTCCCAGTCGATAGCGAAACGTTGGGCAAGGTAGAACTTGCCGTCGAGCGACAGCAGGGCGCGGACATGGCGGATGGAATCGCAGCAGCCGTCAGCCGCGACATAACCCTTGCCGCGCAAAGGCGGCCCAAGAGCCACCGGTGCCTTCGCAACGACGGCACCCTCGCCAATCGTCACCGTCATGTCGGCGCCGATGACCGCGAAAAACGCCGTGATCTCGTGGGTAATGCGAGCCGGAACCGCCGCGCCGTCCGCAAGCACGACATGCAGAAAGATGACGGCGAACTGATAGGCGGCCAACTCGCGGTTTTCGTTGCCGCGGCTTGCGCCCGGCGTGACGCGCGTGCGCAATTCATCCGGGCCGAGTTCTGCAAGCGGTGCTCCGCTGTCGGCATCGACGACCTTGAGCTTCTCGAAACGGACATCGCCGCCAGTGATATTCGTCACTGCCAGTTCGTAGACGATGTGACGCCTGCCGTCCGAGCCTGGAATCACATGCGGGGGAGCGATGATCTCCGCAACGAGTGGCGTGAGCTTCGGATTGTCGCTGGCAGCGTGCACCCCGGATGGAAATGTTGCCAACAACAGCACAAAGGTCGAAAGGAGCCAAATTGGAACCCGCATTCGAACGCGCCTCCTCTGCACACGCTGACTTTGCGACGCGAGGGTACGACAATGAAGGCCGGGAGCCAAGGTGGCGTGCGGCACATGGAAGATTCGCCGAACCTGGCGCAACCGCGGCCTCAAGTGTTATCGTTTGCATGTCTGGGTTACGGGAACTTTGCGGGCCTCTGATGACAGTTCAAATCAGCCGGCCACCACAGCCAGGGGACAGGATGTGATTCTGTCGTCCCTGCTTGCGAGTACATTCAACAGACGAACTCGGTAGCAGCGGTGAATTGGCGGTAGCCCTCTACCGACTCGAACCCCCATAAATGCTTGGATCAAGGTTGCACCACAGCGGATCCAAAACACCCCGACCTCCTCCAGAGGGCCCGCATCTCGACGGGAGCCGCAAGACAGAAAGTTCGAAAAGCTTCTAGGAAACCCAAGCAGACTGAACGGCGCTGCGGACAATGAGGTTTACGAATACACCGGCGAACATTCGCATTGGGGCGGTCAATATCGTCGGCAGAAGAGCGTCCGAAAGGGCTACCGGCGGCTCCCTCGTAGGAACGAAAAAAGAAGAGAAGCAGAAATTTCTTGTGCGTTTTTTGCACACAATGTTCCGCAACCTGATTATATTCAGGTATGCAAGACGCCAATGTCATCCTCGACCAGATGTAGGTTGACGCTGCTCAGCTCCGAGGTCGCGCGTGCGCCCTGGTCCTTGAGCAAATGCGCGAGCTGAGCGACGATGCAGTCGCGGCGTCTCACGACGTCCAGCTGTTCGCGGCGATCCTCCACCTGCATAAACGCCTCGGCCGATCGCAGCAAGAGCGGCCACCGCACGCGCTCGGGGTAGAGGTGCCGCATGCATAACGCGCAGGCCAGGGACACTGGTCGGCGGGTGTTAAGGGACTGCAGACCAGCAGGCGTGCGATGGCAACCGCACAGCTTTCCAGCCAGAGGCGTCTGACCCTCTCGCTAAGCCGTAAGCAACTTTGTTTGGCAGATAAGGGGCCTGAAGCGGACTGACAGCTTCTAAGCACGCATTTTCACAAGCGGACTTTCTTTCCGCAACGGAATCGCTTTGACATGCGCAATCCCGGCCATCAGGCCGGGAACAGGAACGCCGAAGCGGGATCGAAAAAGATGCGCTGACCTGATGTGGCGGTGCCATCGCCCACCTCTGCGTCAGAGGTTGGCCTGACGTCGATCTCATCTCCGCCGGCCGTGCGTGCCACGACCCGCCGTCGGTCGCCGAAGAAGGCGGTATCGACGATCTCGACGGCGAGTGCGACGCTTGTCGGCGTAGGCGTCAAGCGGAAGGCTTCCGGGCGCACCATCAGCCGGACGTTCTGGCCTTGGCCGAACGACGTTGTCGCCTTGACGCCGGTCACGATCGAGCCGCCGGCCAGGCGGATCGTCGATGCGCCATCTGCGGTTTGCAAATGCTCAGCCGGCAGGAAATTCGAGTTGCCGATGAAGCCGGCGACGAACTCGCTCGCCGGCCGGAGGTAAAGATCCTCGCCAGTACCGATCTGTTCGATGCGGCCTTCCCTGAACAGAGCGATGCGATCCGAAAGATGCAGCGCCTCCTCCTGGTCGTGCGTGACATAGAGGATGGTGACGCCGGTCTCGCGGTGGATGCGGCGGATCTCGGCCTGGATTTCCTGGCGCAGCTTCTTGTCGAGCGCCGACAGCGGCTCGTCCATCAGCAGGATCGGCGGGTCGTAGGCGAGCGCGCGGGCAAGCGCCACGCGCTGCTGCTGGCCGCCCGACAGCGCGCCCGGATGGCGGTCGGCGAAGTTTTCGAGGCGCACCAGCGCCAGCATGTCGGCGACCTTGCGCTTGATCTCGCCATCCGGTCGGCGGCGCACGCGCAGCGGAAAGGCGACATTCTCGGCGACACTCAGATGCGGAAATAGCGTGTAGCGCTGGAAGACCATGCCGATGTTGCGCTTGTGCGACGGCACCGAAAGCAGCGACCTGTCCTCCAGGAGTACATCGCCCGAGCTCGGATCCTGGAAACCGGCGATGGCGTAGAGTGTCGTCGACTTACCGGAACCCGACGGGCCAAGGAACGTCAGGAACTCCCCCTTGGGCACATCGATGGTGACGTCATGGACGGCGACGAAGGCGCCGAACGTCTTTCTCACCGCGCGTATGGACAGGAATGGCCGGGTCATCTTGACATTTTCCTGCGAAGGAGTGCGGTCACGATCATCAGGCACAAGGTCAGGCCGACAAGCAGGCTGGAGGCGGCGGCGACGACCGGGCTGAGGTCGGCGCGCAGGCTGCCCCAGATCTTGACCGGCAAGGTCTGCAAGGTCGGGCTTGCCATGAAGATCGCCACCACGACCTCGTCCCATGAGGCCAGGAAAGAGAAGATCGCCGCGGAGAAGATGCCGATCCTGATCGACGGCAAGGTGATCCTCAACCGTGCCTGCAGCGGGCTGGCGCCGCAGACTATGGCCGCGTCCTCGATGGATTTGTCGAAACCCTCTAGCGCCGCAGTGATCGGGATAATGGCGAAAGGCAGCGCCAGGATGGTGTGGGCGATGACGAAACCGACCGTGGTGCCGGCAAGGCCGATGCGCAGGAAGAAGGCGTAGATGGCGATGGCGAACACGACGACTGGCAGCACCATCGGCATCAACAGCAAGCCGCGCAGGACCTGGCGTCCGCGAAACTCACCCCTGACCAGGCTGAAGGAGGCGAACAGGCCGATGACGACGGCGAGGATGGCGGCCATGGCGGCAATCCGGACACTGGTCAGCGCGGCATCGATCCAGGTCGGATCAGCCAGCAACTGCTGGTACCATTTCAGCGTCCAGCCGGGCGGCGGGAAGGCGAGCCAGCGCGACGAGCCGAACGACAGGAGCACGATGAAGACCACCGGCAGCAACAGGAAAGCCGCCACTGCCGCCGTGAAGCCGACAAGTGCCACGCGCAGCCATCCGAGCCGGTCATAGTCGAGCAGCATGTCAGAGCCCTCCGCCGGCGCGCCTGGCGCCGACCAGGCGAAGCTGGATCGCGTAGAGCGCCATGGTGACGACAAGCAGGACGAAGGCGGCCGCACTTCCAAGCCCCCAGTTGAGCAGCGACTGCACCGTCTGGGCGATCATCTCGGCCAGCATCATGTTCGATGTGCCGCCAAGCAGGGCAGGCGTGACGAAGTAGCCAAGCGACATGACGAAGACCATCAGCCCTCCGGCGGCGATGCCGGGAAGCGACAGCGGCAAAAGGATGCGGCGGAAGGCCTCGGACGGGCTTGCGCCGCAAAGGGCGGCCGCGCGCAGCGTCATAGGGTCGATGGCGCGTAAAGTGCCGACCAGCGGCAGGATCATGAAGGGCAGCATGATGTACACCATGCCGATGGTGACCCCGGCGAGGTTGTTGATGAGCGGCAGCGGCTCATGGATGATGCCCAACCCCATCAGCGCCCTGTTGATGACGCCGGTGCGTTGCAGCAGCACCATCCACGCATAGGTGCGGGTGAGAAGGTTCGTCCACATCGACAGAATGATGATGCCGAAGACGATCGAGCCCGGGGCCGGCGGCATGATCGCCAGCATCCAGGCAACAGGGAAAGCCACCAGGATGGTGACGGCTGTGACGACCGATGCGACCAGGAAGGTGTTGAGGAACACCCGCACATAGGTGTCGCTGCCGAACAGCGCCGCGTAGTTCTGCAAGCCGGGTTCGGGATCGGTGACGCTGCGCAGCAGCAGGGCAACCACCGGCACGATGAAGAACAGGCCAACCAGAAGCAGGGCCGGCAAGGCGCTGCCGCTGCCGGCTGGCAGGCCGGCAACCGAGCTGCGTCTGAAAGAACTTCCCTGCATCGAGCGGTCCTGTCTCAAAACGGGGCGCGCAAGCTGCGCCCCGTCGGTCTGCAACGGTGTTACTTGGTCTGCCAGGCATACCAGCGCGCGGCGATCTCGTCGCGATGCTCGGCCCAGTAGTTCATGTCGAGGTTGATCTGGCCGTCGACATGGGCATCAGGCAGGGCCTTGACGGCATCGGCGGGCATCTCCGCCTTGGCCTTGGTGTTGATGGGCGCATAGCCGCTTGCCTCGGCGAATTTCGCCTGGCCGGTCGGGCTGGTGGCGGCGGCGAGGAACTTCATCGCGCTGTCCTTGTTCTTGGCGCCCTTCGGCACGACGAGCACGTCGGCGGCGGTGAGGTTCTGCTTCCAGGCGACGCCGACATCGGAGCCATCCTGCTGGAGGGCGAAGACACGCCCGTTCCACAACTGACCGAAGGCAGCCTCGCCGGAGGCAATCAGCTGCTGTGATTCAGCGCCGCCGCCCCACCAGACGATATCGGATTTGATGGTGTCGAGTTTCTTGAAGGCACGATCGAGATCAAGCGGATAAAGCTTGTCCGCCGGCACGCCGTCGGCCAGCAAAGCGATCTCGATGACGCCCGGCGCCGACCATTTGTAGAAGGTCCGCTTTCCGGGAAACTTCTTGGTGTCGAACATGTCGGCCCAGCCGGTCGGTTCGCCCGAGACGGCGCCCTTGTTCCAGGCGAGCACGAAGGAGTAGTAGAAGCTGCCGACGGCATGCTCATTGCTGAAACGCGGGTCAAGATCGGCCTTGGGCACGACCGCATAGTCGATCGGCTCCAGCAGCCCGTCCTTGGCGGCCTTTATGGCGAAATCCATTTCCACGTCGACGACATCCCAGGTGACATTGCCGGCGTCGACCATGGCCTTGAGCTTGCCATAGTCGGTCGGTCCGTCCTGCAGCACCTTGATGCCGGAGCTGGCTTCGAAGGGGGCTGCCCAGGATTTGGTCTGCGCTTCCTGCGTGGTGCCGCCCCAGCTGGTGAACGCCATCTCATCGGCCTTGGCGGCGGTTGCCGTGAGTAGCCCGGCCAGCAGGCCGGTCAAAATCAGTTTCATGTCATTCTCCTCTGTTGGTCTGTTCTTGTTTTTCTCAGTGCACCTGCGTCCCGCGGTTCTCAGCGCATGGCGAAGGGATCGGGGATCGGCTCGTCCGAGGTGTTGATCCAGACGGATTTCGAGCGTGTGTAATCTCTGATGGTGTCGAGCCCACCCTCCCGGCCGAGCCCCGACAGGCCGTAGCCGCCGAAGGGAACGAGCGGCGATACGACGCGATAGGTGTTGACCCAGACGACGCCGGCACGGATGTCGCGCGCCATGCGGTGCGCCCTAGCGAGATTGCTGGTGAACACGCCTGAAGCGAGGCCGAAGGGCGTGTCGTTGGCGAGCGCCAGCGCCTGCGCTTCGGTGTCGAAGGCAAGCACGCTGAGCACTGGCCCGAACAGTTCCTCGCGCACGCAAGGCAGGTCGCTGGCGCCGGCATCGATGATGGTCGGCGCATAGTAGAAGCCGCTGCCGGCTGGCCTTGTGCCGCCGGTGACCAGCGTGCCGCCCCCGGCGACGCTTTCCGCGACAACTTTCTCGATCCAGTCGCGCTGACGCAGCGTGGCGAGCGGACCCATTTCGGTCGCCGGATCCTGCGGATCGCCGATGCGGATCGCCTCGGCCTTGCGCTTCAGGCGGGCGAGGAATTCATCCTTGACCGAACGCTCGACCAGCAGCCGCGAGCCGGCGACGCAGCTCTGGCCGGTCGCGGCAAAAATGCCGGCGACCACCGCATTGGCGGCGCTGTCGAGATCGGCGTCGGCAAAGACGACGACCGGGCTTTTGCCGCCGAGTTCCAGAGTGGTGTACGCAAGGTTCTCCGCCGTGTTCCTGACGATGGCGCGCGCCGTCGAGGGACCGCCGGTGAAGGCGACTCGCGAAACCAGCGGATGGCTGGTCAGGCGCCGGCCGCAATCATGGCCCCAACCGGTGAGGATGTTGACGACGCCTGGGGGAAAGCCAGCCTCATGAACCAGTTCGGCAAAAGCGAGCAGCGGCCCCGGGCCATCCTCGGAGGCCTTGAGCACGATGGTGCAGCCGGCGGCGAGCGCCGGACCGAGCTTGACGGCCGAGAGGAAGAGCTGCGAATTCCACGGAACCACCGCGGCAACGACACCGATCGGTTCGCGGCGGATGGTGACGTCGAGATCCGGCTTGTCGATCGGCACATGCGCGCCTTCGTGCTTGTCGGCAAGCCCGCCATAATAGCGGTAGTAGTCGCCGACATAGGCGATCTGGGAGCGGGTCTCGCGGATGATCTTGCCTGTATCGCGGGTCTCGAGCTCGGCAAGTCGCCCGGCATTGGCGGCGACGAGGTCGCCCAGCTTGACCAGCAGCTTTCCACGCGCCGTCGCGGTCATCCTACGCCATGGGCCGGAACGCAGGGCGCGGTGCGCCGCCTCGACGGCGCGGTCGACATCGGCTTCGCTCGCCGCCGGCATCCTGGCCCAGGCCGCCCCGGTCGACGGGTCGACGCTGTCGAAAGTAGCGGACGGTTCGTCGAAGCGGCCGTCGATGAAGTTCCTGAAGGGGGCGTCGGTCATGGGCTCGCGATCAAAGGAAGGCCGGCATCACCCGGTCGATGAACAGTTGCAGCGACTTTTTCTTGTGCTCGTGCGAAAGCCCGCTGTCGATCCAGATCGAATACTGGTCGTAGCCGAGTGCCTCATAGGTCTTCAGCCGGGCGATGACCTCATCGGCCTCGCCGATCACCAGGTTCTGTCTGATCTTGTCGGGCGCGTATTGCGGCATGGCCGCGATCTCGTCCGGCGTCAGCGGCTCCAATATGCCTTGATGCACTGGTTTCTTGTTCTGGAACCAGGCGCCGAACTGGCAATAGAAAGTCGACAGGTCCTGCGTCAGGCGATCGGCGTCAGCCGCGTCGTCGGCAACGAAGGTGTGCATCAAAAGCATGATTTCCGGTCGTTCGATCTCGGGATGCGCGGCGCAGGCGGCGTTGAAGCGCTGCATCAGGCTCGTCACCTCGTCATCGCCGGAAGCCAGCGGCGTTACCTGGACCTTGCATCCGTTGGCGACGGCGAAATCGTGCGAGTTCGGGTCACGGGCTGCCACCCAGATCGGCGGGTAGGGTTTCTGCAGCGGCTTGGGCGAGGAGGTGGTGGCGGGGAATTGCCAGAACTCGCCGGAGAGTTCGAAGTCGCCGTCCCATAGGCCGCGGATCGCCGGTATGATCTCGCGCATGCGCTGGCCGGCGCCCCAGGCGTCAAGACCTGGGAAGATGCGCTGATATTCATAGCTGTAGGCGCCGCGCGCGATGCCGATGTCCAGCCGGCCACCGCTGATGACGTCAGCCATCGCCGCTTCGCCGGCAAGCTTGATCGGGTGCCAGAAGGGCGCAATCACGGTTCCGGTGCCGAGGCGGATACGGCTGGTCTTGGCGGCGAGATAGGCGATGTTGATGAAGGGATTGGGCGAGATGGTGAATTCCATGCCGTGATGCTCGCCGATCCAGGCGGTCTCGAAGCATGCCTGTTCGGCCATCAGGACCAGTTCTTCGAGCTCGGTCACAAGCTCGGAATGCGGCTTGGCCAGATCCGACCGTTCCATATGCACGAATAGCGAGAATTTCATCCGTGGGCACCTGTATTGACGGTGGAAGCACTGGGTCTGGCGAGCGGCCGGACCTCGCCTTCGACATCGTTGCCGACATAGACGCCGAATGCATCCACCGAGCATTCCCTGATATAGCGCGTGAGCATCGAGCGGATCGCCGGATCGGCGATCTTCAATCCTTCGATCGCGTCGATCTCGATGAGCCGAATGCCGCGATCGCTGGAAGCGGGCACGTCGAACGTGCCGCGATAGTAGACATGCGTGCGCGAAACAGGTCCGGCGTCGTCCCAGACGGCGAACAGGAAACCGAGCTGGGCCTCGATGGCCTTTGCCGCAAGCAGTCCACGCAGACTATTGCCATCGCCTGCCGAACCCAACCCTCGGCCGCGCGGCAGTTCAAAACCGTCCGTCGTTTCCACGAACAGGATCCGGCCACCATTTTCGAGGATGGCGCCGACATCGGTGCCGGGCTGGGTGGCGGCCAGCGCGTCCTGGCTGAGGCCGGGTGCAACATAGGCGCCGCGGCAATAGCCGAGCGGCTGCGCGGAATTGTGCTCGAAATCGCGGACGCGGCCGATGAGGATCGAATGATCACCGGCCTCGACCAGCCGCTCCATGTCGCAGTCAAAGGACGCGACGGAGCCGTCCAAAACGGGACTGCCGGTCCTTCCCGGCCGCCATGCTACGGCGGCGAACTTGTCGGCGGCTTTCGAGGCGAAGATGCCGGACGCTGCCTTCTGGCCCTCGTTGAGGATGTTGATGGCGAAGCTTTTCGATGTCGCGAAGACAGGATGGCCTAAGGCCTTGTGGGCGATGCAGACCAGCACCAGGGGCGGATCGAGCGACACTGAGGTGAACGAGTTGGCGGTGAAGCCGCGCGGCTCGCCTTCTGGCCCGATGGTGGTGACGATGGTGACGCCGGTGAGGAAGGATCCCAGCGCACGGCGGAACTCGCCGCTGTCGAACCCGGTATTCGCCTCAGCAGTGCCGCTTCGCTCGATCGCTTCGTCCTCCGCGAGGAAGTCAACGATATGGCGCGTGGTGAGGTCCGGCGTCGCGACCGCCATCATGTGCTTCTCGCCCGGCAGCACCGTGCAGCGGCCATGCGGCGCCAGCCGTGCCATCGCGGCCGACATTGCCGGCGAAGAGTTCCTGTCCTCGGAGCCGGTCATGAACAGGGCCGGTACGGCCAGCGTCGGCAGGCGGTCGGCATGATCGCCGTCGGCACGAGCGAACAGGCGGTAGGTGCGGGCATAGCCTTCCGGGTCGACCGCGATCAGTGCGTATGCCGTGTTCCGCGCTGCCGCCTCCAGCTCGGTCGGCACCGGATCGCCGAACCAGCGCGCAATGGTCTGTGCCGTGCCGGCCGTATCGCTGCGCCCGTTGAGCGCCACCGCGCGCTGGCGAACGGCTTCGGCCAGTTCAGGTGGCCGCCGGAACACGGCATTCAGGGAAACGATGCGGCGGACGCGCTCCGGTGCGCGCAGGGCCAACTCCTGGGCAACGAGCGCACCCATCGAATGGCCGACGACGGACACCCGGTCGAGGCCAAGATGGTCGAGCAGGCGAATGGCCTGGTCGGCGTAGTCAGCCAGTTCCGGGTGCTGCGGCGGCAGTGGCGACTGGCCGTGGCCGAGCATGTCGATCGCGATGACGTCGAAGCTGTCGGCCATGCGTTCGAACTGCGGCTGCCAGATCGCGGCGTTCATGCCGACGCCGTGGATGAACAGCACCGGCGTGCCAGCGCCGGCACGGATGAAGCAGGTGCCATCGAACGTTGTGCCCTGTCGCGCCCAGGTGGAAGCGTCAGCCATGCACGTCCCCAAGCTCCTTGAGGTCCTGATAGCGATCGCCGATACGATGATGCGGGCGACCGCCGATCGACGCACCAAGCGCCACCACCAGTTCGTCCGGCGCCGGCGCATCGCCGATCTGGAAATGCACGGTCAGGTAATGCGAGCGCCGTCCTTCGTCATTCTTGTCCATCAGTGGGATCATGATCGGCGTGTTCGGCCCGCCGCGCAGGTTGGTGAAGGCAAGATAGGTCTTGGCGCCGACGGCGCGGCGATAATGATTGCCAAAATGCAGCGTGTGGATCAGCGCCGAGGCATGCTCGATCTCGCCAGACGTGCCGCAAATGGCTGCCTTGCCATAACCCTCGATCGCGTCGCCGGAACCGGCGATGGCAATGATCTCGCGGGATAGGGTCTCTCCGAGCACAGGCGCACAGTCGCGGATCTCGGGCGACAGATCGTCGGTGAAGCCGCGTCCCGCCCAAGGGTTCGTCAGCACCGCGGCGACGCCGATCAGGCGCAGCGGCCGCGGTGCAGCCTTGCCGCCTTCGATCAGCGTGTTCTCGGTATAAGTCACGATCTTGCGGATGGCAGGCTGCATGGAATCCTCGGGTCGGCGATGCCAGGGACCGTCCGATCTCTGTATCATCTTATGGTATACCATGCTATGGAGCACCAGGTGCCTTGTCAACCGGGCATGGAATCTGTTTTCGTGGCGGTGCAGGAGCCAAGACATGCCAGACGACACCCTTCGCATCGACCGCAGCGCCAAGACCTTGAGAACGCTGGCGCTGGAGCGCATGCGCGAAGCCATCATGGATTTCCACTTCCAGCCTGGCGAAAGGTTGGTCGAGCGGCCGCTTTGCGACCAGCTTGGCGTCAGCCGTTCCGTCGTGCGCGAGGTGCTGCGGCAACTGGAGGCCGAGGGGCTCGTGCAGATGATCCCTGGGCACGGGCCGGCCGTAGCCAGGCCGGATCTCGGCCGCACCGACGAGATCTATGAGTTGAGGGCACTGCTTGAAGGCATTGCGGCACGCGCCTGCGCCCTGTCGGCCACCGGCGAGCAACTGGCAACGCTCGAACGCGCGCTGGCGGACTTGTTCGGGGCATGGGCGTCGGCGACGCCGCCGGCAGTGATGCGGGCGACGACGAAATTCTACGAGGCGCTGTTCGAGGCCGCCGACAAGCGTGTCGCCTGGGAAATCGTCAGCGGGCTGAATGTCCGAATCAATCAGCTTCGTTCGATGACCATTCTTTCGGAGAACCGCCGCGAGCCTGCGATCAGCGAGATGAACGAGATCATGGACGCCATAAGGTCGCGCAAGCCCGATGAGGCGGAAGCGGCGGCACGGCGACATGTCGAATCGGCTTGGCAGATCGCTCGAGATAAACTTCGCCTGGTCTAGATCCCGGTGAGTTCAGCCTATCCAACCCGTCGAAGGGCCTTGAAGAAAGTGTCTGCTTCCGGGCAATTGAAAAATGCAACTTTACGACTGAGATGGGGCGCAAAGCTGCCGTCCGCCTTCGAGCCTGGAACTGGATGCCCACTCGATCGTTTAAATAGCATATATTCCATTGAAATTTCTCATGAGGAGGAGCGCATCGAGCGAGCGCTCGACCGCGTTGCGGAGATCATCGTCGCGCCTAGTGACCAAGGCGAGGAATGGCTTCCTTTATACGACCACCTAGAACGAGCGATGCAGGATCTTCAGGCGAAGGAAAAAAGTCTCGTCGCAGTACGTGGGCGCGCCAAACGAGCGCAGGGCCGAGCGAAAGCACGTTCCCGAACACCGCAAGAAACGAAATCCATATGGCCCAGTCTCTCTCGTCCGTCAGGCGCTTCTTTGGCGCGATGAGCGCCAGCAATGCTCAGTGACGACGAGGTATTGTCCTCCACGATACACCACCTCTAAGGCTCCACGTTTGACGTTGGGGGCAGCACCACAGCCGGGTGGCGCCCTTCGCGCAGCATCAGCCCGAGAGTGTAATCAACCGCCAGCTTCACGGCACCCAGCGCGGTCCCGTCGTCCCCCAGGGAACTGACGGCGATCCGTGTCGGCCACGCAAGCTCTGCCGCGACGCGCTCGACGTTTTCCGTCATCAGCGGGTTTCTGCCGACACCGCCGCCAAGCACGATCAGGCCGGGGTCGAGTATGCCGATACAGCCAGCGGCCAGCCTGCCGATATCGGCGGCATGGCGCGCGACAGCCGCCACCGCCGGTGCTGAGCCCTCCAGAGCACGCGCGAACAGATCCTTGGCCGAGTCGGGCGGCGCGCCTTCCCCAGCGGGCCAGTCGACACGGCAGCGCTCTATTAGCGCCCGAGAGCCGAGATAATGTTCGAGCCCTTCACGATAGGGCGTCTCGCTGGCCGACCATGGAAACGGCATGCGGCCGATTTCGCCGGCCGCACCACCGGCGCCGCGAAACAAACGCCCCTCGGTGATGAAGCCGAGGCCAACCCGCACGCCGACCTGCAGAAAGGCGAAGGTCTGGTGGCCTTGCGCAGCACCAAAATGCATCTCGCCAATGGCCGCGCAGTTGACGTTGTTTTCCAGGACGATCGGCACCTCGATGCTGCGCCGCAGCAGGCCAAGCACGGCGGACGGCCCCCCGGGCCGGTCGAAACGATCATTGGAGACGATGCGCGGCACCGCCACCGCAATGGCGCGCAACGCGCGAAAACTCTTGGCCACCTTGGCCATTGTGGCACGCGCGACCGACAGCACGACGGCGCCGACCGCGTCGGCATCGCCGGCTATCGTTTCCGGGATCGGTTCTTCCGCCGACGCCAGCTTCTGCGCATCCATCGAATAGGCGACGGCGCGCACCTGGGCGGCGCCGACATCGATGCCGATCGCGTAGCCGGCACCTGGACCGATGCCGTAGATCGTCGCCGTGCGGCCAATGGCGCCGCGCTCAATCCCACGCGAGGCGACGAGGCCGAGCGCGCTCAGCTCCGACACCGCCGCCGACATGGTAGGCTTCGACAGGTCGAGCATGGCGCCGAGCTTTGGCCGCGTCACCGGCCCGTGCGAGGCAAGCAGGCGCAGCACCGCCCGGGCGCTGTCGGTCAGATTGGGGATTTCCGCAGCCGCCATCTCAGCCGTTCGACCTTTGCCTGAAATCCTGTCTCCGGTCGGCGAAAGCGCATTCGCTGCCCCGACTCGAAAGCCATATCCTGTCCTCAATGCCTCATTGCTGACCGGTTTGGCAATTTCCGCGATGTCCGGACAAAGACGTCAGACTTCGGTCGGCGACCACGGCTTCAGCTTGGTATCGGTCTGGCGGTAGCGGAACACGATGTCGGTGAGGCCGGCCGCGTCCTGCATGTCGCCGACAATGAGCTGGATGGCGATGATCTCCAGTATGGCATCAGCGATGGCGTTGCCGAGCGCGGGAATCGAGATCACCACCAGCCTGTCGGCTGGAGCGACATCGCTGCGCCGCGTCACCAGCACCGAGGGGCAGCCCAGCGCCGCAAGATCCTGCGCGATCTTCACCTCGCGACCGTCGCCGATGGCGATCAGTCCGGTCGCCGCATCCTGCGATTCCATCGGCCCGTGCAGATAGTTCAGCGTGTCCCATCCCGATGCCGGCACCCGCACCGCCTCGCGTATCAGCATCGCCGCCTCGCCGGCATTGGCGAAGCCGACACCGGCGGCGACGATGTCGATGGATGTTCTGCCCTGCAGCAGCCGGGCCGCCTGCCCGGCAGCGCTTTGCGCACCGGAAAGGACGGTGGCGGCTGCAGGTGACAAAGTCGTCCAGTCGAATCTGTTGCCGGCGAGCCTGTCGATCAGCATGCCGAGCGCCAGCAAGGTCCCGGTATAGCCGGTGGAGCTTGCGCCATTGTCGGCGCCAGAATCCGTGGCAAGCACAGCACCAGTCAGATCAGCCAGCGGATTGCCGCTGCCACGGCAGACCGCCAGGCGCGGCGCGCCCGACGCCTCGCGCATGACGTCGTAGATTTCGCGGCTCTGCCCGGAGGCCGACAGCGCGATGAACGCATCGGCGGCTGCATCCGTCCGGCCATAGAGATCGGTCGGCGTATAGGCAAAAGCCTTGATACCGGAGGCGCGCAGATAAAGCGCACCGGCCAGCGCCGCCTGATAGCTGGCGCCGATGCCGGCAAGCCCGATCGTCTTGCCGGCAAAAGCGCCGAGATCGAGGTCGTCAAGCGACGAGGCCACCGAACGCCGGCCGATTTCGAGACTTTCCGTCTGGCGCGCCACCGCCGGGCGATAGCCGATACGCTTCATCATTCAAACCGCTCCAATTCCCGAAGATTGGCCCTGACCGACCAGCAGTCGTCTCGCCAAGGCGACCGCACCCAGCACCGGCGGCTCGCGCAGCAGCAGCACCTGGCTCGACGGCGAGACCTTTGCCATGGCCTCGACGAATGCCGTCATCAACATCGGCTGCTCCGAGATGACCCCGCCGCCAGCCACGACAAGGGCGGGATTGGCGCCGCGTTCGATCAAGAGTTCGACCAATGCGGCCAACCCTGCCCCGCCTTCGCTGATAACACGGATAGCCAGAGCCGAGCCGGCGATCGCCGCGTCGAATACGGCATTGGCATAGCGGCCCCAGACCGCGGCACCACGCGTTTCGTTGAGCAGGATGCCAAGCTTGGTCTGGTCGTCTGTACCCAGTTCGCGCATCAGCCCGGCAATCAGCGGGTCACCATCCTGGCCCCGGTCGAGGCTGTGCCGGATTGCTTTCGCCGCCTCGCGCACCAATGCCGGCGCGCTGCCCTCGTCGCCAAGGATCCAGCCCCAGCCACCGGCTGCCAGCATCTTGCCATCGGCCGTGCGTGCCACCGCGATCGAGCCTGTGCCGGAGACGACGCCGATGCCGTCGATATAGCCAGCGGCAGGAACCATCAGCTCGGCATCGTTGACCACCTGCACCGCACCACCGGTCCTGCTTGCCAGCAGCGCCTGGAAGCGAAGGCATTGTTCACCCGTGTCGCAGCCATGCGCGCCAACGGCCAGCACAGCGGGCGCGACCCCGCCGCACAATCCCGCGACGATCCCAGCCAGTGTCTCGGCATCAGTCTCCATCTGGCGAATGCGCCAGCTCTCCGTCACCAGCACCTCGTCGGCGATGCGCTCGCCCTGGCACGCCATGATGCGCGTCTTGGTGCCGCCTATATCCACGCCTGCAATGATTTTCTGGGTCACCATATCCACCGCGCAAGCCGGGCTGCCGCGTCCAATCCATTTAGTTAGGAAACTTTACAAACTATCTTTCCAGACGGCAAGAACTATGATTTGATAATCGTCGTAAAAAGCGCATCAAGCGCGATTGGGAGATTGCAACATGAGCAGGAGAAGGATTGGGCTGGCCCTCGCGGCCGCGTCTTTCGCATGGGGATTGGCAGCCAGCGTGGCGCATGCCACCGACATCTCGTTCTGGACCTGGCGCCAGGAAGACAAGGCCGCCTACAACGAACTTTTCGCCGATTTCACCAAGGCCAACCCGGACATCCATGTGAAGTTCGAGTCCTTCCCGGACGAGAACTATCCGACCATCGTCTCGACGGCCCTGGCCGCCGGCAAGGGTGGCGACGTCATCCACACCCACGCCTATGGCTGGCTCGAGCAGTTCGTGAAGGCCGGCTATTTCGAGCCGCAGGATCTGACCACGGTGCCTTCACTCGCTAACCAGCCCGCCGATGCGCTGGTGGCCGGCACCTACCGCGCCGATAAGAAGGTTTATTCCCTGCCCTTCGCCTCGCAGACGCTCGGCCTGTTCATCAACAAGGACGTCTTCGCCAAGACCGGGTTGACCCCGCCGACCACATGGGATGAGTTCATAACCGTCAGCAAGGCGCTGAAGGACAAGGGTATTTATCCCCTCGCCAACGGCATGGGCACAAGCTGGTTCAACGAGATGTTCGTCGCCATCTTCACCAACCCGTTCCTTGGCCAGGATTTTGTCAGCGACCTGACGTCGGGCAAGACCACCTTCAAGGACCCGCGCTATGTCGCCGCACTCGGCAAGCTGCTCGAACTGCGCGACTACATGCCGCCCGGTTTCGAAGGCATCGACTACGACACCGCCGGCCAGCTGTTCATCAGCGGCAAGGCGGCGATGCTGGCCGGCGGCAGCTTTGATATCGCCAGCTACCGGACGCAGAACCCGGCCATCAACATGGACTTCGTCGCCCCGCCAATGGCCAAGGCCGGCGATACGCCGCAAGTGACCAAGTTCTTCGACGGCGGCTATGCCGTCAACGCCAAGTCGGCCAACAAGGAGGCCGCGCTCAAGCTGGTCAACTGGATGGGCACCAAGGAGTTCGGTGACAAGTTCTCCGCTCTGCTCGGCAACATCTCGCCGATCAAGGGCGTCGTCATCAAGGACGAGCTTCTCGCCCATGTCGCCAAGTTGAACGAAACCGCCATGCCGCATATCAATGTCGTCTACTTCCGTTTCGAGAAGCCGACGGGATCGGAGCTGCTGCAGGGCGACATCACCAAGATGATGTCGGGTTCGATCACCCCGGACCAGCTGGCCGCCGACCTGACCAACGGCCTCGCCAAATGGTACAAGCCTTTCCAGGGCAAGTGACATGAACAGCGGCCGGCGCCACACCACAAAAGCCTTTCCGTGGCGCCGGTCACTCTGGATCGCGTCCCTGCTGACACCGGCCTTGGTGGTCATGGTGCTGTTCGTGCTCTGGCCGCTGCTCTCAGCCTTCCGCCTTGCCTTCTATGAGTTCAACGGCTTGCAGCCGACCGGATTCATCGGCTTCGAAAACTTCCGCAAGGTGCTGTTTGAACAGCCTTACAGCGACTGGACCTGGAATGCGCTGAAGCACAACATCATCGCCTTCGTGGCGCTGATGGTGTTCGAGAACGGCACCGCTTTCCTGCTCGCCTATGCCTTGCTGAAGGCGCTGCCCGGCCACCGTATCCACCAGGTCATCGTCTTTCTTCCGGTCGTGCTGTCGGCGGTCATCGTCGGCTTCCTGTGGAAACTGTTCCTGCATCCGCTGTTCGGCCTGGTGAACCAGACGCTGGCGCTGGTCGGCATCGGCGCCATACCGTGGCTCGGCAACGAACACACCGCACTCGGCAGCGTCCTGTTCGCCAATGTCTGGCACTGGCTCGGCTTCCCCACCCTGGTGCTGCTGGCCGGCATGCAGCGCGTCAGCAAGGAAGTCATCGAGGCTGCCCGTCTCGACGGCGCCGGCGACTATGTGCTGATGACCAGGATTATCTGGCCGCTGATTGCGCCGAGCGTCACCATCGTCACCATCCTGACCTTCATCGGCAGCTTCAACTGGTTCGAAATCCCCTATGTCATGGCTGGCCTCACCGGTTCGCCCGGCGGCGCGACAGATGTGCTCGGCCTCTATTTCTACCGCACCGCCTTCGGTTCGACGACGACCGGGATCCAGGATTTCGGCCAGGGCAGCGCGCTGGCCGTGATGATGTTCATCATCGTTGCAGGCGTCACTGCAATCGCGCTTCGCTACCTGCGCCGTCGCGAGATCGAACTGTGAGCGCGACAGCCCGCACCGGGCAACCCGCCGAGTTGCTGAAGAATGGCGCCATCCAGCTGATGCTGGCGATCAACGCCGTCATCATGATCTATCCGCTGTTCGTCATGGTGATGTCGTCGTTCAAGACTAATGCCGAAATCTTCAGCTCGCCCTTCGCCCTGCCGGCGCACTTTTCGCTGGCCAATGCCGAGCGGGTGTGGAGCGAAACCAACTTCGTGCGCTACCTCGCCAACTCCGTCGGCATCACCATGGCCGCGGTGGCGCTCATCCTTCTGTTCAGCACCATGGCCGCCTACGCGATTGCCCGCTACCAGTTCAGGCTGAGCGCGCTGGTGCTGATGTTTTTCCTCAGCGGCATGACGGTGCCGCTGAAACTGGCGATCATTCCGCTGTTCATCCAGCTGGAGTCGCTGGGGCTGGTCGACAGCTATGCCGGCCTGGTGCTGGTCTATGTCGCCATGGGCATTCCTTCGGCGGTGTTCATCATGACCGGCTTCCTCCGGACCTTGCCGCGCGAACTGGAAGAGTCTGCACGCATGGACGGCGCCAGCGAATTTCGCATCATGCGCTCGATCATGTTGCCGTTGGCGCGCCCGGCCCTGGTCATCGTCGCCATCCAGAACGCCGTGCCGATCTGGAACGACTTCTTCTTCCCGCTGGTGCTGATCACCTCGGACGAGCTCAAAACCTTGCCGCAGGGCCTCACCGTCTTCGTCGGCGAGTTCACCACCGACTGGGGCGTGATGTTCACCGGGCTCACTCTGGCGGCGCTGCCGATAACGCTGCTCTACATCGTGCTGTCGAAGCAGTTCATCTCCGGCATCACCCAAGGCGCGGTGAAATAGACTGCGGTCAAATAGACGAGGAAATCTTCAAGTGGCGAACCAGAACAAGATCATCATCACCTGCGCGGTTACCGGCTCGATCCACACGCCGTCCATGTCGCCGCATCTGCCGGTGAGCGCCCAAGAGATTGCCGATGCCGCGATCGGCGCGGCCGAGGCCGGCGCTGCCATCGTCCACCTGCATGCGCGCAACCCCGCCGATGGCCGGCCCGACCAATCGACCGAGGCCTTCGCGCCCTTCCTGAAGGTGATCAAGCAACGCTCGGACTGCGTGATCAACATCACCACCGGCGGTGCCGCGACGATGAGCGTCGAGGAGCGCGTCAAGCCGGCGGCAACCTTTGCGCCGGAAGTCGCCTCGCTCAACATGGGCTCGATGAATTTCGGTCTCTATCCGATGCTGGAGCGCTTCAAGACCTTCGAGCATGACTGGGAACGCCCCTATCTCGAAGGCTCGCGCGACCGCATCTTCCGCAACACCTTTGGCGACATCGAGCACATCCTGCGCACCTGCGCGGAGAACGGCACCCGTTTCGAAATCGAATGCTACGACATTGGCCATCTCTACACGCTCGCCCATTTCGTTGAGCGCGGCTTGGTCAAGGCGCCGTTCTTCGTCCAGAGCGTGTTCGGCATATTGGGCGGCATCGGCACCCATCCGGAAGATGTCGCGCATATGAGGCGCACCGCCGACCGCCTGTTCGGACAGGACTACCACTGGTCGGTGCTGGGCGCCGGCCGCAGCCAGCTGCCGATCGCCACCCAGGCCATTGCGCTCGGCGGCAATGTGCGCGTCGGGCTGGAGGACTCACTGTGGATCGGCAAGGGCCAACTGGCGAAATCCAACGCCGAGCAGGTGCGCAAGGTACGCCAGATCATCGAAGGGCTTGGCGCTTCGGTCGCCACCCCTGACGAGGCACGGCAGATCTTGCAGCTCAAGGGCGGCGACAAGGTCTCTTTCTAAGGAAAATACCAATGAGTGCGCTCACCATATCAGGTGTCGATAAGGCCTATGGCAAGGCGAAGGTCATCCACGGCGTGTCCGTCGACATCGCGTCGGGCGAATTCGTCATCCTGGTTGGCCCGTCCGGTTGCGGCAAGTCGACCTTGCTCAGGATGATCGCCGGCCTGGAAGACATCAGCGCCGGCGAGATCGCGCTCGAAGGCAAGGTTATCAACGATGTCGCGCCGAAATCGCGCGATATCGCCATGGTCTTCCAGAACTATGCGCTCTACCCGCACATGACGGTGCGTGAGAACATGGCCTTCGCACTGACGCTGAAGAAGATCGATAAAAGCGAGATCGACGCCAAGATTGCGCGTGCCGCGACGATCCTCGGACTGCAGGACTTGCTGGATCGTTATCCGCGCCAGCTTTCCGGCGGGCAGCGACAGCGTGTCGCCATGGGCCGCGCTATCGTGCGCGACCCGAAGGTCTTTCTGTTCGACGAGCCACTCTCCAACCTCGACGCCAAGCTGCGCGTGCAGATGCGCGCCGGAATCAAGGCGCTGCACAAGCGCCTGGGAACCACCATCGTCTACGTCACCCACGACCAGGTCGAAGCCATGACTATGGCCGACAAGATCGTCGTCATGAATGGCGGCATCGTCGAACAGGTCGGCGCCCCGCTCGATCTCTACGACCGGCCGGCCAATCTGTTCGTTGCCCAGTTCATCGGCTCGCCGTCGATGAACATCTTGGACGGCCGCACCACTACGGACGGTTTTGTCGCCAGCGACGGCACGGTATTTCCGCTGCCTGCGTTGGGACAGGGCGAAAGTGGGCTTGCCTGGGGCATCCGGCCCGAACATCTCAAGCTCTCAGACAGCGGCGTGCCGGCGGTGGTCGAAGTGGTCGAGCCGACCGGCGCGGAAACCCTTGTCATGGCCAAAGCCGGCAACAACACGCTGAGCGCGTTGCTGCGCGAGCGGATTTCCGTGATGCCGGGCCAGAAGGTTTTCCTGGCGCCGGACCTCACCCAGTTACATCTGTTCAACGCCAAGGGTCAGCGCATCACGTCCATAGTCGAGACGCCGCACTCAGCGACGGCCAGTACTTCTTTGTCGATATCCGTCGTGAGGGAATAGTCCTCTACGAGCTCGATGATGAACCACTGACCAATCCTGCACCTACAAAGCCGGCCGATCATTCCGATTACCAGCCAAACACCTTGAAGACAGGCTGCCGCACGCACGGGTATTTGCAAAGACAGCTGGATTTATTCACAGCGAGTCCAACGTCAAGGAAGCCGCATTTCTCCTTCACCAAGCAATCGAGCAGCCTTATGCAGTGCTGGTCCTAACAAGATACAGCCCTGCTTCTCACAACATCAAGTTTCTTCGCAGCCTCGCTGAACATCAGGCGCAAGACCTTACCAAACCTTCTCCGCGGCTTCGCCCGCACGGTCATTGGCCAATCCTGACCTTCCTGGGCGCGCTACGCCACGGTGAATTCACTGCGCCTTGCGTCGTTGACGGCCCAATCGACGGCAAACGTCCGGCCATCAAGGCCGCCGGCGCGGAACTCTACCGAACGATACGGTTAGCCCATGTTGAGGACATGGCGCTCTCGATCGGGTTGAGATCGGGCGAGTAAGGCGTAAGTTTTCATATTTGGTGGGAACCTATTTGACGGCGACTCCGAACAGGTCAACCCGACGGGCCCAGACCAGCGGTCGACATGGCTTCCCCCGTCGCAACCTTTTCCAGGAATGTCGCCGACGGTACGAAGAACAAATTGCCGGTGACTGCACGGCTGAAGTCCAGCAACCGATCGTAGTTGCCTGGCGGGCGGCCAATGAACATGTTCTCGAGCATCTGCTCGATTCTGCGCGGCGAACGGGCGTAGCCGATGAAATAAGTGCCGAACTCGCCCTTGCCCACGTCGCCGAATGGCATGTTGTCGCGGACGATCTCCAACTGCTCTCCGTTCTCGATGATTGTGGTCAGCGCATTGTGGGCGGAGGTCGGCTTTACGGCATCGTCCAGCTCGACATCGGTGAGTTTTTTCCTGCCAACAATTCCCTCTTGCTCCTCGATTGGGAGCCCGTTCCATGCTTTCAGATCATGCAGGTACTTTTGCACTATCACATAGCTGCCTCCGGCAAATAAGGGGTCCTCCTCGCCGATGATTGCGGCCTTGACGGGGCGCTCAGCCACCGGGTTTTCCGTGCCGTCGACGAAGCCGATCAGGTCGCGGTCATCGAAATAGTTGAAGCCGTGCACCTCATCTGCTGTGGAGACTGCGCCATCGAGCCGCGACATGATCTGCGTCGCCAGTTCGAAACAAAGATCCATGCGCGGCGCACGAATGTGAAAGAGGATGTCGCCTGGCGTCGAGACGGCGTGATGCAGGCCTTGTATCTCGCGAAATGGATGCAGGTCCTTCGGTCTGGAGGCTCCAAACAAACGGTCCCAGGCATTTGAACCAAACGCCATGACACACGAGAGCCGACCCTCAAGATCGCGGGACCCGACTGCGCGCAGAAGCGCGGAAAGATCGCCACATAGAGCGCGCACGGTCGCTTCGTGTTCTGGTCCGGAATTGACCGTCACGACGAGAAATATCGCGGCCCGCGTCAGTTGCGCGACGACGGGTTGAGAAACAGGGGATGGCAAAGTCAAATCCACAATAGATCCTCTTTTACTTGTTCGTCAGCGCAGCTGGTCGACGGGCCTCGGGGAAGGTTGGAGTTGCAACCTGCCCATTGGAGATAGCGCTTGGATCACCTCCGCATCAGCTGGTCACGATATTGCGCGATCAGTCTCCGCCAACGTCGATGACTGCCTGAGCGAAAGCCTGTGGGGCTTCTTGCGGCAAGTTGTGGCCAATTCCGCCCGTGATGATCCGATGCGCGTATCTGCCTGAAAATTTCTTGGCGTAGGAGCTGCTGTCGGGATGGGGTGCGCCATTGGCATCGCCCTCAAGGGTGATAGTGGGCACCGTGATCATGGGGCTTACGGCCAGCCGCTTTTCCAGGCCGTCATATTCCGGCTCGCCTTGCGCCAAGCCGAGCCTCCAGCGGTAATTGTGGATGACGATGCTGACGTGATCCGGATTGTCGAGGCACGCAGCACTGCGATTGAATGTGGCGTCATCAAAGTCCCATTTCGGCGAGGCGATCCGCCAGATAAGATTTGCGAAATCACGACGGTATCGTTCGTAGCCGGCACGGCCGCGTTCTGTCGCGAAATAGTACTGATACCACCATTGGAGCTCGGCCTTCGGCGGCAGCGGCATCCTGTTTGCCGCGAGATTGCCGATCAGATATCCGCTGACCGAGACAAGGGCCTTGCAACGCTCCGGCCAGAGCGCCGCAATGATGCAAGCTGTGCGCGCGCCCCAGTCATAGCCGGCAAGGATCGCGTTGCCGATCTTCAGTGCATCCATCAATTCGATGACGTCGACAGCCAGCACAGACTGCTGGCCGTTGCGGACCGTCTGACTGGAAAGAAACTGCGTCGTGCCATGACCGCGCGAATACGGAACGATCACCCGATAGCCGGCCATCGCCAACAAGGGTGCGACATCGACAAAGCTATGTATGTCGTAGGGCCAGCCGTGAAGGAGCATAACGACGGGACCGTTGGGCGGACCAGCTTCAGCATAGCCGACGTTCAGCAGGCCGGCGTCGATTTGCCGGAGCGCGAGCGAGGCAGCCGTCGAGCGTTCTGTCGTTGCTCCGTTCAGCGCTGAACCGCCTTGCGCCTTAGCTGAGCGTACTGTCGTGAATTGAGTAGCAGCCAGACCCATTGCAGCAACGCCGACAAAGGCCCTGCGATAGCGATCAATTTCTCCCGGCGGTCTTGGATTTTCCATCCTCGCAACCTCTTCCCCGGCACCATCGGATGCCACCTGTTTTGGCGCAGCATCGGCATCACCTTCATTCATCGGCTTGGCGTTCCCAAACTGCGTGCCTTGGCATGACGCGATTGCCGGGCAGCGTAGAAAGTTGCGTTTGAACACACGGGAAGGGCAAGCTGAGTGGCGCCTCGCCGACCATCCTTACAAATTCGGGGCGTAACCCGTCGCCGCGCTTGGCAGCGAACAGGTGGAGGTTCTGCAGCAACGGAAGCATGGACAAACTCCTTCGCAATGTGTTGTGGCTGAAGGGTGACACGACATGCGGCCGGTCTCGCACTTAGACAAGGCCCTCGCGCTTCATTGCGATGCGAACGGCCGGGCGGGCCGCAATTCTGGCGCGCAGCGCTTCCAAAGGAGCGGGAACAGGGACTTGGAAGCGGGCTGCCCAAAGCAGCATCACGAAAAGGTAGAAGTCCGCCACGCTGGGTTTCTCGCCGAACAGATAATCCGTCTTGAGACCGTTCGCGAAGAGATCGAGTTGCGCCGTAATCGTGGTGCGCGCCTTGGCTTTTTCAGCGTCGCTGCCTCGGTGCCACATGGGTTTGAAGCTTCGGTGTATTTCGGTCGATACGTAAGTCAGCGCTTCGAGAACGCGCGTACGACCCATCGGACCGTCCACCCCCAGAGCCGGGTATTGCGCCGCAATCCAATCGAGGACGGCGATATTCTCTGTCAGAATTTCCCCGTTATCGAGAACGAGAGCTGGCACATACCCCTTGCGCGTGACCGTGGTGAAATCATCGCCGGAGCCCGTTCGTTTGGTTTTGAGATTGACCGTTTCGCGCTCGAAAGCGGCACCGGCCTCCTCCAGCGCGATGTGGTCGGCCAGGCTGCAGGCGAGCGGGCTGTAATAGAGTTTCACGGTTTTATCCTTGTCTAAATCCGGACACGGCTCGCAAATTCGTCGAGCGGAAGCCCACCTGGCTCCGCGCACCGATTATCCTTGCGCGGGGCGTCCAGTGAGGTTCCAGAAACTCTCATTTGCCGTGGAGGACGGCTACGACGCCGACAGATAGGCCTGCCTATGCCGAGGTATGATCAAGCTAAGCAATCGTTCTGCGATTTGCCGCATCCAATGCTGAAATCCTGCTGAAGCGGGAAAGACAACAGCAAGGATTCAGAGCCACCAAGCCTGGCGTCCTCGACAGTCCGGCAGTCCTTCGCTCAGGAATCATAAACGAAAGTATTGGACGCACGGGCCCTTGGCACGATGGCCCACATCCCGCCACGGCCGGCATAGTTCAACTCGAAATGAGCAAGCGCGAAAGGCGAAGGCCGCGGTCGGGTTTCCCCGACCACGCCGACGCACTGAAGCAGCTTTCTAATCAGAGGAGTCCTCATCATGGCCGAGCTTTCCGAAATCGAGACCGGCACTGCCGCATTGCCCGCCGAGGCAATGGCCACGGTCGAAGTCGACGTCTCCTCGCTGATGCCGGGAATGTCGCTGGTCGTGCAATGGCGCGGCAAGCCCGTCGTCGTTCGCAACCGCACCGAGAAGGAAATTGAGGACGGCAAAGCTGTAAGCTTGGCCGAGCTCAAGGACCCAATCGCCCGTAACGCCAATCTGCCGGCCGATGCGCCGGGAATCGACGCCAACCGTACTGCTCCGGGCAAGGAAGCCTGGATCGTAATGGTCCAGGTCTGCACGCATAGCGGCTGCATTCCGGTTGGTCAGCAAGGCGAGTTCGGGGGCTGGCTCTGCCCGTGCCACGGCTCGCAATACGATACTGCCGGCCGCATCCGCAAAGGCCCAGCGCCCGAGAACATGGCGATACCCGTGTTCCGGTTCATTTCCGACACCAGGATCCGTATCAGCTGAGAGGGGGGCATTTCGATGAGCGACAAACATTCGACCTATACGCCCAAGACCGGTATCGAACGCTGGTTCGACGCCCGCCTGCCGCTGCCGAGGTTGGTGCACGATAGCTTCATCGTCTATCCCGTCCCGCGCAATTTGAACTATGCCTATACGTTCGGCGGCATTCTCACGGTCATGCTGGTTTCGCAGATCCTGACCGGGATCATGCTGGCCATGCATTATGCTCCGGATACCGGGCTGGCCTTCGATTCAGTCGAGAAGATCATGCGTGACGTGAATTCGGGATGGCTGCTGCGCTCTCTCCATGCGAACGGCGCCTCCTTCTTCTTCATTGCCGCCTACATCCATATCTGCCGCGGACTCTACTACGGCTCTTACAAGGCGCCGCGTGAGCTGCTGTGGGTGCTCGGTTGCACCAACCTCTTGCTGATGATGGCGATCGCCTTCATGGGCTATGTGCTGCCTTGGGGACAGATGTCGTTCTGGGGAGCCACCGTCATTACCAACTTTTTCACGGCCATCCCACTGGTCGGCGGCTGGCTCCAGCAGCTCCTGCTCGGCGGGTTCGCGGTCGGCAATCCGACGCTGAACCGCTTCTTTGCGCTGCATTACCTGTTGCCGTTTGTGCTTGCAGGTGTGGTGACGTTGCATGTCTGGGCGCTTCACGTCGTCGGGCAGAACAATCCAGCCGGCATTGATGTGAAATCAAAAACCGATGTCGTGGACTTCACACCCTATGCCACCGTCAAGGACGCGTTCGGCATCGTCGTGTTCCTGTTCTTCTTCGCCTATTTCGTCTTCTACCTGCCGAACTATCTCGGCCATCCTGACAACAACACAATCGCCAATCCGCTCAAGACGCCGGCCCATATCGTGCCGGAATGGTACTTCCTGCCCTTCTACGCGATCCTGCGCGCCATCACCTTCAATGTCGGGCCGATCGATTCCAAACTTGGTGGTGTGCTCGCCATGTTCGGCTCGATCGTGGTCCTTTTCGTCGTGCCCTGGCTCGACAGGTCCAAGGTTCGCTCGGCCGTTTACAGGCCCTGGTACAGAGTGTTCTTTTGGCTCTTCGTCACCAACGGCCTGTTTCTCGGCTGGCTTGGTTCGCGGCCGGCCGAAGGGAACTACGTCGTCATGTCTCAGTTGGCGACGCTTTACTACTTCGCCTTCTTCCTGATCGCACTGCCGGTGCTGGGCTTGATCGAGAAGCCACGGCGGCTGCCCAACTCGATCACCGAAGCGGTGCTCGAGAAGAACAAGGGGGTCGGCGGCAAAGGCGCGAGCGCGGCGGCCGGAGACCAGACGTTGATGAGAAGAGGCGATGATCGTGTCTCGCCAGCCGGCCTCGAAAGTCGCCGATAGCAACACGTTTTGGGTCGAGCCGCTGCGTCTAGGTGACGAGACAACTTCATGTCGCGCGCTAGGAACCACGCTGCTAGCTGAAAAACAGGGATTGCGATCATGGTCGATCTGGGTCCGGCGATGAATTTGTGGAACTCACCGCTAATCTACATCGTGTCGCTCGGCCTCGCCGGAATTGTCGTTTGGAACCTCGTTCCGGCACGCTTCGCCAATGCGAGGCTGATCGTCCAACTGGTCTTTTTCCTTGCAATGTCGATCATGGTTCTTGAACTGCGGGTCGTCCCGTACGAGCCCGCACGAGGCGATGAGACAACCAGCGGAGCGATCCTCATCGGATTGGTCAGGCTGCTGTGGTGGGTACATCTTGCTTGGGCGCTAATCGGGTTTGTCCGCATCTATGTCGTGTTCGAGCGAAAGCCGCACGAGGCACGCCTCCTGCAGGATGTCGTGGTCGGCGTCGTTTACACGGGAATGCTCCTTTCGATCCTCGCATTCGTCTTTGCCGTGCCGGTCGGAACGCTCATCGCCACGTCGGGCGTCTTTGCCGTCATGCTGGGTCTGGCGCTCCAGAATACGCTTGGTGATGTATTTTCGGGAATCGCGCTTAACCTCGGCCGCCCTTATGTGCTTGGAAACTGGATCATTCTGAACGACGGAACCGAGGGCCGCGTCGTCGAGACCAATTGGCGCTCGACCCAACTCCTCACCCCGGCCCACAACGTCATCGCACTTCCGAACAGCCTTGTCGCCAAAATCGGGGTAACAAACCTTAGCGGCCCAGACGAGAGCCATGGACTTGCCGTGACGGTAAAGATGTCTCTGACGAAGACGCCGGCTATCATCGTAGACACGATGCGCATGGTCCTGCTGAGCTGCACCTCGATCCTCCAGGACCCCTCGCCCGTGGTAGCCATCACAAGCCTGGATGCGGCGGCAATCGAGATCGAGCTGTCATTTCGCGTCGCCAGCCTTGATCAGCGGATTACAGCTCGGAACGAAATTTTCGATCTCGTCTATCGCCATTCAAGGTCGGTTGGGGTGCTGCTGGCAGCGCCACTTTCGGCTTCGATTGCCGTGACCTCCCCGCCAATCGACGGGACGGCGACCTACCAAGGCTTCGCCGCGATCGACTTGATCAAGGCCATACCGATCTTCTCGGCCCTAACGGATGCCGAGCAGGAGGCGCTTGCCGCGGCGATCTCGGTTCGCAGCTACCGCAAGGGCGACGTCATTGCAGAACAAGGAGAGATGCTGCCATCCCTCATGATTGTTCGGAAGGGCGTGATCGTTCGGCAACATGGCCAAGGCAATGCTAGCATGCAGGAGGTTGGTCGGCTTGCGCCTGGCGACTTCTTCGGCGAGACCGGCCTGCTCGCCGGTATTGGCGAGACGTCGACATTGCGGGCAATGACCCACGTCGAGGTCTACGAGATAGACCAGGAGAGCTTCGCGCCGCTGCTGCTCGACAGGCCCGAGATGGCCGAAGATCTTGCGGCAACCCTGTCGAGGGGGGCTTCGGCTTACGGCGAAACCGGCATCCCCGGCGGCCAGCAGCACGAGAGCTCCAAATTCGCGCTCCTGAAAGCCATTCAGGCTGTCTTCCACACCGCCCTATCGGAGCACGTTCGAGCACGTGGTCGACCAGGCATTCGAAAGGACAGAGATTCATGACCATCCGCCAAAGCGACATCGTCGGCATCGATCCACTCAGGCAGCCTGCTATGCGTGATTTTGCCGACGGTTTGAAGGTACGGCGCGTATTGCCCTCCTCGAACCGCCTGATGATCGGCCCCTTCATCCTGTTCGACCATTTCGGCCCCGCGGTATTCGACGCGGGTCGTGGTTTCGACATGGACCCGCATCCGCATATCGGGATCGCGGCCGTGACCTATCTGTTCGACGGGGAGATCATCCATCGCGACAATCTCGGTGAAGTGCAGGCCATCCGCCCCGGCGAAGTCAATTGGACGACGGCCGGGTCGGGCATCGTCCATTCCGAACGCACGTCGCCAGAAGCCCGAGCGCGCGGAAGCAATCTCTTCGGCGTTCAGGCGTGGGTGGCGCTCCCCTCCCGGCACGAAGAAGTTGCTCCCCACTTTGCACATTATGGCGCTCCCGAAATCCCACGGATCTGTGCCGACGGGGTCGAGTTCACTTTGATCGCAGGGACGTCCGACGGGTTGGTCTCTCCGGCAAGGACGTACTCCGACCTGGTCTGCGCCGAAATCGTGCTCACGGGCAGTGCGCGATATCAGGTGAAACCCGGATATCGCGAGCGTGCGATCTATGTTGTCGCCGGCGAGATTGAAGTCATGGGCCAACTTGGCACGTTCGGTGAAGGCGAATTGATCATGCTGGCGCCTGGCGCTGAGATCGTGCTCGGGGCGCCTGCCTTCCATGCCGCGCGGCTGATGCTGATCGGCGGCGAACCTCTTTCCGAACCACGCTATGTCCATTGGAACTTCGTCTCCTCCTCAGTCGAACGGATTGAGCAGGCAAAGGCGGACTGGCGTGAAGGCCGCTTCCCGGGCGTACCAGGGGAACACGGGTTGATGCCTCTGCCGCAGGAAGAAACAAAGTGGTGACGGTTTCGGCGGCGGCCACATCCGCGGGTCGCCGGGCGGCGTCATGACACCGAGTAGAGTTTGCGCATCGTGCCCTCGTCGATTTGACCATCGAACCAGACGTCGAAGATGGTCTCGAGCAGGAACTCGTCGTTACTTGCTTCGGAAAACAGCGTGAGGGACGCGTGCAATTTCATTGTATCCTCATCACCGAAGACCGCGCGAGCACTTAGATCGGAAAGTCGTTGCAGTTTGCCGACGCATTCCCGATAACGACCGCCCAGTATAGGCGATTGGAGGTAAGCGCCTGCCTCGTCGAGTGATGTGATCGCGTACGGATCGGCTCCAGTGTCGCTTCGCCCGGTAGCCAACGTCGGGAAGATCAACTCCATGTATGGAGTACACATCATGCCTCGACGCAGCATAGCCAGCGCGTCGCCGTACACCAGATCCTGAGCGCTGACGAACCTCTGCAAATTATATTGGTCGTCCATCTCGACTCAGACCTTTTTTGCAAAACAGCTGTATTCGTGCCTGATCACCCTGCAACGACATCCGTGTATTCCGGATGCCTGGCGACGAAGCCGCTCATGAAGGGACACTTCAAGACAGCTTTGCGGCCGGTTTTGCGGAGCAATTCGAAGGTGCCTTGCGCCAACCGCGACGCGATCCCCTGTCCGGAAAATTCCGAAGGCACTTCGGTATGTATCAGCGCAACCTTGCCGTCTTGGAGCGTATAGTAGGCCACTGCGAAGGCTTGACCGGTGACCGGGAGCTCGAACCGATGCTGCCGAATGTTCTCTGTGACCTTTGCATCCATCTCTATCTCTCGATGTGCGTTGCGTGAGGCTGGACGTAGCTTGCCCGATCGCTATCGCATCGCGGGCAACCGTAGCCTGACGGTGGTGCCTGTCCCGGGCGCGCTCTGAATGTCGATGCTTCCGCCTGACTCTTCGGCAAAGCGCTTCACCATCGGCAGGCCGACGCCGCCGAGGCCCTCCGTTTTTGTGGTGAAGAAGGGATCGAATGCGAAGGCAATCGTCTCGGCGGTCATCCCCACACCGTTGTCGGCGGTGGTGATATCCACCTGAGCGGCTGAGGTGCCATCAAAGACCACTGCGGTATCTATCGAGATCAGGCCCCCATTGGGGGATGCGTCGCGCGCGTTGAATACCAGGTTCAGAATCGCGTTCTGCAAACCCAGGCGATTGCACCTCACTGACGGCAAGTCCGGCCTCACTCGAACCTCGAGACGAATCTTGGGGTCCCACGCGCTTCGAATGAGGGTCTCGATTTCAGCCAGGCAGGCGCCGACATTTGCATATTCGCTTTCTCTGCGGCTCTCTCGGGCAGAACTGATAGTCTGGCGGACAAGCGCGCCAGCTCGTTCCAAGGCCGTTCTAGCGCCCGAAATTGCAAGCCCAAGCGTTGGAGCCGCTGAGACGCTCGGGTCACGGGCCAGGTGATTCAACGCTGACGACGCGACCTGGATGAGATTGCCAAGGTCATGAACGATGCCGGCGGTCGCCATCTGGATGGGCAGGCCATCTCGGGGAATCTCGGGCGCGATGTCGAAGACATCCACTTTCACTTCCGAACGAGACATTATAACCCTCATGTTTGCTCAGGCAGAATTCAGTTGCTTGAAGATGGTACAATAGAGGACGGGAGTGGTCGATTAGATCGAGTAAGAAGCCGAACCATACCGCAGTATATGTCCCGCGATCTGCGAACCATCGCCAGTGCGGGACCAACATCTCGCGAGACGGATCTCCCTCTTTCGTGCTCATCGCACCGTCGCGAGATTCTCCTCTATTGGTAGCCAATGCCCCCGATATAGTTGGCGAGCAGCCGCTCCTGGAGTTCTTCCTGTTGGAAGAGCGCCTTCATCGCGTCGCGGATATCAAGGACGCCTATCGGCTTAGCGCCGGCGCCGAGCACCGGTAGGTTCTGGAGCCGCTGTGTTGTCATGGTCTGCCAGACCGAATGCAGGTCGTCATCGGGCCCACAGGATACGAAAGACCGGCTCATCAGCGTGGATACCGGCGCTTCCGCCGGTCCCGAATTCGCCAGATGACGAACAAGGTCGGACTTGCTCAGCACGCCTGCCGCCTCGCCACTGCCATGGCATACGACAACCAGGCCTATGGCCGGCTTGGACAGCCATAGCGCAGCTGCCCGCAGCGACGTGTCGAGGTCGACCGCCGCAAGGCGCGCCGATGTTTCTGGATGTAGACTGTCAATTCGCATGGTGGCCTCCTGAGGCGTCTCGCGGCCGCGGCCGGAGAGATCAGATTCGATGTTTCGCCTACTCTTCGAAGGGAGTGTTCATCACAAAATCGACGGAAGACGGCGCCTTGTAGCCGGCCACAAAGCGCTCACCGAAATCCCGGGCAAAGTTGTCGTAGGTCGTTTCCGGGTTCACCTTGGCGATGTGGCAAAAGCATCGCGTCATCCGCCGCTTCATTTGAAGACGCGGAAATTCGCCGACGATCCTGGCTATCTCGGCGGAAGAGATGAGACTGTATTGCAGGCCGACGACATCAAGGCAGATGCCGGCTGTGCACAGCGCCACCTCGGCTTCCTTGTAGAGGCCAATCGACGGCGTCGAATTGAGAGCGACGCTGTCCCATGTCAACTGAGCACGACGCTCGTCGAAGCCGCCTTGCCGGACGAAGGCGCGGGCCAGATCGGCGCCTTCCACCTCGAAACGGCGCGGCCCGGCGAAGGTCTCGTTGAGCGTGACGTCGTGCAACAGGGTTCCGATGGCAACGACTTCACCGTCGTGCTCGATGTTCTGGACCTGTGCGATGCGGACGGCGAAAAGCCATGATCGAACCACGTGGTTGAACAAATACGGTTCACATAGCTGGCGGGCATGTTCGATCGCCCGGCCGACAAGCGGGGTATCGGGGACCGAAACCCCTGCAAGCGTGCGCCTGGCGATCGCATCCATGTCAGTGCCTTTCCTGCGCCGATTGTGTGTCGGTTTGACGCCCTTACCTTGGCAAGGGCGTTACCAGTTCATTTCGCGTAGGTCGTCAGGTTGGTCTCGTTGGTATCGACGACGAAGACCGCAAGCAGGCGAGCGCGTTCCGTTTTGCTGGCGTTTTCACTGACGGCGTGATGGTCGCCCGGAAATTCCGAGAAGCTTTCGCCTGCACGGTACGTCTTCACGGGCCCACCGTTGACCTGGCTTCGGATCGCCCCCTCCAGCACCGTGGCATAGATGAACGCGGAACTGGGATGGGTATGCGCCGGCGATGTCCCGCCCGGACCGTACACGACGAGCACGGCTTTCAAGCTCTTGCCGGGCACATTTGGAAGGGCGTGGTCGTAGACGAGCTTCACGCTGTCCGCGTCTTTGGCCATTGCTGCGGTGACGGATGCGGCGGCGAGCGCTGCACAGAGGAGTTTCCTGATCATGTCCGATATCCTTGTTGGAATGAGAGCTAGGGAATGCTGGTCTGATGGGTCGCGAACCGGCGTTCAGTTGCTTACGCCGGTGGCGTGTATCGGCTGAGCCAGTCGTCGAAGTGGACGGCGCCGATACGCGCGTTCTCGCCGGGGACAAGCGTTTGATCGTCGATTGCCACTTGACCGTAGTAGAGAGCGCCAGGATCCGAGACGATTTTGCGCGGATCGTTGGTGGCCTTCAGGAAGTGTCCGACTAGTTCGCTCATACGAACGCGATCGGGGCCGGCAATTTCGATCGTGCCGTTCACTGGCGCTGCTAGGGAGACGTCCGCCATCGCATCGGCAACGTCGTCGGCTGCCATTGGTTGGAAGTACGCCGGTGACATGTGGACGGTATCCCCTACGGCGCCGGTGTTTGCGATGGCGGCGGTGAACTCGAAGAACTGTGTGGCGTGCACGATCGTGTAGGGGATAGCGGACTCCTTGATCAGCTTTTCCTGAAGCAGTTTGCCGCGAAAATACCCCATGTCCTGCAGCCGGTCGGTGCCGACCACAGACAGCGCGACGTGATGGCGGACGCCGGCGGCCGCTTCGGCTGCAAGAAGATTACGCCCGGATGCCGCGAAAAATTCGAGCGCGGCCTTTTCCTCGAACGACGGCGAGTTCGCGAGATCGACGACAACCTGTGCCCCGGCAAGAGCGACGGCCAGCCCTTCTCCGGTGACGGTGTTCACTCCCGAATTCGGTGACGCCGCGAGCACGTCGTGTCCCTTCTTGCGCAGTCTTTCCACAGTCTTTGAACCGATCAGCCCGGTTCCGCCGATGACGACGATCTTCATTTCCAATCTCCTTGTTGAGGGTGTTGATTTGCGGGTGTTGGTCGGATGTCAGCTTTACGGCGAGCTACTCGCTGGCCGATGCGGCGTCCTCGATAAGTGAGGTGACCTCGTCGGGGTGCGAGACCATGAGCGCGTGGGAAGCACCCTTGATGACGACTGTCTTCACGGCGTGCGCGCGCTTGGCCATGAAGCTCATGACGGCTGCCGGGATATTTCGGTCATCGGTGCCGTAGATCATGTAAGACGGCAGCGTTTTCCATGAAGCTACGCCCGAGGGCTCGGCCAGGGCTGCCTGCGCGATCGGGCGTTGGGTGGCGGCCATCAGCGACGACTGCTCTTCGGGAACGTCGGCCGCGAACTGGGCTCGGAATTTGTCCGGCTGGATGAAGAGATCCTGGCCGCCGTTCGGCGACGCGACTGGAGCAAGCGCGCTTGCCAAAGTGCTGCCGGGAAACATGCTGGACAACGTGGCGCTCGATTCGCCGGTATCCGGCGCGAATCCGGCCACGTATACCAAGGCCTTCACATTGGGATTGCCGTTGGCGGCTTCGGTGATCACGGGTCCGCCGTAGGAATGCCCCACCAGCACGATCGGTCCGGGAACCGACCGGATGATGGCCGAGACCGCCGCTGCATCGCTGGCGACGCTGCGGAGGGGATTGGCTGCCGCCTTCGCCACATAGCCGTCCCCGCCGAGTTTGGTTATGACCGCGTCCCAACTCGACGATTCGGCGAAGGCCCCGTGCACCAGCACGATCGTCGGCTTGGGCTTCGCTCCGGCCGCCTGCGCCGTTGCGCCACCCGCGACGGCAAGCGCGGCGGCCAGCGCCAGGATTCCAGTGACATTTCGCATTTGCTTTCTCCTTTGTCGGCCTTGCGTTTGACCAATGTGGAGAAGGATGCGCCGATCCGGGGCGCTGACCTATTGTGCGGAATGGTCGGTCATACGATGCCAAGGTGCAGGGTGGGTCATCGCTGCGATCAGGTGACCTGGGTATTCCGCACGCGGATCGCCGGCAGCGCACGAGTTCGTGACCAATACAAATCCATGGAGCTGCTGCCTCCAAACACCACTGCAGCCCCGGCGTAACGGCAAGACTCCCACCGCGAACGACATTGCCCCTGACCTTAGGCCTTCACAGCCCATGCTTTCGTATGGATCAAACAGCCACATCGTCTGATCGTTCCGCAATGGCGCGGCATTTATATTGTTATTGTGAATACGATCCAATATTAACCATGGAGTTACCAAAATGAAGAAGACATCTCTTGCTGCCGCAATCCTTCTCGTTGCAGCAGGAAACGCCGTCGCCGGAAGCGATCACTACGGATCAAACTCGGTCCAGCAACCCGCAACTTCTTCCGGGAGCATGCACACCTCCTCGATCAGGAAGACGGGCAACGATGCCGGCGTGCAGGAGACCGTGCGCAAGCCGAATGCTCCCAGCAAGGACCCGGGCCAGGGCATCTGGGGTCACTAGCACCCGAAAATTGTGGAAGCTGGAAGGATCGGGGCGCCGCCTCGGTCCTCTCCACGCTTTGCAATAACTTTGAACGTCGCGTCGAGCCGCCTGCCACAGGATCTGAGAGCCTGGGAATTTGTAAAACGCCCTTTCACCCTTGGACCTGGCCCGGTGAGATGGCGCTCGACGCTCGACAATCAAACGGCTGCAGCGACTTGGTTACCCCGCTCAAAGCAATGCCATTCCGCCGTCGACCCGCAGATTGACACCTGTGACAAAGCTGCTTGCGTCCGATGCCAGGAACAGAGCGGCTTTTGCCAGTTCTTCCGGCTGGCCCATTCGACCAAGGGGAATTGCTTCCGCCATGGACTTCTCGAAGGATCCACGCATTTCGGCCGGTACACCCAATTTGTCGAGAATAGCCGTATCGACGGGGCCGGGGCTGAGCACGTTGACGCGTATGCGACGCGATTTCAGTTCTATCGCCCAACTGCGCGCGAAGGCGCCGATGGCTGCCTTGGAGCCTGCATAAACGGCATGGCCTTCCAAGACCTTCTCGCTGGCGATTGATCCCGTCAGTATGACTGCGCCGCCATCGCGCATCAGCGGGATTAGTTTCTGCACACCAAAGAAGACGCCGCGCGCATTGATAGAGAACTGCGCATCGTACTCATCTTCGGAAACTGCCGACGAATGCGTGATGGTGTTCACGCCGGCGTTCGCCATATAGATATCGAACGCCCCAAACCTCTGATGGATCTGTCGCGCGACATCCTCGTGGTGCGCCACGTCGGCTACATCACCCTGAATGCCCAGTGCGCCGGCTCCGATCTCGGAGACTGCCTCCTCGACGGCACGCTGTCTCCGGCCGGTGATTACGACCTGCGCCCCCTCCGACGCGAAAGCTTTCGCCGCCGATAGCCCAATCCCACTGTTTCCGCCGGTGATCAACGCGGTCTTTCCTGAAAGTGTACCCATTTGAATTGCCTCTGATGATATTCACGAAAGCCGCTGCAGCTGCCAACCGCAGTTCTCAGCGCGAACTCGGACAGCTGAAACGAGAAAGCACCTGCCAGCAGCTATCGATTCGAGTTTCAGAACCAGGCCGGCCGCACCGGTATGGTGCGGCCGGCCATGATCGCCGCTTGAGAGCACTAGCCTTTGATGAAGGCGAGCAGATCGGCGTTGACCTGGTCCTGGTGCGTGGCCGTGATCCCGTGGGGCGCCCCGGGGTAATATATGGCCTTTGCACTCTTGATCAGCCGCGCCGACTTGACTGACGAATCCTTGACCGGGACGATCTGGTCGTCCTCGCCATGCAGGATCAAGGTCGGTATATCGAATTTCTTGAGGTCCTCGGTGAAGTCGGTTTCGGAGAACGCTTTGACGCATTCATATGCATTCACGAGACCGACCTGCATGCTCCAGAGCCAGAACTGATTCAGAACCCCCTGGGAGACCGTGGCGCCTGGCCTGTTTGCACCATAAAACGACTGTGCGAGGTCCAGATAGTGCTGCGAGCGATCCTTGAGGAGGCCAGCCCTTATGCCGTCGAACACTTCGATCGGCAGACCTTCCGGATTGGCCGGCGTTTTCACCATGATCGGCGGAACAGCGGCGATAAGAACAGCCTTGGCCACGCGTTCCGTCCCGTGCCGTCCGATATAGCGAGCGACCTCCCCTCCCCCGGTTGAATGCCCGACCAGCGTGGCGTCCCGGAGATCCAGCGCCTCGATCACGGCTGCAAGATCGTCCGCGTAGCCATCCATGTCGTTGCCGGAGGTGGCCTGGCTGGAGCGGCCATGGCCCCGCCGGTCATGAGCAACCACGCGGAAGCCATTATGGGCCAGAAAGAGCATCTGAGCATCCCAGGCGTCGGAATTCAACGGCCAGCCGTGTGAGAAGGTTATTGGCGGGCCCCTACCCCAGTCCTTGTAATAGATTTCCGTACCGTCCTTGGTTGTGATGGTGCTCATTGTTTTGCGTCCTGATTGAGGGGTGGGAACATGTGGGTTTTGCTGGGCGCCGGATGACGAAGCGACTGGCAGTCCGGCTATGACCGCCGCTGAAAAACTGGCCAACAGGACGTCGCGGCGGGTTGCACCGAGGGTGAAAAGTCCATCCATACTCATCGTGTCCATCCTTGGTGAGCGGCTTCTCGGGTCGGCTCACCATCACGATCACCGGGTCGACCTGCACCGTCGCTTTCGGGGGGAGGAGCGGGCGAAGGAGCGGCGACGCCCGATGATCGTGATGGCTTGCGAGGAGAAGATGCGCCGATCCGCCCCGCGAACCTATTCTACGCAAGCATCTGTCGTACGATGCCAAGGTGCAGGGTAGGTACGCCGAGGTGCTGGAACTGTCGCTGAGATGGGGCAAATGATGCGATGACGTTGGTTCGTGCGCGACGTGCCGCGTGCGGCTGTCACAAACACGACCTATCAAGCCGTATGAGGATTCTTCTCAAAACGAGGAGGGGCTGATCGCGAGCAAGTCACCGCCCGAACGGACCGCGATAGGTTTCGCCTACGTGGTCTCATGTTGAGTAATCAACTCACCGCCGGCCAGAGCGCAATATGCTTAGGTGTACAACGCGTTATTATAACGACGAATATTTTAAAGCTTTAGCCGTATAGAAATTGCACGGCATTTGCCGCTCTTGGAGGACTTTGGCATCACAACTCCGGAGTGCTTTATGCGCCTTAGCTTTCTTTCTGGTTTCCTCATTGCGGTTCTTGCTGCCGGGCCATCGACTTCTGCCAACGCACCGCACTCCGGCGTGCCGCTCGGGCAATCGACCGACCTGTCGGCACGTATCGTCGACGGCAAGGCCGACGTTAACGGTGTGGCCTATCACTATTTGCTGGCGGCAGGCGGCCCGAAAACCGTCGTGTTGTTGCATGGTTGGGGCACGACCTCATACATGTGGCGCTTTGTAATGCCACAATTGGTGGCGCGCGGTTACACGGTACTTGCGCCCGATTTGCGCGGTTTGGGGGACACCGCCAAGCCTGCGGCCGGCTACGAAAAGGCGGCGATTGCCGAGGATATTCGCGCACTCGTCAATCAGCTGAACCTTGGTCCCGTCGTCAATCTTGTCGGCCACGACATGGGTGGCATGGTCGTTTATTCCTATGCGGCGCAGCACCCGGGGGAAGTCACCACACTGACAATCGTTGACGTCCCGCTGCCAGGGATCGAACCGTGGAACGAATTGATCCAAGGCCCTCGCACTTGGCATTTTCGCTTCCATTCCGTACGCGACGTACCGGAAATGCTCATTGCCGGTCGCGAGCTTGAGTATTTGAAGTGGTTTCACAATGCAGAGGGGGTAAATACTCGCGCGTTCGACACCGAAGCCGACGAAGTCTACGGCCGTTCCTATGCCCAGCCTGGCGCATTGCGCGCAGGCTTCGAGTACTACCGGGCTTTCCCGCGTGACGAAGAACAGAATAAAGCCTTTGCGAAACACAAGCTGACGATGCCGGTACTCGGTATAAGCGGTTCGGGTGGCCTGGGATCGATGTACGAAGGCCATCTCCGCCACGTCGCCGAAAACGTACGCGCCGTAGTAGTCGAAGGCTCAGGCCATTGGGTTCCGGAGGAGCAGCCGGCCGCCGTCACAAAGGCCCTGATCGAGTTCCTGCCACCAGCATACTAAGCTTCGCGGCTGGCTGAAGCACAACATTAGCGATAGTCGCCGCGATGGAGATACGCCGCTCCAAAGCTTTCCCAATGCGCCGCCGTTAGCTGGCGATGCGCGGCACGAGCTTGGCAGTGTAGCCTCAACACCGGGTTACACGCGGCGATTATCGCTCTAAACTTGATAAAATTTGTCTGAGTCCGGATCGTCCCGGGCAGGCTACTCTTGACGGAGAAGCGCCAGCCGTTGACCGATCCTATCGGACGGAGGCGAGGTTCACCCTTTCGAAAGTCCTGGCCGCGCCGGCCTCGCGCATCGCCGGGGGCAGCGTTTCCCAGGCCCGGATCAGCTCACCGATGGAACCAGCTTCCATCTTGCGCATGACATTGCCGCGGTGAAGCTTGACGGTCACTTCACTGATGCCGAGGTCGAAAGCGATCTGTTTGTTGAGGCGCCCGCGCGCCACCTCATGCAGCACCTCGCGCTCGCGCGGGGTCAGCGTCTCGACACGCTCGATGTTGCGCTTGACGACCACCGCATCCGCCCGCCGCTTGGCATCCACCGCAATGCCCGCGATCACGGCGTCAAGGAGCGTTTGGTCGCGCACCGGTTTGGTGAGAAAATCCACGGCGCCCGCCTTCATCGCCTGGACAGTCATCGGTATGTCGCCATGCCCGGTCAGGAAGATGATGGGCTTGGGATTGCCGTTTGTCGCAAGATGGTGCTGTAGATCGAGACCGCTTGCCCCTGGCATGCGCACGTCGAGGATCAAGCATCCGGGGCTGTTCAAGACGTCCGCGTCGAGCAATTCGCGGGTCGAGGCAAAGCAGACCGGCTCAAAGCCCATCGACAGGATCAACTCCGACAGTGCTTCGCGAACAGACGCATCGTCATCGACAATGATGACGAGCGGCTGCTGCGGCTCAGCCTTCCGCTGCCGTGACACCGGCGCCGATCTCTGCAAGAGTGGTTGGTCAACTCTCATGTTCATCCCTCGGTTTCCTGGTTGGCTAAAGCGTTGGCCACCGCCGCAAGCAGGGCCTGGCCGTCGAATGGCTTGCGGAAAAACCCGCTGATGCCCTTGGCACGGTACTGATCCGCTATCTCGTGGCGGCCGGTGATCAGGAACACCGGTAGGTCCGCACGCGTCTTCTTGACCTGGTCACGAAGTTCAAAGCCGTCCGTTCCAGGCATCCCGATATCGGTAATGAGCAAGTCCACGTCGGAGAGCCCGCTGACGAGCAGTGATCCCGCCGACGAGAAGCTGCGGGGAGCATAGCCCGCAGACTCCAAAAGGTTCTCGAGCGACTCGAGCAATCTTGGGTCGTCATCGACAATCGCCACGACAGGTCGCACCTTGCTCACACTCCGTTCCCTCCCGTTCGTCGAGAGTGGCTGATCGGTATCTCCAACCGCTCCGCCATGCGCACGAGATCAGCGAGTGATGCCGCAACCATTTTCTGCATCACGTTCCGTCTATGGATTTGCAGCGTGACCTCGCTGATCCCCAACTCAGCCGCGGCCTGTTTGTTCAGCAGGCCACTCACAACGAGCGGCAGCACCTCGCGTTCTCGCTGCGTGAGCTCTTGATAGCGTTGCCTCAACACGGTGAGTTCGGCGCGCTCTGATCGCCTTTCCCGGTCCTGGGCGATCGCTGCCCGGATCGCGACCATGAGGTCCGTATCGCTGAAAGGCTTTGTCAGGAAGTCCACAGCGCCGTGCTTGATCGCACGCACAGAGGACGGGATGTCGCCATGCCCCGTTATGAAGACGATCGGCGGATGATCGCCCTCGGCGATCTGCTTCTGCAGATCTAGACCGTTGATGTCAGGCAATTCCACATCGAGGATCAGGCAGGCGGGGACGTCCGGCTTGTCGGCAAGGACATAGTCGCCGGCCGATCCGAACGCTACGGCGCGCATGCCATGGGACTCCAGAAGCTCACCAAGCGCTTCCCGAATACGCACGTCGTCATCGACGATGAAGACCATTTGATCGTGGGGCGTCATGCTGCCGCTTTCATTTCAACTGGCATCGTGAAGACGAACGCCGTTCCGTGCGGATCGTTCTTCTCCACCCACAACCGTCCGCCATGGGACTCGACGATCGAACGGCAGATCGCGAGTCCCATGCCCATGCCGTGCTCTTTCGTCGTAAAGAACGGCTCGAATATTCGGTCAGGAAACTCAATGCCCGGGCCACAATCGCTGATCTCGATCTGGATCGCGTCCCCTATCCGGCGCACGCGAAGTCCAAGAACCTTGTCGCCCGGAACAGAGTCCATCGCCTCGATCCCATTGCGGATGAGGTTCACCAGAACCTGCTGAATCTGCACCCGATCGAGCGCGACAATAGGAAGGTCGCTTTCGACATCGAGATCCAGACGAACACGGCGCCGCACCGCCTCCTCGGCGATGAGGTCGCGCGCTTCCGCTATGACGCTGTCGAGTGCTGTGTAAGCCATCGCGTCTGCAGATTGCTTGAATAAGGCGCGGATGCGGCTGACGACATCCGCGGCTGAGTTGGCATCACGGATAATACGCTCCACAGTCTTCTGCGCCCGCTCGATATTTGGCGGTTCGGCCGTGAGCCAACGCTGGCAGGCATATGAGTTGGCGACAACAGCCGCCAGAGGCTGGTTCACCTCATGCGCTATAGAGGCTGAAAGCTCGGCAAGACTCGCCGCCTGGCTCGCACGTGCAAGTCTCTCTTGCGCCAGGCGCAGTTCTTCTTGCACTCGAACTTCACCGTCGATGTCCAGACAGACGACGTTCCACTGAACAATCGCTCCCTCTGCGTTGCGCATCGGTGCCGCGCGCGTATCGACCCAGCAATATTCGCCGTCGAAGCGACGCAGACGGTGCCTGCGCGCATACGGTTCGCCAGTGGCCAACGAATGAGCATAGTTCGCTTTGACGGCCGCCAGGTCGTCAGGATGAACGCCTTCATCGAGTGTCCCGGACAGGCGGGATTTTCCCTTACCGTCCAATAACTCCAACTCATATCCGAGGAATTCGCGGAGCTGACGGCTTCGATATATCGGCTCACCGTTCGGTGCGGCGCAATCGATCATCACCGGCAGCGTTTCAACCAGCTGCCACAGCGAACGTTCTCTCTCGCGCAGCGCCACCTGTGCGCGCATCTCCTCGTCGATGTCGATGGAGACCTGGTACCAGTGAACGATGGCTCCGTCCCGATCGCGCAGAGGCTCGCAACGCCCTTCTATCCATCGATAGCTGCCGTCTTTCCAACGCCGGCGATACCGCATGATGAAGGACTCGCCAGTTTTGAGGCAGTTGGCTGACCTTTTGAGCACCTCGGGAGCATCTTCGGGATGAATCAGTTCTTGCGCCACCCTGGTGAACTCTTCGAAGTTCGCCCCGGAGATGCCGAGATCCTCCAAAGACCGCCTATTCACGTACGCAAGCTTGCCATCGGGCGTCCAGCTCCAGATGTGGACCGGCAAGGCATCGACAAGCTGCTGGAGCTCGCGCTCTCTTTCGCGCAAAGCCTCCTGCGCGCGCATCTCGTCTTCGATGTCGATTGAAGCCATATACCATTGAACGATCGCGCCATCGGTATCCCTTAACGGTTGCGCTCGTGCTTCTATCCAGCGGTAGACGCCATCCTTCTCGCGTCGACGAAAGCGGTTCATGAAAGGCTGGCCGGACGCAAAGCCATTCGACGCCCTCCGAAACATTGTCGGAAAGTCTTCAGGATGGGCCAGGTCCCGGGCCAGGGCATCGAAGTCATTGATGTGCGTCGGTGGCGAACCGACCTTCTCCAGGTATCGCTTGCTGGTGTAGGTGATCCTGCCTGAAGGGGCAAAGCTGAGGAGATTCACGGGCACGGCGTCAATCATTTGCTCCAGTTGCCGGTTGGCTTTCCGCAGCGCTTCTTCTGCCCTCACCTGGTCGTCGATGTCGTGCGAAAGACCGTACCACTGGACGACAGTCCCACACTCGTCTCGCATCGGTTCCGCACGGCCCGACATCCATCGGAAGACGCCGTCAGCACGACGCAGGCGATAGTTCAGGGAGAAGCTCTCGCCGGTGGTCACCGAGTGGTTGATCGCTGCTTCCAGCGTGGCGGCGTCATCGGGATGTACGACAGCCGCAATGGCCGCCCTCAGGCCATTTCCTCCCACATTCTCGTATCCTCCTACGTCGAGGCCGAGATACTCAACCATTCGCTTGCTGAAGAAGACCGGCTCGCCCGACGCAGACAGGCGCCAGAGGAAGCTCGGCACCATGTCGACCAGTTGCGAGAGTTCCCGCTCCCGGTCGCGCAACGCTTCCAGTGCGCGCATCTCGTCGTCGATGTCGATAGAGATCACATACCACTGAACAATCGCGCCGCTGTGATCACGCAGCGGCTCGCCGCGTCCATCCACCCAGCGGTACGCTCCGTCCGCACGGCGCATTCGATACTTCATGGAGTATGGTTCGCCGGTAGCCAGAGAGTGGCGGACGGTTTCCAGGAGGCGTGCCGCATCTTCGGGATAGACGAGGGACTGTATGGCCGCCGCCTGCCGGCTCATCCCCGGCTTGTCCAGATCCGCCACACCGTCGAGACCGAAGAAGTCAAGCAAACGTCTGTTGAAGAAGATCGGCTCGCCTTCAGGCGTCAGCCGTCTGATCTGGACTGGGACCATGTCGACGAGCTGAGAAAGTTCCCGCTCCCGACCGCGCAGCTCCGCCACGGTTTTCTTGTAGACATCGTTGTCGAGCGCGATGCCGTACCATCCTGTGATACGACCCTGGCTGTCGCGCGCGGGCCGCGCGGCGGTTCGAGCCCATACATAGGTGCCGTTTGCGCGCCGAAAGCGAAACTCGACATTGAAATGATCGCCGGTCCTCAGACAATGGCGCCAGGTAACCGCGATCTGCTCATAGTCGTCCGGATGCAGCAAGCGCTTCCAGGCGGTGTATCCCTCGTTCAATGGAGCGTTCAGATCCTCCAGCGTCACTCCTAGGGAGCTCAGCGCGAACGGATGCAGGTAGATCCATCTACCCGCCGCATCGAACGCCCATCCGTTCCCGAATATGCTTTCAACGATTTTCGCCGATCGAATTGGCCCGGCATTGTTCTCAACCAAGGGATCCAGATCCGCCCCGGAAAGCGGCTCCCCTTCTGTCACCAGATCATCAATGTCCACACTGACACTGTAGCCGGGCTCCGATCGGGTCTCGTTCCAGCGATAACTTCCGTCGGCCTGCAGTTGCCTGTGCCTCGTTACTTGGGGGACACCCGTCCAGAAGGCGCGGGCGACTGCGTGCGCCGCCGCTGTCCGGTCATCCGGATGGACCAGACTCAGAGAATGGTGAGCGTCGGAGGCGGCTTCCTTCTCGAGTGCCGCACTGATCACATCAGCGAATCGCTCTGTGGCTGCGGACGGCGCATCGCCTTCAATCAGTGTGCCATACCATGCAACGGCGTTACCTTGGCTATCGCACAGCGGCTGTCCGGAGATTCGGCTCCAACCGTAAGCACCGCTCGCGCGCAAAATGCGGTGCTCCACATTGTAGTGCTCACCTGTCTGCAGGCAGCGACGCCACTCGGCCACGGCTCGGTCATAGTCGTCTGGATGGATTAGCCGCTTCCAACCCGCGGAGCCATCTTCTGACGAAGTGTTGAACTCCTCCAGCGTCGTGCGGAGAAGCGATAGCGTGCTGGGAGTAACATAGCTGAATCTGCCGGCCGCGTCTGTCGCCCACCCATTGCCGACTACGCTTTCGATGAGCCGAGCCGCCCGCAACGCTTCCGCGTCGGGTTCGCCAAGCGAGTTGAACGCTGTCGTCATTGTCTTCTCCTGCCGGACAATGAAAGGCGGAGACTGTCAGCGCCTTCTTTAACTCTCATCGTTGACCATCTGCGCTCGCGAATTGGTTCATGATCTTAACCGGACCACGCAGTAGCCGCACCTCATGGAAATCCATGAGATGTGAGTGACCTAACTTTCGGGGGTGAGGCACCTGGACGTCCCGATTGAAGCTACAGCCCTCAAACAAGGCCTGGTCGGCTCCCTGTATAGCACTTGCTCTCAGCAGCTGGGATCTCGGCTGACGAACCATAAGCAGTGCCGCGCCCCAGCCGTACCTCATGGAAATCCATGAACCGCAGCGCGACGCGTCGCGACGGCCCCGCGTGTTCATCCCTGTCTGATCTGGTGGACGTGGCTCGGAAGCTATGACGATAAGGACATCTCTTCCAAAATGTAGGATGCTCATCCGGTTAGGTTCCCCCAGGGGACTTGGCGACTGAACAATTGCTTGGCGGCAATCAGGCAGGGCGCAGCAACCGCGAACAGCAACACGAGCGCGAAGAAAGCTTCGTCGAACGAGATCGTGGAGGCTTGCCTCTCGAGAGAGCGCTGCAACAATGGGAAAGCGATCCCGGGCGCCGCTAGAATGTCGGCATCGTTCGAAGAGAGAATGTTCGCAGCGGCCCTCAAGCGCTGGTCAAGGGCCGGATCGCCACCGACAAGGTGGCTGGACAACATCGTTCGGTTGAGAGCGTTCTGGTGATCGATATACGTTTGCAACAGCGCCGTGCCGATCAGACCACCAGCCTGCTTGCCGAGGTTGAACAGCCCTATTCCAAACGGTAGGATATCGGCAGCAAGTCCACGCAGCGTAACCAGCGTCAGTGCCACGAACAGAAGACCGAGACCCGATCCTCGCAGAAGCAGAGCCGGGGTCAGGTCGGGCGTGCCGCTACCGCTCGTCGAACCGGACAGGAGCCACATGGCTCCGGAAAAGAGCAGGACTCCAAACGGAACAAGGGCGATCGGGTGAACGCCGGCCTTTTCGATGAGGAGGCCGGAGAACAGAAGTCCCAGCGCCAGCATGGCTCCGCTGGGCAGCAGAAGCACTCCCGCGGCCGTGGCCGTAAAATCGAGAACGTTGAGGGCAAAAGCCGGGATGAGATAGGCGCTGCCCGAAAGGGCAAAGCCCGCGACGAGGCTGACAAGAAAGCCAAAGCGAAAGTCCGGATCGGCGAAAGGCGCGACCGCCTGAAGTGAGCCTGAGCGGAACCGGGCCTCCCGGACAACCACAAGGCCGGCGGCCGCCACACCGATGGTCGAAAGGCCGGTGATACCAATGTCGTCGAACCAATTGAACCTGCTGCCCTGCAGCAGCACGTATGTCAAAAGCGCGGTACTGATGCCGAGCACAATGACCTCGACGACGGGGAGCGTGGTTGCCCGCCAGTATGTCCGATTGCCATCCGCCGCCAGAAGGACAAGGGCGGCGATGCCGAGCGGGACATTGGCGAGGAATATCCAGTCCCAGGAGAGATGATCGACCAACCAGCCCTGCAGAGCCGGCGTAATCGTCGTCGGAGCCATTACGGCGCCCAGGGCAAAAACCGCTTGAACGACCGGTTGCTGGCGAGGCGGGAACCGAAGAAACAGCAGCGTCTGGCCAGCTACGAGAATTGTGCCGCCAGCCAGCCCCTGGACGACGCGGCAGATGTAAATCCAGACAAGATCCACCGAGAGCGTCATTGCCGCGCAGCCCAGCAGAAGTATCACGACCCCCGCGCGCAGGCAGGCGGTCGGCCTGGCGGCTGTGACAAGAAGCGGAGCGACAAGGAAGGCCGTCAGCTTGGCCGCGATGAAGGCGATGTCGACCATGGCCAGTTCATCCGGCGTTGCGTGGATGTCGCCGAGCATGTCGATCCGGCCGATGGACAGTGCGGTGGATGCCACTGCATCCATGAAGGCGGCCAACACAACACCAGTTGCTACTAGCCAGGCACACGGCAGGGTATCAGGATGGCGGAACGCTCTTTTTTCGGCTTCGGTGCGGTGCATCACTGTACCGGGCGTCCGTTGGCACTGTCGCCGGACCGCATTTCCAACGCCACCGCTGGAACGTCGCCCGCTCCGAGGGCGATGGCAACGCGGGCGGAGAGCCCCGGAACGAGGCGGCCAGGCAACGGGTTTCGTATCATCCTGATCTTCACCGGCACACGCTGGACAACGCGGATGAAGTTTCCGGTGGCATTGTCCGGCGGCAGCAGGCTGAACGCCGCGCCGCTGCCGGGAGCGAAGCTGTCGACAACACCGTCGATTTCTTGATCTGGATATTCGTCGACCGTGACGCGCACCCTTTGGCCAATCTTGACCAAGCTGAGCTGCGTTTCCTTGAAGTTGGCGACGATCCAGACATCGTCGACGGGAACGATATCCAAGGCCGCATTCCCTGGAGTGACATAACGGCCGACACGGATTTGCCGATTGCCGACGATCCCGTCGACCGGGGCTCTCACGACCGTGTTGTCGAGGTCGAGCATAGCCAGGTCGAGAGCGGCCTTCGCCTGTGACAGGGCCGCGTGCGAACCGGACAATTGTGCTTCCAAGACGCCGAGCTTCAGCCTTTGAGCCAGCAGATTGGCTTCTGCGCCGTCCAAGGACGCCTTTGCCTTGTCGTAGCTGGCTTGTGCATCCTGCAGTTTCTGATCGCTGGCGGTGCCGTTCTTCTGCAGTGTGACATAGCGGGTCAGGTTGGCACGGGCGAACTGGAGGTCTGCGGCGGCTGACTGTTTCTGCGCCTCGGCCTGCGCGATCAATGCATCTTGCAGTTTTTGGCTTGCCTCGATGTTGGCGATTTCCGCCCGCCGGGCGTCGACATTGGCCTTCGCCTGCTCCACCTTGGCCTTGTAGTCGCTGTCATCGATGCGAAACAGCACTGCGCCCTTCGAAACGCTAGCATTATCGTCCACGTCGACGTCGACGACATAGCCGGGCAGCTTGGGAGCGATACTGGTGATGTCTGCGCGCAGATAGGCGTTGTCGGTCGTTTCCTCGTAGCGACCAACCGTGAACCACTGCCAGCTCCATATAGCTGCCGATGGAATCACGACGAGCGCGACGACGGCGATTGCGATCCTGCGAGATGGGCTCATGATTGCTTCGACCTCAATTCGACGCGCCGCTATCGAGGAGGATTGTCGAGTTCCCGGGATCAAGATGATCGGCAAGCCTGCAAGTCGCGGTTACAGTAGGGGTTCACGAGAATGTTCCGGACCGCTGAAAACAGAAGTGCCGAATAGTCGCGGATTTCAGTGCGCCCGCGCCATCACGCGAACGAACATCTCGGCTCGCTCTGATCGGTAGTTCATACTGACCCTCGGCACAGGTAGATACCTGGCGCGACACCGCTGCATGTGTCGGCTTTCGGGCGACCGCAAAGTAGGTTCTGCGTCCGACTTTGGGCGCAAAACAGCCATCTCGTCAGGATAACACAGACCGCTCGTAGACGTTCTCTGGACAGATTCGAAGCGCTCCTGTCTTCACACGCCGCACTTGGATCAGTTGTTGAGCATTGCCTGACTCACGTTCTCAGCAGCCAGGTCCAAACAACTGGATTTCTAATTCAGCCCCCGGAAATACCCTCACTTAAGTGGGGTGTCGCGGACGTGCGACCAATCAGTGCTTGGTCAGAAACCAGGGGGTTCGAGTCTACGCGGTGGACCTCTTCTGAAAAACGAATAAAATCAAACGCTTAAACAGTCGTTTTGGTGGGCGCGGAGGATGTTTGGAAAGAATGGAAATTCAAAGTCTTAGAGATCAGTGGGACTACACTCCCTTGAAATGTCTTCTAATGTTTTCGATCTTTAGTCCCACCGTCTAAACTGCGACTCGACCCTACCAAACGCGCCTCAGTTATTGTCCACCTTCCTGCGAGATCGCCTGAGACCGCAGGTAATCAGCCGGGAGACAGGCTGGATCCTAGCAGCTCGTCCTCATTGGCTTTGCTTAATCTCGGGCATCTCAAAATGGCCCGCCCCCCAGTTGCCAGCGAATCTTTCTACTTCGACGAGGGCAGACTGAGCCGAGGGGCCCTGGCCGAGGAATGACGTTCCTTCGTCGCGCGTCAGCATGTTTGGGTTTCCATGAAGATCAAGCGCGCCCGGCGTCGCGTAAGCTTCAGGATGGTACCAGGCGCCTGACGCCAGCTGCACAACACCCTCCATGACGTCGCTCGACAGCACTGCGCCAGCCAGACATGCGCCGCGGTCATTAAAGACGCGCACGGTGTCGCCATTTTCGATCCGTCGGGAAGCAGCATCGATGCTGTTGATCAGAATCGGCTCACGTCCGGCCACTTTCGACTCGCGGCTCAGCTTTGCGTCGTCCAGCTGGCTGTGAAGTCGCGTCGAAGGCTGATTTGAGATGAGGTGAAGCGGAAACCGCTGTGCGGCTTTTGCCGAGTGCCATTCCTTCGGCGGCAACCAGACCGGATGGCCAGGGCAATTATCATAGCCGAAGCCCGCAATTGTCTCGCTGAAGATTTCTATCCGCCCTGATGGCGTTCGAAGCGGGTTGGCCACGGGGTCGGAACGGAAATCGCCGAACAGGATGAAGTCCTCCTCTGGCGGCGGCACCTCGACGAAGCCTTCCCTCCAGAAAGTTGAGAACTCAGGCAACTCTACATTGTGCACCCGAGCCTTCGCGCGACATCGGTCGTAAGCATGCTCGATCCACCCACGAATATCGCGGCCCTCCGTGAACTGCTCCTGGAAGCCAAGGTGGCCGGCAAGGTCACTGAAGATGTCGTAGTCGTTGCGCGCCTGGCCAACCGGTTCAATCAGTTGCGGCATCGCGACGATGAAGCGATCGCGGGGCGATGCTCCGACATCATCCCGTTCAAAGGTGGTCGTCGCCGGCAATACGATGTCCGCTTGGCGCGCCGTCGCCGTCCACCAGACCTCATGAACGATGATCGTCTCTGGCCTGTTCCAGGCTTCGACCAGGCGGTTGATGTCCTGATGGTGATGGAACGGATTGCCGCCCGCCCAATAAACGAGCTTGATGTCCGGGAAGGTTACCGTCTTGCCGTTGAAAGGGATTGTCCTGCCTGGCTGAAGCAGCAGATCCGCCATTCGGGCGACTGGAATTGCGAGCCCTAGCGGGTTCTTGCCAGACTCCATCGCCGGAGAGCTGGTCGGCCGGCGTGGCGTACCCATCCCGTTGATCGACCCATAGCCGAAGCCGAAGCCGCCGCCCGGCATTCCGATCTGGCCAAGCATCGCGGCCAGGGCGATGAGTGCCCAGTAAGGCTGTTCGCCATGATCGGCGCGCTGCAATGACCAAGTTGCTGAAAGCATCGTGCGGGCGTCGGCCATGCGCAGCGCCAGACCAGAAATCCTGTCCGCATCAATGCCGGTGAGGCCAGAGGCCCAGGCCGCGGATTTCGGCGTGCCATCCGTGAAGCCGAGGACATAGTCGCGGAAACGCTCGTAGCCGACAGTGTACTTGTCCATGAAGGCGAGGTCGACACGGTCATTGACAATCAAGGTGTGCGCGAACGCCAGCATGAGAGCGGTATCGGCGCCCGGCCTGACCGGCAGCCACTCGGCACCGAGCCAGTCACTACAGTCGCGTTTGAGAGGACTGATCGACACGAATTCGACGCCTGCGTCCCGGGCCTGTTTGAGCCAGCCCGGGCTCTCGTGATTACCGGCGCCTCCGGTGGTGATGAGCATGTTCTTTTCGGCCGCGCCGCCGAACAGAACCATGAGCTTCGTGTTCTTGATGATGCTCGGCCAGTCGGTGACAGGCCCTGCAACGGCTTCGATACCGCCTACGATGTGCGGCAGCAGCACTGCCGCCGCACCCCAGCTGTAATTGGTCACCTGATCGACGCAACCGCCGAACCCGTACAGGAAACGATGGACAAGCGTGCGGGCGTGATTGATCCGCCCTGCGCTCGACCATCCATACGAACCGCCGAAAATCGCCTTGTTGCCATGCTCTTCCTTCACGTCGCGCAGTTGCTGCGAGACCAGCTGAAGCGCCTCCTCCCAGCTTACCGGAACAAACGGCTCGGCTCCGCGCCGCCGGGACACGTCGCCCGGCCCTCGCAGCAGATAACCCTCGCGCACCATCGGCTGCGCTACGCGCGAGGCGGCATGCACGGCGCTCGGAACGGACTGGATCAGAGCCGATGGGTGGCTGTCATGGCCGAAGGGCGAGACAGAATCGATCCGGCCGTCCTTCAGGTTCGCTTCGAATGTTCCCCAATGCGCGTGGCTCAGCCTACGGCTCATTGCACCCGATCGCCTCCAGTGCCGAGCGCCACGACCTGGCTTCGGTAGAGTTCGTCACGGCGTGTATCCATGTGGCTCTGCACCATGGTGCGGGTCAGTGCCGAGTCAGGCCATTCCGCAAGGAGACAGTCGTCGCTGCTTGCCCCAGCCGGACCTGCCAGAAGCCGGCCATTGGGCCCGACGATGAAGCTTTGCCCTAGGAAACGTACGCCGCCCTCCTCGCCGGTGCGGTCAGCGCAGGCGATGGTGATTTCATTGCTGCAGGCGGCGGCCATCGCCAGGTGCATCGCCATCGGCGCAGCGTTTGGGGCATCCTGGGACTGACGTGGCGGGACGGACCAGTTGCTCGGTGAAGCGACAAGCGTTGCACCGCTTGCTGCCAGGGCGCGGGTCACCTCCGGAAACCAGAGATCGTAGCAGACTGCCAGTCCCACTCTCCCCCAGGGCGTGTCGATGCAGGCGAGTTGATCGCCGAGATCGAAAAGGCTCTTCTCGCGGCCAAAGACATGCGCCTTGCGATAGCGCGAAACAGCCCCGTCAGGGGTGGCGATGACGGCGGTGTTGTAAAGCTGTTCTCCATCCCGTTCCGCCATCCCGGCTATCAGATAGATGTTCAGGCGCAGGGCAATCTCGCACCACGCCTTGACGCTCGGGCCGTCGATGGTCTCGGCGATCGCGAGCAGCTGGGACCGGTCAGGAAACACCAGCCCCGTCGTGCAGCATTCCGGCAGGATCACGATCGAGGCGCCGCGCCGCGCCGCTTCATCGATCTTTACCAGGGACAAAGCGAGATTTGCGGCGACCGTGCCATGCACTGGCGCGTATTGGCTCACGGCAACGATCGGTCGCGTGCCGCTTCCTTCAGGCTGCGACATCTGTATCGCTCCATTCAGTAGCCAGGAAGGCGACGCGATCGCCCGAATGCACGACGGGGTCGCGCCTTACCGCGATCACCCAGCTGTCTGTCTCGACCGCGATGTCCTCGATGACGTCACCAAACAGGTTGCGGATGCTACCGATGCTACCGCCCGCTTTGACAGCGGTTCCAGGCAGTACCTTCGGTTCGAACAGACCGCCGGCCTTCGCCAGCCGGTGGGCGCGCCTGGTCACCCGCCTTATCTGGCGGGCGACCGGGTCCGACGATGCGGCCAGGATGCCGATCTTGCCGGCCAGCCGCATGAGACCGGCGACGCCATGTTCGACGTGATCCTCCTCCAGCCGGCCGCCGCCGCCAAGCTCGACCATGAAAGCGATCGCCCCCAGCGAAAGAGACTGGTAATCCAACGCGCCGCCAATGTTTCCCGGCAACTCGCCTGACGCATTGGCGACGGGCATGCGGCAGGCAATCGTGGGCTCGAAACACGCTATGTGCGCCAGCAATTCGGCTTCGGAGATCCTTGCTTCGGGATGGACCTTGTAGACGGCATAGGGCGCCGCATCGAATGGCGTGCCAAGAGTGTGGATGTTGATCACCACATCGGCGGACTTGCCGAAACGATCGAACAGGGCGGCCGCGGCGCGCTCGGTCGCGAAACCGTTCGCCCGGCCAGGAAAGCTCTGGTCCATGTCGATGCTGTCGACCAGCGTCGTCTTGCGCCGCTCGTCGAAGGCCAGCACGTTTGCAACCGGTGTGACCACGACGCTGCCGGTCATGACGGATGGGACGAGCCGGTCGAAAAACCGCTGTGCGGCGAACACGCCATTGATTTCGTCGCCGTGCACGGCGGCATTGACCCACAGACAGGGTCCGTCGCCCTGGCCGCGCTTGAGCAGATAGGGAATGCCGATCTCGCGCCCGCTTGCCGTGGTGCCGGCGTTGATGGTGCCGCGCTCGGCAAAGGACGCGGCCATGGGTTGCGACTGCGGGACACGCTCGTTCATGCTGTTTGATCCGTCCATCTCGCGGTTGTCAGAATGACGCGGCCGACTTTGCCGGAGCAGGCCTGGGTGAAATGCCGGCCGTTCCGAACGGGTAATCGGCGGCGCCGCACTTGATCGACAGCGTTCGCGCTTCTTCATGCAGCAACGCTGTCCACTCGTCCGTCTCCTCCTCCGCGAAGAAGCGGTCAGGAATGATGAGGCCGAGGGCAGCGACGGTATCGTTCGAGCGTCCCAGCACCGGAACGGCAATCGCTGACAGCCCAGGTGCACTCTCACCGCGGGTCAGCGAGACGCCGCTGCCTCTTGTCTCCTCGATCTGGCGCCGAAACACCTCGGGATCCGTCACGGTGAAAGGCGTGATCGGATCGAGGCGGCGATTGGCGACAAACGACTCGAAGCCAGCCGGTGTGAGCCCCGCCAGCAGGACCTTGCCGGCCGACGTCGCATGGAATGGCAGTCTGTTGCCGACGCGCCAGCGCCCGTCGATATAGTGCGGGCCTTCAACAGCGAGGATGTGCAAGATGAGATCGCCACGCATCACGCTGAGCGTTGTCGAATGGCCGGTTCGCTCGACGATCTGTCGCAACACAGGCAGGGCGGCGTGCGCCAGCGGCTGCGACTTGATGTAGTTGGAACCGAGCTCAAACGCGGCAAGGCCAACGCGATAGCGGCGCGTCTGTTCGTCCTGCTCCAGAAATCCGTTGGCGCGAAAATCGGCAAGCAGCCGCGATACCTTGCTTTTCGGCAGGGCCGTCGCTTCGGCGATTTCCGTCACGGAGAGCGTCTGTTCCTCAGTTTCGAACAGCTTGAGCAGTTTGAGCGCTGTATCGAGCGTTTTCATCTTTGATGGCTGCCTCTGGTTTCGAACATGCTGACGCTTTCAGTTCAGGATCTGGAACGCGGCGTCTGTGGGCATCTTGCCCGCGCCATTGACCGTCTGGATGTCCTGCGGGCAAGCCGAAATGACCATCAGCAGATCGGCCTTCACGTCGAAGAGAACATGGTCGCCCGGCCGTGAGACAGGAGGCTCGCGGGTGATTACGCCTGTGCCTGACACCGGAAAGTTCATGAACAGGTTGAGTGGTCCGGGCGTGAAGGCCAACTGCTTGCCCAGGCTGGCCAGCGCGGAGTGAAAGTTGTCGTTGCAATTGTCGTGGTAGCCTTCGTATTTCAGCCGCTCATAGGTCTTGCGGCTGCAGCAGCACATCAACGTGTCATGGATGCCCGGCGACGTGTCCTCGATCACCGTGAGCATCGGTGTGAACTGGTTGCTGACATAAGTGTCGCCAGTGGCCGGGATGATGCGGCTGGTTGCCGATCGCGTATGCTCCATCGACATGTACTCTTTCATGTCATCGAGAGCGAAGGCCCAGGTGTCGAGCACCTGCGACCCGTGAGTGTTGATGATCTTCAGCCGGCTTCCGCGGCGCACCTCGAAGGCAATGCCCTTGCGGGCCGGGATGACGGTCGTTTCAGGATAGTTCATGTCTCGCTCCGCGCTTTTCATATGTCTGCCGTCTCGACCACCGGCTCGCCGCCGAGGAAGGCAGCCTTGATGCGGGGATCATGCATGACGTCCCTGGCGGGGCCGTCGGCGAATTTGCGACCGAGCTCAAGGACGATCGCACGGTCCGAGATCATCAGCGATCCGAAGACATTCTGTTCGGCCATGATGACCGTCACACCTTTGCCGCGGATCGAATTGACCGTCTCGAACACCTCCGACTGCATCCGGGGTGAAAGGCCCAGGGACGGTTCGTCGAGCAGAAGCAGCCTGGGGCTGTTTTCGAGCACCATCGCCGTTTCCAGGATCTGCTGTTCGCCGCCGCTCAGATTGCCGGCAAGCTGGCGCCATTTGCGCCGCAGCATCGGGAAAAGCTCGGTCACGTTCTCGATGGCGGCCGAGGCCCGGCCCCTCGGCAGAAGATAGGCACCCATCTCCAGGTTCTCGTGAACGCTCATCTGCGGGAAGTTGCACCGCCCCTGCGGCACGATGCCGATACCGGACTTGAGCCTTGCCGCCGGCGACAGACCCTCGACGGCCCTGCCCTCGAAAGTCAATTTCCCGGAGAAGTGTTTGTTGAGCCCGAAAATGGACTTGAGCAGCGTCGATTTCCCTGCGCCATTGCCGCCTATCAGGCTGGTCACCGAACCCGTGGCAAAGACCGCCGAGAAATCACGCACGATGGGATGATCAAGATAGCCGACAGACCAGTCACTGATGTCGAGTGCGATGTCACTGGCCATGGAATGCTATCTCCATCGCTACGGCGTCGGCCTTGCCAAGATAGGCGTGCAGCACCCGCTCGTCCTCCTTGATGAGGGACGGCGGCCCTTCGGCTAGCTTTCGACCCTGCTCCATCACCACCACCCTGGAACAGTGCTCCATGATGAACTGGACGTTGTGCTCGACGATGATGAATGTCTGACCATTGCCGTTGAGTGACTGGATAAGGCCGGCGATCCTCCTGATGACCGTCGGGTTAACGCCAGCCAGCGGCTCGTCGAGAATGACGATCTTCGGATTGGACATCAGGGCCATTGCCAGCGCGAGCAGCTTTTTTTGCCCGTAGGACAGGAACGCGGCTGGGAAGGCCGCCATCGCTGCGAGCCCCACCAGATGGATCAGCTCGCGGCCGCGCTCGCTGGCCCCACGCTCGGCGGTGCGGCAGGCCTGCGTGGCGGCCAGCGCCTCCCACCACCGGACGCCGTCATAGGACTGGCGCGCGATCAGCACATTTTCCATGAGTGTCAGCCGGTCATAGACGCGCACATTCTGGAACGTCCGGGAAAGGCCTGCCTGGGCGATCCGCTCGGCGCGTGCACCAGTCAGCCGCTTCCCGTCAAGCAGGACAGAGCCCTGGTCCGCCCTAGCGAAGCCGGTAATGCAGTCGATGGAGGTGCTCTTGCCCGATCCGTTTGGTCCGATCAGGCCCAGGATCTCGCCCCGCTCGACCACGAAGGTCAGATCATCGACTGCCCTGATGCCGGAAAATGACTTGCTGAGGCCCTCAACCGAAAGAAGTGGCTGCTGTGACGGCATTATTCAGTCCTCCTCAGCTTGCGGTTACGGCGATCGGCCAGATATCCGCCCAGGCCCTGGGGCATGAACTGGATGGTTATGATCAGGACAAGTCCAAACAGGATCATGCGCAGTTCCGGTGCGAGGCGCAGCAGCTCGGGCAGCGCGGTGAAGACAAGGCTCATCAACAGCACGAACCATAAGTGACCGGCGCCGCCGACAATGACGATGATCAGCATCATCTGCGCGTAGTAGATATCGAAGATACCGGGATCGACGATGCCGAGCTTGAAGACGTAGAGCGCGCCGGCGAGGCCGCCGATCAGAGCCGAAAGAGCGAAGGCCGACAGCTGGTGAAGGAAGACAGAAATGCCTTGTGATCGCGCCAGATTCTCATCGAGGTTGACCGCGACGAACGCCCTGCCGATGCGCGACCGAAGAAGCCACCAGGTCGCCGCGACGACCAGGGCACCGCAGCCCAGCGCGATCCAGTAGAAACCCGATGCCGTGTTGCCATCCAGCAGGATCGTATCACCCAGGCGAACCTGCGGAGACGGCAGGCCGGGAATGCCCATGGCGCCGCGGGTCAGAGATGTCCAGCTGCGTGCGAGCAGCTGCAGAAGTAGGCTGAAACTGAGCGTGATGACGACGAACGCATCGCGCGAAACGCGCAGCGCGGCAAGCCCGCCGACAAGCGAGGTGACGACGCAGACGGCACCCGCGCAGCCAATCGCCGTCCACGTCGAAAAGCCGTGATCGGTGACCAGCAGAGCCGATACATAGGCCCCAAGGCCCCAGAACCCGACCTGCGCGAACGACAGCAGGCCGGCATAGCCATAGACCACATTGAGGCCGGTGCTGGCGACGGCGAAGAAGATGGCAAGCGTTGCGATGCCGGTGATGTAGTCCGATGGCGACCAGAGTGGGAGTGTAAGCAGGATGACGGCACCTGCCGACAATCCAAGCCGGCGCAAGGGAGGCCAGGGCGAATTCATGCTGGCGGCGGCCATGCTCATATCCTGACCCCTTTGCCGAAAAGACCCATCGGCCGGAACTGCAGCATCGCGATCATCACCAGGAACACGGCCGCATCCTGCAGCGAGGCCGACCCGAGGCCACCGGCCAGGCTTTCGGACACGCCAATGATCAGGCTGGCGACAACGGCGCCCGGCAAGTGCCCGAGACCGCCGATGATGACGATCGCGAAAGCCTTGAACAGGATTGGCGCGCCCATCAGCGGATGGACTGTAAAGACTGGCGCCAGCACCGCACCGGCAAGCCCTGCCAGAGCCGTCCCGATCACGACCGCATGACCGGCGATGACCGTGGGCCGCATGCCAACGACGAGAGCGGCCTCGCGATTTTGCGACAGCGCCCGGATCGCCATGCCGAACCGCGTCCGTGTCAGTACGAGATGCAGTGTGGTGATCGAAACAATAGCGAAACCGACAGCGATCGCCTTGATCATCTCCACCCGCAACCCCAGGAAACTGATGTCCTTGAAGCTGAACTCGGTGTCGACGATTTGCGGCGTGGCGCCGTAGAAGTAGATCAGCGCATTCTGGACAACGATGCCGATGCCGAGCGTTAAGATGATGCCGCGCTCGAACTCACCCTTTCGGATATGCCGCAGGAAAAGCACGTAGAGGAGATAGCCGAACGCGGCGACGCCGAGCGCCGACACAAACGCTGCCGGCAGGAAGCCGAACCCGAAATGGCCAACCAGCAACGCCAGGGCCAATGCGCCGAGCGTATAGATCTGCCCGTGCGCGAAGTTGACGATTTCCAGAACCCCGAAAATCAGCGACAGGCCGACCCCGATGAGCGCGTAGATCGCGCCCATCACCAGGCCGTTTAGAATGAGTGTCGAGACAAGCATGACAACCTCGTTCGCGAAAAGGACCGTGGCCCGATCAGGTGTTGAACAGCCCTTTGACGACCACCTTGCTGTTCTCGATCTGCAGAATCACCGCCGAAGGATGGGCTTGGTGATGATCATCGAATTTCAGCACATCGCCCAGCGTCGCCTTGAAGGACGCACTCTGCAGCGCATCACGGATCTTGCCGGGCTCGGCCGACTTCGCCCGCTCGATCGCGTCGGCAACCAGCCTGATGGCCGTATAGCCCTCATAGCTTTGGGCATTCGGCACCTCGCCAAACTTCTTGCGGAACCGCTCGACAAAGGCTGTGTTGTCGCCGACCGTGATCTGCTCGGAATAAGGGAACACGCTCGTCGCGCCGTTGATCGCACCGCTTTCGACAACGCCTTCCTGGAGCTCCGAGAATTCGACACGCCCTGTCAGCGGGATGTTCAGACCGGAGGCGCGGTACTGCCGCAGGAAGTTCAGTTCGTCCGCTCCATTGAGGTAGACGGCGATAGCGTCCGGCTTGTCCGAGCCCATGCGGGCCAGAAAGGCCGAGAAGTCCTGTGTGTCGCGGCCAAAGAAGTCGCCACTGCCAACCTCGACGCCGTTCTTCTCGAGCACGGTCTTCAGGGCGGCATGACCACCACGGCCGTAATCAGTGTCCTCGCCGGCGAAGGCAACTTTCTTGATCTTGCCGTCGGCGATCAGATAGCGGGCGAGGCCGATTGCCAGTTCCTGGTCGGACGGGTTGATGCGGAACGTCCATTTGTTGCCGCCGACACCCGCCAGTTCGGTGATTTTCGGCGAGGTTGACGTCTCGACCACCAGCGGGATGCCTGCCTTTTCGATGATCGGCATGATGCTCAGCGTAGCCGAACTGCAGAGCGCGCCAACGATGGCGGAAACCTTGCCGACGCTGATCAACTGTTCGGCGCTGGCGGCGCCCTGGGTGGGGTTGCACTGGTTGTCCTGGACTGAGAGCTGGAGCTGCTGGCCAATAGCGCCGCCTGCCGCATTGATTTCCTCGATCGCGAGCTCCGCGCCCCAGCGTTGATGCTGGCCGAGATAGGCCGCGCCGCCGGTCTGCGGGCTGCTCAGCCCGATCATGATCGGATCGGCAGCGGCGAGCTGCGTTCCAAGAGCCATTGCCGCGAGCACGGCTACGATACGGATCGATTTCTGCATGGTCATATCATATTCCCCTTTCTTAAGGTTGCATATAGTGCAACTGATTTTCATTTTATTGGCATGCTTTGGTGACCCTCAAGCTGAGGGTTTCTGTTTTCATCCCGCGTTGGAAAGTCGTTTTTCGCTTTGTCGAGGCATTGCGAACGATTCCGTTCGCGTCGGCAGGCAACGGCTCAGTTCAAGTTTCTCGGCGGCGTCGAGGCGGCCAACCAGACCCGTTTCCCAGGACAGGTAGCGACGAGCCGCCTCAAGGTTCCCGCTGTGACGGTCATGGGTGAAAAAGACGAAATCCAGCGCCTGAGCGTCCGATGGCTGGTCCGGTGTCGAAACCACCTGGAAGCCCGCTTCCCGCCAGCTGGCAGCCGTGCCCGAGAACTCGGCCAGATTGGAAAATCCGTCTGCCCTGAGATCCGAGGCGACAAGTGCGAGGACGTCGCTGTCGTCGGCGCATAACACGACCAGCGCCGCCTTCTCGACATGTTTCAGCCGCTCGCTGAGCTGGTGCCTGAGCGCCCATTGAGCGCCTGAAATGTGAGCTGAGCGATATGCCATGCTTGGCCTGACGTCGAGGACGATGGCATCGCGCGGCAGCGGAACCGCCGCGCGCGGCAGGTCCGGCATCGCGGGGCGCGGCGGCCGTGGCGATACAATGTCGCCCCACGCGTCTTCAGCGGCCGCCAGCACGTGGCAATCGAGCCCCATCATCTTCAGATAACGGGCAACGACCACGGCCCGCAGGCCGGTATCGTCGGCCAGCACTATCCGCGCCCGGCGTACCGCAACCCAATGGTCGGTCGACTGGATGAGCTGGCCGCCTGGTGCGTGCGTGGCGCCTTCGATGTGATGGCTGTGAAATTCGGCATCGCCGCGCACGTCAAAGACATAGGTCGTCCTGAGCCCATCGCCGAGCCAGGCATTCACGGTCGCGACATCGACAAACGGCACTTGCCACGCCTCGCCGAGCGTCCTCGCCCTGGCCCGCATCGTCGTCCGGCTTTCCTCATCTGGTGCCGCCTCGACAGCTCGGTCCGATCCACGTTCCAGGTCGAGGCCGGCAAGCGTCCAGCCCTGGGTTCCGTTTTCCAGCGCGAAGACGGGATTGGGAAAGCCGAGGTCACGAAGTATCTGGGCACCGATGATGGATCTGGTGCGACCCGCGCAATGAACCACCACCGGAATTTCCGGATCCGAGATAATGGCGCTTGCCCGATACGCAAGGTCGCCGTTGGGCAGACAGATGCTGCCCGGAATGTTCATCCGGTGATGTTCCTCAGACGGTCGCCCGTCGAGCAGGACGAGCCTCCTGCCCTCCCCCTGCCAACGATTAAGCTCTTCAGGAGATACATGCGGCACAGAGAAGGCTTGCTCGACCAGTTCGCCGAACGCTTTGCTCGGAACGAATACACCCTCGAAAAGAGACAGTCCCGATCGTTGCCATCCGGTCGCTCCGCCATCGAGAAAAAACACATTCCGATACCCGAGCCGCTGGGCTATTTCCGCGGCCCGTTCGGCTCGATGCGAATAGCCGTCATCCATGAAAACGATCCGGCAAGCCGTCGAGGGCACCAGGACAGGCAATTTGGCCTCCAGCACACCAAACGGCAGCGAAGTGGCAAACAGCGGATGGCCCGAGGCGAACTCTCCCGCCTCGCGAACGTCGAGCAAGGCAAGCTCTTGCCCGTCGGATAGCCACGCCTTTGCCGAGGAGGCACTGATGGGTGAGGGAAATCGCATCCTGCCTGCCCTATTTCTTCGTCGCGACAGCCATCTTCATCGGCTTCGCCTCACCCGCATCGAGATCGAACATCAGACGCTCGCTGAGCGTCTCGAGCGCCTTCCCGTAGAAATGCAAATGCCTGATCGGCTGTTCGCCCCGGATCTCCACCGAGTGGATGTCGTCCGCCAGGAGCGCGATGCCGCTGCCCGGCCGCACGTCGACCTCACCAGTTAAGCGCAGCGTCGCGGGTCCGGCGCCGGTGCGTCCGTCGGTGCGCTCGTAAAGTGTGTTGTGCTCGGCACCCTCGACGGCGGCGATGCAAGCCCAGGTCGTGTGATTGTGGGGCGGTATCCGGTTTCCTGGCCGCATCACATTGAGATAGAGCGTGAAGCTGTCATCGGGATCGGTCGCGATCAGATAGCGGGCCTGCCGTTCCCCGGCATCGGGATCGGGATAACGATCGGGACCCCAGCGCCCGGGCAGGCTCGCGGCCCGCTCGATGACCGCGAGGACATCGGCCAGACTGCCGCGGTTCGCGCCATCACCCTCGATACGCGTCTTTGCCTCGGCAACGAGTGCCTGGACTTCATCGTCAACGATGCTGGACATTGCGTTTCCTTTCGTCATGGCAGTTGGCTTCGTGCATCACGTCAAGGCCGCGCTGAAGGTCATCGAGAAGATCGTCGGGATCCTCGAGGCCGATGTGAAGCCGCAGCAGCGGACCTTTCCAGTGTGGTTCGCTGGCTGTGCGTACCGGTTTTGAAGGGAGGATCAGGCTCTCGAAGCCGCCCCAGCTGGAGCCGATGCCAAACAGCTCGAGGGAGTCGATGAAGGCGCGGACCATATCAGGGCTGGTGTTCACCAGTTCAACGCCGAACAGCCCAGTCGCTCCCGAAAAATCCCGGCCCCAGATCGTGTGCGAGCTGTCGGTATCAAGTGCTGGATAGAGCACTCTCTCGACGGCGGGATGCCCCTTTAGCGACCCGGCTATCGTCTTCGCGCTCTCCTGGTGCTGGCGCAACCTGGCGCCCAGCGAGCGCAGCCCTCGCAAGGCAAGCCAGCATTCATCCGGCCCGGCAAGCACGCCGTGTCCGGCGGCCCAGTCCCGGATCCGCGGCAAGTGGCGTTCGTTCGCCACCGCCACACCCAGCATCGCATCCGAGTGCCCGACGATGTACTTCGTCGCCGCGTGGATCGTGACATGGGCACCAAGGTCCAGCGGCCGGTGGAAGAAGGGCGTCGCCCAGGTGTCGTCGACAACGATGGCGATGTCGGGTGAACGGCAGGCGGCCACAATCGCCGGAATGTCCTGGACCTCGAAGGTCAGGCTGCCTGGCGACTCGCAATAGACCACCCGGGTTTGCGGTCGCACCAGATCGCCAATGGACGCGCCGATGTCGGGAGCGAAGAACGTGACGTCAATCCCGTTGCGGCGAAGCTCGGTTTCGCAGAAATTTCGCGCCGGGCCGTACACCGCGTCGGTGACCAGCAGATGGTCTCCCGGGCTAAGCAGGGATTTCAGCACGCCGGCAATTGCCGCCAGGCCTGACGGATAGAGAACGGCTCCATCCGCACCTTCAATTTCGGCCATCGCCTCGGCGAGCGCGAAGGACGTCTGCGTGCCATAACGGCCATAGCGCAACGCGCCAAATTTGCTGGCCCGGGAGCGTTCGTAAGCGCCGATGTCAGGATAGAGCACCGTCGAGGCGCGGACCACTGGCGTGTTTACGACACCGCCGAAATCGGCTGGGTGGCGGCCGGCATGAACCAGCCGCGTATCCCGTCTCAGCTTCGGGGACTGCATCGTCTAGCTCGCCATCTTTGCATGTTTCGGCAGCGCCCTGCCCGGAACAGCGCTTGCCGGGTGCCCACCCGCTGCGGACACAACAACGACCGGCACAAATCCGTTGAGCGTGGCGACCAGCGCCCGCAAGATTTTCAGCAATGTCTTCTCCCATTTGTTGCACTATTTGCAACTTGATTGCATTATAAACAAAACGCGCTTTGCGTGTCAAGACCGGGCGGGTTGCCTTCATGCTGGATGGCGTTGTCCTGGCCTGCGCACTGAGGCCGGCGCTGATCGGCGATGAACGGAGCAATTCCGTGAGATGACAAAAGGCGGCGATATCGGGCGCGGGCGAAATGCGGGCGGCTTTCGTGGTTAGCCGGCCGCATGGATCGAGCCGCTGTCCGTACCCTAACGGGCTTCCCGATCGAAGACAGTGCCTGTCGCCGCCGGTTGCCGAGTGCCCTTGTTGAACCACACAAGAGCAACCAATGACGCGGCAAAGGGCAGGATCAGAAAGATCTGATAGGGCACAAGCGGATTGGAGAACTGCAATTGCAATTGCAACGCGTCGCACAATCCGAAGAAGAGAGCCGCGACAACCGCGCCGACCGGATGCCAGCGGCCGAGGATGATCGCGGCTAGCGCGATAAAGCCTTTTCCCGCACTCATGCCCTCGGAAAATATGTAGACTTGGCACAACACAAGATGGCAGCCGCCGGCCGCGGCGAACGCGCCGCTCAGTGCCAGCGAAACGTAGCGGACCGCCGTTACGTTGACACCGGCTGAATCAGCCGCCCTCGGGCTCTCGCCGGCGGCCCTTAGTCTTAGACCCGCCTGCGTTCGATAAAGGCAGATCGTCACGGCCGCCATGAGCACAGGCAGCATGTAAGCCAGCGGATCCTGATTAAAGAGGGCCGGACCGATCAGCGGCAATCCCGAGAGGTAGGGGACAGGCAGCGAAGCAAATCCGCTGACCGCGGTTCCGCCGCCCGCAAGCCCGAACAGAGCGCGGGCCAGGAAGGCCGTGAGGCCAGCGCACAGCAAGTTGATGGCAATTCCGGCTACGAGCTGGTTGACCGCCAGGCTGACGCACAGCAGGGCAAGCAGCAGTCCCGCCACCGCGCCCAGCAGTATCCCGACGACGAGCCCCGCGACCGGTGAACCTGTGAGATAAGTGCCGGCCGCCGCCCCGAACGCACCCCACAACATCATCCCTTCCAGGCCGACATTGTAGACGCCGCTGCGCTCGGCAAGCACGCCGCCCAGGGCCGCGAAGCCGATCGGCGTTGCCAGCCTGACCCCGGAAGCCAGCAGGACGGCGATCAGACCAATGTCGGAGAGGAAACTCATGATTGTCGCTCCGTCGGGTTAACCTGGTCGGCCGGCGTCGGCTTTAGCCTGAACCCCTCGATCAGGCCGCCCAGAAGATCGCCTTTCCAGGCCAGGCTGGCGGCGACCAGGATGACGACCAGGCCAACAATGGCGTCGACGACGGTTCCCTCCACGCCGGCGGCCCGCTGCATCACACTGGCGCCGGATTTGAGCGCGCCAAGGAACAGGGCTGACAGCGGGGCAAAGGCCGGATTGGCATTGGCGATGAAGGCGGCAACGACGCCATCGAAACCATAGCCGGGACTGAAAAGATGGAAGAGGCGATATTTCAGGCCAAGCACTTCGATGCCGCCGGCCAGGCCAGCCAGCATTCCCCCCGAGGCCATCGAAGCGACGATATGGGTTTTCACGTTCAGCCCGGCGTACCTGGCAGCCCTCGGGCTTTTGCCGACAATGTCGAGTGACAGGCCAGTCGCTGTGCGAGCGAAGATGAAGGCGATCACGCCTGCCGCGACAAGACCGAAAATGATTCCGATATGAGCGTCCGTCTGCGGCATCAGCAGCGGCAACCGGTATTGCTCGGGAATCTCGTCCGAGTAGGGGTAAGGTGCCCCGCTGGCGATCATCGGGCCACTGACCGCGAAACTCACGACGTGGATGGCGATGTAGTTCATCAGCAGGGTCACGATGACCTCGTTGATGCCCCGCCATGCTTTCAACAAGCCTGCGATGCCCGCCCAAAGCGCCCCGCCCAGCATGGCGCACAGGAGCGCCGAGGGAATTGCAATCATGGAAGGAAGCGCGGGCAGATGCAGCGCCGCCAGCGTGCCGAACAGGCCGCCCATGTAGATCTGGCCCTCGCCGCCGATATTGTAGACGCCAGCCCGCAGCGGCACCATGCACGCAAGCGAGGCAAGCAGGATGGGAGACGTTTTCACGATTGTGTTGGACAGGCCCCAATAGTCGAAAAGCGCCTCGTGAACGAGAGCGGCATAGGCTTTCACCGGATCGGCTCCCGTCACCAGGATCAGGATTGAGCCAAGCCCGAGCGCCACGGCGACGGCCATGACAACCCGCAAGCCGACAAGTGCGTCGCGCAGTCGCGTCATTGTTGTTCTCCCACCGACAAGCCCGACATCAGCAGGCCGATATGCTCGGCCGTCGCCTGCCCTGGAAGGACCTCTCCCGTGAAGCGGCCGCGATGCATGACGGCGATGCGGTCGGCAACCTCGGCGATATGTTCAAGCTCCGTCGAAATGTAGAGGACCGCGACGCCGCGATCCCGCGCCTCAAGTATTTTCCGCTGGACGAATTCGATCGCGCCGACGTCAAGGCCCTTGGTCGCCTGCATGACGACCAGGATCTCGGATCCTGCTTCAATTTCGCGCGCCAGGATGATTTTCTGCTGGTTGCCGCCGGAAAGCTCCCGTGCCGGCTGAGCGGGCGAGCGGGACCGCACGTCGTAGCGTTTCATCATCCGCCGCGCCTGTTCAGCGATAAAACGTGCATTGATCAGGCCCAAGCGTGAAACAGGCCTGCGATGAAAGGATCGCAGCACGAAGTTGGTGGCAATCGAATGGTCGAGCACAAGGCCGGTGCCGTGCCTGTCCTCGGGCACGAACCCAATCCGAGAGCCGCGCATCCGCGCTGAAACACCGAGCCCGGTAATCTCCCTGGCGCCAGCGCGAATGCTGCCGGACTCCGGCTTGCGCAGACCGCAGATAATTTCCGCCAGTTCGCTTTGTCCGTTACCGTCGATACCGGCCACGCCCAGGATCTCGCCCTGGCGTATCGTCAGCGAAACCCGGTCAAGCGCCGTCAGTCCGCGTTCGCCGCGCGCGACAAGATCCACGCATTCCAGAACCGGACCTCCCGGCGCGGTCAGACGCGGAACCCGCACCGGCTCGACATCCCTGCCGACCATCAGTCGGGAAAGCTGCCGCACATCCGTCTGCCCAATGTCGCGCTCGGCCACCAACTGGCCGTGGCGCATGACCGAAACCGTGTCGGCGATCCGCATGACCTCATCGAGTTTGTGCGTGACGAAAAGAATTGTCGTGCCGTCGTCGCGCAATGCCTTCACGCGCTCAAGGAACGAGTCGATCTCGTTCGGCGCCAGCACGCTTGTCGGTTCGTCCAGCACCAGTATCTTGGCGCCCCGGTAGAGCATCTTCAGGATTTCCACCCGCTGGCGCATGCCGATCGGCAGTTTCCAGACCGGCTGGTCCGGCTCGACAGCGAGGCCATAACGCTCGCTCAGCGCCGCGATTTTCGCGGAGTGCCGGCGCAGGTTGAGCGGGCTGTGCAAACCGCCGAGACCGAGCACGATGTTTTCGGTAACGGTCAGCGCCTCGGCCAGATGCATGTGCTGGTGGATCATACCCACGCCATAGGCGATCGCATCGGCTGGCGACCTGAAAGAGACGGCCTTGCCATCGATCTGGATGCTTCCCTCGGTTGGCCGGTAGAGGCCGAAAAGCACGTTCATCAACGTGGTCTTGCCTGCTCCGTTCTCGCCGAGTACCGCACGAGCCGTCCCCCGCTCGACGGAAAGGCTGATATTGGTCAGTGCATTGAAGCCGCCAAACCGCTTGCTGATCCGATCAAGAACTAGGTACGACAATCACCTCTCCCACCTTGTTTCCCGGATTACCCACCGGTGCCGGCGCGACATTCGCGCAAAGCTAGGCACGGCCTGAAAGAGCCGGCCTAGCCGCGATCGCGGCGCTCAGGCCGGTTCGATGACAAGTTGGCCGGACCTGATCCTCGACATCAGGGTTGCAACCTCGGTGGCGGTGTCGGCGGGAATCTCGGATGCGAATGTTCCCAGCCGCACTACATCGGGATTGTTGAAATCGTACCTGTAATTCTTGCCCGTCAGCCCTTCATCCCTGGCTGTCGTCAGCAGCGCCACGATCAGCGACTTCACATCAAGGATTGACGACTGCAGCATGATATCGGGCCATTTCGTGATGGCGTCGTAGTAGAGGCCGAACGCCTTCACGCCCTTCTCGCGGACGGCCTGCAGGGCGCCCTGCGTGGCACTGTCCATTGTTGGCCAGATGATATCCGCTCCCTGTGCGATCTGGTTCAGTGCCGCCTCCTTGCCTTTGGCGACATCGTCCCAGTCGCCGGTCCAGGTGGCGAACACCGCGCCATCAGGCCGCGCGGTCTTGAATCCTGCCTCGAAGCCAGCCAGCGTGTCGTTGGTGAACTTGAACTTCTGCGCCTGGATCAGGCCGACCTTGCCGGACTTCGACAGGCGCCCGGCAAGAAAGCCCAGCACATAGGCTGGTTGGCTGAAATAGAAATCGGCAGTGCTGACATTATCGGCGGCATGAAGGCCATTGGTGACAATGAAGCGGGTGTCGGTGAACCGTGCGGCCACGCGGTCGATCGCATCCTGGAACTCTCCGCCGTGCCCGATCACGTGGGTGAAGCCGCGCCGCGCGTAGTCCGAGAGAACCTCGACGTGGTCCGGTTGCGTTACCTTCTCGCTGTAAGCCGTCTCGATACCGAGTTTTTCGGTGACGACCCCCATCGCCTCGTAACCCGACTGACTCCAGCCATGGTCGGTGATGGCGCCCGGCATGACAATCGCCGCCTTCAAGGTCCCGCTGGCTGCGAAGCCGGTGCGTGCCAGCAAAAGCGCCGGCGCCGCCAGGGTTGCTGTCGCAAGCAATCCGCGTCTCGTGATTTTCATCAGGTTCTCCCTCCCAGGAATTGCGCGGTCCAGCGATTGACGCTTCCGCACGCCGGCTACTAACCGTGTGGCGTGCCGGTCGCTCAAGTGAGCAGTTCTCAAGAGGGGTTGAATGGAGGGGGCCGGTGATTGCGCTCAAGCCCTCTTGAGGTCTTCTCACTGGCATCGGCTGCAAGCCCCGCCAGAAGTCACCATCCGGAGGTGAAGAGATGGATACTGGGACGTTAGCCGGGCAGGCGCGCCTGCTGATCGAACATATCGAGACATCGGACATGCTCGTGAGCGCGGCACTGGACAAGGCCAGGGGGTCGGCCGGCGTATTCATAAGCTTGATGGAGGAAGCCGCACTGGCCGAAGCCGCGGCCGCTACGCGACGAAGGTCGGCAGGCGCGGCGCTCAGCGATTTCGACGGCATCCCCTTCGCCGTCAAGGATCTGTTCGACGTGGTGGGCTCGGTTACCTCCGCCGGCTCACGGACAAGACTGGCTCTGCCCACCGCGCCGCACGACAGCGCCATCGTGGCCAACCTGCGCAAGCTCGGCATGATCCCGATCGGCAAGACCAATCTCAGGGAGTTCGCGTTTTCCGGCCTCGGCCTCAATCCCCATTTTGGCACCCCTGCCGCCTTGGGGCAGGAAGACCGTGTCCCCGGGGGCTCCTCTTCGGGATCAGCCATCGCGGTCCAGCGCGGTATCGTCGCGGTCGCGCTCGGGACGGATACGGCCGGCTCGGTCCGAGTGCCGGCCGCTTTCAACGGCATCGCCGGCTTTCGCCCCTCGCGGGGACGGTACGACATGCGCGGCGTCTATCCGCTGGCCGCGAGTTTCGACACCGCCGGCCCGTTGGCGAAAAACGCCGAGGACTGTTTTTTGATGGATGCCCTGATGCGCGGCGCCGCGCCGACCAATACCCCCGCGCCGCGCCACTTCATCGTTGAGCATAGTCTGCTCGATGATCCTGATCTCGAGCCGGCGGTTGCTCAAAATCTGCTTGCGTTCTCCGATCTCCTAAGATCCCGCGGGATGCTTGTCGAACGGAACGTGGTCCCGTCAATCGGTAGCGCCAGGGCCGCTATCGCGAAGTTTGGCTGGCCCGGCGGCGTCGAGGCGGCGGCGCTTCATCGGAATCTGCTGGCATCGCAGGAACGCGCGCTAATCGACCCGCGTGTGTCTGCCCGCCTCGATATTGCGGCTGCAACGCCACCCGAGAATATGATTGCCTTGCGGCGAATCCGGACGGAGCTGATTGGTGCGCTGCGCGGTGAACTCGACGGCGCCATACTAATCCAGCCAACTGTTCCCCAGGTCGCACCGCTGCTAGCCCCACTGGCCAGTGATAACGAACTCTTCGCCAAGGTCAATTTGAAGACCTTGTCGATGGCGATGATTGGCAGTTTTCTCGACATGCCGGGCGTGGCGTTAACCTCCGGAATCGACTCGCGGGGGCTGCCAACATCGGTGTTGCTGACCGCCACAAGCGGTTCTGACGATGCGGTCCTTGCCGCCGGGCAGCTGGCATCACATCGCCACGGCATCGATAGTTTTTTGTAACTGCGGTTGAGAATATCCCATTCGTTCATGCGTCTCCGCAATGGCAAGGATGATTGCCATTGAAGGAGAACAATCATGACACCATCCCAGGCAATGAGCGAACCCAGCATCCCCGACGGCCGCAACGGCAGTTCATCCGGCAGGGTATCCGAAAACGGCATCCCGATCCTCGGACACCTTTATGAAATTCCCGCCCGCGAGGGCCGCGCCGTCGTGGTCGGTGCTGGCCAGTTACTCACCATCATCAACACCCATGGCTCGCAGGTGTGCGATTTCTGGGCCTTCAACGCGGCTGACCTCAACGAATTCTCGTCGATGCCGCACCAGCATGCGGTCGCGAGCGGAATCGGGTTGCGCGAGAAAAGCGCACTGGTGAGCAATGCCCGCCGACCATTGATGACCGTGATCGAGGACACCTCGCCAGGCGTCCACGACACGGTCGTCGCCGCTTGCGACGTCCATCGCTATCGCCAGTTGGGCGCGCAAGGCTACCACGACAACTGCACGGACAATTTCAAGCAGGCAATGCAGGCTGTTGGCCGCCAGCCGGCCACGGTGCCGGCGCCCCTCAACATCTGGATGAACACGCCCGTCGCGGCCGATGGCTCGATCTCCTGGCTGGCGCCGGTCTCATCCAGCGGCGACCGGTTCGTGCTCCGCGCAGAGATCGACGTTGTCGCGGTCATGTCGGCGTGCCCGCAGGACATGGTCCCGGTCAACGGCGCCGACCAGATGCCGCAAAGCCTGGCGTTCATTGTCGGCGAAGGGGAATGATCGGATGATCCTCAACCCTATCGCCTGGCCAAACGGGGCTCGATGCGCATGTTCGATATCGTTCGACATGGATGCCGACAGCCTGATCCACATCGCCAGGCCGCGCGACGGTTTCAACCGGCTCTATCCCATCACGATGGGCCGCTACGGCCCGACGGTGGCGGTGCCGCGCATCCTGGAAACCTATCGGCGCCTCGGGCTGAAACAGTCGTTCTTCATACCCGCCTGGACGATGCAACAGTACCCGGACGCGGTGGAAGCAATCCTGCGCGACGGTCACGAGATCGGCCATCACGGGTTCCTGCATGAAGACCCAACGACCATCGCGCAACCCGAACAGCGCCATTGGTTCGAACGGGCGCTGCAGGTGCATCAGCGCATGACAGGCAGGAAACCCACCGGCTATCGGGCACCTGTCTACAATGTCACCCAGGGAACCGTGGACCTGCTTGTCGAACATGGTTTCAGCTACGATTCCTCACTGATGGCCGACGACATTCCCTACCTGATGAAAACCCCGGCCGGAGAGCTGTTTGAAGTACCGCCGCACTGGGGCAACGATGACTGGCCGGCCTTCGCGCATTTCGAGGAGATCGGCTATATGATGCCCGTGCGCTCCCCTTCGATTGGCTTGTCGGCCTTCTTCGAGGAGTTCGAGGCGCATTATGAGGCCGGGGGCTTGTGGATGCCGGTCTGGCATCCTTTCCTGACAGGCCGGCTTGCGCGATGGCGGCTGGTGCAGAAATTTCTCGAAAGGATTCTTGCCAGCCACAATGTCTGGTTCGCACCGCTCGCCGAAATCGTCGCGCATGTGGATGCCTTCCGGCGTGGTGGTGGCCAGGTACGCGTGGAGAATCTGCCTTATTATGACGGGCCGGTAGCGTTGATGACCGATCGCGGTCAGGCGGCAAGTCCCCTGTAGGTGTTGCCGAAGTCGGATGCTTCGCTGCGCAGCCAATCGGTGAACCGTCCAATGGTGCGCTTGGTCCTGCGTGTCGGAACGAAGGCGACGCGGTAGCTGAAACCGTTCAGGTCGGGACCATCGATCCGCGCGAGCCGACCGCTTTCGAAGCCTTCCGCGACCATCACGTTGGAACACAGAAGTGGCCCGAAGCCGCGTTCCATGGCGTGCAGCGCTAGACTTTCGTCGTTGATCCAGGACAGCCGGTAGTCCTCCGCGCCAGCCTTGCCGGCGGCGCTCAGCCACTTCGCCCAATTGGGACAGTCGATCGACCTGTTGTGCCATTGATAGGCGAGCAAGGGGCGCGACATGTAATCCTCGATCCTGGTCGAGGCACGACCATCCGCCGGGATGGCGACCGCGGGGTGATAGACGTCGGTCAGGAGTGGCAACGAGGAAAGCTCGTCGCTTGCCGGCATGCCGTATCGGATCGCGACGTCGGTATTGGCCGTGCGCAGATCGACCAGCGCATCCGATCCCTCGACATTCACGCTCAGCCCCGGAAACGATCTTGTGAAGCGGGAGAGCCTGGGCATCAGCCAGCGCTCGGCGAAGGCGCGCGTCGTGGTCACGGTCAGCGTGTCGCACTGGCTCCTGTCTTCCAGTTCCTCGAAGGCTTCAGCGAACCGGTCGAAACCCTCGCGCAAGACCGGATAAAGCCTCTCGCCAAGTAAGGTCAGGGTGACGGCCCTCGGGGTGCGCTCGAACAGCTTCTGCCCGATCTGTTCCTCGAGGTGGCGGATCTGGTGCGAGATCGCGGTCACCGTCACGCAAAGTTCCGACGCCGCAGCCGTGAAGCTGCGGTTGCGGGCGGCGGCTTCGAATGCGCGGATGGCGTTCAAAGGGGGAATCTTGCGCATGACTATCTCCTGTTCAGACAATTCGTTGCAGGTATGGCGCCACCTCGGGCTCCGGCAGGACCGAAAGAACCTTGAGACGGTCCAGCGTACGGCGGCCTTCGTTGTGAAGATGCGCCGCATGGGAAGCCGCCGCGTCTTCGAACGCCCCCGCCAGCAGCCTGTCGATGATTTCCAGGTGCTCGGCGAAGGTCGATTCGTCGCGATATATTCCTATGAATTGCGCGAACAGCGCGTCCACGATCATCGGCAGGCGGCACCCGTGCAGTATCTGGCTCATGCGCTTGTTGTCGAAGTGCCGCAGACATGAGACGTGGAGATCCCGCTCGATGCCTTCGATGACATCCCTGGGTATCTTTCCCTCCATCGCCATGGCGCCCGAAACGGCTTCGCGCATCGCCGCCAGTTCTTCATGCCGCAGCTGTGGCGCTGACTGTTTGAGCACGTGTGGCTCAAGCAGCATGCGCACTTCGCGATCATGCGCGATTGCCTGTGCCGTGACCGGCCCCACCAGCCATGATGAGTGCAGGTTTTTTTCGACCAGACCGGATTCGCGCAGGCGCCACAGCACTTCGCGGGCAACCGGGCGGCTGACGCTGAAACTGTCGGCAAGCCCCTGCTCGTCAACCCGGTAATGGCCGAAGGCGATGGCGACCATTATGGCGGCCTCGACGCTGGCGATCATCTGGTCCGCCGCCGGCTTGCCGTCCGGCCTGACCGCTTCATCGAGCATGAAATCCTTCCCGGACAGCCGTCGTTTTGTCAGCGGCGAGCCGTCAGGCCGGCCTGCGACGGCAAATCCGCGCCCGTTGAAACGCTCGATGAGGCCGTCATCGGCAAGTGTCCCCATTGCCTTGCGCACAGTGGCCCGGCTCGTCTCGAAGACGGATGAAATCGGACCTTCCAGCAAGATGAGCCCGGGTTCGAGCGCGCCGGTTCTGATCGCGGACGCGATCTGCAGGGCGCAACGCCGGTACAGTGCGACGCCCGCGTTTTTCTGCTCTGAACTTTCTGAACCCGGGGTCTGCATCGAACCTGCCGCAACGGGAGCGATCAGCCTGCTCCGTTTCCGCTGGAGCTAGGTTCCCATAAAAAATGATGCTTGTAAACAATAGTCGTATTTTTCAGAATGGGGAACGCTCCCGAGGACGTCCGATCATGCCCCGCACCCACGAACCACTCTCCTGTCCCGCTGTCTTCACCAGGCCACGTATCCTGCGGGTGCTTGGGACCGCATCTACGGTGCTGGAGCCCATTCTGCGGCAGGCGAAGGCCGATCTGGGTTTCACCGTCGAGGGCAAGGTGCTTGATGGCAACATTGCCCATCAGGTCGGTGTCGTCGCGCCCGAGAGCTTCGACGTCTACGATCAGTGGTTCCACAATCTCGAATTCGTCTGGACAGCTCATTCCATCCGCCCGATCGAGCTCAGCCGGATCAAGAGGTGGAGTGATGTGGGCGAGCTTGCTCTCACCGGCAAGGCGGACGCAGCCCTGCCGCCGGTCCCGGGAGGCGGACCGAACAGGCTGCTCTACGTGCAGGACGACGGGCGCCTCTCGGAAACGCCAGCCGACCGGATCAGCATGCTGCCGCTTAGCCATTGTGCTGACAGCTTCGGCTATCGTCGGGAACTGCTGCCCGACGGGGCGGATATGGGCGCGGAGAGCTGGTCATGGCTGCTCGATCCAGCTTGGAAGCGCGCGACATTGCAGAGCAATGCCTCCATCGGCGCGATCGATGCCATTCTGGCCGTTCAGGCGGCGGGCCTGGTCCAGTTCCGCGACCCTGGCAATCTGTCTCTCGCCGAAATCGACAGCCTGATGAGTGTTCTTATATCATTGCGCCGACGCGGTCATTTTCCCCATTTCTGGGAAACCCAGTCACAATCAGCGGAGCTGTTCGCAAAAGGCCGCGCCCGCATCGGCAGCATCTGGTCTTCGGCCCTGGTGTTGCCGGCATTGCGCGGCGTCGGCATCAGGACTGCGGTGCCAAGGGAGGGTTATCGTGGCTGGTTTGGCGGCATGTCGATATCGCGACACACTGAAAGATACGCTCTCGACATGGCCTATGAGTATATGAACTGGTGGCTGGACGGCTGGCCGGGCGCGGTCGTGGCCCGTCATGGCTACTACTTCTCTGCCCCCGAACTGGTCCGCAAGCATCTGACGACCGCGGAATGGGACTACTGGTACGCGGGCCTGCCTGCCGCAGAGGATTTAGCTGGCCCATTCGGTGATTCCGTCATCGAGCGCGGCCATGTCAGGGAGGGAGGCTCTTACCGCGAACGCATATCAAGGATAGCGATCTGGAATGCGGTAATGGACGAGCACAATTACCTGGTCAGGCGCTGGCATGATTTCCTCAACTTTCGCCACTGACTTGGCAATGGCGAAGGTTGATGTTGCCCGCAGGCGCGCCGGGATTACCGCCGCAACGCGTTGGCGGCCGCTCGTTGCAAGACCTCAGGCGGCCGCCTTGAGGCCGGAAGCGATCGAACTGGCCAGCGCCCTTGCCTTCGCTTCGGCCTGTTCGACCGATTTTGCACGTCGCTCGCCGCCAAACTCCTCATACTCCGCCGATATGGTGTGGATGTCGGAAGCGCCAAGATAGTGCGCACATGCAGCAATGCCGGGATCGAGTGCATTCATGTGCTGACGGATGCCGTCCTGAAATCCGAATTCGCCGCGCGAAGACACCACCACCAATGTCTTGCCGCGCAGGATTGGCTCGATCGGGAAGTCACCGCGCGAGAGGTCGAAAGAGAAAGTGCGTCCGATCCGCGCGATCTGGTCGAACCAGGCCTTGAGAGCCGCTGGCATGTTATAATTGTACATCGGCGCCCCAAGCACGATCACATCGGCTTTTTCGACTTCGTCGATAAGCTCGTCAGAGCAGGCAAGCGTCGCCTTCATGGCGTCGGTTCGCGCCTCGGGCTTGGTGAAAGCTGCGGCAATCCAGTCTTGGGTCATGAACGGTGGCGGATTGGTGCCGACGTCGCGGTAGATGACTTCATCCTGACCGCGCTCAGCGAGCCAGGCATCGACAAATATCTTGCCGAGCCGGCGGGAGTGCGACCGTGCGACGCGGGCGCTCGAATCTATGTGCAGTATCGTAGGCTTTTTCATCGGGCCACCTTTGTAAGCTGTAGATGGCCGGGGTTACCGTGGTGTCCGCTCAAGAGCAAAATCGAACTGCTCAAGCGCCTATGAATTGCGCTCAACCCTGCCTGACGTCGCCCTGCGCCGCGGTGGCGGAGCAATACCCCGTGCAGAGCCACGATCCGCTGGATGCCGGTCTTGTTCATCCGCTCCAGCGCCCGCGAGATCGCCGAGATGCTTTGCCCCTACCTCCAGCGCTCAGCCCAGCCTTCTGTGCCGTCGTGAACCAGATCCGTGACGTCACCATATGCCACCTCCTCATCCTCACAGATTAGAAGGTGTTCCGTTGACCGGTTGAACCCGCCGGCGCAAAGCAGCCATTCGCTGAAGCTTGATCAGACTGAATGTCAGGAACGAGGCCCTTTTACAGACGCTGATCGCTCGGTCTCAGCAGACTGCTGCCCAGGCATCAATGCGTCGCTGAGCCTCGTGGCAAGTCGAGAACTATGCGCCACGTAGCCAGCTTGATGATCTGAGCGAGGTTGCCGTCATCACCAAGGACAAGGTCAGCCGGGCACTGGCCACGGCGGAACTGCCCAAGCACTCCCGCGATCAGCCGGAACGCCCCGAGATGCCTGACCTCGAGGTCCATATCGATCTTGGCGGCGGCCCGCGTACCGTTGGGCGGGCTTCTAGCCAAAGCGACTGAGAGCCGCGTAGAGCGTTTCGAGCGCTTGCCTATTAAGGGGGTTCGAGTCCACGTTTTGGATAAGGAAATAAAAGTATAAACAAATCAATATGTTATAATAGGGTTATGGTGGGCTCGGAGGATGTTTGGAAAAGAAGCTAAATCAAGCAGTTAGGAACTAGTGGGACAGCAAAGCATTCAAATCTGCTCCAATGTTTTTCGATGTTCTTGTCCCACCTACACCGCTGCATTTCAACCGATGAACGCCTCACTCGCCCTATCTCGCGAAGACGATCGTGACGATGTTTCAGTCTCTCATTGGAAAGTCGCGGCAGCACCATTAACGACGTTCTTCGACGAGCAAGGAGCGTCTCGATTGGAGGAAAGCGGAAAGGCTGCTTCGGGGAGCACGACTATAAAACCGGCCATTCGTTAAAGATGTCGCTGCGCCAATCAGTCGAGGTTCAGCAGTTCGACGCTCTGAATAACCCCTTTCAGCCACCCTGACCCGACCACATGAGCCGCCCGAGCGTACCGACGGATCGATCATGTTATTCGTCGCTTAGATAGAATGAGAAGTGGACGGAGAATCCGATTGGTAACGCGTTCCAAAGAGCAGCTGCGTAAAGCTCATTCGGAAAGCGCAGCGAGCGACGCATCGACCTCTGCAATGTTGCCAAAGCTCTGGGACAGCATGGCAGAAGACATGGGGGGTTGAGCGGAAGCGTGCCGCCTCTTGCCGCTCCAGCTTGCCGTTGGCGATTTCAAGCAGCCAATTGCCGACAGCCTTGCACCACTCGTGCTTGTCCTCGCGCGAGGCGAAGCCACTAGCGCAAACCGCATCTGGCTTTCAGCATCCGCGATTAGATCCCCGCGGCGGGCTAACGCGCGTGTCAAAATCCGTATCTCGTCTGTGAGTTCGGCATGTCGCGCTGATCCAGCGATGGCGGCAAGGCCCATGATGAGCGTGAAAGAAATGTCATGTCCTGCGTGAATGCCAGCGATACGGCACTTTGCGCAGCAGGCCAGCGATATGGCTGGCTATCTCGGTGTCGAAGCGAAAAGTCAGAGAGAAGTTTACAACGCTTGCAAAGACTCTAGCTTCGAGAACTTTTGCACCATTGGATTTGCGCAGCTCTCCCAGCGGATCAGCAGTAGCGATCTTGGGACGGCGAAACCGGCACCCCACGAACCTGGGGACGTTCAACTTGACGATGTGTGCGCATTGGCACACGTTGGCGCCAGCAGCCACATACTTGTTTTGATGTTACGGCAGAGAATGAAAACCGGAGCGGCACCTGAACTGACCCAACGCCAAGTTCTTGTGAATTTGGGCAATCGCTACGTGCTCTTTGGTCCTGATGCTACGCGGCCAGAAGCTCTCAAATTTCACCCTGACAAAGACTCCGAACTTCTGCCTCGGGTGTCAGACGAAAGTGAAGTCGCCAGCGAGAGGATCATCGAAACCGCTCGGGCATCCGACGCTGATACGCTTCAACCTGCCAATGATGCGACCGGCTACGACCTCGTTGCTCAAGATAGCAGAGGTCACCGTACGTATATCCAAGTCAAGGTAAGAGAGCGCGACCCAAAAGCGAGGGACTTCGAGGAGCTACTAAAGCAAATCACTATCGTTCCAGAAGCCGAGTCAAGCTCTGAGGTCTGGTACTTCAATATCGAGCGTTTAAAGCTTGCGATACTCACGCAAGATTCTAAAGGTTACCTAAAAGAAACCATTCTAAGACCTCTCGACGTTTGGGAAAAAACAGAAAGTGGAATATTTCGAAGAGAGCAAGTCGTTGAGAGGGTAGAAGATTGGACTCAACGAATTGCAGCACTTTATGCAGACATCGAGCGCTGGCTTTCAGATCGGGCCAATCTGAAGATTGAACAAGCCAGGTCAGTTGTGATGTCTGAGGAGCTAATGCAGAAATATGCGGTTCCAGAACGCGAAATTGCAATCCTGGACGTTCTCGAAAAAACCGAGCCAGTTTTAAGCTTCGTACCCCGTGCTTTATACGTCCTCGGAGCGCGCGGCCGTGTCGATGTTATCACGAGGAACGGGACTCATCTTCTTGTAGACCAAGGCGTGCAAGGCAGACCGAATTGGCGGCTGGTCTCACAGGAGTCCCGAAGGGAGACGATAGCGTTCGATGAGACGGCACTGGAATCTCTGGTCGGAGCACAATGACCAAGCTCACCGATACGAAGCGGGCATATGACAAACTCGCTGATCTCATAGACCAAGAGATTCGAAAGCGAAGTGGTTCGGCAAAGGACCTTGAACGTTTTCGACAATCATTAGATGTAGCCTTTTATCTACTTGGTTGGGCTCAGTTCGAGTATCTTGTTCGGAAGGAGGCAGAGGATCAAGTATCGAACAATGCGAGAGCCCATGGTTTAGATGGTCATGCATGGCGTTTTCTGAAGGAAAATATGAAGTCACTTTCAGTACGCCGCCGCCTAGACATAATATTCCACGCAGATCAAAAAGCGCGGTCAGAGCTAGACCGGGACTACGATGTTCGAAATGATGCGGCACACGACTATAAACACCTGCCGCAGGAAGTTCGAGATATATCCGCGTGGCTTGGAAAATTGGAAACGCTTGTCGACAAATTCTAGATTATAAAGCTGTCTGGCCTAGTACGGGACAGGCCTCAGATCTGCGATCGCGCGATAAATATGCCGACCTCGTTGCCGTATGCGAATTGCTCGCTCGTGTCAGGCCGCGGACTTGGTCGAGAATCCTAATCTCTAGACCGTCAACCAGCTATCTATGACTATAATGAATCTTAGAAGGCAGTGGAAAGGGCCCTGTTCCGAACGGCAGCGGGAACATCGCCACTGCAGTGTCTTGTTACGGGAAGGCGGGCCAAACAGTCTCTACGGCCGCTATGGGCGCATTGCAGACTGGCTGCTCTTGGGACGTAAGCAGCTCGTCCGTTTTCGGGATCAAAACGCCAACCAGCGGTGACGACCTCACTTGCCGCTGTTCGCCTTGGCAATTCATTCGCGCAATAGCAGACATCCGCGACCCTCTGGCGATCTAGCAGGCCGTCCAGTCTAACAGGATTGAACACATCACTGATTATCACTGATCAACAATTGACAAAAGTTATTACAACGTTTACACCGCCTTCATGCCCGGATGAGCCGGGCCATGGGAAAACCAATGGCTGCTTTTGACCCTACCAAATACCAGCAATTCCCCAATGGACCGCTGACGCCGCAAACGATCCAACGCCTTGTGGCGGTCAAACAAAGGACCGGGATGGCTTATGCCGCTTTGGGTGGCAAACTTGGTTTCAGTGGAACATTCTTGCATAATCTGATGAACAGGAATGCAAACGTTGGCACTCAGCATGTTGAGCGGATCGCTACTGCAATCGATCTCCTGGAAAACCCGGATCAGTTGGCCGAGGCTCCTGCGAATGAGGCGGGTATGCTCCAACACAGCTTCCATCTCCGCCCCGGCCTTCAGATTAGAATCGATCTGCCCGACGATCTGACAGACCGGGAAGCCGATCGATTGGCCCGGTTTGTTCAATCTCTCCCCGTCGCATGAGCAGAAAGCAAGACCATGACCCATATTGCCGCCGCACGCGCCATGAAGATGATAGAGGGGTGCGTTGATCCGAAGAGCCTCAGGCAAATCGCCGCAAATGCCCGTCGAAAAGGTGAGCAGGCTGTTGCCCGCGCAGCTGATTTGCGTCTCTACGAAATCCTTCCATCGGAAAAGCCGGGCACATTTGAGCATGATGTATGGCGAAGCATCCACGCGTTGGAAGGCACCCTTACGGGCGAACGCGAAAGGACGACGCGGTTGGGGCGAACTCGTCCAAAGATCGCCCGAGTGGGCGAGTTAGAGACGATCAAGGATCTGATCCTTGGCGCGAAACCATCGGAGGGTTTCTTCATGCTCATCGAACGCCAAATGGCCGAGCTGACTTTCGAAGCGGTCGCCCTGCGACATCCTGAAAGGTTTGACGACTCGGTGTTGGATGCCGCAGCGGCACGATTGCGATCGGTAGGAATTGAAGTCGATCGGCCTTAACGACGGTTGGTAGCTTTCATCAAGCTGGAACTGAAAGCTGCCCTCCGCAACCCACAAACAACAGCCCTGAAGCCGGACAAACGCCGCAGGCCCGCATGTGATGCAGGCGCAGCTTTACTGCGGAGCCCACATGAACGACGTTATGGGTGACCACCGCGTCTGGAGGCAGCACGTTTCTCATTTGTGGTCGCACGGAGCCAATGGAACGAACGCCTGTCTCGAAGCACCCGGGCAACGGATCGGTGCGCGCCAAAGAAGAAATGGCGGATAAGCGCAGTCCTGCGCGCGTCCGCAACAGCGAACGATTGGCGAGCACTGGACGAAGAAAATTCGCTTTCGCCGCTGGCGGCCCCCTTTGGGTAGACCGATCAAACCACCTGTAACGCCCGTGTCACGCCACTGGTGAGACAACGCGCTCTGTCAGCAACCCGCAAGCGAACGGCGGGCTGCAGCCAAGGCATCCAATGCCGGTTCGTCCCCAGCACAACGGCTTCTTCCGTCGCGCTGGCATCCTCCCAGGCGAATCGGCTTGCCTTGCGATCTTGAAACGCGGTCGAGGCACAGGTGGTTCAAATGCGCGTCCTCACATTGCTTCTCTTCATCTTCTCCGCCGTAACGCCGACTGGCGCGGCAGGAATTTTCATCGGTGACTTCTGCATCGACGGTGCGTCCACCCAGGCAGAAAGCGACCAGACGATTTATATGGCCGACGCCAAATGGACACGCATGGTTCTAAAGCCGCGTACGCGTCAGGCGTTGAAGATTCGGGCGCTCGCCTGCCCAGGGCGCGATATCGAGACCTGCGATGCGGAACTGTCGCGCCAGCTCAAATCCGGCGGTTGGAACCTCGATGGGACCACGATCGACGTCGCCAAAGGGCTCTCCGCGAGGGTGCCGCGCCCTCGCGCCGGCGGCGTGGATTTTCCTGCCGCGTTAACCAACTCCGGCGCCTTCATCGCTGAACCACTGACCGGCGCTATCACACCCTCTCCGCTCTAGGCGAACTCTTCACCGTCGGCGCGATCGTCGCGCCCGACGATTAGCGTCTTCTCAGCCGCATGCTGGGTATCTCGCAGAATCAGCCGGCTCTGTCATGAACAAACCAAGGAAGAGAAAAATGCCAATATCGCTCCGCGTATTTCCCAAGATAACCAATGTTTGTGTGGGTGCAGCTTCGCTGCTTGGCCTGTGTTCCTGCGCAGCCTATACCCCCGTTGACGTGGCAAAACCTAGTAACATAACGCTGGTCGACGCGACGCGCGAGATCGGCAAGAGTTTGGTCGTGTTGAAGCAGGAGCTCGACCAAAATCATATGCGGGCAGGCCTTCTCATCGACGAGGTCAACGCGACATTGAAGGTGACGGCAAACGCCACCCAGGGCGGCTCGCAGAAGCTCACCGTAGACGTCGCCAACACGGCCTTGGCGGGTGTTGGTCTGGGCGCCACCGTGACTGGCGAACAGACCTCTACGGGCTACCGCGAGAACACGATCAGCCTGAAGTTCAAGAACATTTACACGACGACGCTTAATGCGCCGGGGACCGCCAAAATCGGCAAGGACGGCGGCGGCATCACAATATTTTCCTGCACCGAATCCGGTGCATGCGGAGGCCGGTGATGCGCTCCCCCAAAATGATCCTCTGGACGATCGCGGCGCTTGCCTCCATGCTCCCCAGTCACGTTCTGGCTGCGGATTTCTCGATCTCGTCGACGTCGACGAACACTACGTTTTCCTCAGTATCCGACGGCCAGCCGCAAACCGCCAGCGGCACCGGCCCGGTCAGCGCACGGGCCGACGGGACGATGGCGAGCATGTGCACCCCTTATGGGCGCATCAGTACGGCATCCGCCGACGCCGGCGTCTCCTACTCCGATCAGAACGCCGATGGTATGTTTGTCGAGCTGCGTGCCTCCGCCTTTGCTGCGGGTGGACATTACCGCACATGCGGCTTCTGCGGTCCGAACGATCAATGCGTTCTTATCGACGGACACGATACAACTGCGCGCAGCGAGGGCGGCGCCGTCAGCGTAACCAAGATCGAGTTCAGCAAAGAGCTCAACCATTCCGCCTATACGATAGCCGTGGCGGCGACCGGCGCCACGAGCGAATTGTCGATTGCGCTCAAAGCGCCGGACGGCACGACCACCTCGGTCGACCCAAGCCACACGGCTGCGTTGAACGTGGAGCCCAAGGAAGGGGACGTCTACTTCCTGACGGTCGGCACTCACGTGGCGGCAAGCAATGCCGGCGGTTGTTGCGAGAGCCGAGCTGAGCACTCGTCGGCCGTCAAGGTCAGCGTTACCCCCCATGCGATCATTGCGTCCGAAGAGCCGCTCGATCCGTACATTCTTGGCGGAACGCCGGTGGCGGACGGCCTGTACGATTCTGTCGTCGGTATTCTGCTTGACGGCAGGATCCATTGCTCGGGCGTGGTGGTCGGCAAACGCACGGTGTTGACTGCGGCGCATTGCATCGAGGGCTACGAAACCGCGATAGCTGAAGGAAAGGTTCAGCTGTTTCTTGGCAATAGCATCTTCGAGCCTGGCGCCCTGAAACAGGTAGTCGACGCGGCCTTTCCGAAGGGCGAAATGGGCATCCAATACAAGCGCACCAGGAACTCAATTCAGCATGACATCGGCCTCATGTACACCGCCGCGGACATCGGCGCTCCCAATGCCGCGCTACACAAACTCGACCCGACCTGGTCCGATATCAAGAAGAGCTATTCCGCCGAGCTTACCTTTGTCGGCTTTGGCCTCAAGGTTATGAAAGGCGGAAAGGGATCTGGCGCCGGCGTCAAGCGGGAAGCGACATGGCGTTACTCGGACCTCGATACCTTCAATTTCTACTTCAAGGGGCAGGCATCAAACACCTGTAGCGGCGATTCAGGCGGACCAGCCTTTCTGCGTGAGCAGAAGAGCGGTGACCTTATTTTGGTCGGCATTACCTCGGCTGGAGATCAGAATTGTACGCGCGGAATCGAGATGCGTGTTGATGCGCATAACCAGTGGATCGATAGCCGATTGCAATAGAGGCCGGATCGGCTGCCAGTAATTGTCCTTCCAACTCACCGGCTTCTCGACTACCGGAAAAAAGGGCACCCGAGCGACCGGTCGGTCCCAAAAAAACAGCACATAAACCGCAGTCCTGCGCAACCGCTTTCCCAAAGTAGCCGCTCGAAACCAGTCCGTATCCCGCCTCATCTCAGACGTTAGTGTCGGTTCCGACATCCCGCAGATCCGAAGTCAGATCCTGAGGTCGTTTCGGCGCCGGTAGCGGAACGGCGGCTTATGGAGAATATCGTCGAAAAAGCGGTTTGCGTATGATGAACCTCAAAAGCGGGTTAAACGGCTCTAACTGTTGATGAGCCAAAAATGCGGAGGTATCGGCAGTCGATAATGCCGACAAGCTGCCATAAACAACACACTCAACCCAGATTTCACGGCGCTTATTTCGTTGATGTCCGTGCAGTTCTCCATAGCCAAGTTGAGGGTATCAGCGACCTCTTCGAAGCCTCTCTGAGGCGACAAATCGGTTACACACACACCGTGATCGGTCTCTCCCCGCCATATTTGTGCATCTGTCTCTGCGTCAGGGAGCCACGCCTGGTATGTACAGTTCGGTAGAAATCTCGCGAGGCGCTCTTTGAATACCACTTTCTCATCATCGCTTGCTGCCAGATGCTCCAGCCAAACGAAGAGATAGGGGTACAAGACGCTCCCACTGCACGCTTCCGCGCGGTAGGAAGCGTCAGCGCTCACGGGATGATTAAGAAGGTCCACATAATCGCGGAAGCAAGTCGGGTAATGTGAGTTGATACTCAATGCCAATGTAGTTTGATGGGCGACTGATTTCAGCCAAGGCACAAATTTCGGGGTCGAGCCCGTCATTTGCGCAAGGTACATGACCAACGCAATTTCGATCATGTGGTCGTCTTTGAAGGGCGAATTAAGTGTTGGGTTGGAATTAATTAGGTGGACCATCGTGTCCAAGACAAGGCCGGTACTTTCTGTCAGGGCCCTCGCAAACTCCGCGTCTTCGTCCGCAAAGTTCTGAGCTAGTGAGGCTGTCCAGCACCCCCGAATGGCCAGGCGGCCAAGGAGCTCGAATAACGCCAGATTGACATCCACCGCCTCGCGTGACCGAACCGACGTTGAAAGGGCATGAAGCCACTTGCTATGTTCGAATGCAGTCTTAGCCAGATACCGTTCGGAACATGCCAGGTAGAGCTTGATAAATTGATCGAGTAGGACTTCTAATGCTCGATCATGCTGGATTGGTCGGCGTCTTGGCGGCTGGGTGCGTACTACATTCCAGCACAGCATAACGCCCAACTCAGAGACAGCGTAGATACTCTCCAAATTGCCTGCTTCGATAGCCCAGGTGGTTACTGCATTCAGGCAGATATAGGCTTGCCTCAGGCGAAGAAGCTGGATGTTTGGCGCTAGCTCCTCCTCAACCAATAGATTGTGCAGAAATGCACGAGAATACTCGTAGCAAGCACTCGGCTCATTCACCATCGCGACCGCTTTTTGGAAGCTTCGCCGGGGCGCTTCATCCAACAATTCGCGCGCGAGCAAGCTGCGCATCATGAGATCCGCCAAACGGTCTCCATTCCATTCCTGATACTTGACCTTGTCCGTTTCGTTTTGCGTTGAATAACCGGCCCAGTTCATGAGAACGGTTTCATCTAGCTCACCGCCGCAACACAGAATTATTCGGACAGGAAGTCGCGCATGTTCGGCCGCCACATTTGCGCGCAGGTAAACGTCGCGAATCTCGTTCAGCTCAGGGCGCACCGCCTGTACCCCGTCATCCCAATCGCGCCTTGTGATATTCCCTGCCTTTATGCAGAAGAGGTATAAGAAACGCTCTTCATCCTCGCCTTTGATTTTGCCCACTGCTGCAATGTCCACGCCGTTCTGGCGCGTGCCGATCATCGGCGTGTTCAGCACCCGTAGGCCGATCTCCGAGAGCAGGTTTGGGAGTACAGATTTGTCCAAGTCCCCCCGCTCTTTAAGCGATGCGAGGTACTCCTTGAGGATGATTTTCATGCTGACCGCCGCTTCATCGCGCGAAAGAATGTGAGCCTCGCATTGAAGCCAACAGGGTCGATGACCATCAGCCGGGGCAATTCGACGCTGTGTGAAATCTCGGAAAGCGCTGAAATGTTCGGATGTTTCTTCCCTTCCGCGCCATGAACAATCGAAAAGCTCTTTCGCCCATATAGCAGCGTATGACGTGTCACCAGACTGGCAAAGATTGACCTTTCTTGAGCTAGTTTCTGAATGTCTCGATTACGATCCCGATCTTTCATCGCAACTGCGCGCCGGTGCTCAATCGATGGAAGTAGTTCAACCAAGTCCCGGGCCCTCTCAAGACCGGCAATATGCGTGTCATGTTTAGAAAGCAGCCTCTTTGCGCAACTCGAGATGCGCTTGGAAGCGTTTGAACACTGCTTCTCAAGGAAGTCCCGCAGATTCCCACCGTAGCTCAAGAGCAATGGATCAAACAAAAGCTTTTCAGCCGCCGATTGCGCTTGCGGCTGCCCATACTTGATGATGCTCAAGAGAATTGCAGCTGCCGCCACCTCATGGTGCCACAGGAAACCGACGCACTTTTGCGCTATGAAAATCTGGTCATTGGCATGAGCTGGCAGATGCTGTTTCTGGATCCAAACGTCAGCCCCTTTGGGACCTCCGCTCAGCAGATCCGCCAGAAACGAGCACAGAGCAAACTCCCCCCCATTAAGCCATGCTGCAAAGAGATAAGAGGCATGTTGCGGGCTGCTCATGGCCCAGCTAGCGAAGGAATGGTAATCCCGCTTATCGGCCTTCTTATCCAGACCAGGAATTAACGCAGCGAAAACGGGAGCAACCCGCTTGAAATCCCAACGGCCATCATTCTTTTTGATGGCATGGTCTAGATTGCTGAGTGTCGCGGCGCTGTTTGACGGCAACGTCTCAAGCATGCCAAGCACCTGATCGATATTGTCTTTCGGCAAGGCTCGTTCGTAATAAAACAACATTGCAGAAAGGAGGCTCAGCTCATTTGCGCCCCCTTTCTTCCCGATGGTTTCGATGAATTCCCGCTGTCGATAGGGGTTCGAAGGCCCCAACTTCTCCCAGAGCCTAAAAGCGGCCTCCATGGCCGCAGCCCGAAGGTCGGGATCTGTTTCGCGTTCGACGAAGCCGAACGCATCATCCACGCCCTTTTTTATGTCACTCACGGACATTATTTCTATTCGGCCAAGTGCTCGCAGCCCAATAGCGCTCACGGAGCTGTTGGTGTTCCGGATAAGATCAAAGGCCAGCGCCGCACTACCAACGCCTGCAACCACGAAAACCCCGTGCGCCAAGCATCGATCGTCCAATCCCTTGATACCATCAATGATCTTGCCAGCCTCCTCAGGATGATTTTTGGACCAGATACCGAGCGAAAGGTTTGGCATGCCCGCCGCACCATCCGATCCCGCCTTTTTAACCAGCATATGGACAATAGCTAAAATCTCGCGATGCGGGCAGTTGAGGTGTGGAATAGCCTCATTCAGCGGATGCACTGCGATCCAGAACTCATTGTGTGCAAGTTCTTCGATTGCTAGCAAATTCCGATCAGATGTCAGCTTGACTAAGCCCGCATTGTGCAATTCGCACAAAATATCGCCTAGCCCGTTTCGCTGAGTTCGCAATTCTTCTAGCGCCAAAGCTTGTACCAAGCGGCCTTGCTGTTCGGCATTGATCAAATCCGGGCGCGGGTCGCGTGAGTTGTTCATCTGTTAGAACCGAATCGTTGAGCTAAGCTGACACTAACAATTCCCGCCTGTCGTCGGTCCTCAATTCCATCGAGATATGGCTGCTTTCGCGATGAAAAATATCGATCCAAACGTTCGATTCGAGGCGCAAAGCCTCGGGGAGAATCGAGTCCCCGTTTACTCATGCAATCCGCTCATGGACGCGAGATGGCTCTCGGTGTGAAAATACTCTTTCACACACAAATGCTCGCTACGCGGCCTGCCACACTTGGTTCAAGATCCGCGCAGCGAGCGCGGCCTTATCTTGCGGCAAAAAGCGACCGTAGTGGTGCGCGACCATGTCGGGTGTGTCCTGGATAGCGTAGCTTGCCTGCTCATAAGAGCCGGTCTGTTTCAAGATATGCGTCGCCAGCACGTCACGGACATTGTGCGGACCGTGAGGAAGAAGACCGAGAATGGCGCCGCGCTGGGTGTATGGATTGTAGATGCCATATCGCTGAATGGTCAGGCGCCATGCCTCGTAGAATGTATTTCGATCGTATGAAGCATCCTTGCTGGTCGCCTTCACTGTCTTGATGAAGAAGGTGCCGGGGTCTTCGGTTCCTCCAAGCAGCACTCGGCGGTGGCGATCGATGTACGCCTCGATGTGCTCGTAGAGACCGCCGAGATTCGGCAGGACGAGCCGAAACGGCTTGCTTCCGAAATAGGACGAGTTCGCGTTCTTGAAAGCAACCGAAGGAATCAGCACCTCCCAACCCTTTTCGCGTTCGCTCCAGCGGAGTTCACCCCGCTTCATGTCGGCAAGCTGGCGCTCGGACCGCGGCAGTTTCCCGCGTTCACTGACCATCAGCTGACGCAGGTTCTTCTGCCGCAGGCCAAGGTGCAACCCGAACCGAAGCATCAAGAACGAGCGGACTGCCTCGGCGGCAGGACGGCGATGAATGCGTTCATCTGGCATGAGCCGGAGAATCTCTTCAGTGATCTTTCGATACTCGCTGACCGGGCTATCGGCCTCCAGCACAGGCATGATCGGTTCAAAAGGATCACGATGCACACGCGCGACCCGCTGAATCTCCTTCACGCGGGAGGAGGCGTGCTTGAAGTAGACATCGCAGGCGTCATCCCAGTCAGCGCGGGCGCGATCAATGTCGGTCTGCGAAACCAATCCATTGATGGGACGGACCCTCGACGCCAGATGAGGTTGCTGCCTGAGCCAGCCCGTCTCCTTGCGGGTGAGCGCGAGCGAAATTCGCAGCATGTCCACCTCCCATGCGGTGTAGAACCCGCGCCGCCTCTCGCGCCATTGCACATACCAATCCCAGACAGATGGGAAGACGAGCAGGCCAAATGTCAAATGCTGCGGCGACACGCCATGGCCGCGGACTGGTCCGCGCGGCTGCGCAGCCAACGCACCGAACATCAAACCGAGATGCTCGACCTTCTGCGATGCGGTCTCCTCGCCCCAGACACCGTTGCGCTGAAGACCGAACGCAGTGAGTGTCGCGGTCTTGAAGCGGATCAGATCCGCCATTTCCATGGCAAGCGCAGACGGGGCGTCGATAACGCCGGACCTCAGGTCAGGGTCGGTGAACAGAGCACCATCCTCATCGTGGTGCTCACGTCGAACTCGGTAGCCGTCATTTGCGGCGTATGACTGACCGTATGTGACACCTGGGAAACGGATGGCGTAACGCTGTTTCAACGCAGCAGCCTGGAATCTCCGGTACTCCGTTGATCCGCTGATGATTACACGCCGGACCCATTCCAGGATCTCTTCCTGTTCCTCTGGGCGCCGCGTGTTAAAGTCGTCGGGCAGATGCCACGCAAGCCGCCGGCGTTCAGCCGGGCCTATATCATCAAGGATGTGGCCATAAGCGGAACGTGTCTGAAGCGGGAGTTTCGCCTTGAAATATCCTGCCGAAAGACGGTACCGACGCTCGATCCGAGCCAGCACCTCCATGCTCGCCACGCTGCGAGGCGATTTTGATCCCTGCAGCCAATGGCGAATTGTGGAGCGGTCGAGGCTCTCGTCGTCTCGGACAACAGCTCGATGAAGATGCCAATAGCTGTCTCCATGGCGGCGCATCTGGAAAGCCAGCGCCGCCTGAAAGGTGGGTGGGTCAATGCCTTCCTCGAAAAGAGGCTCCGGGAACTCTTCGGTCTCGCGCGGTTTGATGCCGGGCTTCTGCCGGTCTACAGCAGCGGCGCGCGCCGAGCGATCGAGCTTGCTCTCGCGCCTTGGTGTGGACGCTCCCGGTGCTGCCTTCTGTGGACGGCCTCGCACGGAATCCTTCGGTTTGGCACCGCGGCAGTCACCGACAGTCGCCCCCTTCGGCGAAGTTTTCGTATTTCGAACGATAGCATCCAATGCCGGCTCGATTGTCGTCCGAGCAGATCGCATCGCGTTCTCGTTCAGGCCGCACTGAACGCCAATTTCTTGCCAATCATAGCCGCGGAGTTTGCGAGGTGGGGTTTGTGCGTTGGAGATGAGGTTGAGCAGATATTCTCTGATGCGCGTGCTTTCTTGAGGAGGGAGCACAGGGTCAACGCGGAGACGGCAGAAGTCAGAGATCTTTCGGGAGAGCAGTCTGGTATGCGGATTTTCAGTCATGCAGGAGGCTATGTGGTTGATTAGCGATGGCAGTGAAGGAGTGCGCGCACATACCCCGATTCTCAGCGCTTGGGAGGTACAAAGCGCTTAAATCGACGAGGTGTCGATCTCCGCAGCGCGATACCGCTGTAGCCGACGATAGGGTCGGTCCGTGCGTGTTGGGCTACCGGATTACGCTCGACGAACCGCATGATGACGGCTTGCGCATTTCGTTGCCGCACACACCGCCAACCGCCTTCCAGCCTTGAGACGCCTGGACTATATCTGGCTGCAAGAACGTGACTGGCGAGCACGAGGACAACGGACGTAAGGGCAGGCATAATCTCCCCTCCCCTCGCACGAATCCTGTCGCCCGGGGGGCTACCTACCGAGTTGCCACGATCGGTGGAGGCGCGACGGGCGGGCAGGAGATGGTACCTTAGGCCCCTGTCCATCTGACCCCTCGCTGCGAGTCGCGAAATCTCGCCGTGGTGGGCATGTAGGGCCCCGCTTGTGACGGGCGAGTACGCAACCCCTAGAGAATCAATTTTGATTGCGCCGAAGTCCCCACCAAGCTCTATTTGTCGGAGCAGGATTTCTCCGGAACTCCGTCGCATATCGACTTCAACCTTCGCATGCTCGCAAAGTACTTTTTGAGGCCGCTCACGGAGTCTGAAAAGCAGCCATCTTTGTCGGGCCAGAATTCATCGTTCTCTCCGTGGGGCCAGCTTGGTGGCATGGTGTCGTTGGCGGCGTTGCCAAGGACCGTCGAACAGTAGGAAGTGCGCGTACGTGGAATATCGTGGCACCTCATGCAGGCGCCGCCCTCTCCGGTCGAATCCACAGGCGCCGGGTTGATCCAACTCAGCAGCGGCGCGCCGAACTCGACGAATGCGAACTGATCGCTATTTGTCTTGTCCGCATGCGGATTGAGAATTTCGCCCAAGCGCATTCCTGGATGCACGATGAGCGGATTGTCTCCAAGATGGCACAGATTGCAATCATCATCGTAGTCGGCTGGATGTGCAAGTTGATCGAAATTGGTTGAAAGCATTGTTGCTTCATCGATGCGACGGGTACTTCCATCTTTTCCGTAAACTATATTGTCGAAGAAACAGGCATATTTTCGGCCTGCATCCGTACAGATCGTTCCAATCAACGGGACGGGTTGATTTCCATGCTCGTCCGGATACGCCTCGCGCAGTAAGGTCACGCACATGCCCTGACTGCCCGCGTCGTATTTCCAAAGCGTCAATTTCTTCTTTATGTCCTTGCCGAAGAAGTATTTGCCTGCATCGGCTGCGAGATCGAAGGGGCTGGACCAGTGCCCTCCGCTGGATATCGCGTCAGGCACGGGAACCTGCGCCGTTCGGCAGTTGTCCAGGTATTGCTTGACGTACTGCGCGTATTTGCCCGGCGTCTGCCTGACCCAGCCATTCGCGGCCAACAGGTCTCTCGCGCCGCTGTGCTCGACGATTTCGTTGACGTTGCTTCCTCCGATCTGAGCCAAAAGGCGCCGGGTGATGCGGCTTTGCTCGTCCACCGTGACGTCGACAGAGATTGCTGCCGCGAGTTCGACCAGGACAATATCGCGTTCCATCGCGTGGGCGCCGGCGCTTGCGATCGGCAACAGCTGGCTCTGTTGCGCATATCTGCTTCGCTCGGCATCTGCCAGGCGATCTTCGGCGCAATTGCGCACCTGCGTCATCGTCGGCCCGACGGTATCCGGAGTGACCTTGACCTCGTCGCCCGTCACCAGGTCGTACACCATCCCGTAGGCGGCGCCATATGCGCAAGTTTCTCCTTCTTTGCCGGCAGCGGGCACCGGTCGAAGATACCAAACGACCTGAAGGGTGACGAACGCGAGCACCAGCACGGCGCCCGCCGTAAAACGTCCACGCGTGTCCATCATCAATCCCCCATCCCGGCTATCAGCTTGGAAAAGAACCTTGTTTCCAGGAACGCCGTGTCGATACGGCCGTCCCGGCGCCCAGTTCCAGGAAGTGCTTCGAGGAGCAGCTGGGCGTCGCGGCCCTTCAATCCCGGGCCGTTGCCTGCAATCCAGCGCGTGATCCTTTGCGAGCAGCCAGTGTCCGCTCCGGCTGCCGATAGCAGGCTGGGCCACGTTCGCGACTTGAAGAACATGGCTCTCGCCTGGCCAACGATCTCGTCGCGCAACGTATCGGACAATTCTCCGGCCGCGTGCATGCGGGCGACCGCGTCTTCCACATCGACCAGCGCTACGCTGAGCGGGACATAGCCGAGCTCCATCGGCCCATGGATCAGGGCGACGTCCGCATCGGCGCTTCGCCTGCCGGCGAGAAAGTCCTCGAACACCTGCCCGATACCGATCATGCCGAATGCCGCGCACTCGGCTGCTCGAATGGCCCCCATGCTGGACGCCCCCAGGACCGTACAGCCGGACGCCAGGGCGAACAGGATTTCCTTGTGCCAGACGGCCGGGCCGGACTCGAACGTTCCGTCGATGAGCCCGATGACGCCACGGCCCTCCCTGGCCGCCCTCAGCAGATCGCCGCAACCCGCCGGCGGCGCGAACTCGACGCGGCTGTCCCTCGGCAACTGGAGGCCGTGCAGGCTGGGTCCGGCAAAGACAATGGGCTTCACGAATGCATCCACCTGCGCAACAGCTTGTCGCCAGCTCGGCCGGTGCGGGCGCTGCCTGTCACGGCCTCGAAGGCAACCAGATCGTCGGCCAGGACCCGCACGACTTCGAAGCCATAGCGGCAACCGCCGAGAGGAAAGGCATAGACGTCGCCAATGCCTGCTGCGAACACTGCCGCAAGCAGCACGGCGAGATCATCCGATCCATCCTGGCCAGATTCTTCGGCAGGCCGCTCGTCGGAGAACCGGTGGCCGCCGAAAAGAGCTTTGGTCCCCGGTCTCAGTTGCCGGTGATACTCCTCGGCATAGAGATCGTCTCGCGCCCCGGAGATATATGTCAGCCGGCTTTGCACGGCCTCGAGCAGGGCTGCTAACGCGGCATCCTCCACGGTGGACCTGCAGGCCGATCCGCAGAAATACGCAAGGCCGGCCTGATCTCCATGTCGAGGCTTCAGGGCGGCCATGACAACCGGCATGGCGATGTCGTCCGAGACTTGCACGAAGCGTGCCTCGATATCCCGTTCCGCCAGCTTTTCGATCGCCCAGGCGATCCCTGTCGCGCAGGGACGATTGAAGATCACGTCACGACGCTCGGCCGGCGCGCCGCCGGCAAGCGGACCGAAAATGGCATCCTCCTCGACCAGTTCCCGCAGCCCGTGCAGGATGGCGCTCGCCAGGTCGCCCCCCGCGGCAAGGCCGAGTGACGACATTCGAAAGTCGCGCGTATTCCACGGCGCCGAGGAAACCATATCCATGCCGACGAGCTCATACGGCGCGAATACCGGCTCGCCCGTCCTCAGCGACAGGCCCATCATCCAGCCAAGCTCCGCCTCCTGCGTCAGGCGGCGAGCTGCGCAGCGGGCCTGCCGCTCGAGTGGTATGCTGCGCAGCCCCTGCCGGGTGACGGCGGCCCGACTGGCAACGAAGCTGACAAGGAGCGATGCCTCCTCCGCGATGGCTTGTTCGGCGCTCTCCATCACTGCCGACAGCCATGCGCCCTCTTCGGTGATCCCTTTGCCGTTGGCGATGCATAGCGACCTCGAGGCAGGCCTGGCTGCGAACCAGACCGGAATGCCGATGTGGTCCAAGCCAGTGATATCCCCGACGCGTGTGATGCCGAGCCGTGCCAACTCCGGCTCGAGCATCGCGCGCGACAGTCTTTTGCACGCCGCTGGATTGCCGCCTTGCAGATCTGCGTAAAGCATCCGAAGCGCGGCCAGCGCTGCGGCTACATCGGCCGCCTGCTTGATCACCGGTTCAGGGCTTCCACGGTTCCAGCGGATCGAGCTCGCTGGGCGCAAGATTGCCGATGTGGAATTGCTGCGGCTTGGTTGCGTTGGCTGCCAGGTAGTCCGCAATCTCCGAGGCCGGCTCAGTGTTGCGCCCCTTCGCGACTATTTCCGCAGGATCGACATCCAGCGCGACGCAGAAATCCACATCGCAAACATTGCCACCGTTTCTGATGATCCTGCCGATAGTCCTGGCATAGTCAGCCTCGGCGAACGCGGCCTCCTCCTGAGCGAGCGAAAAGTCGCCGTGCTTTCCTTGGTCGATCTGATTCAATCTTTGCTTCAGCTGCACTACCTCGACCCCACGCAGATGCGGCACCAGATCCTTGACTATCGCGGCCATGGAGACGATGGGCTCCTGCCCACTCATGTCGTTGTGTTCCGCCTTTTTGAGATCTTCGGCAGAGTAGTAAACAACCATCACCGGATCGGTAATGACGATTGTGAGACCGAGATCGCGATCTCCGATGATGAAGGCCCTGGATGGCTTCAGATTTTTCATTGCACTTCCCCTTCCCTCTTCTCACTTGATACCTGCCAACCGCAGTCCGTCGATGAATGGTTGCAGGTCCTGCCTGCTGCGGTGCGGCTGCAGGCGCGTCATGCTCTCGGCGCTCTCGCCGGGATACATCTCCATTAATCGGTGGCCGTACTCTCGCGCCTCGACGACGTTTCCCAACTGCCCATGGCACGCGGCCAGCAGTCGCAGAACGGACTCTTCGTTGTCCAGCCGGCCACATAATTCGATGGCCTTGAAATAGTCCGCCTTGGAAAAGGCGATGCTCGCTCCGGCCCACCAGTAGTGGTCGGGCGGTGTGGGATTGAGATCGATGGCGCGCTCGTACATCCGCCATGCATCGTTGGCGTCGCCGACGAAGCCCATGGCGTCGCTGTGGTCGAGCAGGATGTCAGCGGAGTTCGGATGCAGGTCCCGCGCCCGGTGAAAACACTGTTCCGATTGAGCGAAGTCGTGTTGATAAAGCGCGACCATTGCCTTGCGCCAGTGGCCGGACGAGCTGTGCGGATCGTAGCGTATCGCCTGATCGGCTAGTTCGCGCGCTTCCGACAGCAGCTTCGGATCGTTGCCGCCGAGCAAGAGCCACTCGAGATAGAGTGAGCATGACACACCGGAGTAGGCTTCTGCGAAGCAGCCATCTTCTTTGATCGCATTGGCGTAGGACCGCCGCGCCCGTCGCACGCTTCGCAGGTCGCATGTCTTCAGCGCGCTTTGAGCTCTCAGGAAATGCAAATACGACGAGGCGTTCCCGGTTCGCTCCAGTTGCTTGAGCGAATCGCTTTCCACGGCACCGGACACTTCGGCAGCAATCCGCGCGACGAGCACCCGACTGGAGTGGACAAGCACCTCATGTTGCAGCGCGAAGTCACCAGCCCAGACGATGGCGCCGGAATCGCTGTGCACGAGGCGCACACACAAGGTACCAGGACCGGCGGCGGGCCGGACGAAGCTGCTGACTGTATAATCTGCCCGCAACAAGCTGTTCTCCAGCAGAACGCCGCCGTCGTGCATTACCTGAAAGCTGCTGTGGGGTGCCAGCGTCAGATGGCTCTTGTATCGTGCCAGCTCGTTCGCGATGTCTTCCACAAGAGCGCGAAGGAAATTGTCGCGATCCGACATCCGTGATGCCCAATTGGGTGCCAGCAAGGCGACCCGCATCAGGCGTGTTCCGGCTTCGCCGACGTCATTGGGTCGACCGAATGTCTGATCGATGAGCCTTGCTGTCGCGTGCGCAAGCGAAACGCGTGTATTCATGACGGGACTGTCGGCGCCGTCCATGTTCAGCACCGAAGCTAGGAGGCCGTAAATCCGCCTTGCTTCTTCGGGCCTGCCGATTGCTCCGTAGGCCATGATCAGCGCGCGGTAGGTGTCTTCCCTGGCGTTGTCGATGGAAAGGCTGTGCCGTTCGACGGCGCGAAGCAACGTAGAGTCAGCAGTCCCGTAGCGGGTGAGCGCCTTCAGCGCCTCTTGAACAAGGGCGAAATAGCGCTCCCGCAAATAGGTGCTGGCTATAGCCAAGGCGTCATCCGGTTGATTGGCCGCGGCGGCCACGCCTTCCAGAAGGTCGCCCTGGTAAAGTGCGACCAGCTCCAGGAGGGTTTGATCCGCAGGCCCGTCACCCAGCTCCAGAAACCTGCAAACATCGATCTGGCCGGCGGCGTTTGTCAGCCAAAGCGATTTGTCGTCCACCGCAAGGATCGTGTTCAGATCGGGTAGAGCCTTCTGCATGCGCAACAGCAGTTGGCGCAGGTTGCCCAGGCTTGCAGCCGAGTCGGCACTGTCCCAAAGCTGCGCGGCGACCCTAGCACGCGTCAGCTTTTTGACCGGCGCCAAGCTGAGCAACGCCAAAAGGCAGAAGCCCCGCGACGGAAACACGCTCGCCTTTTTCGAGGAAACGACCTGGGGGAAACCAAACAATCGAAACGAAACAGTATTCTCAGGCTGTATCGACGCCATTTTCCCAACCCCCAATCCCAATATTCGATCAAAAAATCAATGAAGGCAAATGCTTTCGCGCTCGTTCGGCATAAATGCTTGAAGTCGGCAAGTTGAAATGATCGATGCGCTGACGGAACCACGATGCCACCGGTCAGGAAGGGTGCTAATCCGTAACATCAAATACAATCTACGGCGCGGGGCGCGCGTCGCAGAGTTGAGCCGGCTTCGAATCTTTCGGCGTGAAGTTCAAGAGTACACACTCGCGTGCACAATCCGAGACACATACGCTTTTGCCCCCACGACGATGTAACGGCCGTGTAACGCCTGTGGCGAGATGACTCTGGGGTCAGGCGGCGAGTTGAACACGCAGCCGTTCAAGAACCCAGTCCCGTGAGGCCAAGCTCTGCTTGGGTGAAAAGATGTGGAAACATCTCTATCTGCCGTCGTCTGCTGTTCCAGTTGGTGGGCTCCAGAGGCCGCTACCTCTGAGCAGACGCCATTTTCTTGGCCTTCTTGCCACGGCACCGGCTATTCCGAGTCTGTCAGCCGCCTTTGCCGCAGATCGAGCCGACGATTCGAACCTCGATCTCGCATTTGATCTCTCGGCCGACGGGAGCAACCTGCGCGTGCTTCGCGTCGATCACGAAACTCGGGAACCCGCGCCCGGGCTGAAAACGCTCGACATGTCAATCGACATGTTCGGTCAAAAAAGCTGGTTCGACATTGCGCGACCCGGGTCGGACGCGAAGAAACGCACACTCTACATCAGGAACATCAGCTATGGCGGTCTCGTTGACAGAAAGATCGAACTGTTCTTCGAGAATGTTGCCGGCTGGAAGCTTAGAATCCTCACCGACGTCTGGCTGGACAGCGACGGCAAGTCGCTCGAATACGAGACGGAACATCCCGTATTTCTCGACGATTTCATCATGGAAAAGGCCGAGGCCACCGAAACCCTATGGGCGTCGCGCGTCAACAAGACATTCCTGCGCATGTTCGCTGGCCGGATCGATGCAGGCAACGGCAAGGACGACGTCGCGATCGGACTGACCGGCAAGTTCCAGTGGCACGTGAGTACGATAGGCAAGCCGCTTGGTGCCTTTGCGGGCCAGATCGCCGTTACCGACTTCTCGCTGGGCTGGCATGAGAAGGCCGCGAAGGCCGCAGACGGCACAACGGCCGGGCCTCATTTTGGCGGGATCGGTGCCATTGTGTCGGTCGCGAACCTGCGTGCGGGCAACAGCGCCGGACTCAATTTCCGTCTCATCCGTCCCGATCCGCCTGCTGGCGGGAAATGGCAATTCGAAATCCGCCGCGGCCCCTCGGCCTTGCTGCCAGGCGCCTTCCAGACTGTATCCCGGATCGTCGTCGGCACCACGACGGCAGAATTCGTCGAAAAGGGCGCGCAGGTCGCCGGCCCGCTTGAACTCCAGCAACTGGTCGCGACAGAAACCAGCATCGTCTTCCCCGGCAAGGATGAGATTGTCCGCACCGTTATCTCTGCCGCCGGCGCGGTCGATATGGAGAAAGGCGATGCCGACGGGGAGTCGGTTGCCGTTCCGAGGAAGACGGAGATCACCACGGCAATCGGCCGAATTCGAGCAACCGGCGCATACAAGGATCATGAAGAGGGGGTGGCCAAGGCCGATGATGTCCCGGCCGGCGGCTCACCCTCGGCCTCAGATGCGGTTACGACGACCGGGGACGATTTCGGCAAGGTGATACTCGCCGCCAGCGGCGACCGCGCCGGCGCACCGGGCCAGACGGTATGGATCGTCGCGGATCGCGGCGCCAAAGCTGGCGATCAGCAGCGTCTGCGCCGGGCTGCCGTCGACCTTCATTTGCTCGAGGCCGACACGGCTTTGCCGGATGTCAGCCACAGCAGGCTGCGCTTCGAGCGGGCCGAATTGCGCCTGTCGTTTGCAGACGGACTGCCGCTCGCCGGGCCGATCGCTGAATCGCCCACCGCCGACTCATCAAGTTTCATCTGGCTTGGAACGCCGACGGCCGGCGCGCGCCAGGCAACGCTCGACCTGTCGCGCGCATCGCTGATGGCGGCGCGCGATTACGACCAGATGCGGCTCCGGTTCCGCTTCTCGGACATGATCCTGGCCTTCACGCCGCAGCCGATCATCCTCCCGGCGCGTGAGGACTGCGGGGTGGTTGTCGCGCCGCGCCAAGAGCGTGCCGACATGTCCGAAGAGGAGCCGGGGGCGCTTCCAGGACCGGTGCGCGTCGACACGCGCCCGGTCCTGGTTGTCGAGTTCGACCCCCAGCACGTCATGGAGGAAGCGATCTTCCGGCCCGAACTCCCGCCCCTGCCGGATTTCGGTCTCGACAAGGACCAGCAGGCTGCCGCAGCTCAACTGAAACCTGAGCTGGTGCAAAGGAAATTCATCCAGGACGAAAAGAAGAAGAACGAACAAGCGGCTGGCTCGGATCTCGGCAATCCTTTCGCAAACTTCTGCGGCAAGTTCGCGACCGCCACCGAGACCGCAGAACTCTCCGAAGAGCAGCGTGTCTATATCGGCCCCGACGGCCTGCAGCCGGATGCATTCGAAGCCGCTCGGAAACTGCAGATGCAGTCGATCGACGGCACAATCAGAGCGGCGATCGACCAGCTGATAGACGTCCAGGCAGCGGCGCAGATCACCGCCATTCAGGCGGCAGAATCCGGCCCCGACAATCAACCCAAACCGCTTCCGACCGACTACGACCTGCGGCTCGAACTCGAGCGCAAGCTGGAATCGAGCCTGCCGCTCTACTCGCTGTTCCGCGGCTTCTATCGCGATCTCTTCACCGGCAATTCCAAGATGAAGCCGGCTGATCCAGCGACCGATAGCGCCATGGAAGCAGAATATTTCCACCCGATCAATCTGGCCGGGCTTTCGACCGAACAGCTGACGATGGCGGGCAGGCGCGACAAGGACGCGCGATCGAAATTCACAACGTTCGCGTCGGGCCGCGACGGCATTCCAGACATCGTCGAGGCGCGGCTTTCTGGACCGACACGGCTGGCCTTCAGGGTCAATTGCCGACCGGGACTCGGCGATGGCCATGACGCCAACGGGATGCCCGCATTCCCGCCCGCGTCGGCGACCAAGCCAGGCGCCGCAGGCATCGCGTTCGGCGCAATCCCTTTCACCTTCGCCTCGCTCACCGACTGGTCACATCACGAGCCGGCGGTCACGCGGCGCGCTGAAAAACTGTTTCGCGAAGCGCCTTCGGGCATGATGCCGCCGCTCGGCGAACAGGCGGCCGACCTGGATGATCACCGCATGCTCGGCCATCAGGGCTTGAGCGCCGGCGAGGACGTAACCGGTGCCCAGCGCATGAGCGAGATCCGGGCCTCGCTGGCGCAGAATCCGACCACGCTCGAGACCGCGATCGAGATCCCGTCGCGGCTCGTGCTGTCGACGGCACAGGACGCGGTCTGGCAGGCCACCAGGCGCTTTCCCATTCCGCACGGCAACCCTGAATTCGCCAGTCCGCCGGCGGTGCTGGAGTATGGCGGGACGCCGACGCAACTCAAGGCAAGGGCCTTATCGCACAGCAGCGATCTTTGGACCGCCCGCCTGCTGGTCGACGACATATTGCCCAGTCTGCGTGTGGTCGGCACGCCGGACTTCCGGCCAATGGCCCTGCAGCCCTCGCCTGGCGACGGCAAGTCGCCGCTGCCGGGTCATTTCGCTCCGCCGCGCGGCGCCTACGCACCGTGGTTCCTCGGCGCGGAGCAGTCGAACTCCGGCGTGAACTCGCCGCTCGCCACGCATGTTGCTGCATTTCCCGAGGACCAGGGCAAGTGGGGCGATCACGATGACCAGGCGTTCTGCAAGGAGGAGAAGAGTTTTCCCGCACCGAGGAAGTTGCGGCTGGTCGACTGGCTATGCCGCCGATTGGGCATCCGCAGCGAGACGGAAGCCGACATCAAATTCTTCCGCACCTCGCTCGACGCCTACGACCGCCACGAATTGCTGCTGCTTGGCTCGGCCTACGGGCTGCCTGTCACCGGCAAACGCAAAGCGATCGGCGAGAATGTCGAGGAAGGCGGCGCCCTGATCGACGGCTCCGGGCAATTCGAGCCGGGGAAAGAATTCGCGCTGCTCGACGGCCGCAACGACGAGGCGATCTATCGGCCGGTACCGCTGAATGCAACCGAACTGACGCTGTCGACGCTCGGCGGGTCCTTTACGCACGACACGCACTTCAATCCGCCGGCGACAGCGCTCGACACCAATGGCCGCCCGTTCTTCACCGGCATGTCGATCGAACGCTGGCAGCATCAGATCGTGCTTGGCCGCGATATCCGCGCCGAGGTCGTCTACAAGGGCTATCTGTTCCCGCTCGGTCATCGCGCTTCACTGGTGAAGCTCACCGAACGTATCTTCCTGCTGACGGAGAAGCAGGGCTACAAGGCGTTGCTGCGCCAGCATATGTTCTTGAGGATCGGCAAGCCCGACAAGAAATATCCCGCGGTCGGGCAGCCGAATGCCGGGCGCCAGTGGTGCGCCAGTGACGTGCTGATGCTTACCCGGCGCACGCCGGACATCGTCGACCCGACGACGCCGGTGAGCGCCACCGGTCAATTGGCAGAAGAGCCGAATGGCAAGCTGAACCTGGGTGACGCCCCTGGGCTCGCTTTCTGGCCGAAAATCGACCTCACGGATCAAGGCAGGATCGCGTTCCAGTTTGCGCTCGACGGCAAGCCGACCTCGATGCCGCTGCTCTTCCTGGACAATGTTGCCGCGACCACACCGGCGAGCGTCAAGAAGGTCGCCGACTACTACAATACCTTGACGTCGGACCTCCGCTCCATGCCGCTCCGGGGGCAAAAGCTGCGTTTTGCCGAAGAGATGGAAAGCGGCGACACGACCTTCGCAACCGATAGCGTGCTGGTTCAGGCGCAGGGACGGCGCAGCCCTGGCGGTGCGCAATGGGGCGGCGACAATTCGTTGTATGCGACGACTGGCGTCCTCGAAGGAGCCGAGCAGCCTCCGTTCTATCCGATGGTCGAAAAGGCCTTCATTCATATCGAGCAGGTGGAGCGATTCACCGGTTCCGGCGCCAACCCAACCGTAGTCCGCTATGACGGACATTTCCTTGAGGAGGGCTTCCAGGGGGAGAAGAAGGCCTCGGACGGTGCCGGCCAAGTAGCAGACAACGGCAATCCGCTTGAAGTGTTTCTGGATCTCGTCACGCCGGTACCGCTGAACATGGGCGGCAGTGGCGACCGCTCGGGCGGCATCGCACGACCGAATTCGATGATCTACGCACTGTCGCGAAGCAAGGGTCCGCTCGGCGCTGATAAGCCCGCGTATGCAGCCAAGCCAGACCCTTTGAAAACCATCGAGACCGAAATCGTCTCGCTGGCGGAGTATTTCCGCAAGGCCAAGCCGCCCACCGCTGCCCCGCCTACCGGCGCAATGGCGGTTGCGAACAGCGACAACGAAGCCAACGACGCCGAGCAGCTCAAGGTCTTCGAGAGCTTCTTCTCGTCGGACGCCAAGCTGCTTGGCATCATCAAGCTCAGAGATTTGATGAAATGGTTCAACCTTTCAGGCGCGAACCTGCCGCTGCTCAAGGAGACGATGGAGTTCGGCTCGGCGCTGCAGGACGCCGCGGCTGATGCACTCTCGCTGGTGCGCATCAATGTGCTGTTGCCGCTGAAGGCCGTCGTCAAGACGATCGCAGAGCAGTGGAATGCTCTCGACGAACGTCTGGCCAAGGAGCAAGCGAAGGTTGCTGAGGGCGCCGAAAAGCAAGAGAAGATCTCGATCAAGAGGTATTTCCCGGAGATCGATGAAGGGCTGACCGGCCTCTCACAGATGCTCGATGCGGCGCTCGCCGAGAATGATCTCCTCAAGCTGCCGAAGAAGCTGTCGGCGATCTACGAAGCAGGCAAAAGGTTCGCGCGCCTGCTGGCGACGCTCGCCGCCAATGCTCCAGAACGCCTGCAGGAGGCGGTCCGCGACCAACTGCTCAACGGTATTTCGAACATTCTCGGCGCCAAGGCGGCGCTCGAGACAACGCTTGACAAGCTTGAAGCGATTGGAAAAGGCGACGCCAAGGCAGCCATTGCCGACGTCGTCGCACAGATGATCGGCACTATCGAGTACCTCGACGACTTCATTCCGCTGCCCGTGCCCGTGCCCGATCTCGTCGCCGCTGTCCGCGTGGCCGGCGGCACGGCCTCCGAGGTGGCGGCGGCCGAAGGCCAGGCGCGCGAGGCCGCCAAACTGCTTCGCGCGGCCGTCGCGACTGCCAAGCAGGAACTTAACGATGCGGTGAAGCAGACAACCATCGAACTCTGCACCGGCGTCATCACGCTCGAAATGGCGGTGGCGAAGCTCGCCAAGACGTTGATCGGTGCGGCCAAGGGCGCCATCGAGGACGCGCTCGACTACATCGAGCAGAACACAGACGCGCCTTACAAGTCGAGGCTGCTTGGCGCGGTCCAGGCCTATCGGACGCGCCTGGAGGAGGTCGAAAAGCGGATAGACGCCACGCCGTCACAGTTGCCTCCTGCCGTTTCGCAACTCCTTGCCGAGCTGCGCCGCCTGCAGACCGGCGCTCTAGCGGTCGAGAGTCTCGTGAACGCTGTCCATGCAAAGAACATGGACGCGGCGCTGGCTGCCTCGGCAACGGTCTCTCGTCAGCTGTTTGGCGCCGAACTCGATCTGACCGCTGTACTCCAAACGCCAGCCACCGAGGCAGCGGGCGCGCTCGACGGGCTCGCCAAACTCCTGGGCTTCGCAGTGGTCGGCACGCCCCAGTGGCCGACGGACGATGAAGCCGACACCGCAGATATGCCTGACCTTCCGGATGTGCTGCCCGCGGAGGGCACAATCCTGAAAAGAATTGCCGACGCATGGACGTCTGTCGGCGAGATCGACACGCAGCTCGCCAAGGCGCAGAGCGAATTTGACGACCACAAGAGCGATTTACCGCTGAACCTGCAAGAGGCCGCTCAAGGTGTCTTGAAGGATACCACAACCCTCGACAGCATCATCAAGACCCAGATCGGTTCGATCTATCGGCATACCGTTCACCTCGGCCGCGGACTTCAGGCGGTTCAGCGGTCATTGGACGACATCAAAGCTCAATCCATCGGCGACGGCACAGGCGACACTCTCAATCCGGCAAAACTGCTGCAGCGGCTTGAGGCAGCTCGCGCAGTTGTCGAGGTTGCGCTGGACGGCCTCGAGGCGGCGCTCAAGGAGATCGCCGCGGCATTCTCCAACTATCTCAGTAAACCCAACAACCAAGCTGCGCTGGCTGGCGGGTTCGCGGCAACGTTGATTGCTTCGACCGACATCGCCGACGCGGTGAAGAAACTGGAGGCAGCTCTTCAGTCCGCCCAATCAAAAGTCGCCGATTGCCTAACGGTTGTGGTCAGCCTCTCCCTCAAGCTTCTGTCCAAGGGCAGTCTCCTTGCCACCGCCGGGATTTCGGAGGTGAGCAAGATTGTGGCCGCATTGCCCGAGATTCTCAATCCCGAGCGCAATAGCGTCGTGGCAGCCCTCACCAAGCTGACGAGCACTCTACCAGTGAACCTTCGCGAGGACTTCGACGCTGGCGGAAGTCCAGAAACCATTGAAAAGCTTCTCGTTTTGCCGGTGAAGACCGGTGAGGGAACCAGTGTCCAACAGTTCTTCATGGGTGGAGGCGCCAGCACCGAATTCGACACCATCCGCGACGGTCTGCGAAATGCCGAAATCACTGCTGTGAACGCATACCGCAGCTTGCTCGACCGCGCGTCGGCGCTACCGGCGGCGCTTCGCGACAAAGCGTTCAACCTCATCAAGCCCGCTCTCGAGCCTCTCGCCACGGGTTACGCCGCCATTCTCGAGGCCCGCAACAAGGTGCTGAAAGACCCGTCGCTGGCGGAAGGTTTGGCAACCGGGCTTGTCGTCCAGGCCCTGACTGTGCCCAAGCTCGAGGGTTTCGCCTGCGATGGAGAAGGCTGCGACCGGCTTCAGCAGGAAGCGGACTGGATCAGCGATGCGGCCAACGCCACCGATTTCGGGCAGACGGAGGTTCGCAAGCAGCTCGGCGCCTTTCTCGACGGTTGGCTGGGCGGCCAGGCTGCGCCACTTCTAATCATCAGGAATCTGAAGGATCTCGTCGTCAAGGCGACCAGTGGCGACATATTGAGCATGATCGATGTCGCGGCGCTGCGTGACGAGATCGAAGACACGCTCGCCAATCTCGTGCCGCTGCGCACAACGCTCGCCTACGATCTCAACCTGGCGACCGGCAGCTACGGCGCCGGCCAGAGCCAAGGCAAGATCTTCAGCCTTATGAATGGCAGCCGCTTCGATGTCGCCGTCAGGGTCAATATCGATCTGCTTGGCAAGGACCCGGTCAAGTTCCGTGCCGATGGCAAGCTTGGTGCGTTCGAGGTCAACCTGCTCGGGGGCATCTTCGAAGCCGTCGCGCTGAAATTCCACGGCGCGTCGTTCCTCATCGAAGACGGCGGCAAGCCATCCTTCGACGTCAACTACAATACGTTCGAGATCGGCAAGGAACTCGAATTCGCCCAGCAGTTGCAGTCATTTCTCAGCCCAAGCGGCAGCGGCTTCTATCTGCAGCCACTGGACGGCCTACCGGGCATCGAAGCAGGCTACGGCATCAACCTGGGGACCATCCAGCTTGGCGGCATCTCGTTCTCCAACGTCTCGCTGAATGTCGCGGCGCTGCTGCCGTTTACCGACAGCGAAGCCCTGTTCCGCGCTTCGCTGGCGCGCCGGCTTGCGCCCTTCACCATCAGCGTACCGCCGTTTGGCGGCGCCGGTTATTTCGCCATTACCGCCAGTGCCAAGAAGATCGTGGGCTTCGAGGCGTCGTTCGAATTCGGCGGCAGCGCCGACTTCTCGTTCGGCCCGTTGGTTGCCTACGGGCGCATCATGAGCGGCTTCTATATCCGCACGCAGGAGCTCGCCAGCGGCCATCGCGTCACCGAACTCTCGGGCACGTTCTTTGCCGGTGGCGCCGCCAGCATCTGGATCTTCAATTTCTACGCGTCCCTCTATGTCAAGCTTGGCATGGCCGAGGGCGGCGCCATGGAAGGTGAAGCGATCTTCAGCTTCGCCTTCTCAATGGGCATCGTCGACTACGACTACAGCGTGCGCGCTGCCAGCAGCCAACCTGCGATGGGCAGTGGCGGCGGCGGTGGTTCAAGCCAGTCCGGCGCGCTGGAAAGCCCGACGCGATTTGCCGGCATCTCGGCCGATGGCATCGACCGCTCGATCATCACCGGCGCCACCGGCGCGACCATCACGCCGGACGAATACGGCTTCGTCACGGGCGTCAAGGTCACCACGGTGTGCCAGGGCAAAGACACGTCGAAATACTTGGACTACTTCGACATCGCACTTCTGGAGCAAGCATCATGAGCGAACCAGTTCGCCCTTTCATGCGGGTTGTCGCCAACGGATATACCAAGAGCGGAGCCCGACAGCTGACCTTGATCGTCACGCCGGAACCAGCAACTGCCGGCGCGCCAGGCAGTTTTGAGTTGTCGGAATGGCCGAAGAAAATGGCCATGCTGATCGCCGGCGGGATCGGCTTGCCCGGCAGCTCCAAGACTGCGGCAAAGTTCGCGGTCGAGATCGCGGTCGCTCCGAGGGCCGCACAAAGCTTCGACGGCGAATGTTGGACGGCGGCCGAACCCGACATTGCACAGCCTTCGACGTTGATGGCAATCGCGGCGATCAAGAAGCTCGGCGATCCCAAAACCTCCAAGGCGTGGGACGAGATCAACGCGGTTTGGAGGGAGGCCTTCGAAACGGCCGGAGGCGCCGACCCATGGACGGATCTGAGGAAACTCATCAGCCATTCGCTTGAGGGCGCAAGCTTCAACGCCGCCCTGACGGACGAGGCCGACCCCGCCGAGTTGCAGCCGGGCGGGCGCGGTCAGATGCGCGCTTCCGCCGTCAAGCCTGGCGAAACAGTAACGATCAAGACCATCATTCCGGCACGCCAGAGCGACCTGGCATTTCAACTCGAGATTGACCGGGCCAAGCGCGTCGCGGACCGCATCCGCGAGCCGCTGCCGGATCTGGACGACCTGCCGATTGAAGGCATAGCGGCGGCTCCGGCAACCGACCTCAAGGAACTGAGCAAGGAGCAAGCCCTGGCCGAGCTGCGTGAAAAAAAGAAGCTGGAATTGGACAGCGTCGTCAAAGCAACCAACGACGACCGCAAGCAAGCAAAGCAGACCTTCGACAAGACGACCCACAAGCTTTTGAGCCGGCTTTGCAAACCTGTTTCTCCGGCGGAGCTTCCTGTTCAGAATCCCGGCCAGCCGGAATCTGACAGCCCTGGGACGGCCGCGAAGACGCAGCTCTACGGAAGCTGGGCTCAGGCCCCCCAGACGCCGCTGGAAGAGCAGAAGCGCCTCGAGCGCATTGCGCAAACCTTCTATGCCCTGCAGAGCGACGCCGGTTTCGCGCGCCTGTTCTGTCTGGCGATCGACTTGGAACTCGAGCCGATGGAGATGGACCCGTATATGTTCCTCGCCGCCGAAGCGGACGAGGCAGGCCGCTCGACGCCGCGCGTCTGGACCACCGCAAAGGTGGCCGACGATCATTTCTGGCCTGCGCCGAAGGACGAGATCGATGTTCCGGGGATGATCCAGGGCGAAAAGGGCTGGGAGGCCCGGATCATGGATCTGATAACCAACCTCGACCAGTTCGACGGCGTATCGTTGACCGGCTCCGGCGCCGCCAAAGGTAACCCCCGCTACGGCCTCGTGTCGCTCGACATGCGCCGAGCCGTCGAACCGACCGGCAAGGACGACGTCATCAACAAGGCGGAGGCGATTGCCAACGCCTTCCAGACAGCGGGTTTCGTCGTCATGGATCGGTTGCGCGCCGACGAAGCAATCCGCACCGCTGCCCGCACGGCTGCGCAGAAGAGCACAAAACCGGAAGAAGGCGAGCAGCGTGCGCGGGCCCTGCTCTTTGCCGAAGATCTGACCATCGGCCGCCGGCTCGACGTCGCGGTCCGAAAGAACAAGGTGGATCGCTGGCGCAGCCTGATGAGCCGTACAGTAAGTTATGACTTCCGCGTGAAGCGTGAGCCCAAGCCGGCTGTCAAGGCCGCGCTCGACACATTGATCGGAGCACCCGGCTCCGCTGAGCGCCGCGAGATCGACGCCGCCAGCATGGTCTTCGCCTCGCGGCTGGTTCCGCGCGGCAGCGGCGGCGCGGACACCGACGCGGTTGTCGAGGAGGCTGTTGCGCAATGGGACGGCACGCCGATGGCAGTACTTTGCGCGCCCGAGCGTCCGGTGCCCGACGATGCTGCCGGGAAAGCCGCGCTTCCCTTCCGCCGAACGCTCGGTCTTCCCGATGCCAAGAACGAGCCGGCATCGCGGCCACCGCCGCTTCGCTATGGCGTTGGCTACCGTTTCGCCATGCGCTCGACCTTCCTCGGCGGCCGCGCCATCCCGTTGCGTGAGGATGGCGCGCATTTGAAGCGGCAATACGTGGCGAACACCCCGCAAGACCTGGAGAGCCTGCTCGCCTTTCCCGCAAAACTGACTGAAGAGCCGACGCCGGCATCACTGCGGCGTTTCCTGCGCCAGGAAGCGATCGGCCGCCCGGACGTGCTGCTGCCGAACCACATTGCACTGCGCAGCAACGCGCCGATGGGCTTCGAGCAGGCCGATCGTGCGGCGCTTCGCCTCAACAATTCCGAGCCGGCAGATGGCGGCGAGTTCATGGCTGGGGCGCCCTACGTGCCGGCGAGCAGGCGGGCTAACCCATCGTCCACCATGCGCATCATCGTGCCGCCGACCATCTCGCAGGACGAGGCGACGCGTCACGGCGTGTTCGATACGAGCGACTTTCGCGAGCGCCTCAAGGGCGGACTGCGCGACGTACGTCGCGATCGCCAGGCGCCGAACATGAACGACAAGAATGCTTCCCGCGCCCGCCGGCCGGCCGGCTTTCCGATCGCCGTCACCCGCAAGCCATATGGCTTCGGCATGATTCCGGCTGAACAGTTCCGCGAAATCGTCTACGACGCGCCCGACGAACAGGGCGAGACCGTGTTCATCGCGGGCCATGATGTCGGCGAGCGGCAAGCGTTTCTGCCGGACCCCGCCGCCGAGTATTATGTGCTGCGTCTCAAACACCGCACCACCGGGGCGTATCTCGATGGCTCTCTGACAATCCCCGTCTACGATGGCGGGCTCAGCAAGTGGCCGAATGCCCGGCCGCTGGCCATCGTGATGTCGTCGGTGAACCGCCGGCCAAGGCCCAAGGCAGCGAGCGAGGTGCTGGCATTCGCCAAATCTCCCGATCAGCAGTTGTCGCCATCGGGCGAGTTCGGCAAGACCGGCGCTCGTGTGAAGGTGGTCGAGATGAAACTCGCCCCTTCGGAAGACTATGACCTGGTGGCCTTCTGTCTGCCGAGCCCGGAGCACCTGGCGAAATGGTTTTCGCTGACAGAGGTGCTCGGAGCGCTTGTCAATCCGATGGGGTCTCCGGCAGCGCCGGCAAAGCTCGCCGCGATGTTCGGCGATCAGGCTGCCGAAACGCTGCAAAAATGCCTCGCCGCACAGGTTGGAGACGCAGCCGATTGTCACTGCTCGATCGGCGGCCACAGCGGCGCCAGCGACGACCTGCTGCTGGATATCGCGAAGCTTCTGTTGCAACACGCGACGTGCGTGCGGCCGATCGACGAGCTCTCGGCCGTGGCGCCGGTGCGTGTCGCCTGTGCGGCGAGCCGCCCGGCATCGGCGCCGCGATGGGCCGTATCGCCACTGCCCGGCGGGTTCGACCAGGCAATCGCCGCGGTGCAGTGGATTGGCGAAGGTGCTTCGGACAAGTATCTGGCGAGGAACCTGTTCGGTGCAGCCGACGCCGTTCGGCCGGCGGCCATTGCCGCGCAGACGACTGAAGGGGCCAAGCGGCATATCGAGGCGCTGGCGCTGGCGCGAGATGTGTTCCGGCCGGCAACAGCAGTCGGTTCAAAGGACTACCTGCTGACGGGCGCGATCTCCATCGACCTTACGGACGCCGACGGGTTCGAAATCGTCGCGGAAACGGTGGCGCCGCGCAGCTCTGTCATGGATGACATCAGCCGGCGGCGCAGCCTCAAGGCACGCCGCGCGGGCCGTTGGCCGAGCCTGCTCGACGAGGCGGGCAAACGCCGCTTTTCTTCGGTGCTCGACGTCTACGGCTTCGCGGATATCGACGACCGAAACCGTGTCTCCCTGCAGAGGTCTGAGGTCACCCTGCTGCGTTGTGAAGCATTGCCGGCTGAGGGGGCGACGCCATTGTGGCCGCAATGGGAGGGGAACTCGACCATCAGCCTGGCCATGGTGCACGAAGCCGCGCGGCGCGGCCTGGTCGTCCTGAACAAGGAAGAGGCAACACCCCGCAAGCCAGCGGGCAGCGGACAGGTGCGGCGTCTAATGTTCAAGTCCGACCAGGTGCACACCTTCCCGGACGCGAAGGCACGTCGCCTCGTCGTCAAGGCGGTGGCGTTCTCGCGTTTCGCGGCCGATTGGGAAACCGTCGACCGCTGGCGCGGCCCGAAGGAACCTACACAGCAGGAACTGGGGCGGAGGCAGCCGCTCAACCGCAAGCAGCAGATCAGGGAAAGTTTGCCGCACGAAATCTGGCTTCCTGCCAGCGAGCGCCCTGCGAAGTGTGTCGTCCGTTCGCCCATGCCGGTGTTCCGGACCGAGCGGTTGACGGTCGACAAACAGGGGCTGGTCGTCCACACGCTCAAGCGCAGTGCGGTGACCCGCATCTATCTGTCGCGCGGCTGGTTTTCATCTGGCGAAGGCGAACGGCTGGGCGTCGTGGCTTGGCCACCAAACCATTTCGACGAGCTGGAGGCATCGCTGTCGCGCAAACTCGGCGATTACTACAAGCGCAGCGTTGCGCTGGATGAGCTGTCCGACGAATTTGTCGGACCCGGCGGCGCCTTCATCACGCGCTGGGGCGGCGATCCGATCCGCTGGGACAGCGCTCCCAGCACCGAGCCGCTGATCGGCCCGTACAATTTCGCCGATGTCGCCCATCTCATTCACAGGCCGCAGGATCCCCCTATTCCCCCGGATATACTGCAGCGTCTGAACAACTCTCCGCACGACCCGCGCATTGTCCGTAACGTGAAGATGCCAATCGCCAGGGCGGACGGCGAAGACAGCGCGACGGCCGCCGACCAGGACAGCACCAAGCTCAAGCTCGACATGATGGACGTCAGTCTCATCACCTACGAGCCGTGCTTCGACGCAGACCGGGAGGAATGGTTCGTCGACATCGAGATCACGCCCTCGAGATCGACCGACCCGTTCGTTCGGTTCGGCCTGGTTCGCTACCAGGAGCATACCGAACCGGATCTCCAGGTCTCGGAGCCGGTGGTCGCATGGAGCCAGATCCTGCCCGGTCGCACCGCCGAGGTTACGCCGATCCGCGGAGAGAAGGGCGGTCTCATGGTGTTCGCCAGCGTTTTCGGTCAGGCGTCCGAAAGGGTCAAGCACCACAAGCGCTACGAGAAAGCAGGGCACCCGATCTACGACGCACTCGACAAGCCTCAGATGCGAATGAGCGTGGTCCATGAAGGTAAGGACAACGGAAATCGGTGGAGGCGCACGCCGGTCAACGCAGCGGAGTTCCATGCGTTCGACAACAACCCGCACATCGCAGACGGCGTAGGCCGCTGGAATTTGCAGTGTTCGATCGACGCCGAGCGGCTGGCGCAATTAGGCCCAGGCCGGTTCTATGCCTACCTTGAGGAAATCGAGCAGCGGATGCCGGCGACTTACCCGGCCGAGCCGATATCTCCCGAAACGATGTTCGAGCCAAATACCCTGGTCGATTCCGGTCCACGCTTCTCGGCACGCATAGCTTTCGACCTCCCGATGGAAAGCGCGAGCGCGCCGCCAAAAATGCAGCCCGAAGATGCGACCTCAAAGTAGCAAGTATCGAAATTGCCCGAAGCGAAACGCGCACGACAGCGGAGGAAATCACATGAGGAATTCACTGAGACTGGCCGGCGTCGCAGGATTGCTGTGCATGGCGGCAACAACCGCCCGCTCCGACGCATTTGACGCGTACCGCGTTGCATGTGATGCGGGACAAAATGCCATTGCATCGGCCGCGGTAGTGGAAGCGCGCTCGATGCTGTCGGACACCATCAACAGTCTGCCGACCACCAATTCCGCTAGTGGCGCGAAGTTCAAGCGCTGGTTCGGGGGGAATGAAGGCGACGACGATCCCGTACTCAAGCAAGTCTACGAAGAGGTCCTCGGCTTTATGGTGTTCCAGAGCTATTGGTGTCCGAACAAGACAATGCCAGACGACGACCCGGGTACCTTGGCCTTTGTTCCCAAGGGGGGCTTCTCCGAGATTTTCCTGGAGTCAGGTTTCTTCGACCTATCGGACAAGGGCGCCGATTCCCGAGGCGGGACCATCGTCCACGAGGCGTCTCATCAAGCCACCAGCGCCACAATCGTCGATACCGACGTCACGGGCGACGGCAAGCCTGACTATACCATCGCCGACGCCGAGCAATTGGCAAGAACGGAGCCCCAAAAAGCAAGGCGCACAGCCAACAACCTCGAATATTTCGCCGAGGACATCGTTGCCGGCATCCCATAGCCGCCGGGCGGTCGATCCGGTCGGCGGTACATCGTCAACCTAACCATTCGACCGATCCTGTCTCGATCGGACAAAGGAAGGATAAGAAAATGGGTGCGCTAAGCATATGGCACTGGTTGCTCGTCATCGTCGTCGTGATGATTTTCTTCGGGCGCGGGCGAATCTCCGCCCTCATGGGAGATGTGGGAAAAGGCATCAGGAACCTTCGGCAAGAATTGACGGCAACGGATGATGCCGTGCCTTTGGCACGCGAGCCGGAGGCTCGTGGTCTCGCGCGGGGCAATTCCTCCACGAAAACTTCCCAAAGGTTGCCGGGGCAATGAATAGTATTGTTACGAGTAACGATACCAGCGCGATCAGTGACTTATGCGGAACGCGCTGCACCCTCTTCTCACAGTAATTCGTGAATAGAATTAAGACATGGGGAAATATTATGACGATCGCGAAAACTCGTCTCCTATTGCTGGCGCCATCGGTTTGTATCTCGCTGGCAGCCTGTAACGGCGATCAACTCTTCCAAGCGCCGCCTCATGGTGGCGAGGCCGTTCCTCCTCCCACTATCTCAGATAGCGTCATCACGCTGGTGGCGTCGATTCCTTACAGTGCACTCGTTCAGGCCGGGGAAGCGAAAGTCCCAAACTCGGTCCCGCTGAACGGGGATGGCCACGTTGCGTGCATGAACATACCGTTCGTTAATCCAGGCCGCGTGGGATCGCACCAGGAGTGTTTTGACAAGCCATACCTGGACTTTCGAGGCGCTGGAATTGAGAGGGTGTGCATAAACGTGCCAGACATCGTTGGTCCTAGTATCGGCACAAGGAATCAATGTGCCGATTATCACTGGGACGCAAGCGTGAACAAGGATGGGTCTCTTCGGATCGCAAAATCCGGCGCCGATATCCAAGTAGGCCAGAGTGTCCACATAACGGGCAAGGCCGGTCTTGGCGGCGACCTCGCAAGAGTGCTCTCTCTATCTGGGAAGAGCTTCGACGCTCGGGTTTCGCCGCAGATCAATATGAATGTCGGTCTAGACAGTGGATGGTGTCCGATCGTCAAGGCTGCCCCCGTCGGAAAATGGGTAGATAGTGCATCCGTCGAACTCGTCGGGAGGAATTGCGTTGGGATTGATCTCGGTGCTCTCGGTCACCCTGAAGTGTGCGCCGGTCCGGTAAATCTTGGGCTTGCGGATGTTCTGAACGGCGAGTTCGACAAGCACCGCGACGACATACAGAACGCGGCTCAGAGCCTTCTTCCCTGTGACGCTGTCCGGTCAGGCGTTTCGAAGCAGTGGCACCCGTTCTCGATCAAGATCGACCGACTCAAGCAGACTCCCCTCTTTCTAAATATCGAGCCCAAGACAGCGGGCTTTTCTGGGCTCATAGCAGAGGACGACGCGATAAGAATGGTCGTTCGCGTCGGCGCGACGACAGTCCTTTCGCCATCTGAGATCGCGACGACCGGCACAGCCATTCCTCCTTTGAATTCCGCGTCTGCCGATCATGGCGGGCTCGATGTGAACCTTCAGGCAATCGCTCCATACGACTTTCTCAAAGCCGAATTGGCGGCTGCCCTGAAAGGGAAAACCTTCAAGCAGAACATCGCGTCCAACACGATCGAGATCCGGATTGACGACGTGGACCTCTATCCCAGCAATGGATCACTCGCTGTTGGGCTGAAGATCGATGCCAAGTTGCCAGGCCAGTGGTTCGACACAACTGGCTGGGTCTATCTGTCTGGTAAGCCGACGCTGGTTCAGGGCGGCAAAGCCATCACAGTGGAAGGCATTCACTTTGCGACTGTCATCGACAACAAGTTCTGGATGATCGTCCAAAGTCTTTTCGAAACGGAGATTCTTTCGGCGCTCAAAGAAGGCTCTAAATTCGATCTCACCAAGCCGATCGACGAGGCTGCATCGCAAATCACAACCGGCATCGCGAAGGCCAATGTGCCCGGCCTGAAAATCACCGCTGGAACTCCCACGATCCAGCTGACAGGTGTCCATATTGCTCCCGACAATCTCGTCGTCACGGCGAAGCTCGCCTTGACCTTCGACACCGAGATCACGTCTGCTCTTCTTAAGTGAACTTCGACAAGGACCGACGCTACGTTACCTCCGGAAAACCGTCTGACTGGCCAGTTTTTCGACGGGAGAACAAAGAGATGAGGGCCATCGTTGTAATGACGCCAGCCGCGAGCGGCAAGCCGTAGAAAGTTAGCGGAGTTAGAGAACGGGGAAACAGCTCGACGCCGGACAAACAAGGCTCTGCACCAGTTCCAGCTTGGCGAAGCCTCATCTGATTTCCTTCCTTGGCCACCGGAGCCCACAGCAGCATGGTCTCGGAGCCCTCGTAAAAGTACCGGGTGTCCTGTTCACAGATGTCGCCCGATTCAGCCTCGGCCATGCAGCACATAACTCCAGCGACCGGAACAAGAACGAAAATCACGAGAACGCAAATCTGAAAGATCTTTCCTTCCCGTGTGGCCGTATCAAGTCCGTCAAGCCAAACCACTGGTATGCGAGCGTGCCAGTGGTCGCCATGGCGCCGTGCGTGCAAGAGGAAGACGCTTGATGACAGCACAAACAGGCCTCCGCCAACAATTGCCCCAAAATAACCGGTGGCCGGCATGTTGTCGTCTACGCCAACTTTGTCGCCAAAGAGGCTTCCCAAAAACTCTGAACCTCCCTGTAGGGAAACCACGCTCGCCACCAAAAAGAGGACGCAGACAACAGACAGCCATTGCCACAATTGCGTAAGATGCGCCTTGGTCATCCCCTGGTATCTAAATCCTCACTTGATCTGTTTCTGCGCAGGGCCTTGCAAAGCGCTCTACTATCGTCAGGCGCAGAATCGCTCTGTCAGCCACTTGGCGCAAGAGCCTTTGTGCGATCTCACTGCCATTGCGGGTGACGCTCGCTGCGAGTCGAGAACGGTCGCAGCCATGCTGCCGCGGAGATCAGCAGTCCGCGGCATACGTGGGCCTCTTCAGGGCCTGCCGAGATCACGATCTTGGTCCATGTCTCGCAAGATGTTCTCATGCGGAGGACGAGAGAAGTCGTCAAATCAGTCGGTCGCAGAAAGGAATAGCAAGGCGTGCTAGTCGGAGAGCCGTGAGCCGGATCGGCTGTCGGCAAAAACCGCAAGTCCAAATCACGGTCACGCAACCACCGATAGCGACCTTCACTGGTTGTAGCGATTTAGGCGCGCGTTTCGCCGCCTGCTTCAGCCGATCCGTTTTTTAAGGCGCCGTTGAGCTTTGCCCATGCCGACGCTTTTTCCCACAGTCGATCGTTGATGATCCAGCGAGAATTTGATGAAGTACCGTCAAAACTGACAGGATCAATACGCCTACCTCCATATTTGGATCGATTGATCACTGGAGTCGGGCCGTGGACGCGTGGGCGGAAGAAGAGGTCGAGAGGGTGAGGACGGTTTCTCGCGAGAAGCTTTACGAGCAGGTCTGGTCCAAGCCGATGACCAAGGTTGCTGCGGATTACGGCGTTACGGGTACGGCATTGAAGAAGACCTGCGATCGCCACCACATTCCAACACCAGAACGCGGATACTGGGCAAAACTGAAATACGGCAAGCGCGTCAACAAGCAAGCGCTGCCCCCATCGGCCAAACCAAACTTGGCGTTGGTGAGGATCGCAGGAAGTTCCGAGCAGCACCTGTCGCCGTCGGTCCGCGAAGCCACAGAAAAAGCCCGAGATAGGCTCAACAAGCACGCTGCGACTGATCCGATGGTGGCCCCTACGCCGGAGTCTACGCCCAGCTTCGTTGAGCTCCCGTCTCTCGCTGTCACAAGGCGCGCGATTTCAAAGGCGCGTCCGGACGATCAGGGCTTCGCGATCGTTCGGTCCAGGGGCGTTGTCCCTCTCAAAATTGCAGTGGCCTCCATTGAAAGGGGAATTCGCATCCTAAGTCAGTTGTTCGCTCTTGCAGAAACGCAAGGCCATTTGCCCAAGGCAACCGAGACCGGGTTGGTGCTCGTTGTCGAGAATGAATCAGTTGCGTTCGGCCTGGAGGAGCAGCCCGAAAAGACCCTGCATCAACCGACGCCGGCAGAATTGAAACGGCGGGATGAAAGAACGCGTTGGGGCAACACCAACGATGCTTGGCCCAAGTACGACGAGTCTCCATCCGGGCGGCTCGCTATCGTCATTCACGCCAACCCGTATTCAGGCCTTCGCCGCAAATATTCCGACGGAAAGACGCAAACTTTGGAAAGCATGCTGCCGGACATATTGGCAGGCTTCGCTGGACACGCGGCGTTCATCAGCGAACGCAGGAGACAAGGCGAGGAACGAGAGCGTCGTCAACGAGACGCCGAAGCCCAGCGGCAACGCGAGGAAGCGTTCAATAGCCGCGAGAAGCGCCGTATGGAATTTGTGGATGCGATCCATGAACAACTGACCCATCGGGACAAGTTGAACGCGGTGCTGACCCATCTCGAGAATGCGACGCCTGAGGATGTCGGCAGAATGAGCGCGATGGCGACTTGGATCCGGCAGCGCCTGAAGCAGATCGATGCTCTGATCAGTCCCCATTTCCTCGATATTTCGGCAAGATCGTCGAAAGTCGATTTCGATGAGCCAGACCCTGAAAAAGAGGCAGACAGCGGCAATCGCTACCTTGGTTATTCGCCTTCCGTCAGCCTTCAACTTTGGTCGATTGACAACGAAAAGAAGCTGGCCACCGCGTGCTCACCGCTGGAATGGGCGAGCGCTGTAGGGTCGATGGTCGAGAAAAATCCGGCGGATTAAAGGAGACTATTCCGCATGTGAGATGCGTGATCATCAGGGCCACGCTGAAAAGCTGCCGCTTTCTGGTCGGCTCTATGCCGGGGTCGTGCCTCCATATTGGTCGCTGAGGGGGTAGATCATGATCCCGGGAAGAATTTCTGCCTGACACGGCGATTGCGCCCTAGCGCCCGTTCGAGCTCCAGAACCGACAGGTGGTATTGGTCGACTTGGCGTTTCGAGCAGATCGCGTCGAGCTTGTCGTAGAGTGTGGCGTCCATTTGAGCTGAGGTGATCACGCCGAACCCTTGGGCGCCGTATTGCTCGAGCATGTCCCCGACGTCCGTCAGGCGTGTGGCTCCGAGGGACGAACCGTTGGTGACAAGCTTGCACTGGAAGGTCCATTTCTTCGGTTTCACCCAAGGGCCTATTGTTGCCTCATGGATGATGATATCGCGGCCGCCATCCCTCGACCTCGATTTGCCGAGTTTCCGAATGGTATCGGAATTGAACTTCGGGTTGTCGAAGATCAGCTGGTAGCAAAGCTCTTCGAAGGCCTCGTCGTCCAAGCTCGTCCAGTCGCACTGAAAGAACGGCGCGGCGCCGGTCGCGGTGGACAACTCTTCGGTCATTTGGGCCGAAGCCTCGCGGAGGGCCTTGGCCGTCTGCAGCTGCGCCGGCCGGATGTCGTAGAGGAAGTGGAGGAAGTGGAGGAAGTAGCCATCATTGACGAACGCAAGCGTTCCAGTCTCGTGGAGGTAGCAGCCTTCCTTTAGCGTTGACGTGCCTTCTGGCGCGTCCGAAGTCGAGATGCCTACGGGAGCGGCTTGTTCTGCTATCGGTGAACGGAGCGCGCTGAAAGGGTCTGATGACCAGCGTTCGGCATACTCGTCGTCCTGGGTCACGAGCCCCGCGCAGACCTGGGATTCGAAATACAGACCTGATGGGAAGCGGACCAGGAGACCCTTGTGATGCACGAATGACTCGCCGTTGATGATGACGAAGTCGGCGGGCAGGAAATCATTCAGACGGTACTTCTGATCCGTTCCCACGAAGAATCGGTCGGGGCCTATCGCCACCGGCACAAGCCACCCGGTCCGCGAAGCATAGCAGCTCCCCCCTAGTATGCCGCTGAAGCCGCTGCGATGGAAGCCGAGGCGACGCTCTGGGAAGCGCTTCATCTGACTGCTCCATGCCCCTGGAGCTTCGGACCGCAACTCGCTGTTCACTTCGTGAAGGTTGGCGAAATACCAGTCGATAATCTCCGGCGCTCGGGGAACCAGAGTCTCCAGCTTGTCCTCATACTCATAGACCTGTTCGCGAAGGTTCTGCAGTTCCTCCAGTCCTGCATCGTCTGTGACATCCTCGAGTTCCCCGAGCAGAAGCGCACAGTCGGCGATGGCGCAGAATATTCCCGGCCTTGGTCCTGTGAGGACGGCCCTGATGCAGCGGTAGTCTCCGGGTGGGTTTTCGGTCCTGACACACTTCGCATGTGCAGCCATCCGTTCGATGGCCCACGAAGCGTCAAGAAGATCTCCGCAGATGTCGCGATAGGACTGGGTTGACCCGAATGAGGGGAGCGGCACGTAAACGAAAATCCGATCGTAGGCATGTGGATCAAGCGTCGCCAGATCCATTTCAAACTCTTCGCCGAGATCGATCTCGAGCGTTCGCGCATTGCCCCCGGAATCGTCCTCCATCTTGTTCATCCCTTGTCCAAGGTACCAGCCGCACCGGCTTCCGTTTCTGGCTTGCATCCCGGTTCAACGACGATTGTAGGCTGTCAGTCGAAACACAGCGTCAATCGGACGGGGCGAGCTGACGAAAGGGTGCCATTTACAGCAGATACATGCGGGGTACGGGCCACAATTCAATTGTCAGACGATCTGATGCGCGCGCAGGATGGTCCCACCAGCGCCCAGATGGCATCCACAACCTCCACCAGTGACAGGCCGTCGTGGTCGATTGACTGTGCGTAGGCCTGCCATTGGCGCTGCTTGGTCGTATCGTCCAGCAGTGTCGTTGAAAGACCAGGTGGCCTACCGTCAGGAATGTCAGTATGTCGCCGCTCGAAGGTCGCTCGGATAGCAGCATCCAGATCCGTATCTGCGAGAGGGACTGCCTTGGGGATCGCCCACAGATCGTAGTAATCTTTCATGCGACCGTTGGCGATGCCCAGCGCGACCATGGCCTGAAATTTCTCAGCGATAACTGTTGCCGGGGGATAGGTCCGAATCTGCGGCGTCTCCATGCCAAGCAACGATGGATAGGCGAGCGGTTGCGCCGCTGCCGCCAGAGCGTCGCCAAACCCTATGTCGATCGTAACTGGGATCCTGGACCGCTCCAAGAAGGCCGTCGTGCGCAGGCGCACCCCGCCATATTCCATCTCTTCGCGGATCGTAGTTGCAGTCAGGCCCTGGGTATCGAATACAAGCCCATCGTCGGTAGCGATTGCCATGATTTCGGCAAATGTAGCTCTGAGCTTTTCCGGGTTGGCATCACCGTGCCCAAGAAAGTCAGCGTCTCGCGTCTCGCGATTGCCATCGTCGATCCATAGGGTAACGAGCATCCCTCCCTTCAGAATGAAACGATCGCGCTGGTCCGAGACAGACAGGCGGTAGAGCAGCCGTTCCAGCGCGTAGCGCACCAGCACGACCTCATAGATCCGGCCTTCCTTGCGCGCGAGGTTCAGCAACCGCTGCTTGATCGAGGCAGCCTGATTTGTAGTGCCTTTAGCCATTCGAGGTCAGAGCCTCGAGATAGGGGCGCATGATCTTCCAGGAGTCGCCGGCGATTGCCGCCTCCGCGATTGTACCAGGTGTGGCCTTGCGCTGGTCGAGGGCAGCTCGCAGCCCCTCCACTGCAACCGAGCGGTCGACCAGCTTGCGGTTGCGGAAGATATCGGCGAGCGTCTTCGGGACCGAGAAGATCGGAACGTCGACTCCCGATATCCGATGATGCTCGATTCCCTGGTCCATGTACTTGTCACGAAGTTCGACGATGCGGATCGGCGGGTATGAGGGCGCCGGCGCTCCCCAGTCCTTGGCACTGATAGCAACCCAGATCTTGCGAGGCATCTGGTCGGTCAGCCCGTGAAAGGCGAGCGCTGAAACCATGGCAATGACGCCTTTGGGGACCCTCTTTGCAGCTTCTGCGAGCGCCTGCTCGGTCTCGACTTCACTGTCGGCGCGTTGATAGAGGCCGCGGGAGATGCGGATGAGTTGGCCATTGTTGACAGCGCGCGAGATCGTCTCGGGCGCAATCCCGGCCTTGCGGAGTTCGTATGCGCGCATGATTGGCTGGGTGTCCAGGAGGGCAGCCAGTTGTTGGCGTTGGGTAGTTTGAGTCCGTTCCATGACGTGACATATCCTGGGTCTCGTTTCGATCATACCCAGGATATGTCACATTGTCGCTCTGTGACAAATCCTGGGTCTCATTTAAATCATACCCAGGATTTGTCACAATCCCAATGTCTGGCCCTTGGCTTTCTCAACTCGCCACTCCGGTCACAATGACGCTCTCCTGGTCAGCGGAGAATCGACACGTGGGCGTACAACATCGCTTTCGAAATCGCCGCTTTCCGACCATATCCAGGCCAGCACCCGTTCCACCGTCTCATTGAGATACGCTGCCCGAAGCCCACATTCCCAGACGATAGCAACGCGCCAGCCTTCCGCATGCAAGGCATCGACCACCTCGCAGTCTCGGGTCATGTTTCGATCGAACTTCGCAGCCCAGAATTCCGGCCTGGACGCTGGTGTGCTGCACCAGTGACAACCCGCGTGACGATGCCAGAAGCATCCGTGAACGAGGATTACCGCCCGTCGCGAAGACAGAACCATATCCGGTCGGCCAGGCAAATGTGCCCCGTGCAATCGATATCGCAGGCCAGACCGATGCAGCGCCTTTCGCAATGCCATTTCCGGCCTGGTGTTCTTCCCTCGAATGCCGGACATCATCCGAGAACGGGTCGCCTGATCAACTACATCTGCCATCGATCTGTCATTTCTCTGCAGAGCTGATATTAATCGGACCTTTGCTCCCGGGGTCGAAAGAGCGTGATTCTTGCCAACATATGCAGTTGTTGACATATTTGCAGGTCCTGGAGGACTGGCCGAGGGATTTTCGAGCGTTTCCGGCGCCGATGGGAAATGCGCGTTCAAGATCGCTCTGTCGATCGAGAAGGACAAGGCGGCGCACTCGACCCTGCAGCTGCGAAGCTTCCTGCGCCAGTTTGGCAATTCCCTTCCTGAAAGTTACTACAATCTGATCAATGCGGGGGGCGAAGTACCCGACTGGTCCAAACGGCACCCAAAGGAATGGGCCGCGGCGGAAGAGGAGGCCTGGCAACTCGAGCTTGGCAAGGAGGATCCCGAGGAGCGACTGAACGCTCGACTCGACGCCATCCGGGCCGAAAGTGACGGCAATGTCATCCTCATAGGCGGTCCGCCCTGCCAAGCATATTCACTCGTTGGCCGTGCCCGCAACCAGGGCAAGGAAGGGTATGTGGCCAGCGAGGATGAAAAGCACTTCCTGTACAGGGAATATATCCGCATCCTCGATCGACTCCGGCCCGCGGCCTTTGTCATGGAAAACGTCAAGGGCATGCTGTCCTCGTCGGTCGATGGCGAGAATCGGATTTTCGATCAGGTACTGCGTGACCTGCGTGGAGACCGGCCGCATGGAGAGCCATACCGGCTGATTGCACTGGATCCGCGTAGCCGAGGACAACTCGGCTTTGGCAGGTTTGAACCACGCGCCACTGATTTCATAGTTCGTGCCGAGGATTTCGGAATTCCTCAAGCACGCCATCGAGTGATCGTCGTCGGCCTAAGGTCAGACCTGGCTGCGGACTTGCCTGATTCTGCCCTCGCCGACCTGATGGTCCGCCATAGTCTGACTGCAACCGTCGGCAATGTACTGGATGGGATGCCGAAGCTGCGCAGCGGTCTCAGCCGTGGCGTCGACAGCCGGGAGGAGTGGAAACAGATGGTCAGCATCGCCATGGCCTTTGTCGCCGACGTGGACACCGGTCTCGCGGATGATCTGCAAGCAGCATTTGCGCAGACGGCTCATCGGTATCATGCGACCTTCGAGAGCCTGAACGACGTCCCTGGCCGTGAGGCGCGGGGCGTCGGCATCTCGCCAGCCTGTCCAGCCGACCTTCGTGACTGGCTGATCGATCCCAGGCTGGAGACACTGCCAAATCATGCGACTCGTAGCCATATGGCGAGCGATCTTGCCCGTTACTTCTTTGCAGCGGTCTTCGCCGAAGTCGTCGGCCGCTCGCCCAAGGCGTCGGATTTTCCGGAGGAGCTGGCACCGGAGCACGAGAACTGGAACTCGGGCAAGTTTGCCGATCGCTTCAGGGTGCAACTCTCCAAGGCTCCCTCGACGACCGTCACGAGCCATATCTCCAAGGATGGACACTACTTTATCCATCCTGACCCAATGCAATGTCGCAGCCTTTCGGTACGCGAGGCAGCGCGTCTTCAGACCTTCCCCGACAATTATCTCTTCCAGGGCAATCGTACCCAGCAATATACCCAGGTTGGCAATGCGGTGCCCCCTCTCCTCGCCCGCTGGATCGGTGAAGCTCTTTTCGTGATTCTGACTGCCGAGAGAAGCGATGCAGCAGAAAACGAAATGAAGCTGTCGCAAGTTGCCTGACCAGGCCGGTTGGAAAGATTCACGCTGATATTCGCGTACGGTTCTAGTGGCGAAGTCGTTCGCGATTTTTTCATTTCAGCTTGCAGCCGATGGCCTGCAGCGTACAAGGTCCATTCGGGGCGATGAGTCTATTCATAGCGGGGGGGCGATGTCGGTATCAGCGACACAAATGGATGCGTTTGTCAGGCAGCTGCGCGCGCGCCTGTCGTCGGCTGACGGCCTGGATGATGCGGCTCGCCTCGTCCGGCAGGACCTCGAACCGTTCCTTGGCCGCTTCTCGGACGAGACCGAGCAGGATTTTGCCGCCGCCATCGAACAGGTTCGCGGATCCATTCGACCCGTCGAAATTCTCAGGGTGAATTCGATCTTCCGAATCCGCCAGGACTGGTATCACGGGCCGGCGGAAACTGATCGTCACTGGCCCGCGTTGCGGGCTTATCTCGTCGATTCCAAGGGCTGGTCCGCAGACACCGTCGATGACCGCATCGGCAAGGCCTCGAACGAGATCGTCTCGCTGCTTGAGAATCCCTTGAAGGAGAGCTTTGCATGTCGTGGTCTGGTCGTTGGACACGTTCAATCCGGCAAGACCGCCAACATGACCGCCGTCATCGCAAAGGCGGTCGACGCCGGCTACAATCTGGTGATCATTCTGGCTGGCCTCACGAACAAGCTTCGCAAGCAGACCCAGGGGCGCATGCAGAAGGATCTGGTCGATCGGCTGAGAGACCAGTGGCAGCTCCAGACCCGCGAAGACGAGCAGGGCGATTTCAGGATGCCGCCCAATGGAGGCTTTCCGATGCCCGTGGATGGGGCGGCGCAGCTCGCAGTCGTGAAGAAGAACGTTGCTCCGCTTGGACAGCTGCTTCTCACACTGGAGCGCACCCTGCCCGCGATTCTGCGTCGTCTCAAGGTCCTTGTCATCGATGATGAATGCGACCAGGCGAGTGTGAACACGGCCTCCGGCGAGTACGACATGACACGCATAAACGAGAGGATCCGCCTGATCCTCAAGAAGATCCCGGCAAATTCCTACGTAGGATATACCGCCACGCCGTTCGCCAACGTGCTCATCAACCCCTTCCCCGCTGGGGGAAGGGAACTCGACGATCTCTACCCGAAGGACTTCATAACCGCCTTGCCGACGCCGGATGGTTATTTCGGGACCGAGCGTCTGTTCGGCCGCCCGCCGATCGACGCGGATTCCCCGCAGCCCGAAGAAGAGGGGCTCGACATGATCCGGGAGATCCCGGAGGACGACATCGCGTTCCTTCAGCCGCCGAGCCGGGCGGAAAAGGATCATTTTCAGCCACGCATGACGGAATCGCTCGAAGATGCGGTCCTGTATTTCCTGGCGTCCTGCGCAGCGCGACGGTTTCGAGGTGATGCGGACAGCCACATGTCGATGCTGATCCACACATCGGCCTACGTGATCATGCATGAGCGGCTGGCCACTCTGGTGAAGGCATGGCTCGAGGTGATCGCCGACCAGATCACGGACCCCCTATCTGCTCTTGGGGTACGGATGCTCGGTCTCTGGGAGGCCGAGCAGCAGCGCGTTCCCGACGACCTGTGCGCCCTGCCCCACGTCACCGGACATCAGCTGATGCCATTCATGCCGGCGGTCCTCGAGGCGCTGGAAGTTCCTGTCGAGAACGGCACCAGCGAAGATCGGATCGACTACGATGGCCCTCCACGCACGTACATCGTGGTCGGCGGCTCCATCCTCGCTCGTGGCCTGACGATCGAGGGCCTGTGCGTGAGCTACTTTCTGCGCACATCCAGCCAGTACGACACCCTGCTGCAGATGGGGCGGTGGTTCGGCTATCGGCCCGGATACGAGGACATGCCGCGCATCTGGATGACCGATTCGCTCAGCACGGCATTCCGTTCGCTCGCCCTCATCGAGGCCGAGATCAGGGGGGATGTAGCCGAGTATGCGGTTCGCAGGACCACTCCGATGGAATTCGCGGTCAGGGTGAGGTCGATACCGGGCATGGCGATCACAGCCGCAAGCAAGATGAGAGCGGCCGTCCTCACCGACGTGAGCTATGCCGGCAAGCACGTGCAGACGATCCGCTTCGATCATCGCAGGCCTGAGATCGTCCGGGGAAACTGGACCGCCGCCGCCCATCTGATGACACAGGCCACCGACCTCGGGTTACGCGACCGGGAATCGACGCGCATCCTGTTTCGCAGTGTGCCCGGCCGCCTGATAGTGCAGTTTCTCCGGGCATACTCGGTGCAGGCGTCCCACAGGGAGCTCTCTGCCGAGTTCCTGCTGGGGTACATCGAGGCATCCGGCGACAGCGCGCGGACATGGAACGTCGGAGTCGTCGAACCGAGAAGCGGGGACCAGTCGGCAAAACCGATGGGCGAGCTGGGCCCGGTACGGCTTTCGACAAGAACGCGACTGGAGCGGCCGGATGATTTCGCCGACATCAAGGCGCTGATGTCGCGAAGGGACGTCCTCTTCGACTGCGCCGATGGCGCAGACGCCGCCACAGAGACGGATTGGACCAGGCTGAAGGCCGTGCGCGCGGGTGTCGTCGGCAACGTGCCGCTCCTGCTGCTCTATCCGATCGACAGGAACTCGACGCCGAGAAAGGCGTCGGGCCAGCGCGTCGCCCTTGAAGCCGTAGGAGATCTGGTCGGCTTCGGGATTGTCTTCCCCGGGTCGGCAGACGGGTCAGGCGGATATTACAGTGTGAGACTGGAACCACCATCGGCCGACGATCTCGAAGAGATCGAGGACGAGATCGCCGAACAGCTCGAGGCCGGCCGTGTCCACTGAGCCATCGCTCGAAGAGTGGGCCATGCTGCGCCGTGGTGGTCACGCTTCGAGCGAGCTCGGGATTCCCAGCGTGGATACGGGAATCGAGACTGGCTTCGGAAGCATTCGTCTTGCGCTGGGCAATGCGGGCGAGCTGCGCGTGCTCCTCCCGATAAGACACAGCGAGAGAATCACCCAGCTCCCGAGCAGTCCATCGCTGGGGATCGGCATCGCGACCTACTCTCTGAATGGTGTCTCGGTACGCTATCTTGACATTATCTGCCTGGCAGCCGGGCTGGACGGGGTCTTTGCGGATGTCAGCGCGGAGATGATGAAGCGTATCAGGGCTGGCTCGTCTCCAGTCGACGCCTGCGCGTCGACGCTCGACGACTTCAGATCGCTGCTCGCCGATCCGGGTTCTGGAGTAACGACCCAGGAAGTGAGAGGTCTCGTCGGCGAACTCCTGATGCTCCGGCGGATGCTTCGGCTTGATGCGCGCGCCTGGCAGCTCTGGCGCGGCCCCATGATGGAGCGTCATGATTTTCGCGCCGACAGCCTCGCGCTCGAGGTCAAGACCTCCGCGAGAGTGACTGGCCTTTCGGTCAGGATTTCGTCGGTCGATCAGCTGCTCGCTCCAACGGGAGGCGTGCTGCATCTCGTGCTCTATCAGCTCGAGCAGTCGACGGGCGGCGACCTTTCGGTGTCGACGCTGGCTGCAGAAGCAATCACAGCGGCATCGGACTCCCTTGGGGTCCGGAATCTTCTTGCGGCTGTCGGCTGCGCAGATCCGAACGCCCCGGCATGGAACATGGCGAACTTTCGTCTTGAGGGCGAGCACCACTATGTTGTCGCCGGCGACTTCCCGAGGATCACCCCGGAGAGCTTCGCGACCGGGGCCCTGCCAACGGGCATTTCCAGCCTTTCCTACTCAATCGACCTTGTCGCGGCCGAATCCAGCCGTCTGGCTGCCGTTCGTGCCGACGCTCATGTCAGCGAGATGATCGCATGCCTCGACCACCCCTGACATTGCATTCCGAGGCCTACTCGGCTTCCGGCAACCTGGCCGCCGACGGCTATCTGAAGCTGCTCGGTGCGCCTTCGATCGATCTTGTCCAGACGGTGGTGAGAGAGGCCGTGCAGAACAGCTGCGATGCCGCCCTGTCCGACGGCGGAGCCGAGGTCCATTTTCGGTTGCGCACGCTTGATCCGCAGCAGGCCGCCATTCTGCGTGTCGAGATCCTGAGCCAGCGACCGCTTGACGGCAAGGCGGCGGGCAGCCTCGACGATTTCCTGCATTCCGAAAGCCTGCGCGTGCTCGAGATCTGTGACTTCGGCACAGCCGGTCTCGCCGGGCCGACCAGAGCTGACCTGGCGTCTGATGACGGGCCAACCGACTTTGTCGATTTCCTGAGGAACGTGGGTTCACGCCGCAACACCGTGCACGGCGGCGGCACATACGGCTATGGCAAGACCTCCCTCTATCTGGCGAGCCGCTGTTCGACGATCGTGATCGACAGTCAGACCTCCTTTGCAGGCGATCCGGTCCGCCGCCTCATCGCTGCCCAGCTTGGATCAGCATTTGACGCGGACGACCCGCACGGAGTGAGACGAAGGTTCACCGGGAGGCACTGGTGGGGTGTTCCTGCCGACGGCGAGGAGTACGTCGACCCGATCGAAGGCCAGGAGGCTGCGGACCTTGCCGACGCGATCGGCTTTCCGGGGCGCGACGCTACCCGATCAGGCACCTCGATCATGATTCTTGACCCTGCGTTTGTCGGCACCGATGGCGAGCATGCGATGAGCCTGGTGCAGGAGGCACTGCTCTGGTTCTTCTGGCCTCGGCTCATCGAGGACACGCCCGAGACGCGGAAGATGCACTTCCGCGTTTTCATCGACGATACGGAATATCCGCTGCCGCGTCCTGAGGACTTTCCTCCGCTGGATCTCTACGCGCGTGCAATGAAGGCCTTGCGGACCGATCCGGCGAGTGGCGAGGAGATACGCTCCTTTCGGCCGAACAGGCTGCTTGGTCGCCTGAGCATGGTTCGAGGGCTCCGGGCAGATCGAATCTCGCCAGCAGGTCGTGAGGGTAGCCTGTTCCCGGAGCGATCCGCCGCGATCGCCGTGATGCGGCCTGTGGAACTGGTGGTTCGCTACTACGAAGGTCCGCAGCTTCCCGATGATCGATTCGAGTGGGCTGGTGTCTTTGTCGCTTCAGATGAGCAGATCGTCGAGGCTGCCTTCGCAGAAGCAGAGCCGCCCGCCCACGATGATTGGCAGTTCGAGGCGCTCGCCGACAAGGAGGCGCGAAGTATCGTGCGGATCGCCGTCCGCCGCATCAAGGTTGCCGCGGCAGAATATGCAAATCCGCCGGCGGCGGCGCCGATCGCCGGCGATACTGGACCGTCGCTTGCGACGGTCGCCGGCCTCTTTGGAAGGGTACTCGAGGGTGAAGGCGAAGGTGCAGGTCCACGAGCTCCCGGGGGCGGTGGTGGCGGTGCAGGCCGTGGTGGCAGCGGCGTCACTCGGCCCTTGTTCCTGAGACTGGAGGAAGGCCAGGACGGGCCTGTCGCGGTTTTCGAAATGATCGTGAGGGGCGACGGCGCGGCAAACTCGCTGCTTCTTGAACCTGCACTTGTGATGGACGGCGGCACTGCAGCCGAAGCGCCCTCGACCGTCAAACCTCATGTGCTCGACGCTCGCGATGACTTCGGAGAATCGCTCGGCAGCGGGGCGCGGATCGAGATCGGTCATCGAGTCGGCAGGTTCGAGGTGGCTGTCGCGATGCCGTCTGATTGCGCAGTGACCCTCGGCGCGCGACTGTCCGCGGCAGCCGGCGCATGAGCCGTATCGCCTTTCCATTCCTGACGCTAGGGACCGACGCCGTGCAGGCCGGCCCATGGGTACTCGTCGAGAACGATCGTGAAGTCGTCATAGAAGACCCCTGGATTGCAGACTGGGACAGCGGACGCGACGTGACCCTCAGGCGCCGGATTGCTGTCGATCTTGATATCGCCGCCTCACAGCTGCGGATCGACATCGCGCAGCTCACCCTGGTGCTGTTGATGCGCGTCGGCACGGGCGCGGGCAACATGCCCCGAACGATCATTGCAGCGACGCGTCGCGAAATTCGTGCTGGAGAAATTCTTCTCGAGGAGCGGGTAGCGGGACACAGCCTTTCCCAGCGCCTTCTTGCCGAGACAATGATCCTCCTCGGCCACCCGGGTGCAGGCGCCCACACGCTGTCCCCGTCGCGATCCGCATCGAAGCTCTGGTCTGACCGGATCGATCTGCGTCTCGAGGGCGAGGAGCCCAGATTCCCGATGGAATCGCTGAGTTTCTCTCGCCGCTTCGCCGGAAGGCCGGAAGCGTATGCGCCATGGTACCTGCACTGGGCTCCAGGCAACCTCCACCGGGACTTCGGCGGAGCTGTTCGACTTTTCCTCAACAGCGATCGCCCCGACTTCACCGAGCGACTTCTGGCCGGCGATCGCGCCACCCTCCAGGTGGTGCTTGCCGATGTCATGACGCAGATCATCGCGACATCGCTGCGACAGTCCGATTTCGAGCAAGCGGTCGCGGAGAGCGACTCCAGCTCCATAGCAGGCAGAGTCGAGTTCTGGATCCGGCTGGCCTTTCCCGGCCAGGACATCCAGACGATCCGGAGCATGCTCGATCTAAGACCATCCTCGTTCCATGCAGCGGTTCTCGCCGCTGCGGACGTCGCGACGGAGGAGGCTCGCGCATGAGCGTGGCACTACTGCCGAGACTCGACCGCATTGCAGTCGACGCATGCCTGTCGTCTACCGCAGGTCTCATGGCGACCGTCGATGCTGGGCTGGATTCTGCCCATTTTCCTGTCGAGGCAACCTATGCTGCGAGCGGTGGAAGCCCGGTGCCCGACGAGTTCCTGCGGACACTCCGATCTGCTCTGCTCGAGATCGGGCATGCCTGCGGATTTCCGGACCGCGGCAGCGCCACCGAGCGAGCTCGGTTCGACGAACTTGCATCCATCCACCTTGCACAGGTGCCTGAGTTTGATAGCGGCGAAGCACTGCGGGATGACGTGTGGGCGTTCCTCGCGACGGTAGTTCTGCCTGACCTTGTGGCATGGCGATTCGCCGGAAGGCCGGCCGAGCGATTTCAGGGAGGCATCCGCAATGCATTCCAGAGACTGTGGATGAGAGGGCGAATACTCGACAGAGGTCCTCGGGCCGGCCGCCGCTGGGAGCTGCTGGCAGAGCTCACGGAAGATGCTCTTGTCCAGATCACCGAGCGCCCATCCATCGGAAGTGACGCGCGACTTGCGCGCGGGTTCGCCGAGGCCTGGGTCAGGGCGGCAGGTCGGCTCGGCCGTCCGGCTATGGAAGATGTGACGCGGGAAGCCATCATCCGGCTGAGACTGCGGAATCAGATCCAGGTCCTCTCGGAGATCGAGGACTCCGAACTGGGGACCGTCATGGATTCCTTCTTCATCGGAGACAGTACACCGCCAGCGCCTGCCAGGCCCGGTTGGGTAGGCCGCCTCCTCGGTCGGACCTGATCAGCAATTGGCAGCAGTCTTGTTCGCAGGAGCGATGCGAATGCGCTTGCGGTTCTATCAGTCCCGACATGGACCGGTGGATTGCCGTGCTGGTGCGCGATCGGCGAACTGGAACCGCTGCCCCATGACCTCTCACCGCCATTGGCTTGGCAAAATGTGCGTATCAGTGCTTCAGTATCTGGCTGAGAAACAGCTTGGTGCGATCGTGCTGAGGATTGCCGAAGAAGCTGTCCGGCTTGCCTTCCTCGACTATCTGGCCGGCATCCATGAAGATGACGCGATCGGCCACCGCCCGTGCAAAGCCCATTTCATGAGTGACGCAAACCATAGTCATGCCGTCGCGCGCTAGCCCGGTCATCGTATCGAGCACTTCCGACACCATTTCCGGGTCGAGTGCCGATGTCGGCTCATCGAACAGCATCACCGCCGGCTTCATGCACAGGCTTCGCGCAATGGCGACGCGCTGCTGCTGGCCGCCCGACAGCTGGACCGGGAATTTGTTCGCCTGTTCGGGAATGCGCACGCGCTCCAGGAACTGCAGCGCGGTCTTGCGTGCCTCGGCGGCGGAAACGCCCTTGACCCACATCGGCCCGGCCATGCAGTTCATCAGCACGGTCAGATGCGGAAACAGGTTGAAGTGCTGGAACACCATGCCGACATTGCTGCGCACGTCGGCGACGTTCTTCATCTTTGGGTGAAGATGGATGCCGTTGACGGCGATGTCGCCCTCCTGATGCGATTCGAGGCGATTGAGGCAGCGGATCAGTGTCGACTTTCCGGAGCCGGACGGGCCACAGATGACGATGCGTTCGCCTTTGTGGACCGTCAGATTGATGTCCTTCAGGGCATGGAACTGGCCGTACCATTTGGAGACGGCTCTGGCTTCAATGATGGTTTCAGCGCTCATCGCACCTTGCTCCTGGCATAGTGCCGTTCGATGCGGGACTGGATCAGCTCGAGGCAGATCGACAGCATCCAGTAGATGAGAGAAGCCGAAATCAGCATCTCCATATGCTGGAAGGTTTTCTGGCCCAGCGTGCGGGCAAGGAACATCAGTTCCCAGACGCCGATGACCGAGACCAGCGAACTGTCCTTGAGCATGGAAATGAACTGGTTGCCGGTCGGCGGAATGATGACCGGAAGCGCCTGCGGCAGTATGATCCGGCGCATGGTCAGCGAAAAGCCAAAACCCATCGAGCGCGATGCTTCCCATTGACCACGGTCGATGCTCTGGATTCCCGATCGGAAAATTTCGGTCATGTAGGCGCCGTAGCACAGCGAGAGCGCCAGGATGCCGGCGGGAACCGCACCGACCACGAAGCCCAGTTGCGGCAGGCCGAGATAGATCAGATAAACCTGCATCAGGAGCGGCAGGCCGCGAAAGAACGAAGTGTAGAAGCTTGCGATGGCGTAGGCGAAGCCGTTGGTGGAGAGCTTGGCTACGGCACCCAGTATGGCGATCAGGGAGGCGATGATGATGGAGATGGCCGAGACGTAGAGCGTGGTCACCACCCCCTGGGAAATCAGGAATGGCAGCTTTTCCCGGATGAAGGGCAGGCTGAGATGAAAGGTCGCGAAGAAGGCCAGGAAGAGCAGCAGCAGTTCGAACCAGACGATGGCGATCTGGACACGCAGCGAGGCGAAGCCGATCAGGACGACATTGAGGACGAACAGAAGCGCGATCACGAAGGCGATGGCAAACCGACCATAGAGGCCGCTCTGCGACGGTTCGCCGATGACCGGGCGCATCAATTCGCCGAAGCTCGTCGACGTCAGGTTGAAGGCGAGGAAGATCGCAAAGACGACGCCGAACATCGTCGCCACAAACCACGGCTTGTGCACGAGGACTTCAGCTTCGACGGTATCGGGGTAGAGCATAGCCTGTCCCTTCGAATGGTCGGCGGCCCGCACAGGCGAGCCGCCAGCGAACGTCGGAACTACTTTACGACCGAGTAGTCGACCCCGTACCATTTCCTGGAGAGCGTGCTCAGCGTTCCGTCGCCTTTCATGGCCTTCACGGCATCGGCGATTCTGGCCGAGAATTCCGGGTCACCGTGTTCGATTGCGACAGCCAGGGGCTCATAAAACACCGGATCGCCGATCTGCCTGATCGGATAACCGGCTTTCACGGCATCGACGATGCTGGGCTGCGACGAGACGACGGCATCGAGCCGAACGCCGTCACCGACCCGCAGATCGTCGAAAGCGGTGGTGGAGTTCTCGTAGGAGTGCACTTCCTTCGGGTTGAGCTTGTATTCGAATGGCGGCGCACCGGCCGCGTCGAGCGTCAAATCCTTCTTGGCATAGGCTTCGAAGGTCGATGTCGTCGTCGCGCCGACAACCTTGCCATCCAGATCGCTCAACGATTTGGCCTTGCTGTCCTTGTGAACCGCAACCGCTGCTGGCGTGTAGTAGTAGACAGCGGGAAAATCGAAGATCTCGGCGCGCTTCTTCGTCGGCGTCATCGAGCCGACATGCATGTCCCAACGGCCGACCCAGTTGCCGGCGGTGATGATGTCCCAGCCCGGCGTCACGAACTCGACCTTGACGCCGATGCGCTTGCCGATCTCCTTGGCGACATCGATGTCGAAGCCGTCCAGCTCGTTGGTGGCGTTGAGGAAGGACTGTGGCGCCCAGTTGGCGTCAGTTGCGACCTTGAGAGTTCCGGCCGCCACGACACGGTCCAGCACCGCGCCGGCCTGAGCCGGAAGCGTCGTCAATGTCAGGGCAAGCGAAGCCGCCAATGTCGCCAATTTCAGAGATGTTTTCATGTGTACCGTTCCCCTTGTTGTTGTTGCTAATTTAGAAATGAGACCGCTGTCGCCGTCTTCCGGCGAGGCAGAGGAGGTTTGTCGCGCCCATTGCTCGGAACCACGGCAAGCCGATCGCCGCGAAACGGTTGTCATGGCGTGTCGGCCTTTGCTTCGTCGCGCACCGCACGCGCGACACGGAAGGCCTCGACACCAGCCGGAACGCCGCAATACACCGCGATCTGGATCAGGGCCGCCCGCAGCTCGTCGTCGGTCAACCCGTTGCGGATCGCACCGCGAAAATGCACGCCGAACTCATGCATGCGGCCCAGTGCCGCAAGCATGCCGAGATTGAGCAGACTGCGCTGCTTGAGATCGAGCGCGGCGTCAGTCCAGCATGTGCCCCAGCAATACTCGTTGAGCATGTCCTGGAGGGGACGGGAGAAGTCATCGGCATTGCCGATTGCGCGGTCGACATAGTCGTCGCCCAGTACTTTGCGGCGGATTGCCTCGCCGGCTTTCTGCAATTTGCTATCCATGGCTGGTCGCCCTTGCCCGGTCATCCAGGAAATCCGCTATCAGGCCAGCGACCGACCCGGGCGCTTCGATCAGGATCGAATGCCGCAACCCCGGCAGGATCTCGAGCCGCGAGCCGCGGATCTGATCGTGCATGTGACGCGCCATGCGCGGGTTGGATCCCTGGTCGTCCTCCCCCGTCACGATCAGTGTCGGCGACCTGATCTGGTCGAGGATGCCGCCGAAATCTGTCTCGGCCAGAACCCGGTAAGCGGCGGCGTAGCACGCAGGATCGTTCTCGGCGTCGCGCCGATGCAGCTCGGCGATCACATCCGGGTTGCGCTCCTGAAACTCCTCGGTCAGCCACCGCGAGAGCGACGCGGCATGGTGCGCACTCGGCTGGCTGGCGGTCAAAGCGGCGAGACGACGCAGAACCGCCTGCCGTTCTTCCGGCAAGCGCCCGGCGACGGTCGCCAGCAGCACCAGCTTCTGAAGCCGATCGGGATGGGTCAGTGCCAGGCGCTGGGCTATAAGGCCGCCCAGCGAGAAGCCGGCAAGATGAAAGCGCGCAAAGCCAGCATGATCGGCCAGCGCCAGCGTATCGCCGACGAAGTCATCAATCTCGTAGCGTCCCTTGATGCGCGCCGACCCGCCATGGCCACGCAGATCAAATGTGAGCACGGTGAACTGATCCGGCAGGCGAGCGACGACGCCGCGCCACGCTTCCAGATAGGAGCCGACGCCATGGATGCAGACCAGCTTCTGTGGCCCGTTTCCGTCGACACGATAGTTGAGCGCCACATCGCCGTGGACGAAGAAACCGGTCGCCATCGCCATCAGTGCCCCACCGCGACAGCCCTGGTGCGATTGCGTGCCGCGAAGTGCGGCATGACCTCGTCGACGAACAGCCGGATCGTCTTCTTCTGCAGCTCGAACGGCAGGTTGAAGGTCAGCCCCAGGCAGTACTGGTCGACGCCGGCGGCCTCGTAGTCCTCAAGCTTCTCGATGATCTCGTCGGGCGTGCCGAACATCAGGTTCTTGCGGATGCTCTCGGGATTGTAGTTGTCCTTGCCCTTGACGCTTTCATAAGGCACAGCCTCGGGGAAACCGTTCTTTACCGTGCCGATGTTCTGGAAGAGGTTCTCGAAGGCGCGCCCGTAGTCGATGGCGTGGCGGACCGCGACTTCCCAGTCCTCCGGGCGATCGTAGATGCAGGTGCGGCGTTGCATCATCAGGCGTGGGCGCGGCACTTCCCGATGGTCGGCGACCGCCTTGCGAAATTTTTCGCCGAGCACGGCAATCTCGGCCGCGGGCGCTGAAAGCGGGGTCGACAGGATGTTGGCACCGATGCCTACGGCCCAGTCGAATGTGCCGGGGTCACGTGCCGCCACCCAGATCGGCGGATGCGGCGTCTGCAATGGCTTGGGCACGCCCGCGGCCAGCGGAAACTTCCAGTAGTGTCCGTCATGCGCATAATCATCGGCCCACAGTTTCTTCACTGCCGGCACCAGTTCCTTGAGATAGGCGACACCCTCCTGCTGCGGCATGCCGCCGGCCATGCGGTCGAACTCGTATTGATAGGACCCACGGGCTATGCCGAACTCCAGCCTGCCGCCGGTCAGGTGATCGCAAAGGGCGGCTTCGCCAGCCAGTCGGATCGGGCTCCAGTACGGCGCCACCAGCGTCGAGGTGCCAAGCCGGATCTGCTGCGTGTGCTGCGCCAGCCAGGTCAGGGTCATCAGCGGATTGGGTGAGATGGTGCATTCGATGGTGTGATGCTCGGCGGTCCACAGCGTCTCGAAGCCGCCCTCGTCGGCCATGCGGGCCAGCTCGAGCAGATTGTTCTTCACCGTCGCCATCGACGTTTCCGGCGAGAACCGCTCCATGGTCAGCGACACTGCAAATTTCATTCTCTTCTCCCGCAGGCTTTCGATCGGTTGGACGCGCTCAGCGCAGACGAATGACGAACGGGTCCTGCATGACCCCGGAATAATCGATCATGATGTTCTTCAGCCGCGAGAACTCCTCCATCACATCGAGGCCGCCGCGGCGGCCATAACCGCTTTCCTTGAAGCCGCCATTGGCCGACATGAAGGACGATGCGCGATAGGTGTTGATCCAGACGGTTCCGGCGTCGACATTGCGGGCGAAGCGCAGCGCCCGGTCGATGTCCTTGGTCCAGATGCCGGACGACAGGCCGTAGCGCGTGTCATTGGCGAGCGCGGTCATCTCCTCTTCCGAGGAGAAAGGAATGACGCCGACAACGGGCCCGAAAATCTCTTCCTGCATGAAATCCATCTCGTTGCGGGCATCGACCATGACCGTCGGCTCGAAATACCAGCCTTGCGCGAGCTCGGCCGATTGCGGTCTGCGGCCACCGGCCGCGATCCTCGCCCCCTGATGGACGCCCGAGGCGACGTAGCTTTCAACTTTGGCAAGTTGTGCCGACAGCGCCAGCGGACCCATGTCGGTATCGTCATTCAGGGGGTGGCCCACCCTGACCCGCCTGGCGCGCTCGACCAGCGCGTCGACGAAACGGTCATAGATACTGGCCTCGACGAAGCAGCGCGATCCGGCAACGCAGCTCTGGCCGGCGGCCGCGAAGATGCCGGAGACGACGCCGTTGACGGCATGGTCCAAGTCGACGTCGGCAAAGACGACCTGAGGTGATTTCCCGCCAAGCTCCATCTGGCACGAAACCAGGTTTGCGGCCGCGTTGGTGGCGATCCGCCGGCCGGTGGCCGTGCTGCCGGTGAAGACGATCTTGGCGATGTCGGGATGACGCGTCAGCGCGTCGCCGGCGCTGGTGCCGGTGCCGGTTACGACATTGACGACGCCGGCGGGGAAGCCGGCTTCCATGATCAGTTCGGCCAGCGCCAGCGTCGAGGCGGTGGCGTGTTCGGACGGCTTGATGACAACGGTGTTACCGATGGCAAGGCAAGGCGCCAAGGTGCCGGTGAGCAGCATCAGCGGCGAGTTCCACGGCGTGATCATGCCGATGACGCCAAGCGGCTCGCGCATGTTGAAGTTCAGCATGTCAAGCTTGTTGACGGGGATGGTGTCGCCCAGCAGCTTGTCGGCCATTCCGGCGAAATAGCTGTAGGAATCCGGTATGGCGCGCATCTGCGCCCGCATTTCCTTGAGCAGCTTGCCATTGTCGCGTGTCTCGATCAGCGCCAGCTCGTCGGCATGTTCGAGCACCAGCTCCGCCAGGCGATAGACGAGCTTGCCGCGGTCGGTCTGGGTCATGCGGCGCCAAGCCGGATCGGCAAAGGCTGCCCGCGCTGAAGCGACTGCGGCATCGACATCGGATGCGTCGGCCTCGGCCAGCTCATACCAGGACCTAGCGGTCGTTGGATCGTAGCTTGGAATATATTGCCCGCCTTTCGGTGCGACGAAACCGCCGCCGATGAACAGCTGCTGGCGGGAATTCTCGAGCGATTTGACTGACGTCTTCATGGCTGTTCCTGTTCGGCGTCCTTGGGGCTCTGCATCCATGGCTTCGAACCGCCATCAATGCTGGCGAGACGCCCGCCATCGCCCGAATCCATGTAGATGCTGAAGCGCTCGTCGTGCCGCTCGCGGCTGTAGCGGCGCAGCAGCGCGCGGATTTCGCGCGCCGGAATGTCTTCGTAGGGAAGGTCCGCCAGCGGAAAGAACTTGAATCCCGCGGGCAATGTGAGGGCGGCGGAAGCGCCGGAGAGACGGGCGCGATAGATGAGGTAGCCGGGATCGCTGTCGGCGACATCGAAGACGGAATAAAGAAACGTCTCATCCGGAAGCAGCGTCAGTGCGTCGCCGCCTTCGAGCTTGAGTTCGTTTTCCGCCTTGCGGCTCTTGGCGCTGGGCAGCACCCAGCCGCCCTTGCCGTTGGCGCGCAACAGGATGTTGCCTTCGGCTTCGATCAAATAGCCGACGATCATCGAGTGGGACGCAAGCCAGCCCGGTGGCAGTGGATCCTTCACCGAGGCATAGCGTCCGCGGCAAAAGCCGAGCGGTGCCGACGGACTGGTGCCAAACGCCTGCACGGCGCCGATGAGAACGACATGGTCGCCGGCATCGACGCGGTTGTGCACGGTGCAGTCGAACCACGTCAGGCATTCGTTGAGGATCGGCGCCCCGGTGTGGACACGGTCATGGCTGATCGAGCCGAACTTGTCGTGCGCCTTCGAGGCGAAGACCGCCGAGACGTCGGTCTGCCCCTCATGCAAGAGATTGACCGCGAAGGAGTCGGACGCGTTGAACGCGGCATAGCTGGCAGCGGCCTTGCCGACGCAGACCAGAAGCAGCGGCGGATCAAGCGAGACCGACGTGAAGGAGTTGGCCGTCATGCCGCGCGGCGTGCCATCGGCGTCGCGGGTGGTGATGACTGTGACGCCGGTCACGAAGGTTCCGAATGCCCTTCTCAGTGCAATCGGATCGATCGTTGGCTGTGGGGTCGTCAGCATCTGGCCTCGTGTTCCCTCTTCGTATTGCACGAGACGTTAGCCGCTGACCTGCAACCGTTCTTCCTCCTGTTGATAGGAACAGCAGGCAGAGAGGCTGCTGTGTTTGCGAGCAAGGATCGCGGACAACAACGCAAAGGGCAGGGAAGAGTCTCGGGCTGGAAACAGTCCGCACGGCGGAGGCTGGAACGATGCTATCTTTCGACCGAAGCGCGGTTGTCGATGACCTCGCGCAAGCGGATGGCGAGCTCGAAAGCAAAGCGCCGCTCAGGGGTATCGAGATCGACACCGAACAGTTCCTGGATGCGCGCCAGCCGGTACCGCAAGGTGGTCACGTGCAGCCCCATCGCATCAGCGCAGGCCTGGCTGCGGCAGCCTTCGCGCAGATAGGAGAACAACGTCTCCATGTAGGGGGTGCCGTGCTGGCGATCGTGATCGGCGATGGCGCCGACACTGTCCTGCACGAAGCTCCGCACATCTTCCACCTCGGCGGCCGCGATCAGCATCGGCAGCGGGCCGAAATCCTGGCTGGCAAAGACGCCGGTCCGGCCGAACGACCGTCCGATGCGGATCATGCGCCGGCAGCGATCCCATGCCGGGGGATAGTCCGCAAGTTTGGTGCAGAGACCGGAAAGAACGGCGAACGGTTCCTGGCCGAATTGGCGCCCCAGTTCCTCGGCGATCTTGCGCAGCAGCTTGGCGACACGGTCCTTGTCTTCGCCCAGCTCAGCCGGGATCAGGCAGACGAGGCCATTGTCGACGACGATGATGTCAGCCGCGACCGAGTTCTGCTGCAGCAACCGGATCACCGCATGATGCGGATCGACCAGACGTCCGGCGCTGCTTTGGGCGGCTTCAGGCAGGTCGATGAGGATCATCTGCTTTGGTGATGACAAGCCCACGCCGAGCCGCTGCGCCCGCTGCATTACATCGGCGGGGTCGTGCCAGCGATGCTCGACCACCTCCATGAACAACTCCGTCAGCGTGCGTGTCTCGAATCGGAAGCGGATGAAGCTGCGCATCATCTGGACGCTGAGCGCGAATTTGGCGCTGTCGAGCAGAAGCAGGTCGAGCTGGCTGAAGGGCTCCTGCATGGTGAAGATGACCATTGCCCCGACAGCCTCGGCATCAACGCTCAACGGTTCGATCTTCGCGGTGAGACGCAGACGGCGCGTGCCGTCGTCGAGGAAGAACGTATGAGCCTCGCTCTGCGGCTGATCCACCGCCGACCGCGCGACCTTCATGATCTGCCGGTGCAGGCTGGTGCTGGCGGCAAGCTGCCAGGCCGCGTCGTCGAAATGCTTCTCGCTCGGTGAGCGGCTGGCGACGATCAGGTTGGCGGTGAAATCGACCACGATGACAGGGTTGGGCACCAGTGCTGCGATCCTGCCGGCAAGCGAAGGCATCGAGCTTTCGGCCAAGGCCTGCTGCAGCAGCGACGTATGTGCCTGGAGCGCCTGCTGGAGCCGTTCCGATGCACGCTTCTCCTCGCGCAGCTTGTTCTCGACAGCGATTTCACCGAGATGGACGATCATCCCGATGAAGGCGAGATCGTCGGCGCTGACGTCCATGATCTCTCGCGAGATGACGCTGAGCACCATCGGCCTTCCGGCCTCGTCGACGCAACTCATCGGCATTACCAGAACGCTGCGGTAGTCGCGTTGGAAAGCCTCCATGCGGTAGCCAGGAAACTCCTCCGAGACCCGGGCATCCCTGATATAGACGGCCTCGTTGCGTTGCAGGGCGACGATCGACGGACTGGTGGCGAGTTCCCAGCGGTCGGGGAGCGACCGCTGGATCAAGGTCGGGTCATGGCGAACGATCACGTAAGCATGGCCGTGCGGTGCGTCGATGCTCATGATCGACCCCATCGTCCATCCGGCATGCCGGCAGGCGGCCAACACCAGATCACGCAACACCGTGCTGAGATCGCCGCCTGAGTTGATCAGGCTGGCGGCGTCGCGTAGCGACAGGATTTGCGACTGATGGTTCACTGGTGCGACTGTTCCGGCTGACCGATCTGTTCCTGTTGGCACTGCGAGCCCCGATATAAGCAATTCGCGGCCGAGTGAAGCTACACGTCTTCCGAGAGCGAGACATCCGGTTTTTCCTCTGAAGCAGAGGAAGACGCGTGGTGCGCGCCTTCCTAGCCTGGCCCTTTCGAGTTTGGGCAGAAAGGACCGTTGGCGCGAATGGAAATCAGGAAAGTCTGCACCTTCATCGACGAGGTTCTGATCGAGGGCGGCAAGGTCGCTGGCAAACCGGTCACATCGATCGTCGTCGCCGCCGTGTTGAAGAACCCGTGGAGGGGACGCGGCTTCGTCGAAAACCTTCGCCCCGAGATCATCGACATCGCCCCCAGGCTCGGCGCCGAACTTACGCAGCGGCTGACCGCCTTGATGCCGCCAGCCGAGATCGAATCCTACGGCAAGGCCGCGGCCGTCGGTATCAATGGCGAAATCGAACACGCCTCGGCGTTGATCCACACGCTGCGCTTTGGCAATCTGTTCCGCGATGCCGTCGGCGGCACCACCTATCTCGAATTCTGCAACACCAGAAACGCCGCGGGGGCGTTGTTGTCACTGCCAATGATGCACAAGAGCGAGAACGGGAGGCGCTCGCATTTCATCACCGCGAACTTCCAGATCGCCGATGCACCGGGTGCCGATGAAGTGCTGGTTGCCATTGGTGCAGCCAACGGCGGACGCGTTCACGCCAGGATTGCCGACAGGTTCCAGGATATAGCGGAAATGGACGCGGAAAACGGCTCCTCCTGATAATCGGAGTCGTGTCAGGTCGTAAACCGACCAGCCTTTGTCCTGTCTTTCAAGCGCGCCATTGCGGGACATTGGCTGCGAAAGGCCTTCTACAAACCGGGGTGGCTTCTGGGAAGCGGGACCTTGTTTCGTGCAAGGAGCCGACCTATTCTAGGCTCGAGAGCGCCGTTCAGCCGGGCGGTCGTGCCGACGAGTTCCGCCGGCGTGGCGGAATCCAGATCGGGACCGCGGAAACGGGCGGTTCTCTGGAAGTTGCCATCCTTGTTGAGCACCACGCCTGGTGCAACCAGTGCCGCCCAGGGCAGATAGTCGGCGAGGCTGGATGGGCGCCTGCGGTATTCGGCGAGGTTCATCATGGACAAGCCTCTCAGCAGCCGAAATGCGCGGGATAGCGAAGGTGCCGGCGGACCACGTCGACGAACTGCGCGTCACGCCTGGCCGCCCAGACGGCGGCGAAATGCCCGATTGCCCAGATGACGAGACCTGCGATCCAGAGACGCAGACCAAGTCCGACCGCACCGGCGAGCGTGCCGTTGGCGATGGCGACCGCACGCGGCGCGCCGCCGAGCAGGATCGGTTCGGTCAGCGCACGATGGACGGGTGCGAAAAAGCCGCGGGCTTCCTCGTCCATCAGATCAGCGCTCCGCCGCCGAAAGAGAAGAACGACAGGAAGAAAGAACTCGCCGCGAAAGCGATCGACAGGCCGAACACGATCTGGATCAGGCGCCTGAAGCCCCCTGACGTGTCGCCGAAGGCGAGCGACAGGCCAGTGACGATGATGATGATCACCGCCACGATCTTGGCGACCGGCCCCTCGACAGATTCGAGGATCTGCTGAAGGGGTTGTTCCCATGGCATGGACGAGCCTGCGGCGTGGGCAGGCACAATCCTCATGGCCACGATGGCAGCCGCCACTGCGACACGCGTAACCAGCACACCAGGCCTGAGGATTGACGATGAAATTGAGCGGATCGGATTCATTCTTGGGGCTCCATGGAGGACTGGGGATCTGTGGCTGCGGCACTCTCGAGTCTGGCTTCGAGCGTGCGGTAATCACCGGTGGCGGCATCGAGACCCTCGACCCACGCGATCTCGACGAGCCGGCGCGCAGCACCCCTGCCAGCGAGAACCGCGATGAGGTCGATGGTCTCGGCAATGAGCGCGCGCGGGACCGTGACCACGGCCTCCTGCACAAGCTGCTCAAGCCGCAGCAGTGCGCCAGTGGCAGAACCTGCGTGAATGGTGCCGATGCCGCCTGGATGGCCGGTGCCCCAGGCCTTCAGCAGATCGAGTGCTTCCGCGCCGCGCACCTCGCCGATCGGGATACGGTCGGGCCGAAGCCGCAGCGAGGACTTGACCAGGTCGGACAGCGAGGCAACACCATCCCTGGTGCGCAGCGCCACCAGGTTGGGCGCGGCACATTGCAGTTCGCGCGTATCCTCGATCAGCACAACGCGGTCGGTGGTTCTGGCAACCTCGGCCAGCAGCGCATTGACCAGCGTCGTCTTGCCGGTCGACGTACCACCGGCGACCAGAACATTTTTCCTTCTTTCGACGGCAAGCCGCAGCACGTCGGCCTGGCCCACGGTCATGATCCCCGCAGTGACGTAATCCCCGAGGGCAAATACTGCGACCGCCGGCTTCCTGATGGCGAAGGTCGGTGCCATGACGACCGGCGGCAACAGGCCCTCGAAACGTTCGCCTGTCTCCGGCAGTTCGGCCGACACGCGCGGCGCACCCGCATGCACTTCCGTTCCGACGTGGTGGGCCACCACGCGGATGATGCGCTCGCCGTCGGCCGGGACCAGCAGTTCATCGGAGGCGCAGAGCCCTTCGCCCAGCCGGTCGACCCAGATGCGTCCATCCGGGTTCAGCATCACCTCGATGATCTCAGGATCCTCGAGGAAGCGGGCGATGGCCGGTCCAAGCGCCGTGCGCAGCATGCGCGCGCCGCGCGACATCGCTTCCCTGCCAGAATGATGATTGCCTGCCACGATGGTCCCCGTTCGCTGCGGCGAGCCTGTTCGTGCCGCGGTCGGGGATGATTAGAAGAGGCATGAATACCGGCCTTGCAACAGGCAAAACGGGTGAGCGCAACGCGGCGTGCAGTGACTTGCTGAATGCGGTACGGCGATCTCGCCGGCCTGGCGGTGCGATCTACCGCGACGGTGAATCATCCGCGCCGACTGGTGCCGCCGGCGGGACTTCATCAGCGATTTCCTGCCTGAGCTTTGGTCCCTTGCTCAGCCTGCGGCCAAGCGCGTCAACGAACGCGTCATACCGCTGCAGACCTTTCGCGCGCGCTTCGGCCTGCGCGGATTCCGGCAATGCCGGGGTCGAGTTGAGCCAGAAACGGACGAACAGCGCCAGTGTCTCGACCGCGATGCCGACATCGCGCTCGACACGCTGCACGCGCCGGTCGATCTGATCGAGGCGCCGCGTGATCGCTGCCTCCTTCCGCTCCTCGGCGTCCGGCGACAGGAACGAGGCGATCGCGGCCTCGGCTATCAGCGACAAGGATACGTCGCGCCTCGCCGAACAATCAGCAAGCGCATTCATGACGTCAGGATCAAGGTAGGCGGAGAGCCGTTTCTTCTTCGCGTTCTTCACCGGTCAGAGCTCGATGCCGTCATTCGGATCAAGGCTCGCCTGCCGTGCAGTGCGACGCATGGCCTGATCCACTGCGCGCCGCCGCACGGCGTCGTCATCAGCTTCATCGCTGTCGAGGTCGAACTCCTCGTTGCGCATCACTGCTCGTTCCGATGTGATATCCTCGTGTTCTGGAAGCTCAGGTTCGCGTCGGATGCCGCCATTTGCTGGATTCTCGTCATGCGCGTCCATCGCAGATTTCGCTTGCGGTAGCCCGCCTTCTGACGCCGAGAGGTTCGTTGCGCCTGTCCAATCGTCGGGGCGCGATGGCCTTGAAACCGGTTCGCGCTTAGGAGGCGGCAGAACGCGCTCGGCAAGGCGTGCGTCAGCAAAATAGCGCGCCTTCTTCGCCCGAATCGGGAACAGGCCGGACACCATGACGATGGCATCGGTCGGCGGAAGCTGCATGATCTCGCCGGGCGTCATCAGCGCACGCGCTGTTTCCTGCCGCGAGACCATCAGATGCCCGAGCCAGGGCGACAGTCTGTGACCGGCATAGTTTTTCATGGCCCGCATCTCGGTTCCCGTTCCCAGCGAGTCCGAGACGCGTTTGGCCGTGCGCTCGTCATTGGTGGCAAAGCTCACCCGCACATGGCAGTTGTCGAGGATGGAGTTGTTCGGACCGTACGCCTTTTCGATCTGGTTGAGCGACTGTGCAATCAGGAAGGACTTGATGCCGTAACCCGCCATGAAAGCGAGGGCCGACTCGAAGAAATCGAGCCGGCCGAGCGCAGGAAACTCGTCGAGCATCATAAGCAGACGATGCCGCCGATCCTTCGCATGAAGCTCTTCCGTCAGCCTTCGCCCGATCTGGTTCAGCACGAGCCGGATGAGCGGCTTGGTACGGCTGATGTCGGAGGGTGGCACGACAAGATAGAGTGTCGCTGGCCGCTCGTCCTCCACCAGATCAGCGATACGCCAGTCGCAGCGGGACGTCACCTTCGCCACCACCGGATCGCGATAGAGGCCCAGAAAACTCATTGCTGTCGAGAGCACGCCGGAGCGTTCATTCTCCGACTTGTTGAGCAGTTCGCGGGCTGCCGACGCCACGACCGGATGCGGACCGACATCACCTAGATGGCGCGTCAGCATCATGGTGCGCAGTGTCGTCTCGATCGGCCGCTGGGGATCGGAAAGGAAGTTGGCGACACCGGCAAGCGTCTTGTCATTCTCGGCATAGAGAACGTGCAGGATGGCACCGACCAGGAGCGCGTGGCTGGTCTTCTCCCAATGGTTTCTGCGTTCCAGAGATCCCTCAGGATCGACCAGGACATCGGCTACGTTCTGCACGTCGCGGACCTCCCATTCGCCGCGTCTCACTTCCAGCAAAGGGTTGTAGGCGGCAGAGGACGCATTGGTTGGATCGAAGAGCAGGATACGGCCAAAGCACGCCCGCCATCCGGCCGTCAGCTCCCAGTTCTCGCCTTTGATGTCGTGAACGATCGCCGAGCCGGGCCAGGTAAGCAGCGACGGAATGACAAGGCCGACGCCCTTGCCGCTTCGCGTCGGCGCGAAACACAGCACATGTTCCGGGCCGTCATGACGCAGATATTCCCGTTCGAGCCCGCCGAGTACCACGCCGTCCGGGCCAATCAGGCCTCCCGCAGCAATTTCGTCGTGCGTCGCCCAGCGTGCCGAGCCGTACGTGGCCGCGTTCTTCGCCTCCCGTGCCCGCCATACCGACATGCCGATTGCCACAGCGATCGCCGCGAAGCTTCCGCTTGCCGCGATGAGCGCACCCTCCAGAAAAACCTCTGGTGCATACGCATCGTAGAAAAACCACCACCAGAAAAAAGCCGGCGGCGGGTAAAGGGAATGGCCGGCAAGCTCAAGCCATGGATCTCCGAGCTGAGGTTGGAAGCCAAGCCGCCATGCCGTCCACTGCGTCGCACCCCAAGTGGTGACGAGTACGATCAGAAGCACGGCAGCGAGCTGCCCCCACAATATCCTGGTCGCCGGCACGTCTCATCTCTTTGGCAGAGGCTTGGGGCGCCCACAGAATACCGAATTTCCGAATAGGCAAGACTCCAAGACATTTTCCGGAGCCGCAGCGTAGCCCGACCTAAACTGACTTGCTGGCTGCAGTCCGGCACTGCTGATCGAGAAGTCGCTCAGCAGACCCGGCTATGCCGCTGATATCGGAGTTCGCCATGATGGGAGTTCCGGAATGACTGCAAGGGGCTGAGAGCGGACCGTCCGGTACTGACCGTCGAGCATCACCGTCATCGCGGTTAAAAGATGCACTGCGCCACCCGCGACGGGAACCAGCTTCGCATACTCCTTGACACGTTTGCGGAAGCCCACATCCATCTGTCGTCGGTCAGGAATTTGAGGGCGCGGACCAAGGTGGGTGCCGCGGCCGACAACTCACCCAGCAAAACCGTCCGGCGCGCTGCGCGCTGGTGGCTGCGGATTCGAATGCTCCTGCCTGGAGAAATGCAAAGCCTCCCAAGCCGTTCGCCGTCACATACCCATGACATTGCAGCTTTGGGTATCGGCTGATACTTATTTGCTTGGGGGATTTCAAATGGCTGGCTGGGTAATCCTTTGGCTCGCAATGGTGGCGTTCGTCGCGCTGACGTGGGCAAACACACGCGGCGAGCAGCGCTGGCCTGGCTTCCACTGGTTTGAGGGGATCATCGCCCCGAAGATCGGCGATTCCGCCCACGGTTTCTACAAAATCCTGTTGGCGTCGGTCATCATCGTCGGCGGGATATTCATCACTGGCTATGCGAAGTTCGACAAAATCCAGCACCTGGCAGAGTTCGGTGACTTCGTCGGCGGTGTCATTGGACCCGTTCTTACCTTCCTGACGTTTGTCGGTCTGCTGGTGACCATCATCCTTCAGCAGGACGCCAACAAAGAAGCGCGGGCCGAAGCGACAAAGGCGGAGCTGGCATTCGAACGGCAGCTGTCGTCGCAGAAGCGTGAAAGCTTCGAGTCTACGTTTTTCCAGATGCTCAACCTGCACAATACCATCGTCAATTCGATGGACATCCAGCGCCGGGAGGACAAAGACCTAAAAGGCCGGGACTGCTTCAGGTTCTTCGCCACGACCCTCAAGGGGAAATATGTCGCCTACGACAACGAACACGGGACATCCAGAGAACGTGCCCAACGGGCCTACGACCGGTTTTGGGATGAGCGGCAGCAGGATCTCGGGCACTATTTCCGTTACCTGTTCAATGTCGTGAAGTTCATCGATAACGCCCAGCCCAATGATCATCGCTATATGAAGATGCTCCGCGCCCAGCTCTCGGACTACGAGTTGGTCATTCTGTTTTACAACTCGGCAGCTGAAATCGGGAAGAAGTTCCGGCCCTATATCGAAAAGTACGCCATTTTCGACAATCTTCCGGGCAGGCTGCTTTTTGACGTTGACCATCACTTATTCTTCAACGCATCGGCGTATGGCAACCCCGACGACAATGTCGCTTAGCACCAAAAGAAACAGGGCGCCCAACGTGAGCGCCCTGTTGATGTGTTTGCTTCGTGGCAACCTACCCGTTGCAGACTTCTACGAAGGAGACGGCATCCAGCTTTTGGTTGTAGCCGGTCACGCCAACCGTGCAGTAAGGACGGTTCGAAGAGGCGATGTCGATCTGTTGTCCTATCCGAAGCTGAACCATCCGGCCGGAGAAGGTCAGCGTGAACAGGTTTTGCTTGTGCTTGACGTAGCGGACGGTCAACCCGCTGTCAGGCATGTATTGATCCGAGTTTCTCGCGATCATGAAGGATGCGAGCGAATGGTCTCCCATGGTCGACCTCAGGCGCTTGGTCGGCGCGGCTGAGCCTGGGTCCTTCTTCGTGGGCTGGTGGAAGTCGCCAGTCTCGGGGTAAGTCGGCCTGGTCTTCAGATTGTCATTTTCGGCCGTTATCCGAGCGTTGGCGTTCCGCGTCTCATCTACGATGTGTTGCAGTCTCCTATTGTCGGCTTTCAGCGCCTCGTTCTCGGCCTGCTCGCTGCTCGATGGCAGGAAGTACGGTACGACCTGGGCGCCAATGGCCATAGTGAAGGCAGTGTAGATAGTGCCGATCGCGCCCAGCGCGATGAAGATTGTGCGTTTCGAGAAAATGGCCTCCTTTGGTTTCGAGTTCATGCAAGTCTCCCGTGGGTAAGAGCTAGTTGCATAAAGCAGGGTATAAGCAATTTGGCAGGTTGCAATTGCTTATTTTTGTAGATTCGCTGCGAATCGCATTGATCCGGGCGGCTTTTCAGTGCACGCGTGATTCGCAGTCAGAATCAGCATCCGTCACGAGGATTCGCAGCTGACTCACCCGGATCGCTAATTGCTTGCCAGCCGATTCAGGCAGCCCCTATGATCTACGGTGCCAAGCCTAAATCCCCCAACATGAAAAACGCGGCGAAAACGCGCCCGACGAGATGCCGGTGGTGTGCCTTCACGGCCGAAAACCAGCTGGATGAATGCACACGATAGTCGACTGCTTTCACAAACCAAGCGCACGCTTCTTTCCAAAGGTCCAATCGACTCCGCCCCCTGCACCGGTGAGGCCGGAAATATGTTTTCCCAGGTGTCGCTCGACTGACGGCGACCAAGGAACAAGTCTGAAACCGAGCCCGTCATCGATCATCGCGAACCGGCCGGACGCGAGCGAGAATCGTTGCCGGTAAACACCAGCAACATGACTGCCAGCTTTCGCCTTCGTGAAGGCAAGACCGGTCTCGGCGGCGAGTTGCGCGCCGAGTGCCTCGATCTCCTGGCTGCGTAGCGTCTCGACAAGGCGGCGCGCGAAAATGATTTGCTGTCCCTGGCGTCGTGCGAAACCCTGCTCGACAAGTCGATCGGTGCGGTCGCGCAGCGCTTGGTTGACTTCCATCCCGAAACCGCCCTCCCCGAGTTCAACGGGTTCGCGCGCCACAAGCTGACGGTCGAGCCAGGTCGCGCCGGCGGCTCGGACCTGATCCTCGATCGAAAAGTCTGAACGGACGGCGAGTGCGCCGCGGGTACGTCCGTTTGCATCTTCGAAGCGGCGCAGCTCGACGATCGAGCCGGGCGCTGAATCGCCGGTTGCATCGAGATCTTGAAACCGGATGTGATGGACGCGACCGTCTACGCCGTCCAAGATGGCGTATGCCGAGCCCCGCAGCTCGTCGTCGAGCCCCCGCTCCAACAGCCGACCGATGACAGGTTTGGCTGTCTGCTCAGTTGCAAGGACATAATTGGCGGCACCCCTCTCGACGCCATGGCCGGATATGCTGCGATGCATGCGCTTGATGATGTCGCCACGCTCGCCGAGCGCACGCAACGTCGTCTCAGCCTCCTCGGCAATGGTCCACTGGCCAAGACGGATCTCGCTAGCGAGGCCAAGCCGTTCCAGCTTGCGCAACCGCCCGGTCTTGAGCGTGAGGAACTCGTCGGGCTGGTGGCTGCCAGGCGGCGCGAGATCGATGATACCAAGGCGATCGGCATCGCGAACAAGCTGGCGGTCGAGCTGTGTCCAGCGCTCGGTGTCGATCTGTCGTTCGACTGTTCGGCGGATGTCATTGTCGGTCCGAGGACCCAGCGTCTGGGTAAGGATATCGCCCGCTCGATCTCGCATTCCCTGGCGGATGTAGTCGCGCGAAATAACGAGGTTCTCGCCATCATCGGCCACGCCGCGCACAAGAATGTGGACGTGAGGGTGTTCGGTGTTCCAGTGATCGATGCCGATCCAGTCGAGCTTGGTGCCGAGGTCGCGCTCCATATCGACCATGAGGCCGCGAGCAAAACTCTTGAGGCCGCCCAACTCCTGGGCGTCATCGGGTGAGACGATGAAACGGAAATGATGCCGATCATCCTTGCAGCGGTCCGAGAAAGCATCGTGATCAGCCTCGTCCCCGTCCGGCCCGAACATTTTTGCTTTCTCGCCTTCGCGCGCCACACCCTCGCGACCAAGATATTTTAGATGGGCGGCCAGCGGCGTCGATCCCCTGAACTGCCGGACAACGCGTGCCTTTACGACGGCGCCGCGTGAGCGGCCGGTGATGAGGCGGTTGGCGCGGATGCTCGCCGACCTGCCGCGGCCAAACGTCGAGGCTCGTGGTGAAATTATCTTTCCCTTACGAGAGATATGTCCCCCTGCCCGCTGTGCCGCAGCCAGCGCCTGAAAGATAAAGGGGCGCGCACGCTGGCCGGCCCGAGAACGCATGCGGCCAGGACGGGTCCGGAAATCGTCGTCGCTTTTCATGACCGCAGATTCTGCGAGGTGCAGCTTTCCTTGAGAAATTTGACAAATTGCTGATCGCACACATCGCGGATTTGCCATGCACATCGCGGACGTGGTGGGTAAGTCATTGAAATTGAACACACCGACCGAGCCGCACATCGCGGCCCTTTATCCTGCCATCCCTCTCCGTCCTCTCTCACGGCCATTCCTCCCACCGCAATTTCTGCGACGGAACAGGCCGGAATGCGATTGACCAGAAATGCCAACATCACTGTGAAGTCGCGGCGGAGGTCTGGACAAACGGACTACGAGTAGCAGGGTTCGGAACTGATAAGCCTTCACTGCGCGAGCCGTCCGGTTGCGGTACGAGCGCCGTAAGATCGGTGACTGCTTTGCCCACCGGTGATCGCAAACTGGGGGAACGGATCGCAGTGAACACCGTCTCGAGGGGAACATGAGTCTCGCGTTCCGCCCGCGAAGCTGAGCCAGTCGGTGTGTTTACGACGTGCGCGAAAATCGCTGAACCCAGTGCACTCGCTCTGTCCGCTCCTCGTCGCGGGCGCAAAGGAATAGGAACCGCACCATTGATCAGCGGCACGAGTTTCCTGATGTAGTCGACTGTCTCTCGCGGCAGCGGCCGGCCCGTCGCAAGATGTTCCTGGTAGCGCCCGGGACCGGCATTGTAGGCAGCAAGGAAGCCGTTGCGGCCGAAGCGGTCGAGCATCTCGCGGAGGTAAGCGGCGCCGGCAAGAATGTTGTCGTGCGGTTGGTAAGGATCGTAGCCAAGATGATGCTTGATCCGCAGTTCTTCCCACGTCGCCGGCATGATCTGCATCAGGCCCATCGCGCCCTTGCTCGACACAGCATGAACATCGCCAATGCTCTCGACCTGCATGACGGCGCGCAGCAATCGCTCGGAAAGGGCAAACCGCTTTGCAGCCTCCTGGATATGCACAGACCAGGGGTCGGCGGACCAGGTCTTGCTGCTGGGACGCGCCGGCCGCTCATTGCGCGATAATGGTTCCGCGCAAACTGCGGATACTGAGAGGATGAGGATCACGCATGCGGATAGAATGGCCGTGCCTCTGTGGACGGCAGCGCATGCATCGCCGTCCCGACGTGCGAAAACCCTGCCACCGTGCTCGCTTCCGTCAAGGGCAAGGCTTCGCCGGCCGGACTTGCTTGCCGCAAACAGCTGGGCGATGAGCGTCCGCAGCGATTGGCAAGCGTCCGGCCGCCCTTGACCTTCGCTGTGCGCGGCGGCGGCCTGACAGGCGATCGGGTCGAAGGGTTTGACCAGCGCCCGATCGATCAAAGGGTTTGCTGTGAGCGGTTCGCTGTCGCGGGGTCGAGGCATCCGATCAGCCTCACTCGGCACGCTTGGACGGCCGGCCCCAGTGCAAGGCCCAGACATTTTTCTCGGCATCGGACTGGAACAGATTGGCGCGGATCGGTTGTGTGAAGGAGGGATCGTCGATGGCGACGGAGATGTAGGCGCCGGCCTTCTCGCCAGTGCGTTCCCACGCCGCACCAACCTCCATTCCTTCGCAGAAGACGCGGTGGTCCGGCGCGTTCTCGGCATCCGATTTCTCGGCAGGCAGGATGGCGAGCTTCGCGTCGAGCGTCAGCGTCGAGACGTTGCCGAAGAAGCCGTCGTTGTTGCGGGTGAAGGTGCCGATCTGGGCCATTGCAGTGCTCCTTTCATGAGCGTTTGACGATGATTGGCACGAGCCTCACGGCTCGCCGGGAACGGGATCTTTGAGAATATTCGGCGTTGGAGCGGTGCGGCGGGTCACCCAGACAGGAACAGCGCGACCGATGATCGAAGTGAGCGGCAGCGGCCCGAAATACCGACCGTCGAAACTGTCGGCGACATCCCGGTTCATGAGAAAGACTTCGCCGTCGGCGATCACGCGGCAGCCCTGCCAGACGGGCAACGATCTGCCGCGACTATCGCGCTCGCGCGCAAGTCCAACGGTCACGCCATGGGTGATGATAGCGGTGCCCTGGCGGCAGACTGTGGTGCCTTTGAGTGCCAGTACGCGCTTCAGAAGCGGCACGCCGTGCGGTAGATATTGACGCTCAGCCAGGAAGCTCGCGAGGGGTTCAGGCGGCATGACCACGACGATGTCGCCAACGTCGATCCGGCTAACCAGCTCGATACGATACAATCCGACGGGGACACTCGCGGATGCGTTCCAGATGAACCGCGGCCGATGATCGACCCATGCCGGAGCGAAAGCGAGAACCGCGCCGCCAAGCATGCTGCCGATGATCGTTGCGCGCATGCTCATGGCTCAATCCTGCGGCGCAGGAGCCAGGCCTCATGGCGCTGGCGTGTGTAGGGCCTGGGCGTCTCGCGCCCGGCAAACCTGCTGTGGGCATGGCGCCAGTAATCCGGTGACACATCGACAGGCTCGATGCCGATAGCCTCAATGGCGTCGATGGTCTTCAGCACCTTTTCGACATTCGGCCATCCGATCGCCGTGAGCAGGATCTCAGCGCCGGGGCGCACATAGGCGACGGTCGAGCAGCGCTCGCCGGTCGCGACGGCGCGCAGAATGTCGATGCGGGACGCGACCGTGCCGAAGTCATTGGACGCCCACCGGACGAAAGCGAAGATGCTGCCGGGCGCGAAGGTGACGGCACGACGACCGCGATCGATGTTCCTGTTCGAAGCCACCTTACCGAAGCGGATGTAGTTCTCGATCCGCTTCTTCAGCCACACCAGTTCGACGGTGGTGCGATCGCTCATGACGACCTCCACGACAGGAGGCCACCAGCAAGCATGGCGAAGCGAGCGGCGGAAAGAGTGGCCTTGTTCCCGCAGGAGCAGTGGACGTCGATCGCTGCCGGCATGGCCGAAAAATCAGGGCTCGGCTGTCGTCCACAGCCTCGCCGATCGTCGCTTTGCGTTAGAAAGAATCCGAAGGATTCTCGGTTAGAAACGTTAGAGGAGCCGGTTCGGCAATCACCACAATGGCTTAGCATCGAAACCGGTTCCTGATAGCACGGAATCCGGTTCCCGATGGCACGGGAGTTATGGTTCCTGATAGCACGGGCCTGTCCACAGTCATTTCACAGCCCTGGTCGTTCGGGCACGTGGCGTGCGTTGCGCCGCGTACGGTTCCGGCGGGTTGGGTTGAAAGGTCAGGCGCGACCGGCCATCAGGATCGATGGTGAGCGCCAGCCAATAGCCGGGCAGCGGCTGGCGCCGGACGATTTCGCGGAGCTCGAAGGTGAATCGTTTGAAGGGCGACAGGCCGCCCGACTTCAAGTGGAGATGGCGGAGATCAAAGCTCCAGCCATAGGTCTGGCGGCCACCGTGTTTTCGCACCAGGCGGTAGAGCCATCGCTCCAGGCCTCCTGTCAGGCCGAAGTACTCACGATCAATGGTGAGGATCAGGGCATCATCGAGGACGCCGGCATAGAACCAGTCGGGCAGGATCAACTCGATGCCGAGCGGCCGCCCGCTGGCGTCCATTCGCTCCTTCCACTCGTTGATCCAGGAGAAACGATGCCGCCGCCGTTCGGCCGGCTGTCGGATCGACGTGGCAACGGTGGTCGACTGCAGCCGGTCAAGTGCGGCCTTCAGCCTGTGATAGCTATGGGCGGAATCACCTCGGCCGATGAAGGCGAGAATTTCGTAGGGCGTGGCCGCCATGAGACGCGACGTGCGAAGACCGTTGTCTCGTGCGTCCACGATCTGGCTAGCCGCCCAGATCAGAATGTCGGCGTCCCAGATGGTCGCCATGCCATGTTCGACCGTCGCCTCGACGCGGATCGACACCTCGCCCATGCGAAAATCGATCGGCGTGACGCGCCGCGACTTGGCCAGCGAGAAGAACGGCCACGACATGAGATCTTGCGCGTCGCGCGGGGTGACGACGCTGGCGCGCGCGTGAAACAGATCGAGCTGGTCTTCGGAGCGGTACCGCACTGGCGCCACCAGCGGTCAGGAGGCGCGATTGCGCCGGCCGGCATAGGCGGGCGCGCGCGCGGCATGGGGCTTGGCCGGCGGAACAAAGGTCGCGTTCGCATCACTGGTGGAGGTACGCGAGCCGAGTTCGATCCAGGCGTGCAGGTCATCGATGTCGTAAAGCACGCGTCCACCGACTTTCCGATACTTTGGACCGGTGCCATAGGTTCGGTGCTTTTCCAGCGTGCGGACGCAAAGACCGACGATCGGTGCGGCCTCCTTGGTTCGCAGATATTTTTGGGGCGCGTCCGCGGGACCCTTCGACATTGTTCGATCTCCATTCGGTTTTGCTGTCATCCTGGCCTGCCGGGACGCGCGAAACGGACGATGGTCGAAATGAGAAAAAGAGAGGGAGGGCAAAGATCGGAGGGTGCGTTTTTGCTACCCCCGCGAAGGGCATCAGCGCCTGGATTTCTGGCTGCGGCTGTGGGGATAGAAAAGAAGATCGCGATAGGCACCGGCGACGAGGCGATCCGCTCTTCTCAGGATCGCCCGTACCTTGTGCCTGAGGTGATGATCGCGCCAATCCCGTGGCACGATCGGCTCTCGTGACAGCAGCACCTCCGCGATCATGCGGTAGGAGGCCGCTGCGCGGCGGGCGTCGTGAGTGCGCAGATTGAGGATATGCCTGTTCCTGGTCTGCTGCGGCAACGCGCCGTAGAGTGGGCCGGGCGATCGACCGTTCAGCGCGCGCCAGAACTGACGGGCGGCGTCCAGTCTTGTTTCGAAGGCATCGTCAAGCGGGAGAACAATGGCGTCGATGCAAAGTGAATCTTCGCGTCTCTCGGCGATCAGGCGATGGGTTGCGGTCGATGCCGACCAGCGAACCTCAAGGTCTTCGCTCTGCTCCCAAACGCGGGCGTTGCGGAGCTCGCGAGGAAGCACGCTCATATGCAAAGGGTCGGTCGAGGCAGGGATCCGTGTGGCCCGGAGCACGCGCGGCGACGCCTGTTCCGTCCAGACAATGTTCTCGGCAGATGGCGGCCCATCACCGGTGATTGTGAAATCGCGCGCCCCAGCGAGCGGCGAAGTCAGATTGTCCGAGCAGGCCCCCGGTATTTGTGCTCATCAACGCAAGCCGACTGCACTCGACGATGAAGGCGTCGTTCCGGATCAGATATTCGGCAGCGAACTCCTGGGCTTCGTAGTCGCGCATCTGCGCATAGGCCCGTGGATTGGTCCAATCGCCTTGCAATTTGCCAGTTCCTCTCCCGATGCCAGCACCAGGCTGCGAGCTTCGGAATCAGCATCGGGGTCGATGCCCGGGCTGGGTAGTTGGAGAGTCAGCAAACCGCTGTGCTCATTCAGCAAAGCGAGGCGCATGGCAGACTGCACCTAGTGGGGCGCACCGCCCGCCAGAAGATACCGATAACCACTCGTCGTCATCCACCGCGCACGGGCAAGATGCGTCTCCCACGACCGGAACGCACGCTCCGGCTCCTGGTCAGGATCTATGTGGAGGACGATCCTTGCCACCTCGCGCCAGTCCGCGTCTTCGGCCGCCGCATCAAGAAGGCGGATGTAGGTGAGCAGTCGCTCCTCGTCATAGCCGGTCAGGATCGGCGCATCCGGGGCAATGTCGGCGACATCGGGATCGAGGAGTGGTTTAAGCACGGCCCACCAGAAGTCGTGGAAGCACAAGTGGCTGCGTTCACCAGATAACCGGATTTTCTGGTTACCTGGATTTCCATTTAATTGATCTGCCGGTTTCGTCAAGGACCGGCAGCGAATGCAAAAGACACTTCGGTCGCCAAGACATTTGCGACTTATCCAATTGATCGTGGACAAGCGAAAAGCTGCGGGCCTGAGCCAAGCAGACTTGGCTAAGGCAATCGATCGATACCAATCAGTAGTCGCAGCTATCGAGTCGGGCGGACGGCGCTTGGACGTGATCGAATTCCTCGATCTGGCTGAAACGATCGGATTCGATCCCCATGATATTCTGAATGAGGTGGCAACAGTTCCGAGTATGCCTGCCCGAAAACGTTAGCAATCGATCTGCTCAAGGTCGAAATCAGACCTGAAATCCAAACGAATTTCTTGTGGCTGTGCTCAAAATGGCAGCAGTCGCATCGCGAGCCGGGCGGAGCCCGGCGAGCGGCCGCCATGTCTCGGAACGCCGAAAACTTTGATCCTGGCTACCCGTCGGGCGTCATATGATATGACAGTTTCGTTGATGTGGCGGACCTGAGGGCCGCGCGGCGAGACGTTCGCCGCGCGGCCTTTGCTCGTTCATGCCGCCTTTTCCAACAAGGCCCTCGCCCTGCCTTCAAGCTCCAGCCGGCTATCCTGATGTGCCTTGCTGCGGGCATGGGCGGTGATGCCCTGCACGAAATCGAAGATGCTTTCGGGCGGGCTCCCTTCCTCCTGCAACACAGCCTCAATAACTTTGCCCGTTTCGCTCTTGGAGAAGCCGCGTTTGCGCAGGAAGCCTTCACGATCCTCGTCGCTGCGGGCGACGATCTTTTCGCGAGCAGCCTTGATGCCGGCGATGAACGGCGCGGGGCTTGAGTTCGCGAAGCTTGTCAAGGCAGGTGCTGCTTCGTCCGCAAAACGCTGCGCGGCAAACTTCGAATGCCGGATCGTGACTTCCTCGAAACCTTCCACGCCCCAGAGATTGCGGTTCATGCAGACGGCGCGGAGATAGAAACTCGCAATGCCTAGAGTCTTCGAACCGACTTCCGAATTCCAGCAATAGAAGCCTCGGAAATACAAATCCGGCTCACCGTTCGGCAGGCGCCCGGCTTCGATCGGATGAGTGTCATCCACCAGAAACAGGAACACGTCGCGGTCGCTGGCGTAGAGCGTCGTGGTGTCCTTGGTAATATCAACGAGAGGATTGTGGGTCATGGTCGTCCAATCCAGAACGCCGGGCACCTTCCACATGGTGTCACCGGTGCCATTGCCCGCGAAGTTCATCACGGCAGCGACAAGCTCATGGTCCCAGATGCGGCCATAGTCCGGCCCTGTCACGGCGCGAAGCTCAATGCGTCCGTCTTCCGTCTCGAGCGTCTTCATCAATTCCGCCCGATGGTTCAAAAGGCCATGCTGCAAATTGATCCCTGCCAACGGTGCGGGCAGCTGGCGCATGTAGGTGGCCGGCGCGCTGACAAGGCTGCAAAGCTGGCCGAAGCTCCAATGCGTCGGCGCAATAGGCTGCTCCTGTCCGGGGACGATAAGCGAAAGCCGCTCTGCATTGTCGCGGGTAGCTTCGACGCGAACCGCCCGGCTCTCGACGGTGCGACCGGTAGCGCGGTCCGCTCTCTGCTTCACGGCATCAAAAAGTTCGGTGAGGCTCAAATAGCGGTCGTCATCGGGACGCGAAAACCATTCCGAGGAAACCCGGCCGATCCGCTCGCCGCGCGAGATGTCAACTCGAAAGCCACTTGAAGCCGGATGCTGCTGGCGGTTGCTCTCGCCGTCGATGAGGGTGGTCATGTTCATTGTGCTCGCTCCTTTTCCGTCAATGCCGAAGGCATGTCCCCCGGCATGCCTTCCGGGGGCGCGTGAGCGCGCGGGAGTGATGGGGGCCAATGCCGGCGCGCGGAGCCGGGTTGCACGGTCGAGCGGAGCGGATGGAAATTGATGGCCACCGTTGCTGCAGTCGACCGCTTTGCGAGCCTGCGGCCCTGCTCTGCACAGGCGGCATTGGCGGGGAAGCGAGGGGAAGTTCCTCGCTTCCCATCGGGTCGGCAAGGCTATCCGCAGGCGATCAAAACGATGAAAGCGAAGCTTACCTTTACAATATTAGCGAGGAGTGTGGATTGTAGAAAGGAAACGCACTATTTGCCACATTGGCGGGCTCTGGAAAACAAACGACGTCTAATTCGTCCCGACACAATAAGAGGAAGTTCATATGACCACTGCTCTCCAACAAGACGGCCAACTGGATACCGTGTCGATAGCGGCCGACATTGTCGCCGCCTATGTGTCGAACAATCCACTGCCGGTCGGCGAATTGCCGAGACTCATCGGCGATATCCATGCCGCTTTGAAAGGCATCGGCACGCCGGCGGTGGAACCGGTGGTCAAGCAGGAGCCGGCAGTATCGATCAAGAAATCGGTGACGCCGGATTTCATCATCTGTCTGGAAGATGGAAAGAAATTCAAATCACTCAAGCGGCATCTTCAGCACTTTAACCTGACCCCCGACCAATATCGGCAGAAGTGGAACCTGCCGGCCGACTATCCGATGGTGGCGCCGAACTATGCGGCGACCCGGTCGGCCCTGGCGAAATCAATTGGGCTCGGACGCAAGGCGGCGGCGCCCACTCCTGCCGCGGCAGCGGAAAAGCCAAAAACGGCTGCTCGTGCGGCAGCCGCGAAGTCGACTGCGGCAGCCATCAAGTCGCCGCTGAAGAAGACGCGCAAGGCACCAGCCAAAGCCTAGCCCTGCATCTGGCAGACGTGCCAGGCTTTGCAGGACCTGAACATAGCGAATCCCCGCCTTGCGGCGGGGCTTCGTGTCAAGTCGGATCACTCTGCGGTGCGGCGGGACCAGATGAGCGAGAAGTCGCCCTCGGTGTCGGTCTCGACCAAGCTCGCATAGATCGGAGCGGGGAAGCTGGGATCATCGAGCTTGACGGAGTGGTAGTCGCGTCCCTCGCGCGAGGTCTTCTTCCATGCCGCCCCGAACTCGGTGGCGCCGGCGAAGATGCGGAAGTCGGGACCCTTTTCGTTTTCGCCATCCGCCGGAGAGAACGTTACGGTCTTGACGTTGAGGTTGAGGGTCTTGACCGTGCCGGAGAAGCCGTTCGCGGTGCGGGAGAAAGTGCCGATCGTAGCCATTGTGGTGGTTCCTTCTGTTTTCTCGGGCCGCGCCCATCGCGGCCTCGATGGTGGTCGAGAGATCGGAGACGATCGGTCCGCACCCAGAAGGGGCTGAAACGAAGTGGAAGATGGCGACGCGAGGCTTTCTTGAATCGCGAGGAATGGACGCGCAGCGGCCAGGGGAAGAAAACGCAGCGGCGTCGTTGCGAGAAGACGATCGAGACTGAGCGCAGCGAAGGCGGTCTTCGGTCAGACCCAATCCATTCGAGGACGCCGTGGGCGTGGCTTGGAACTAGCGGAAGGAACCGCCACCAGGCTGCGATCTGTCATTGCTGATGTCGTCCGTGCTGTGGCGCCTCTCCGTCCTGTCAAAGAACGGCCCCAAACGCGAGAGTATGCCGCCCGTCCACCAACGGATGAAAAAGGACCGTCCGATTTTCCTGATCTTTGGGCTGAACCGCCATCGCGTTCGGGGCGGCTCCGAAGGCGACCGGTTGATTGCTCAGGGCACCGGGTTCCAAGCCTCCGACGCCGTGACGATTTCCTGTCTCACGTCGATTCGATGCAAGTCTCATTTGAGATCGAGGCGAGGATAGCCGCGTCACGGGGCATTGCTGGGGAAACGAGCGACGCTGGCTGAATGAGAAGCTAATTAAACGATGCGCCGCCGCTGGTGCGGCTTTTCGTAAATGGTCCGATGAGCCGGACCTTGAACGCATCACTTTCAGCCACGGCGATGTCATCACCGACAGACAGCGCAAAGTCCTCGAGCGGGATGCGCAAGATTTCGGGGCATAGCAGTGAATCTCCGGACGGTGGCGTAGCGGTCCGACCACGCTATTTGGCATAACTCTGCAACTGACCGAAAACGTCGGGCAGCTATGTGGAACGACTACGAGCAGCATATCGCCTGGGCAGAATATTGCCGGATGATGCAATCGCTGGCGTTCGACATTCCTAGCGATCAGACCGAACTGGATTTGCCACAGTCGGATGACATTCGCATCAGCGACCCCGCTCCGATCATGCGCGCCGCCGGCGACACGATCGAACTCACGCGTATGACCTTTGCCTTTCCGCCTTCCGGGCCCAAAGGCGGGCCGATCTTCAACTTCCGCTGGGAAGGCCGAAATTTCGCCAGCAGCAAGCGCTGCCTTATTCCGGCATCGGCTTTTTTCGAGTTCACCGGGAAGAAGTCTCCGAAGGCGAAGCATCGTTTCACGCTCAATGACGCCCCGTTCATGGCGATCGCTGGCTTATGGCGGGAGGGCGAAGGCAACAAGCCGCCCACATTCGCTATGCTGACGACAGAACCCGGGCCGGACGTAGCGCCCATTCACAACCGACAGATCGTGGTGTTGCGCCCGGAAGACTTGGCTGCATGGATACACCTTACGAAACCCGAGGGCGAGCTCTTGTCGCCCCCCGGCCGGATCGCTGGCGGTAGAAACGGTACGAGAAGGGAGCGACTGACTCGGGTGTTTTTAACGTCAACAGAGTATTCGTCGACCCAAGGGGGTATATGGGACAAAGCAACCTTTCACCTGTCCGGTTCGGAGCCTCAGCAAACCCTCCGAAGTGAAGCCAGCATGACTGCTTTGCGCCTGATGTCGGACGTTCGCACAGTCGAAACTTCCTGGGGAAAGCGGACATGCTCGCCGACTCCGCATCGACGAGTATGGCTCGAGCTAGCAGCCCCTGACGATCCGAGAGACTGCGTTGAGCACCGCCTGCTGATCACCCGATATGACTACGTCTGCTGCTCGGACCTTAAAGAGTGCTGCGGCAAACTGTTCACCTGTCATCAGGCGTGATGCGTTCGCACCAACTCTCGCATTCTGCTCAACAAGATCTAATACCGTATCCAGACCAATGGTCATTGCGCTAATACCAGAGCGGTCCCGGTAATCATAGAACGTCTGGATAGCAATCGGCTCAAATACGGTGAAGGCTGGAGCCGTTTCTGATTTAGCGATCTCGCTGAGCCGCATGCCGTAGTAGTGCTCACCAACCTTGATCGACCAAGCGTACCGCTCCGGAGACCAGGACTTCACGAATTCGTATTCCACTTCTCCCTCAAAACGCGGCGCTCGAGTTGTTGAAGGCTGCAGTACCAGACCCAGGTCGCTTTGCCGGATCGCATCAATCAGCGTCGTTTTCCCGGCCCCACGGACGCCGGTGACCACGTAGAGCATTGCTCAAATCCCTCGTCTAAAGACCAAGATCGTCTCCTTCTTGATTGATGTCCAAGATTGACGAGTGCGAGACTGACGCACTGATCGATCAGCAGAGAAACACAGTGCCCACCCCAGTTCGCTTAGGGCCTCCTTTAGCATCAGTTCACCCATGTCTCGCCCATGATCTTTGTGCGGCAAAACATATGCAGCGTAGCTGGCAGGTGCCATGCACCCAAGCTGTCGCCCCGCTACCTCCACAAGCTGCTCGGCCCAAAGGTTGATATGGCCTGGCCGAGATCGCTTTCGCCGCGCGCCTATCTCGGCGCTGACCAGCGCGGCGAGCGCATCGTCCGACATCCCCATAAAGTACATAGTAAGGCGCTGAGCTAAGCCGTAGTCGATCGCCCCTCCATATGGCGGCGACGTCAGCAGAAGTTCCGCCTCCTGTTCTAAGGAAATCTGCTTCTTCTGCAATGTCCAGTCGACAACAGAGAACGCGAACCTTGCAACATGTGCGGGTCGGTGTACTGATCCACGGACGGAGGACAATTGCCGTCTGGTCCGCTGAAGCCATGTGGTGGCGGCCCTCATCACGTCTTTGTACACAAACTCACGCGGCCGAACGTTGTCAGCGACGTGCCCCCAGCTGCGCGTTTCTGACGACGTGCTGCGCGCAATAGCCGACAACATTGTGAACCCTACAACTTTCGCGAATCGCGGGATTGTTGATGCCTCAAGGACATCAATTAGCCTCTGCAGCTCCACCAACGTTTTCGGATGGTACCAGATACGAAGGCTCTCAATCGTCGCCTGCCGGAACAGATACGGCATGATGTCATTCAGCGAATTGCCGCCAAGATCTTCGACATAGTCATCAACGTCCGTTCCCGGCCGCTTCGGATTTCTAACAAATCCATTTTTGCCCTGAACTTCCTCGACAACTTCACGGAGGCAGTCGAACACATCTTCGAACAGGTACTGGTTGCGCAGCAACAGCGATAGCAATCCAGCCGTGGCCAAGCCGGACATCACACCTACTGGGTTGATGTCGCAGGAAACTGAATTGCGACCGCGAAGTATGGCAGCCACTGCAGTTGATCCGATACCGCAAAAAGGATCGAACACCGTAGCGTCAGGCTTCGATAAAAGGTCTATCAGTACTCCGGGTAGCCCGGGTGCAAAGCTACCTGGATACCAATGGATCGCGGATATGTCTAAGGGACCGCGTTCGATGAAGTCCCAGTCGACCAACGACAGCTGTCTATGGACATCGGCTTCCATCAAATTAGCTTCAGTTGGCTAGATACGGCCTGAAAAGGATCCTCGAGAGGATCGGACATCAGCTGGGCATCTTCGAGATCGTCGCGAAGTATGTTTCGCAACTCCGCAAGCGCACGCGTTGCCATCCGATCGGAAAGCGCCCGCGACGAGAATAAGCCCACCAGCATTTCGTGTGAATCCTCACCTACGACAACGTGTTCCGCAGTGTCCCTAATATATAGTGCTACCTTTCTATCCGTTTTCGCTCGATCTAAAATGACGTGGAAAATGCAAGGGCATCCAACAATCTTTGAGATCTTGGCTTCAAGAGAGCGCTTAGTACTAGGCTTGGAGAGTTCCGCGTACCCTTTGACGCGATGAGTTTTGAGCAGGGAAATTGGATGATATAGATCGGCAAGCATTACCCTTTTAATTAGCGCTCCGACGTCCTGATTCTCTCCTATAGACATTGAAATCAAACGGCTAATCAAACCATCGTCGGTTAGTATCCAGCTATCTGTTCCAATTATTTCTGCTTCCGTCGCACGTTCTATTGCCTTCGTCAGCATTCCCTTCGCCGAGAATTCGGCCCAGTCGTGCAAGAGATACCGATAAAGCCGATGTCTCAAGAACTGCCATCGCTCGACAAGAGGTACGCTTTCCCGAGATATAGAAAGCCCGTGCTCCTGGACGCGTATGTCTCTCGCGAGTGCGAGGGCTAAGTCAGCATCTCGATGCTCAGCCAAACCAACATGATAGGCCAGTCTCACGACATTATCTATATTGTCGAGATCCATCGTGCCGCTAATCAATGGACCTAGTGGCCCGCTTCCTGCAATCGTCTGTGTAACTTGAGACCAATGCCGACCCATTATCGAATGTGCGGTGAATTGAACGCCCATGTAAGAGACATTGGCCCGCGTTCGCTGAAAGAAAGACTCTTCTGGGTCTTGCCCAACGCGCTGATGATCTAAGTCTGCCAGCTCGGGGGTGTCGTTTAATATGTACTCAAGAGAGTGCCCAAATGGCCCCGTCTTGATGTCATGAAGGATGGCTGCGGCTGATACAATCGCAGACGAATCAACGTCGGCATTGCTGGCCAAGGACCACTCTTTGGCCAGCCTCACAACACCAAGACTATGCTCGAAACGTGATATCTCCGAAGCACCACTCACAAGGAGGGAGTTGATATTGCACATCCTTATGCTTCGCAGCCTCTGCACCTCCGGAGCGCGCATAAGTTCAGCTTCCTGCGCCGTGAGGACCATGCGTCCATAAAGTGGGTCAAAACACCTAAAGGCTTGCATCTGCTAGAGCCTCACGCGCGGCAAGCCATCCGGAAACGCCAGCCTGCAGAAGTCCGCGTGCATGTCCTGCCGCGTCACCCGCAACGAAGAGGTTGGGCTGGCTGGTGCGATGTGAATGTCCAACTGCGAATGTGTCCCAGTGCCAGTCCAGAAGCGGGAAGTGAATTCGATGCTCCGAAGTCCAGTCGACCAGACCCAACTCCCCCAGTGTCTCAGCAAACTTTTTGAGATGGCCAACGACTTCAAACCCGTATGCTGATTCCAGAATAGCAGTCTTATCCTGAAAGGGAGCCCCTTTCACCGTGGGCGCAGCCTCATATTCCGCGGGCGGAACCGTTCTGAGGGCTCGCAGGACCCGACCTAGTCTGTCCTCCTTCCCTTGAACCCTCGTTAGGATGCCGAAGTTGGCGCCTCGCTCAGACGTATCCGCTACGATACCGCCTGGTATCGTAATTTGGCGGAAGCCATACCTGAAGATCGTTCCCGGGGAATTGAGACAGAAGGTTCTAGTGGGGCCGATGAGAATCTTCGCGTCCGGACCTCGGTCACGAAGTGCGCGCAGACTTTCCCGTTCAGCGAACTCTATTCGAACGCCTAGATCGATCCCTTTTCCCTCCTGCGGCATCGCTCCAGCACGGCGCAGAAGCGTCCCACCCATCCTGCCGCCGCAGAAGATGGCGACCCGGCCCTCTACAATTGCTCCGCCGCGACTAAAAGCGAGCCAACCTGACGGACCAGGCCGTAGTTCATCTATCCCTGCATCGATCACACGTATCGAGGCGCCAACTTTGCCTGAGATGCGCTCGACAAGCCGCTCGACCTGCTGTGGTGTGAGAACAATGGATTGATATGCTCGCATACTAGCCTGGGCACCTATCGGCTGGTCGTCTAGGAGATCCAGAGAACCTACGGCTGAGTGGTCAGCCAGATCGCAAAAGGCTAAGACATCTTGTGTTGTGGCACGCAACGCTCCAAGGCCGCCAGCCACGGGCGCGAGCCCCTGCCCAGCTGGCAGAAGAGAGAATTTCGCACCCGAGAACCGCGTAAACCCTCCCAACGCTCCTCGAGCCTCTGGCAGACTTCGGTCCACAAGCACCACGTCGCAGCCTGCCTCGGCAAGAACGTTAGCAGCCGTCAGCCCCCCAAGCCCGCCCCCGATGACAAGGTAGTCGCAGTGCAGCATCGCACTCATCTACCCTCACCATCTGACGCAATTTGCAGCGCTCGGAACACCAGTGACACCGCGTTTTTTGCAGCCAGGGCCTGCCGATCTTTCTTGTTTTCGCCCTTATTGCCGTCCGCCCAATCACATATTGCCTTTACTATCACCCAATGCTTTGGAGTTTCGGCAAGGGCGACTGCCAGCCCGATTCCCTCCATTTCGCCACCGATTGCCTCTCCATTGGAGATCGCTTTCAACTGTTCACGAAAATCGATGTTGTCTACGAGTTTTTCGCCGCTCAACATCAGGCCAATCTCGACTTTGGCCTCGCTCCAGACCTCCGCTGCTCCTTCCAACAGACTGATCAGAACAGGGCTAGTATCAACTTTGGCTCCTCGAGACAGGTTCTCTGTTTTACCAACCCGCTGTTGCTCGTACCCAAGCACTTGGCGACCAACCAAAACTCTCCCGATCTCTTGCTTATTCTCGTCGATCCCAAAAGCAATTCCAACCATTATGACATAATGCGGATCGATGTGCGGGACGACTTTCATCGCCGTTGCAATTGATCCGCCAATAGTTCCAGATCCCATTGATGCTTTTACTAGAACTATGTTATTTCCATTGATATCCCCTAAATCATAATAACTGCGACCTGCACCAAATCTTACCTGGGGGTTACAATCAAGCTCTTTCGCTTTATCTAAAACACTTTCCTTCTCAACATCCGTTGCGACAATAAGAAGATAGTCAATCTTCCTTCTTCCAAGTATGTTTTCACGTTCGATTTTATTTGCCTCATCGAATTCTCGGTTGTTTGACATCTGTTTCATTACACTCTCGATTCGGGAGGCGAATACTGCAATCGCGTCAGGCTCCACATCAAGCTCGCGATATGAGAACTGTCCGTGAATTCGCTCAAGAATTTGGATAATACTAATGCGGAAGAACGCGTTATTAATCGTCTTATCTGATAAAATCATTCGCCGCAAAGTTCTCCCAAAAATCTCAAATTTCTCCTGAAGCAAAATCAATCCACCGTCGGGACCATCGCGATAGAAAATAGAATTCCAATACTTTTTATGATTTTGCCAATCCTCGCGAATAAATCTGCCCATTCCGAGGCATTGTGCCAAAGCCAGTGATATTCTGTAGTCATATAGCGGGAAATTCCTTGAGCAAGAATCGAAGAATTCGATCCTTGGAATTCCCGTATAAATATCCGAGTTGAGCGCACCCATAAAATGCGTAGTGTATTCAACCGATATTTGCCTTCGGATTATGCCTATCGCCATGTCGGGATGACCTGACGCGGCCGTTGCGGCAGCAAAAAGCGATGCGGTAACCGCGCGCCCTTCGCGACGAAGCAAACTTTCCATTACAACTTTCTTCGCGTCCTCGACTTGATCAGAAGAACGATTTCCATCTCCTCCCCATGCGCTAAGCTGTTGAGCAAGAGAATTTGTCGCGCTCGAAGCCTTTGGCATTATGGATATTGAACCGGGCAGTAATAGTTTCTTACCAAAATACATCGGGTATCGCCCGCGGTCATGCGAATAAAGCTGAGATCGCGATTCGATGAACTCCGATAAAGTTGGGTGATTGCTCAATACAATAAGCTTCCCGGTCTCGACCAGAGTATTGGTAAGAATGCGGAGAGACGAAGATCGATTTAATGCGGGACTTTCGAATAGGATGGAGGCACTGCAATTCAGGGTCGCGCCTGATAAAAGCGTGAGCAATTTCAAGGCCACGTCCACCTCGTGCTCTGACACCTCTTGACGAACGGCCTCGCCCAATTCCCGATCGAGAAAGTGCAAATAGATCGATTTACCATGTGTAAGCATAGGCAAGTCGCTTCCCAAGCGAATCGGAATAACACCTACCTATATCTGATTGACCACCTCATAAACACGGTTCGGAAGCGCACGAGCGTTATGTTTACGAATTAACCATGCAGGCGTCGCGCGCCTTGAAATCCCCATTGAATCCAGATCGGAAGAAATGTTTGTCGCGACCGCCCGGTGGCACCGACAAAACCGTTTGCCAACAGGACGAGGCGTCGAAGGCCACCAGTCCTGTTGGACGTTCGCACCGGCGTTGGCCGGCGCCCAAGGAAAAAGGCGCATAAACCGCAGTCCTGCGCGCGTCCGCACATGCGGACATTGTCGCGCGCGGGACGGAGGAAATTCGCCGCCGCCGCAGGCGGTAACAGGACAGCCGTAGGAGCGTCAGCATAGCGCCGGCCGCAGGACGGGACGCGGGACCGACTGTCCCCCGTCTGCGGCGGCCCGCATGACTTTGCATGACGACGGCAGCTGACCAGCCGTGATCGCGCTCAGTTCGGCTCGGCAGTCAAGTCGCTGATCGGCAACGATGCGATTGCATTGAGTTGGCCTGGATGAAATTGATGAGGTCTTGCATCCATCCAACTCCCTCAATTGCGTGGCAGCTTGTGAGTTTCCAGCCTGACAGGCTCGCCCCTGTCACAGCGCGTGCAAAAAAGCGCCCGCTCGACCGAACTGAACAGAGCGCCTTTGCCATAGCGTTTCATGAGGCCGGCTGGCTTCTCCGTCACCAAGCCAGGCCAGCCCTCGCGGCAGTCCTAGGTACATCGAATCAGCGGTCTAAGCGCGCTTGAAGTCGATGCGGTGCGCCATCCCCGACTTGATCGATTCCCAACAATCGATTCCGTTGCAGGACAATGTTACGCGCGAAATGGAAGCCCTGAGTTCGCGGGCTGAAGGGCGGCACGAGAGAAACTCGGCAACAAAAGCTTGCACGGACGTCGCGTTTGCAGCGCTCGGCAAGAAGGCAAGAAGAAAGCTAAAGCTCCGCAGGTGCACTGCCCTCAGCACTTTGGATCCGGTCGGCGCGTTGTAGCCAAGAAACCCGACACGGTTGATTTCCGGCCGTACTATCGCAGGCAGACCGGCTTGCCTCTCCTCTGCCGGCATGTTGCTTGGATATGTCATGTCCAGGAAAAGCCGAACGGTCCGCCCTCCGGATGTATTTTGCCCCAGGATGTAAGGAATCAGTGGTTGAAAGACGGGCACGTCTGAACCGCTGATGCGCGCTGAGTTGTACGACATCTTCAGCAACCAGCGTTTCAGCAGATGGTAGTCGTAGTCCAATGTCACCTGCTCGCCACGCTCGCGGATGATGCTAAAATAGCGATCGAAGGCCTCGCAGATGTAGCTATCCAGCTTCGACAATTCACCGTTGTTGCAAATCGCGCAAACGTCTCGAATGGTTGGCTCGTTTGGGAGCGCCCTATCCAAACGAGCAAGCCAGAATTTCTGCTCGCCGCCGTCCAGCAATGCCACAACGCGTCTATGGAGACTGGCCGGCCAAAGGTGTTCCTTCGTCCGCTTCTCACCCGTCGGACCACAGAATGCGCATATCCAGCGTTCCACATGATTCTCCAAAGCAGACTGACACAGAATCGGCACTGGCCCATCAAATCCTCAAGATATTGAGGACTATGGAAGTGGTTTTCAACTTGACCGGCCAGTATTCGCCACTCACCCGGGGGGGGCGGGAAGAACTTTGAGCGCTGCACGCGCCACAAGGCGCCTTCCGCCTAACTTTCCCGCACCCCGACCGTTACCCCCACTCGAAAGCAGATGCCCAAAGAGCTATCTTCCTTGCGATGCCAAGAAAGGCCACCCACGACCGACATGGATCCCGCGCAGGCCGCGGGTCAGCACGCGCTGCGCCTCCAGCATTCGGGCTGCGTGATGCGTCTCCAGGTGCACCATCGGCATGCCACGCGCCGAGGGTTCGCGATGCAGCCAGGCCGACCATCCGGTCGCCTCGTGCCCGACCAGATGCAGCCTGGACGCACAGGGCCCGAGCACGTCGAAGATCGCATTGGCATCGGTCGGTGCGCTCATCTCCAGGACGACCGTGCCATCGCGGCCGTTGATCAAGGGACTGTAAGCGGGCCAAGCCAATTACGTAGTCCGTCCCCTAACACCCTTAAATTCCCGCGCTTCTGATAACAACAATAGCGCTACCTCTGCACGTCAGGTGCCCGAATGGAGACAAACAACAGCAACTTCGCTGCAAGCGCGATAGCGAAATGACTGTGGCCCGGCCCGGTCTAATAGGTGCGCAACAAGCCAACATTCGTTAAAATATTGCACCGTTTAGCCGATTTGTTGGGGATTTGGAGGAGCAGGGTCTTGCAGAACGGACGGCTGCAAACTTACCAGACAAGTAGATCATGCCCACCATCTCCTCGTCACAGCTGCCACCGCCAAAGAACTGGGACGAGTTCGAGGATATCTGCGCGGATGTGTTTACGCGTGAGTGGAACGATCCCAACACAGTGCGGCACGGCCGGCAGGGCCAACGGCAACATGGCGTCGATATCTATGGCGCTCGTGAGGCGTCGCATCTTGGTGTGCAGTGCAAAGGAAAGAAGGTTTGGCCGCCCACACCACTAACCAAAGAGTCGATCACGAGTGAGGTCGAGAAGGCTAAGTCATTCACTCCGCCCCTAGCAGAATTCACAATCGCGACGACAGCGGAGAACGACCAGCTCCTCCAGGGGCACGCCCGCAAGATTACCGAGGAGCACCGCAAAGCCGGTTTGTTCTCAGTTCACGTTCTGGGCTGGGAGGAAATTCAGCGCCGGCTGACCACGTATCCCGAACTAGTAGAAAAACACTACGGGTTTGTCGCTCTCGCTTCGGTCGATCGCAAGGTTGATGACCTACAGCGCTCGGTTGATCGCATCCTCAATGTCGTCAGTGTCCGTGTCGCGCCCACCGAAGCGGGTGAAGGAGCTGGCCCACCTGCTCTCACTGATCCGGCTGCTAATCAGACAAGCCTTGCAGAGGCTTTGGAGCGGGACTTTTTCGCGCGCTACATGCGCGCCCTTCGGCGGGGCGGCTTTGTAGAAGCAGCGTCGGTCGATGAATTCGCTTTGCTGGCGACCGATCTTCGGCAAGCGAGCAATCGATGGGTCTCCACAGTGCTCAAGCGTCGCATATTCCTGCGAGCTGCTCGAAGCCAAGCAGTCCGCGGCGCGATAAACGATGCGGAGACGTTTCTTGAATTAGGTCGAACGGCCAATGGCGAGGATTCAATCTTGCCGGCGGAGGCGCGGTTGCAGGCGGCACGAGGCGATGTTGCGGGAGCCGTGCGGTTGCTACGCGATGAAATTGACCCCGAGTGTCGCGGCGTCCTGCTCCACCTTCTGCTTGCATCCCAAGGTCCTGCCGACGCACGCAAGTGGTTCGATGGATCCAAGATTTCTGTATCCGAGTTGTCTGCGGGCGGCGCTCAGACGCTGATCGAGATAGCGATCAACGAGCATGACCTCGCACAGTCGGCACGATACCTCGCCGAGGTAACTGACAGCCAAATCGAATTCGATCCGAACCTCCTGTTTTTGAGAGCGTGCGTTCGGTTCGCGCTCCTCTTCCCAAAAGCGGATCAGATCCACATCGCGAGGGGGGTTCCACTTGATATTCGTGGTGCGCTGCCGATCCGGGATGACACGGGGTTCGCAACGCAGCTCGATCTCGCGTTGGCGGATTTCCGCGCTGTTCGGAAGGATTTGCATGCCCTCGGACTAACGCACGCCCTGGGTGTGGCTGATCGATACATTTACTGGGCCGAAATGCTGCATCCAACTCTGAAGGAGGCCGCCCTTGCTCGCCTTCGACGTGAAATGGAAGAGCCCAGGACTGCCGTACAGTTTCTGTCGTTCGCCCTCGCATTCGATCCAGTCTTCGACCCAACTCCGATTCGATCATATCTTGAAAAACGCGAGGCGTTTGGCGGACTTGATGACGACGACCTGAACGCGCTCCTGACCCTTAGCTTCCACACCGCCGATCCGTCGCAAATGGTGAAGGTCGTCGCGAAATTCCGGCAACAACTTGGCGAGCTGTTCTCGCCTGAAATCATTGCCAATCTGGAAATTCAAGCGCTTGCGAAAACCGGCGACGCCACGTCGGCTCGCTTGATCTTGGATCAAATGCGCGCACGGCTGGATCAGTCCACTGTGCAGGCGCTGGAAGTTGAAATAGCGAAGGCGGAAGGAGCCGATCCGGTTACCGAGCATAAGAAGGCATATGAGCGCGATCCCAACCGCGAAACGCTTCGTGCTTTTGTTCACGCGCTGATGGCGAAGAGTGATGACCGGGCGGTCGGCGAATTTTCCGAGAAGCTGTTTGAGCTTTCCGGCGATCCGACAGACCTCAGAAATGCTCTCGTCGCATACGCTGCATCCGGTGACGAAGCCAACTTCAGGCGGCTGGCAGTTCTCCATCCTGATATCGTCACCAAAGACGGAAGACTCCTAAGAAATTTTGCGATCGTGCAATACCGGGGCGGCTTGCTTAAGGAAGCTCGACAAACCCTCGACTCGCTTGTGAACGCCTTGCCAGGCGAACGCGATTTACAGCTTGAAGTCGCCATAGCAATCGAAATGGGAGACTGGGAGGCTCTGGCATCGCCGATCAGCGCCTACCTCGCCCAGTCATCCAGATATAGTGGCCTAGAGCTCATTCATGCGGCGCATCTTGCGCAGGGGATCGGCGGTTTGCACTTAGAAGCCCTGATCGATGCCGCGATCGAACGATCGCCTGATGACGCGCATGTGCTGATCGGCGCGTATTCTCTTGTGTTGGATAACGGACTGGAAAACAAGAAGCCGGAAGCCCAAGAATGGTTCCGGCGCGCAATCGACTTGTCCGGTACCGATGGGCCAGTAAAGCGCTTTGAACTCAAAGAGCTGTTGTCATCTCAGCGAGAATGGTCGGCGCGCACGAGCAACATCACCGGGTCGGTGGTGGCTGGCGATCTTCCGCTGTTTATTGCCGCACCGGGGCTGCGGACCACGCTCGTAGATGTCGCGCTTCGTGGACTGATCCAGAACTCAGAACAACCCGATGGCCGGAAGAAATCAATTCTGCCGCTTTTCAGCGGCTCACGTCCCCCATCGCCCCTCGAAGACGTCAAGCGGATTGCGATCGATCTATCTGCTGTGCTGACTCTCGGATGGGTCGGCTTGCTACCAAAAGTGTTGGAAACCTACGAGCAGACCATCATCCCGGCCGGGGCGCTGCATGAGTTGTTTGCGGGGAAAAATCGCATCGACAATCTGCAACGGTCACGAATTGTCGAAGCCCGGGCGATCGAAAAGGCGGTCGCGCGAAACCAGCTAAAAGTTATGAAGGACCGACTCAATTCGTCGGATTCTCTGACGCAAGACGTGGGCGAAGAGGTCGCCCGACTGCTTCGAGCTGCCCAACGCCTTGAAGGGGTCCTTTTGCATCCGGCGCCGATCCGCCGGGTGTCGCTTGAAGACAATCGGGTTTTCGATGCTTCAGCCTATGAGCGAAATTTGATTGACCTTCATTCGGTGCTCGATGAGTTGGTCGACCAAGGCAAGATTGATGCTGGGACGGAAAGTATCGCGCGCAAGTTCTTCCGGCTGCAAGACCAGCGATGGCCGAATGGCGCGAAGGCTGATACTGGCAAAGCGATATTCATTGACGGGCTGTCGTTGACGTATCTGATGACCGTCGACCTCCTGGTGCCATTCCTTGATGCGTTCAACCAAGCCTACATCGATGTTGCCACTGAACAGCAAGCCAAGTCACTTATCGATGCCGAAGAAGGCATCCAGCGGATAGTCGAATTCATTAATCTGATCCGGCACGCTATTCGCGGGGCTTATTTGCAAGGGAAAATTGTGTTCGGCGCGAGAAATCCGGGCCGACACGAACAAGACGACGACATGCCTTCGTCCACCTTCTACCTGCTGCATGATCTGCGCGACGTCGATGCGGTCGTAATCGACGATCGGGCAATAAACAAAGAGGGATTCGCGGCCGACAGGCAGGGAAACAGGACTCCTGTCGCGACGACGCTCGATATTCTAACGGATTTGGAACGGCGGGGCGCGATCAGCGATCGGGAGCGCCGCCTGTGCCGACACAGACTTCGCCAAGCAGGTGTCGGTCTCGTGCCGGTCGATACCGAGGAGCTAGTGATTGCGGTCCAGCACGGCAGGCCTGGTCACGGCGCGGAGTTCAGAGCAATCCGGGAAAGCCTTGACCTTGCCATTCTGCGCGAGTTGCCGCAGTTCCCTGCCGAGATCCGTTGGCTCGCAAGCTGCTTGTCAGCAATCAAGCACGCGATCATCCAGGTATGGGAAGCGGAGCCAGATCCAACTCGCGCTTCATCGTACGCGGACGCTCTGCTGGCGACCTTGCCGGTTCCGGATGATTGGATCGGCAGGNGGAAAGAGCCCCCGCCGGGGTGGAGCACAGCTGTCGAGACGGCCATGATGAGCGGGCTCCTGATTCCCGTCGAGTTGTCGGACACGGCACTCAACAATTATCTCAAATGGGTTGACAAGAAAGTTGTTGGCGGCCTGCACGAAAGGTCACCGCACACTTATAACGCCATCGTCGAGCACGTTAAGACATTCGTGATGGCCATTTCGGAGGAGAGTAATGATATCGATCCCTCCGAGTAAGCTCCGGCGCATGAAGGCGATGTACGCCCTTCAAAAGCTTCCAACCTCAATTCGCTCTGCCGTACTGGCCGATGGCGAACTCGCCCGCATCTTCGGTATTTCCCTTGAGCGGCCTGTTCATCTCGGCGAGGTGGAAGTCGTAAGCTTCGAACAGCTTGTTGGCGCGTTTCGAAAGATCGTGGACGGGAAGAAGGGCGTGAAGCTGACAAACCAGTCGGGAACGGAGGTCGACGCGAAACTCAACCTTGCGAGTGACGGCGCGATGATCGTTGAGTTGCCGCAGCATCGCTTCCGTTTCAATTTCGCCAGTCTTCTTGCGACAAAAAAGGTACGGCGCCTGGCCGCCTTCGACGAATTTGCGTCGAGATTCTCACTGCCCGCCGATGGGCAAGCCCAGGCTCGAGCTCGGCTATCCCGCTCGAAGCTTGATGAGAAAGCTTTTGTCGAAACGGTCGATCTGTTCTCGGCAAGCCCGGAGCTTTTTGCGGAAGAACTGCGGGTGAAGGCTGAAGCGAGAGAAGATATTACCCGAGAAGATTTTTTTCCTGAGCATTGCGGCTATTGGGATGCTCTGATCCCAGCACCTCGGGAAGCGGGCAATTTGAGTGAGTACGTTGCAGCGGAACTGACAGACGAGTGGCGGCGGCGTCTTGGCGTTGGTCCTGGTCGGGCCATTCAGTCGTTGATCGGAACGTGCGCATCTGCGCGACTGACGCCGGTGGGGTTACTTAGTCTCGCCGACCCGGATGACGTTGCAGTCGCCATAACGGGCAACATCCCTGGGTCGAGTCCGTACGCGTTGGTCGGGATGTTTGAGGTCTGCGCTTCACTGTCAGCTTCGCAAGGCCGGTTTGCCGATCTTGGTGAAAGGCTTCTCGTCGAGCTGGTTGGCGATATGACCCGGTTGGAGAATTCGTGTCGGGTCTATGCGGCAGCGTTCGTCGTCACCACTGCCTACCTGGCGCAGCATGAGATACTCAGAGAACGACCTGCCTATTGGCGTAGGATCGCCGCCGCAGCACATGCGAGCGCGATCTTTATGGCCTTCGCCAAAATGGAGTTGCGTTACGATCAAATTGTGCCTTGGGCTATGAGGCTGTCCGGAAATGAGTTTGTCGTCTCAGTATTCTTGGGCTTTTTTGATCAGCCTTTGTGGCGGCCAGAGTGGATCGATCCACGCTACCTCGTGGCCGACATGGTCGGTCGAACTCTCAATGCTGTTCACACTGTGCGTGACCATGTGGCCACAAAATGGAAGCCGCATACGGAGAAGGCCCGCGCGGCGATTTCGGAGCGAGGAATGGAATTTGCCATGTTTCTTCCTTCACTGCTGGAGGGAGAGCGGAAGGCAGCCTACATGGACATGCCCGCGGAAAGTGGCATCGGGGAGAAGTTCCATCAGTTTTGCGAGGAGCCGAGCATGGAAAGGTTCCACCCGCTGACGGATGTGCTTATGCACTTTAACATTCCCCGTCGGGGGCATGACGCGATCAAATCGTTGCTAGAGGGGTTGCGCGGCGGGAGCCCAACGTCGGACAAACGTCCCGTGATCAACGGCTTGTCGACGCTTTCTCAAATCGCCGCTCGTGACCATAACACGAGCCTTGCCGAATCTATAGCCAATGCGGTGATTGAGCTCTCTGCCGATGAGGCCAATAGCAGCCACCCCAGCGAGGCCGCGTGGCGGATCATTGAGTGCGCCGGTGCGCAGCCAACCAAGCAGGCGCTCCGTGCTTGGCTTGCGGAGAAGCTAGAACGCCTAGCCTTCGCTATTCCGGCTCCCCCGTCCATCAGTGAATTGCCTGAGCTGATATTGATGATGCGAGCCTTTGATCCGGCACTCGGGATTTTATTAGCGCGAGCCGGAGCAGCAGCCCGGTTGGCTCGGTCCTAAATTTCGCGACGGATCGAGCCGAAAATTCGCCTTGGACCGACCCGTATTGCTAGGCGTACTATGACATCAGCCGAAGTTGTCACTGTGCCACCGCTATGCTCGCCGCCCGACCAGGTCCGGGTACGAATGCGACCATCAGTTTCAAACTGAATCACTACCACCGCCATCGCTGAACCCATGCCACGATTCAGGTTCGTTGTAGGACCAAGCTGTTGCCGCAGGTGAAAAGCTTCCGGGACCATAGAAATCACAAGTTAAGTTGTGCCGACGGGCCATCTCGTCAGCCGTCTCAGAGCGACATGGTGTAATTGCTTCCCCTTCCTTGTACTTTATTGTCGTTTTCCAGTTGTGAGACGGCAAACTCCGGCCTACAGCTGATTCTGGCAATGGCAAGGAGGATGCAGGGGTGCCAATAGTCTTTGTTCATGGCGTCAACAACCGAAAAGAGGATGCCGGTTTTCTAGACGATCAAGCGCGCAAACAAGAATATTTGAAGACGCTGCTTGCTGGACCGCTCGGCCTCGATGTCGAAAAAACTGCGATCAGTTTTCCCTATTGGGGAGGCGACGGGGTGAAGTTCTTATGGAACCAGGCCTCCCTTCCTGGTGGTGGTGTGGAGGCTCTTGCCCTCGGACAAGCGAATGCCGAAATAGACTTGCGACTTCAGGAGGCCCGCGAACAGGCTGGAACTGACATCGTCAATCTCGGCGATCTCAGTCGCGCCAAAGGATTCGCGGATGCAGTCGACTTGGTGTGGGACACTGCTTCTGCCACATCAAACGCCTCGCAAAATGTCGAAAGGATCGCCGCTGCATATGAAGCCTCGCAGCGCTATCTGCAATCGAACCCCGCGCCTGCATGGGCGATGAAAACCCCGCCCCTATCGAACGCCGAGTTTGTTGACGAACTCATGAAAGGGATAGAAGCACTTCCCGACGGCGACCCAAAACTCGAAACGCTCAGCTTGAGTGGCTGGCTTCAGTCGACACGGGAGGCGTTGGCCCGCCTAGGCTCGGCTCCCAGCGACGCGATGACGGCTGCCACCCTCTCGCTTGCGAGGAGGTCAATGCACACAAAGGCGTCTCGGTTCTTGGGGGATGTTTTCGTCTACCTCAAAAACCGCGGCACGGCTGCTGCGCCCGGATCTATCGTCAATGAGGTCCTTGGGGCGTTGCGAACAGCCGAAGCAGCAAAGAAGGCCGGCGATGACAAGCTGATCATTATCGGCCATAGCCTCGGGGGTGTGATCGTCTACGACATCCTGACCTATTTTGCCCCGGAGCTGAAGGTCGATCGCCTCGTAACGGTCGGCTCACAAGTCGGCCTTTTCGAAGAAATGTCACTCTTCGGCAGGGTGCTCCCGGCGGGGATGCCCACCGATCCGAAGAAAGATCGGATTTCGCGCAATCCGAGTGTCGCAGTGTGGCTGAACGTCTTCGATACGAACGATGTGTTTTCATTTTGTGCCGAAGCGATCTATCAGGGTGTGAAGGATCTTCAGTACGACACCGGCTATGGGATGATCGATGCCCATGGCGGATACTTTGCCCGGCCGAGCTTCTACAAACGCTTGCGGATACGTCTCGCGCAGTAGAGAAACCTAGATGAGCCTGATTTTTGAATCGCAAGCTATCAAAGGCGATCCTACTGCCGCCGCAACGCATGTACTGCTGATTGGCTGTGGAGAGTACCCAAGCATCGCCAAGGCCGGATACGGAAGCCTCAAGCCGCTGTCGTCGCCGAGGCTCTCGGTGGAAGCCATTGCGAATTGGTTTTTAACCGGCGTTGATGCCATGCCCCTTGGTCAAGCCAAAGATTCGAGCGAGGCATTCTTCAATAGCGAGGCGCCCCTAGGATCCTTGGCGATGCTCACATCTCCATACCATGCGTTTGCGACGCCGTTTGGGAGCTCGATCACGCCCACCAGACCGACAATCGCCAACATCAGAGCAGCGTACTTAGCCTGGCTAGAACGGATCGCGCTCAATTCAGATAGCCGCGGCGTATTTTATTTTTGCGGTCACGGCGTCAGCGACGGATTGACACAATATCTCGTGGCAGATGACCTCGGGGAAGATCTCAACAACACCTGGGATGCCGTATTCCACTTGACAAATACGGCCCAAGCTTCGATTCGAAAGGCTAAGGCGAGCCTATTCTATTTCATTGATGCTTGCATGGAACTCAGCGAAGAGATGATCAACCAGATCGACTCGCCACGAGCTCTTATAGGTGGGAAAAGAACCGGTACCCCCACGACGAATGAATGGGCAATCCTCCGCGCCACCACTGCCAACCGCATAGCCTACGCACCCGAAGGCGGTGTCGCCAAGTTTACGGCAGCCCTTCTTGCGGCACTTAAAGGGCACTGTGGCCTTCAACATCCAAGTGGCAACGGCTATGGCGTGGGGATTGCAAGTCTGCGAGAAGCTATCTCCGCATTCTTGGAGTTTGAACAGCCGGACGCCGGCGACGATCGTCAGAAGGTGGGAGCCACCGAGGGTGACGGCACTTGGACGGTCCCAATGCACATCCAGGCCAAGCGCCCTTCCATTCTGCTGGAACTGGACGTCGTGCCACTAGGTTTTAGGCCTTTAGCTCAAGCCTTCATGGAAGATCCTGCGCAAGCCAGAGATATCAAGTCGCTTTCAACTGGTCCCGCCAAATTCGTTCGGGAGCAGGGAGAGTGGACTTATGGAGCCAACTCAACCGATTCGACCTCGTTTAAAGAGCAGATCTTGAGCAAGCAGTTTCTCACGCAGGCTGCATTCCGGCGCCGTTTCACGGTCTCGTCTTGAGAGGATCACGTGACAGATCTGATAATTCACATTACCGGCTCTAGCCAGAACAATCGGTTCCTAACGTTCCCGGTTGACGTTTATTCTCCTCTCGGTGACCTCGTTGCATCGGGAACCGCCTCGCCAAGCCGGCCTGGCAGTTTGACCTTCGCTAATGGCAAACGCGGTCCGTTAGACAGAGTGCACGTCGTGATAACCCTGCCTAGCGGCGAAACCGCTCAGCAGATCGTGGACCTGAAGAACGGTAAAAGCGAAGCCCGTTTCGACATTAGGAGCACAGTGCCGACGGAATGGCTTGAATGGGTAACCCCGTTTCATTCGTTGGATCATCTCGTCGGAACCTCAGGCATTGCTGCGCGTCGCTCGATCGGCAAGGTTTGGATGACCTTGTGGTCGTTGTTGGACGGGCTATGGCAGGGCAGCTCGCTTGATGCCGAAAATCGCCTGAGTGATCGCAGCGGCGTTCAGCAGATCACGATCGCCGTACCTAACAACCCACACCTGCTTCAAATCGGTGGCGACGAATTCGGCTGGCGGTTGGTCTCACTACCACCCGCCCAGCGAGTGCGTGTTGCTTTGACGCGCAGCGCGCGCGAGAAAGGCGACACGATCGATGTCACCGTATCGCGTGAGCAACCGGACAATGAGATCATTCTGGCTTATCTCTCGGGTGGCGCGATCACCGAGGCGAATCGCCTTGCCGACATACCGGAGGTGGCGGACCGCCTCTTGGAAGAGAAAATCAATGATCCCATCTCGGCGGTGGCAGCGGGATATTTCCTTCTGCGAATCAATAAATTGTCCGAACGCAGAGACTGGGTCAGGAATCTGATGAACTGGTTTCCTGCAATTGCCGATGGCGCAATCCTTTCAGCGACGCTGGCGGCACAGACAACAGGTGTAAAAGAGACCGAAATTCGTAAGAGCATAGATGTTGCTCTCGACCGTGGCCTGCCGATCTTCTCTATCGGCGCAACATTTCTTCACCGCACAATGTCTGCGGTTCACCGCGGGCGCCATGAGACGAAGAGGTTTCACCAGTCTTACTTGGCGCTGCAAGCCTATGTCAGAGCCGCATCCGCTTTGGGTCCGTATTTTGCTTTTCGGGGGTTGAGCCCCGCGGAGCCGACATGGGTCTCAATTTTTGGCCAAGAAGACAATCCTGGCTTCGGTCTGAGCAGCGATGGCACACCGCTTCAACGCCTCGTCTATGCGCGACCTGCCACGGTTCGCGGGCGCTACGGTCGAACCGCTGTCCAGCTGCCCCTAGCCCCAGTGAGCGCCAGTGCAGAAACCGAAGTCCAGACGCAGGCAGTGTTGGAGTCTCTCCCGTCTCCAGGAACCCCCGGCGTGCAGATACGACCTCTGGATCGACGACGGAACGGCCGTGGGCTTCCATTTCGCGAGACCACCTTTCTGACTCACCTATCTTTGCCGACTGAGCGTTCAGTTACACCGCCCCCCCCATCGTCCGGTTCAAGGAAGTCCGCAGCGCCGACTGGTTTGAGGGATAAGGCTATCCCTGACGCGGTTGGCACTGCTCCGTCACCAAGGCAATCGGAGCGTTACTGGAGGGAACAGCGCGAAGCGAACGCAGTCACCTTCTTTGAGGACTAGAGGGGCTAGCAGGCACTGCTGCACCGACGAGTCGCAAGCTGGCTTCGGTTGCCTGACCGCCTACGACGACTATCCCGCGTCCGAATTAAGCGAACGTCGTGGTCTTCAACGAAGACGGCATCGACAACCTTCGGCATATCGTCGACGAGCGCAGGGCTGCGGATCACGCCGAAACCTACCGCAGAAAACCGTTGCCCAAAATCATAGCCCCGCGGCCCTCGCCGAACGGTTACCTGGATGTGGGTGCCGACCGATACATCCCCGGCCAAAAGCCCAAAAACCGCCCCGGTTAGACCGAGACGGTTCGGGTGTGACAGAAGTGGTTGCGGGGACAGGATTTGTATCTGCTGACCTCGCTTGCGAAATCCCTGCAACAGACGAACTCGGTTGCAGCGCTGTATTGGCGGTAGCGGTCTCCCGGCTCGAAGCCCCGCGGCCGCGGTCTGCTATCCTATTTTCACGTCGCCACCGCCGTTTGCCGCATTGGCCGGACAGATCCATTCCAGGCATTCCAAGGAAAGGGTAGCGTGATTGCTTCTTAGGTGAATGCTCCACTGTCGCGGAACTCAGCCCGCGAGGCGATGTGCAGCGAGTAAAGCAATGAAACGCGCACCTGGCGGGCTCCCGCTGTTCGGCATTAATCGAGAACAGGCAGCGGTAGCTATCGGCGTCAGTCCAACGACGTTCGACCAGATGGTCGCGGATGGCCGTATGCCACAACCGCGGATGCCCAGCAAAGAGCGCTATGTCTGGGACGTGGAGGAACTGGCAGAGGCATTCGGGCGGCTACCACACCGCAACAGCAAACTTGACGGCATGTCCTCCAGCGATAATCCTTGGGATCGCAGATGATGGACGTGGCGAGCACCATGGTGAAATTCAATCTGAAAGGCGTTGTCGAAGACAGGGATCGGCACGGCAATATCCGGCTGTACTTCCGCGCACCGGGTAGAAAAAAGATCCGTCTGCGAGAAAAGCCAGGTTCAGCCGAGTTCCACGAAGAAGTGCGCTGCGCGCGAGATGGCGTTCCTTATGCTTCGGCTCAGAATGTGGTCAGGCCTGTAGTGAGGCCAGTGGCCCCGCCGGGCAGTCTGATGTGGCTTTGCCAGGAGTATTTCCGGCGCGGTGGCGCAGAGGTCGGCGAAGGCACGATGCTTCGACGACGAACGATACTCGAAGGCGTGTGCAAACTGCCTCACCCGCTGAGCGGGCCGGTCAGTCCGGACTTTTCGACGAAGGGTTCATTACCTTTCGCGGCCATGAAGCGGGCTCACGTCAAGGAGCTTCGTGATACCCGGTCAGACGCTCCAGGGGCAGCCAACAATATCACAAAAGCCATTAGCGCAATGTTCGCCTGGGCCAAGGATGCCGAGCTGGTCGAGGTCAATCCGGCAAACGGAATAAAGCGCCTGACTTCGGGCAATGGCGAAGGTTTCCACACCTGGGAAGTGTCGGAGATCGTCCAGTATGAGAAACGGCATGCGCGCGGCACCATGGCTCGTATGGCGCTGGCGATTTTCATGTTCACAGGTTTGCGACTGTCCGATGCAGCAATCTTTGGCAGACAACACATTACCCAGGTTCGCAACAAGGATACCGGGACCTGGGAGAAGTGGATCAGGATCAAGCCTGGCAAGACCGACAAGAGCAAGGTGCGCAAGGAAGCGATTGTCGTCGAACTGCCTCTGCTCCCAGAACTCGAGGATGAGCTTTCCTTCGCCCCGGCCGGCAACCTGACATTCCTCGTCACCGAGTATGGTCGGCCTTTCTCGGAAAACGGCCTTGGCAACAAGATGCGCCAATGGTGCGACGAAGCGGGGCTCCCGGGCTGCAGCGCCCACGGGGTCCGCAAGGCAGGCGCCACCGTTGCCGCAGAAAACGGTGCCACGCATGAACAGCTGAAGGCGATTTACGGCTGGACGACGTATCAGCAGCCCGATCATTACATCCGCAAGGCACGCCGCCGGATAGTGGCGCAGTCTGCCCGGACGCTTCTGGTATTCGATCGAAACGAGAACGAAAATGTCCCACTTTTGGAGGGGGTGGAAGAGAGTGGGACAAAAAAGTACAAAAAACCCAATTAAATCAACGGCAGAGAAAGCCGATGGTGGGCCCGGAGGGCCTTCCACCAAGGAAGGCTTCGGTTCGGGGCCGCCATGCTCTCTTCGAAAGTAGCGGCTATGACGCCAAGGATGGCATTTGAAGGACCCCCTTAGGGTGATTGTGTCCAATTGCGCGCGATCGCTTGGATCAAAATCGCGGGAACGCGACCGTATCTTCTTTGATCTCGCCTGATGACATGCCCGTACGGATCCGCCCGGCGAGCGTATGGGTTGCGGTCACCGTACCGTCGGGCATCATCATAAAACTGACGTCCGCGCCATTCGGGAGGCGCCCCAGCTGCAACGTAGTCTCGATAGTTTTTCCTTCGCCTGCGGCCTAGTACGGCCATGAGGGTGACCGACAAGATCGGCGTCATGGACAAAGGGCGGAATGGATCCACTAGGCCTATCGGTGGTCGAGACAGCAGAAGGGGTCAGCTTGCCTGTCGCCTTTCGTCGCACGGTACCCCGAAACGCGACGTAGGCGGGTAGTTCAAAGCTTATCCGGTGCCGGCCTGATGGATCCGAATGGTACCAGCGAGATTGTGTCCTATATGACAAGTGAAGACAGTCTCCTCGAGACGGGAGCTGTTGGGTCCTTCCCGTCAGAGCCAGATTGTCATGACGGCACCTGCGACCGCCGAATAAACCCAGGGCATTCAGATGCGGCTTCTCGCCCTCAACAACAGCTATGCGCAATTGCCCGAGCGCTTCTTCGCGCACACAGATCCGAAGCCGGTGTCCGAACCCCGGCTGATCCGATTCAACCGGCCACTTGCGGAGGAACTCGGGCTCGATGCCGACCAGCTTACCAGCCCGGATGGATTGGATATGCTCTCTGGCCATAGATTTCCAGAAGGCTTGCAGGCAATCGCCCTGGCCTATGCAGGTCACCAGTTCGGAAACTTCGTGCCTCAGCTCGGCGACGGGCGCGCTCTGCTGCTTGGCGAGGTGGTGGACGTTAACGACATTCGCCGTGACATCCAGTTGAAGGGATCGGGACCGACGCGGTTCTCGCGCAATGGCGACGGCCGCGCAGCCGTCGGCCCGGTTCTGCGCGAGTATGTCGTCAGCGAAGCAATGGCCGCGCTGGGCATTCCGACGACGCGAGCCTTGGCGGCTGTGCTCACCGGGGACCCGGTCTATCGCGAGGTCCGGCTGCCCGGCGCTGTCCTTACAAGAGTGGCGGCCAGTCATATCCGGTTAGGCACCTTCCAATATTTCGCTGCGCGCCACGATACCGGAGGCCTCAAGATCCTCGCCGACTATGCCATTGAACGCCACTTCCCGCAGCTGGTCGGGCAAGCGCGTCCGTACCGAGCTTTGCTTGAGGCCGTTGTCGCTGCACAGGCCGATCTGGTGGCGCGCTGGATGCTGGTCGGCTTCATCCATGGCGTCATGAACACCGACAACATGACGATCTCGGGCGAGACGATCGACTATGGCCCATGCGCCTTCATGGACGCTTATGACCCGATCGCGGTGTTCAGTTCGATCGACCGTGTCGGCCGCTATGCCTATGCCAACCAGCCTCATGTGGCGACATGGAATCTTGCACGCTTTGCCGAGACTCTGCTGCCGCTCATGAGCACGGACGAGAGTGAAGCCGTCTCTGAAGCCGAAGAGGTGCTTGGGTCTTTCCAGTCCTCATATGAGACTGTGTTGCAGCGCGGCTTCCGCAGAAAACTCGGATTGCTGACCGAGGCGGAAGGCGACTTGCTGCTCGCGGCTGATTTTCTGGATGTATTAGCTCGCAGCGAAGCCGACTTTACACTCGCCTTCCGGCGTCTGGGCGACGACCTCGCCGCCCCGGACGATCAGGGCGGGGCGCGGCAGTTGTTTGAGGATCCAGGCGCATTCGATATTTGGTCGGCGCGCTGGCGCCAGCGCATCGCAAGCGATGCTGCCGACACGGCCGCGCGCCGGGCGGTCATGCATGCCGTCAATCCCAAATTCATCCCTCGCAACCATCGCATCGAGGCTATGATCCAGGCGGCGCTGGGCGGGGACTTCACACCTTTCGAGGAGATTCTGAGGGTCATCAGCCGGCCCTTCGATGAGCAGCCGGAAATGGAACGCTATGCTGACCCGCCACGCCCGGATGAACGCGTCTTAAAGACATTCTGCGGCACATGAGACATTGAATGATGGCCGGTTAACATGTGCAAATGCGGAAGACGCTTCGCAAGCTACCGTCGTGAGTAGTCGGAAGCGTCTGATCTATGACGATTATGGACTCACGGAAGCTTGTCGATCACCCGTGCCGATGCTTCCTCCGTTGCAGCCAGGCCTACCTGAGCGTCCGGCGGCGGGTGCTGGGAGACAGGTCTTGAGCGTCATGGCTGTCCTGAATAAATTGGTCGCGTTCAATTTCACTGCAATCAGAGAACGCTCTCCGGAACCAGTTGCCCTGCATCGAGTTGCTATTCCGCCTCGCTTTTGAGCGCGAACGGGAGAACACAGGATGGCACCCACTAAGAAGGCATCACCGAAGGGCCTGAACGAACTTTTCCACGACACGTTGAAGGACATCTATTTCGCCGAAAAGAAGATCGTTGCGACGCTGCCGAAAATGGCAAAGGCCGCTCAAAGCCCAGATTTGAAGGCGGCGTTCGAAAAGCACCGCGAGGAAACGAAAGAACACGTTGCCCGGCTCGAACAGGTTTTCGAAGTGATCGGCAAGAAGCCGCAGGGAAAGACGTGTGCGGCTATTGTGGGCATCACCGATGAAGGTGCCGAGATCATGGAGGAATATAAGGGCACACCTGCCCTGGACGCCGGCCTGCTGGCTGCGGCCCAGGCTGTGGAGCACTACGAAATCTCACGCTATGGCACACTGAAGACCTGGGCCTCCGAACTCGGGTTCGATGAAGCGGTTTCGCTCCTCAATTTAACCCTTGGAGAGGAAAAAGCGACCGACGAGGCGCTGACACAACTCGCTGAATCGGCTGTCAACATGGCGGCCGAAAACGTGTAGTAGCCCCACCAGGCGAAGACTGGCCCGTGGCGTACGCGAATCTCACGGGAGGTATCAGTGGGATATCCAGGTACGCTCGTTTCAAGACTACTCGGCAAGAAGCCCGGCCCCGCTGGCAACGGCGATATGTGCAAGTCGACTGGCGCGGGTCCTGCAATAGCAGCACATTCGAAAGGCGCGAAGACAACGGCGCCGACCGGCCAGAACCGATCGGCGGCAGCAAAAGAAAAATGACCGACGCCGTAGGAGCGTAGTCACTGGACAGCCAACAATGCGACCTTTGACGCCCATTTCCGGTCAACCCTTTGAATCAGGCGGTTGAGTCCTGTCCAGACTGCCCCGTCAGGTCGACTTGCAAGGCTTGCAACCAGTAAAATAACAGTGTCATCAGTACAAGCCATCGACAAACGGTCTAAATTGTTAATTGGACATATGTTATATTTCCTCCCTCTCTAAAAATCGACCGATGCGCAATATTATACCCTGCAGAAGACCCACTGAATGAATTACGCAGGTCCAAAGGATCGCAAGTAAACCTCTAATAGGCCATTCCAGATTTCGAATGCAGTTCAGCTCGGGAAGGAGGGTCGCAAAACCCAACCCCGGAAGCGTCTGGACCTTTAGACCAATGCCATCGGTAGGTAGCGGATGATGATCTCGTCCTGCCGGAAACGGCGCTCCAACTCCGCTCGGCGCCTTCGCCAATCGGGCAGATCGACTTCTTCCGTCATCACCTCGAAGATGACAATCTCGTCCATGTCGGACTCTTTTCCCTCCCTCCATACCCCTTCCGCGGGCGTCCGAAAATACGCGGTGACACCTTTGAAGGTATTGGCGAGTTCGTCCTTCACACGATCGAAGTCTTCCTTGGCGAAGGGCTCACCCGCGTTGTCGGAACGAGGAAGCAGGATCTGGACAAGGTGCATGCGGCCGCCTCCAAGCTCTTCCAACGGCGGCGACCGGCATCATGTTCCATCGGCTGACGCTGCGGGCAAAGGCGCAAATGTGAACCAGGCTGACAGGAAGTTCCTGCATTCCGTGACTCCAGATGGGAATCCTGGCCTTGCGTGAAAGTGCTGCCACCCGCAGCCAGCCCGTGACACCGCCGCAGTTGGAGGCGTCTGGTTGGATGTAGGCGAGCCTCGACCAAGCAAAGGCGTGCCCGAGTCCTCAAGACATGCAGGTTTTCTCCCATTGCCAAGGGCCGACAGGTTGCCTTGGCAATGCTGGCGCAACGTTCATAGGTGCCTGCACAATGGGCAGGGATCAGTCAGCCCGTTAACTGCCTGTTTTGGCTACGTTTTCCTTCTCGCCGGGTGTCGTTTGCATCACAATACACGTATGACAGTAGGTACCACGATCTCGGCCGCGGATATTGCGCCGGCGACACGGACAGACGGCAACCTTGCATCGGCGCACGCGGCTGCGCAATTTTTTGCAAAAGCAGGAACATAGCTGCATCGCCCAAGTTAAATAGCGACGGCATTGGACCACGGACGCATTTTCGCATTTTCCAGGATGCCAGAATGCTGCGGGGTTCTTTGATGCTCGAACGAATGGGCAGGACAATGTATCGCTGTCGGCGTTTGCTATCAGCCTTTGGTCTGGTGTTGTTGACGAGTGGCCTGTTCCCACAGGGCCAAGCCATGGCACAGGCGCCCTGCCCGGCCGACCACGATAAGCTGCTCGCCGCCCTCAAGGCCAATGTGAAAGCAAGCGGCGGACCTGCCAACGGAGGCTTTGAGACCAACGAATGGGCCGCTGTCGTTGCCCGCGATGGCGCCGTGTGCGCGATCGCTTTCAGCGGTCCCACCGCCGATTCGCAATGGCCAGGCAGTCGCCTCGTCGCGGCGGAGAAGGCCAATACAGCCAATGGGCTCAGCCTGGCGCAAATGGCCCTATCGACGGCCAATCTCTACGCGGGGACGCAGCCGGGCGGGCCGCTTTTCGGCTTGCAGGAGACCAACCCGGTCAACCAGGCCGCAGCCTATGCGGGCGATCCCAAAACGTTTGGAAGTGCCAGCGATCCCCTCGTCGGCAAGCCAATCGGAGGCGTCGTCGTGTTTGGCGGCGGGCTTGCCCTCTATGACGGCAAGAGCATCGTCGGAGGCCTCGGGGTCTCCGGAGATTCCTCATGCGCCGATCACAATGTCGCCTGGCGTGTTCGCGCGGCGCTTGGCCTCGACAAGGTTCCCGCCGGGGTCAATCCCAATCGCAAGGACGCCATCGTCTACGATGTCGATCCCGGCGGCAAAAGCGCCTCGGGTTGGGGCCATCCGCTTTGTGCCGGCACCGAGGCTGACATCGCGGCGGAGCTCGGCGCCGGCGTGGGAGGCTCGATCCACAAATGAAGGGCATGCTGCACCCGGCACGAGCGCGCGTTGACGCAGGACAAGGCGCCCGCGCATTGGCGACCGAGAATTCTTTTCGCACCCGCATACTCCCGGTGATGCTGCTGGCATGCGGCCTGTTTCTGAGCGGTGCCTCGGAGCCCGCATCGGCGGCGGCTATCGCGCCGCCCGCCGCCGCGGCGCCACCCGATGACGGGCAATGGACAATGCCGGCCAAGAACTACGCGTCGACCCGCTTCAGCGAACTCAGCGAGATCAACGAAGGCAACGTCAAGAACCTGCAGGTCGCCTTCACCTTCTCGACCGGCGTAAACAAGGGCCAGGAAGCAGCGCCGCTGGTCGTCGGCAACAACATGTACATCGTCACGCCCTTTCCCAACATCGTCTACGCGCTCGACCTTTCCAGGCCCGGCGCGCCGATGAAGTGGAAGTACGAGCCCAATCCCGAGCCGGCGGCACAAGGAGTGGCCTGCTGCGATGTCGTCAACCGCGGAGCGGCCTTCGCCGACGGACGCATCTTCTTCAACACGCTGGACGGCCACACGATCGCGCTCGATGCCAATACGGGCAAGCCGATCTGGAACACTCATATCGGCAACATCAACATCGGCGAGACCATCACCATGGCGCCGCTGGTGGTGAAGGGCAAAGTTCTGGTCGGCAATTCCGGCGGCGAAATGGGCGTCCGCGGCTGGGTCAAAGCGCTGGATGCCGGAGACGGGCATGTTGTCTGGACGGCTTATGGCACTGGACCCGACAAGGATGTGCTGATCGGCCCGGACTTCAAGCCCCACTACGACATGGACAGGGGCACAGACCTTGGCGTGACGACATGGCCACCGGAAGCCTGGAAGATCGGCGGCGGCAATATGTGGGGCTGGATCTCCTACGATCCGGACTTGAACCTGATCTTCCACGGCACAGGCAATCCAGGACCGTGGAATCCGGATTTGCGGCCAGGCGACAACAAATGGACGTCCGGTATTTTCGCGCGTGACGCCGATACCGGAGCGGCGAAGTGGTTCTATCAGTGGAGCCCGCATGACCTCCATGACTATGACGGCATCAACGAGCAGATCCTTCTGGACATGACCTGGCAAGGCAAGCCGCGCAAGGTCCTTGTCCGACCGGAACGCAACGGCTACCTCTATATCCTCGATCGGACCACTGGAGAGGTGCTATCGGCCACAGCCTATGGCCCGGTCAATTCCAGCAAAGGCGTCGATCTGAAGACCGGCCGCCTGATCGCAAACCCTGACAAGAGAACCGGCACCGGCAAGGTGGTCCGAGACATTTGTCCGACGGCATCCGGCCTCAAGGACTGGCAGCCATCGGCGTTTTCGCCGAGGACCGGCCTGCTCTATATCCCCCACAACAATCTCTGCATGGATGAAGAAGGCGTCGAGGTAAACTACATCGCAGGCACGCCCTATGTCGGCATGAACGTACGTATGATCCCCGGGCCGGGCGGCAATCGTGGTGCCTTCACCGCCTGGGATGTTGCCGCCGCCAAGCCGGCCTGGGTCCTGAAGGAGAACTTTCCGGTATGGAGCGGCACCGTCGTCACTGCCGGCAATGTCGTCTTTTACGGGACCATGGAAGGCTGGTTCAAGGCGGTCAGCGCCAGGACTGGCGATCTGCTTTGGCAGTTCAAGACATCGTCCGGCATCATCGGCCAGCCAATAACCTATCGCGGCCCCGATGGGCACCAGTATGTCGCAATTCTGTCGGGCGTCGGTGGCTGGGCCGGCGCCATCGTTTCGGGCGACTTAGACCCACGCGATGCCACCGCGGCACTTGGCTTCGTCAACGCGATGAAGGATCTGAAGAACGCTACCACGGCGGGAGGCACGCTTTATGTGTTCCGGCTGCCTTGATGGATTGAACTTGACCGTACGTCCGGCGCGAAACGCGTTCCAACGGGTGGCGATCGGCATGGCCGGGCTCGCCTTGTTGCTCTTTCCGGCTGTTGCCAACGCACGTGAATTGAGAGTGTGCGCCGACCCGAACAACATGCCGTTTTCCAATGCGGCCGGTCAAGGCTTCGAGAACAGGATCGCGGAAATTGTCGCCACTGATCTTGGCGCCAAGCTGACGTATACCTGGTGGGCGCAGCGCCGTGGCTTCATCCGCAACACGCTGAAGGCAGGCCTTTGCGATCTCGTGCCCGGCACGCCTGCCAATCTCGAAATGCTGCGCACCACCACGCCTTACTACCGTTCGTCCTATGTCTTCGTGACCCGCCAGGACGGCCCGGACGTGACGTCCTTCAACGACCCGCGGTTGCAAGAATTGCGCATCGGTGTTCAGCTCATCGGCGACGATGGCGCCAACTCGCCGCCTGTCCAGGCGCTTGGCCGCCGCGGCATTGTCGGGCACCTCATCGGCTACCCCGTCTATGGCGACTACTCTGCTCCCAACCCGCCGGCGCGCATCGTCGAAGCTGTCGCGAACGGCGAGATCGACCTTGCCGTGGTCTGGGGTCCGCTCGCCGGCTATTTCGCGCAGAGGCAAAAGGTGCCGCTCCGGATCACGCCGGTCACGCCTCGCATCGATGGACCGCAACTGCCGCTGATGTACGACATCTCAATGGGTGTTCGACGCGAGGACGATGCGCTGCGTGGCGATGTGAATAGCGCGCTTGCCCGACACAAGGCCGAGATCGACGAGGTTCTGGCGCGATACGGCGTACCGCGTCTGGACATGGCCGGGAGACCGGCCCGATGAGGCGCGCTCTGGCGATGTTGCTGCCCTTGACACTGGCCCTGGTCGCCTGCCAGCGCGAGGAGCGCGACACGCGACCGCAATCGGCGCTCGGCTCAGGTGAGCAGCCGACGCCTGTGACCACGTTGGAGCCGGGCGGACAGCGACCCTCCCCCACCGACAACAAGGCGGCGAGCTTCGAGGCCAACGCCTTCCACATGAGCGAGGGCAAACGCCTGTTCGGCTGGTTCAACTGCTCGGGCTGCCATGCCAATGGCGGTGGCGGCATGGGTCCGGCGCTCATGGACGAGAAGTGGATCTACGGCAGCTCGATGGAAAGCATCCACGCCACGATCCGCGACGGCAGGCCCAACGGGATGCCAAGCTTCGGCCAGAAGATACCCGACGACCAGATATGGGAGCTGGCGGCCTTCGTGCGCGCACTGGGCGGCAACGCGCCGTCTTCCGCCGCGCCGCAACGCGATGACGACATGATGGTGCATCCCTCGGAAAACCGCCTGCCGGATGCCGCGACACTGGGCAAATCACCGTGAAGCGCCCGGCCTCGATGGCCTTCGCCTTCTGTGTCCTGTTTCTGCAGGGATGCGCAGGCTGGCAGTCGGCGCTTGACCCGAAGGGCCCCGCAGCCGGCGAGCTGGCCTGGCTCATCTGGTTCTTTACCGCGCTTTGCGCGGTTGTTTGGGCGCTGGTGATGATCGCTCTCGCAGCACCGCTGGTCATGCGATCGCGTTCCGGCGATGAACCCCTCCTACTCGACGAAGCGGCCGAACGCGGCAAGATGCGCGTGGTCGTGTCCGCCGTCGGAGTGACCACCATCATCCTGATCGGACTGACGCTGCTAAGCTTTTTCGCCAACAGGACGCTGGCTGCGATCGGCTCGGAGGCTGCGCTGACAATCAGGGTGACCGGGCACCAGTGGTGGTGGGAGGTGCGCTACGAGGATGCTACGCCGAGCCGCATCCTGACGACGGCAAACGAGATTCATATCCCTGCCGGCGAGCCGGTGCGGCTGCTTTTGACCTCGACCGATGTGATCCATTCCTTCTGGATCCCAAGCTTGGCCGGCAAGCTCGATCTTATCCCGGGCCACATGAACGTCCTGGATATCAAGGCGGACAAGCCAGGCGTCTACCGTGGTCAATGCGCTGAATTCTGCGGTGCGCAGCACGCCAACATGGGCACCTTCATCATCGCCGAGCCGCGCCCGAAATTCGATGCCTGGCTGAACGACCAGTTGCAGCCTGCCGGCGCGCCGGCGAGCGGCGAAGCCAAGGTCGGTGCGGACCTGTTCCTCAAACGCCCCTGCGTGATGTGTCACAGGATCGGGGGGACGCCGGCCGGCGGAACGGTGGCTCCCGATCTCACCCACATAGCCAGCCGGCAGACGCTCGCTGCCGGGACCTTGACGATGAGCCGCGGCAATCTCGCCGCCTGGATAGCCGACCCGCAAGGCATCAAGCCCGGCTCCCACATGCCGGTGGTGGAGCTCAGCGGCGATGAGCTCAATGCCGTGGTCGCCTATCTCGAGGGTCTGAAATGAGCAGCGCGGATCTCACAAGCCAACGCGACCTGCCGCCGGAGCGCAAGGTATCTGCAAAAGGCGACATCGCGCCCGAGCATGACGGACCGCGCGACACCGGCATGGATGATGCCGGCCTGCATCGCTGGCTCGAGCGCACCTGGCGGACGCCATCCGGCATCGTCGGAGCCTTGTCGAGCGTCGATCACAAGGTGATCGCACGACGCTATTTGATCACCGCTTTCGTGTTCCTTGGTCTTGGCGGCCTCAACGCTGTCGTCATGCGCATCCAGCTTTCTGGACCGCAACGCGGGCTGATCGGGCCCGACCTCTACAATCAGCTGTTCACCATGCATGGCGTTACGATGATGTTTCTGTTCGCCGTGCCCATCATGCAGGCGACCGGGATCTACCTGGTGCCGCTGATGGTCGGCACCCGCAACATCGCGTTTCCGCGCCTGAACGCGTTCAGCTACTGGGTCTACGTCTCGGGCGGCGCTTTCGCCTGGGTGTCCTTCGCCCTCAACATGGCCCCTGATGTGGGCTGGTTCGCCTACGTACCGCTGTCCGGCCCCGAATTCGCACCGGGCAAGCGGGCTGACGTCTGGGCGCAGATGATCACCTATACCGAAGTGTCGTCACTGGCCGTCGCGGTGGCGACCATCGTCACGGTCTTCAAGCAGCGAGCCCCCGGCATGTCGCTGGACAAGATCCCGCTCTATGTCTGGGCGATGCTGGTCACTTCCTTCGTCGTCGTCTTCGCGATGCCGGCGGTGATGATCACCTCGACTTTCCTGATCCTTGACCGGCTGGTTGGCACGCACATCTTCAACCCGGCCGAAGGTGGGGATGCTCTGCTGTTCCAACACCTCTTCTGGTTCTTCGGCCATCCGGAAGTTTACATCATCTTCCTGCCGGCGACGGGCATGGTGTCCTCGATCATTCCTGTTTTCGCCAGGCGACCGACATTCGGTCATCTCGGGCTGGTCCTGTCGCTGATCGCGGTCGGCTTCCTTTCGTTCGGGCTTTGGGTCCATCACATGTTCGCCACCGGCCTGCCAAAGCTTGGCGCCAGCTTCTTCACCGCATCCAGCATGATGATCGCCATCCCGAACGGCGTACAGATCTTCTGCTGGCTGGCAACATTATGGGACGGCAGACCGGTGATCCGAACTCCGTTGCTGTTCGTCTTCGGCTTTTTCTTCATCTTCGTCATCGGCGGGCTGACGGGCGTGATGCTCGCCTCAGTGCCGTTGGATCTTCAGGTCCACGACACCTATTTCGTCGTCGCCCATTTCCATTACGTGCTGATCGGCGGCTCGGTGTTCCCGTTGCTTGGCGCGGCTTATTTCTGGTTCCCGAAGGTCACCGGCCGCATGATGAGCGAACGCCTCGGGCGGTGGCATTTCTGGCTGGCCTTCATCGGGTTCAATGCAGCCTTTTTCCCGATGCATCTGGTCGGCCTGTGGGGCATGCCACGACGTGTCTACACCTATCCGGCCGAGCTTGGCTGGGGCAACATCAACCTTTTCATCTCGGCTGGGGCGTTACTCTTCTTCCTGAGCTTTGTCCTGTTCACCTTCAACCTTGTGCATGGCGCGTTGAAAGGCACCTCGGCCGGCAACAATCCGTGGGACGCAGGAACCTTAGAGTGGGCAACATCCTCGCCGCCGCCGAGCTATAATTTCGCACGCATTCCCATCGTGACTCATATCGAGCCGCTCTGGGCCGAGCGCGAGGCGCTCCCTGTAGCGACCGGGCTCCGCGTCGACGCGCGCGAACTCCTCATCTCGACCGTGGCCGAAGCTCATCCCGACATTCGCGAGAAATCGGCCGCCCCTTCGATCTGGCCGCTTTTAGCGGCGCTGGCCGTCGGCGGCACGTTTCTCTATTCAATCTTCACGCCCTGGGCGATCGTCTGGGGCGCCGCGCCAATCGCCATCACGTTGATCGGATGGTTCTGGCCCAAGGGCGATCCGGAGGACGAGGAATGAAGCAGCGCGCCGCCGCCGATCTTTCTGGCCTGCCCACCTTCGGGCACGGTCCGCGCAGCCCGACCTGGTGGGGCACGCTGGGTTTCATGGCGCTGGAAGGCACGGGCTTCGCGCTGGCGGCCGGCGCTTATCTCTACCTTGCGCAGTCATGGCCAGACTGGCCGCTCAGCGCACCGCGCCCGAACCATTGGCCCGGAACGATCGTCACCATTTTGTTCATCGTCAGCCTTGTGCCTAACCACATCCTCCACCGCTATGCCAAGCAATGTTCGATGGTGCCGGTGCGGATCGGGCTGATGGTCATGTCGCTGCTCGGCATCGCTCCGCTCGTCGTGCGCTGGTTCGAATTCCCGGCCCTCAACATCTATTGGGACACCAATGCCTATGGATCGATGCTCTGGGTGCTGCTCGGGCTGCACACCACCCATCTCATCACCGATGTCGGCGACACTATCGTGCTGACTGTGCTGATGTTCACGCGCCACGGCTATAGCGGCCGTCGCTTCGGCGATGTCGGCGACAATGTCTTCTACTGGGACTTCGTGGTCCTGACCTGGATTCCGATCTATCTGCTCATCTACTGGGTGCCGAGGCTAGGCTGAGATGCGTGCATTACGCCTGGGAACGTCTTGGGGTGGTCTTCTGTCAGGGCCGCTGGCGTGGGCGGTCTCGACACAGCTGAATTATGCGCTGGTGCCCTGGCAATGCAATCGCCAGGTGCCGGTCGTGCTTCCCGTGGCGCTGCTGCTCGTCTTGTTGTCGCTGCTCGGCGGGGCGCTGTCGTGGCGGGCGAAGCGGCGAGGCGGTGCCGCATTCAAGCCGGAGCGTACGCGCGCCACAGAGCGCTTCGTCGCCAATCTCGGCATGCTGTCGGCGTTGCTGTTTGCGCTTGTGATCCTCATGCAAGGCAGCGCAGCGCTGATCCTGGATGAGTGCCTGCGATGAATCTGGACGGGCTGTTCTCTACTTCCATCTGCTACGGCGCCGGCGCACCCCAGGCCGGGTGGACGCTCGCGCTGCCCATCACCCTGCCACTTGCCGTGCTTGCCCTGATATATGTCGTTGGAGCTGGCCGGCTTTGGCGGCGCAGCAGCCGCGGCAGGACTCTGCGGCTGCGCCAGGCTCTGCTGTTCACGGCCGGATGGGGCGTGTTGACGGCCGCGTTGGTCAGCCCGATTCATGCACTCGGTGAGCAGATCTTTGCGGCGCATATGATCGAGCATGAACTGCTGATGGCCGTGGCGGCGCCGCTGCTGGTCTCCGCCAGCCCGGCTGCGGCCTTGATGTGGGGATTTCCCGCCGGGGTCCGGCGCATTCTTGGAATGGCCGGGCACGGCAGATGGCTGAATGCGGTTTGGTCTTTCGTAACTCGACCGCTCAGCGCGACCATTGCCCACGGCCTGGCCATATGGATCTGGCACCTTCCGGCGTTGTTCGAGGCCGCGCTCGAACGCGGCGTGATGCACTATGCACAGCACGCGAGCTTCTTCGGAACAGGGCTGCTGTTCTGGTGGGTACTCTTGCCGCGTCCCGGCCGCCAGCATGCCTATGGGACCGCAGTGATGCATCTTTTTGTCACCTCGCTGCACACTGGCCTGCTTGGCGTGCTCCTGCTGCTCTCGCCGCGGCTCTGGTACCCGCAGAACGCGGTGGGTGCCGCACTATGGAATTTGAGCCCCCTGGAAGACCAGCAACTTGCCGGGCTGGTGATGTGGGTTCCCGCTGGACTGATCTATGGCGGCGCAGCGCTGCTGCTGGCCGCGCTGTGGATCAAGGCGAGCGGAAGGGGGGAGGCGGCGCATGCCTACGAGCTTGTCTAAGCTGCTTGCCGGCGCCAGCGCCGCGCTGGTGCTGCTCGTTGCGGGCGTGGCCGGAATGACCTGGTGGTCCGATCAGGCGGCGCGCATCCGCCACGAGGCGGAGGCGGCCACGGGAGGTGACATTGCGCGCGCCATGCCGATCATGACTGCGAATGGTTGTTCCGGCTGCCATACGATTTCGGGCGTGCCGGGCGCGCAAGGGCAGGTCGGTCCACGCCTCGACGCCAGTCTTGCTGACCGCACCTTTATCGGCGGCGGGCTGGCCAACAATCCAGAGAACCTGATCCGCTGGATACGATCTGCCAGGGAAATCAATCCGCGCACGGCCATGCCATCGACCCGAATTTCGGAGCAGCAGGCGCGCGATATCGCGGCCTACCTCTACGCTCTTAAATGATTGAGCGGTTCACCGTTTGACGGGCAACGCCGACCCTGTGTGGAAGAGACCGACTATCGCCGATCCAGGATCATCTAGCTTTGATGCTGAGACGGATCGGATATCCGTTCACGCACGGCATGCTCGGTCTTGTCTGCTGTGGACTTCACGATCTCGCCGAGCTGATCGGCGATCGTGTCTGCTTCCATATGTTGCCGGCCAGCTTCCTGCTTGATGGTCTCATAGGCTTCGGCGGCGACCTGCTTGGCCTCGTCGAGACCCCTGTCGAGCATGGTTTCGGCGGTATCGCGAAGCTTGTCGCCATAGGCGCCTAGCTGCTCATCCTCCGTTGCGGTATGGGGCAGCATTGCACCTATGGCGGCGCCGATGGCGAGACCCGCGGCCGCTATGGCCAAGGGCTGGTTCTCCAACAGATCTTGCGCGGAGCGGGTGGCTTTCGCCGCCATGTCGCCGGTCACCGATCTTGCAGTGGCCGTGCTGCCCGTCAAACCCTCCGCGGCGCTGCTTGCCGCGCTGGAAACGGTATCGCCGACGCTGGTGGCAGCTGATGACAGAGATGCGGCGGCATCGGAAAGCGTGCTGCCCAGGCCTCCACGTTCCCGTTCATCATGTCGTCCCGGCGCCGAGGGCATTGAGTAGCCAGCCGAACCGCGGGCGGTGTCTGCGATACCACTGCCAAACATCAGCCAAGCCAGACCCGCTCCCACCATGGTGACCGGCAAAGGATTGTCTCGGACCTGCGTTCTGAGGTTGGCGAGCATGGCCGAACTCTCCCCTCCCGAGAACAGCCCGGTGAACTCATCCAGCAATTGTCCCGGCGACATCCTGCCTCGAATGGATTCGGCGGTCTCCATCACCCGCGCACGGGCTGCCTCGGCCTCGCGTTCAAGTTCGGCTGCGGATTTCTCAGTCATCTCACTTGTTCCTTGATCACGCTCGCGTCGCGCTTGAGCTGTTCCTGGGTGCGGTCGGGGGTAAGTTCCGAAGGCGCCATGCTGGCCGTCCCGGTCCGCAGCAGGATAATGCCGAGGGCCGCCACGACCACGCCGACCAGCAGGGAAGACCACCCCGCGCCAAGTCCTGCCCGCGTCAGTGCAATAACGAGTGCCTGCAGCAACACCATTAGCGCGGCGAGCAGGCAGATCGCGCCGCCCAGCACTTCCGCGGCACCTGCTCCGGCCTTGGCAAGCTTTTCAGAAAGCTCGGCCCGAAACAGCCTGGCCTCGGTTTGCACCAAAGTGGTGACATTCTGGGCCAAGTCGGTGATCAGCCCGGCAAGGCTTGGGTTGTCCTGGGTGTTCATCTGTCCTGCTCCGTGCTCTGCATGGCCCCATCATCGCCGACGACGCCAGAATCCTGCGACCGATCAGCGGACCAACCCTGTGCCTGATCGGTGTGGGATTTGAGGTCTCCCGGCGCATCCTGAAATTCTGGACCCGCCGGCGGCGAGGCCTTGATGAACCGCCCGAGAGCCAATCCGGCCAATACCGATCCGGCAAGCAGGACACCGGGATTTTGCCGGCCAAAGGACTGCACGTCCTCCAGGACCTGGCCGAACGGCTTCTGTTTCAATGACGATGAAAGCCGCTCCAAGCCACCGGCAGCATCCAATGCGAACTTCGATGCGTTCCTTTCATCGTTGTTGGCCAGGTGATCACTGGCCGCGCGCAGTGCGCCGCCCAGCGCCGCCAGAGTCGATCCGATGTCGCGCTGCGCTTCCTGCGCCTTGTCGGAGATGACCTCCCTGGCTTCAGATGCATAGTCGCCAGCCTTGCGGGTGACCGTGTCACGCGCGTCGTGAAGCAACTCGCTGGCACGCTCATTTTCCTGGCGAAGCCTTTCGGAAACGTCGCTTTTCGCCTTGTCGAAATCGGTGGGCTGTCCGCCCTGATCGTTTTCATGCTGCATGGGGCCACCTAGTGAAGACCGAGGAAGGAGAGGACCGCCAGCACGACAACGATAACGCCGATAAGATAGATGACACTGTTCATGTGCACGTCCTCCGTGGCTGTCCAACTTCGCGGAGCCGGCGATGTTCCCTAGGTGAAGCATTTATGTCGAAGCGGAAATGGAGAGCTTCGTCAGGCACGCACCAGTCACCAATGGGTCGCGCTATCCCTCGTGCGGAGCGCCAGTTGCTCGGTACCACCGGGTGCGCCCTACTCCGCAGGAGCCGCTAGCAGGAGACAGCCGAGTGCCGGCTGCCTCCGGCATTGCTATCTTTACCTATTCGGCTGCCCGCCTGTCGATCATCTGCTCGCTCTGGGCGCCGGAACTTGGCCGAGGCGGCGACAGCATGGGCTCCTCGCCCATTGGCGAACCGGCGACCAGGGAGAACTCGCCCTTGCCGTCCATCGACGGTCCTTCGCTCCAACGACCCTGCGCTGGTTCGACACCTTCGACGAAGCAATTGATGAAGGCATAGGATACGTCCTGATGCTCCTTCTCCTGCGGGAAGGAGTTGGGGACCGGCAGAGACGCGTTCAGTCCGCCCATATCTTCGATTGCCGCGAGCCACTGCTGTTGGTGCATGGTGTCGCGCGCAATAAGGAAGGACAGCATGTCCTTCATGCCGGGATCGCTGGTCATGTTGTACAGGCGGGTCGCAAGCACGCGGCCGCTTCCTTCCGCGGTGACGTTTGCGACCATATCCGCGGCAAGATTGCCGCTGGCATAGACATGCGAAGCATTGAAGGGAACGCCGTTGGCGTTTTCAGGCAGTGCGGCCAGGCCGGTCGACAAGATATGGCGGAAGTTCATCCCGTTGAGGACCGAGCCGCCGACCGTGTCCGACGAGATGTCCTCCTGCAGCGAAAGTGGTGCACCCTCAAGATTGAGGGCGACCGCAGTCGCCAGCATTTCGATATGGCCGAGCTCCTCGGTCGCCGTGTTCAACAACAGGTCGCGGTATTTGGCCGGCCCGCGGCATCCCCATGCCTGGAAGAAATACTGCAAGGCCACGCGGATTTCGCCTTCTACTCCGCCGATGGCCTGCTGCAAGGCACGGGCAAAGACTGGATTGGGCGTTTCCACACGAACCGGGTACTGCAATTTCTTGTCGGTGTAATACATGGCTGACTCCTGGTTGGAAGTCAGCCGAACCTCAGCTCTGATGCATTGTTCCGTGCGAGGAACACTTAATTCCGGCAGGCTTTCCGCGGGAATGTCTCGAGCCACGGACGCTTATTCGCAATGCGAGCCGTCCAGTTCGTTGATGCAGTCGGTGCGAGTGGCGCCGACCGGATCACGCGACCCTGGAAAGCAGAGCGACGTCACATCTGGCCAAGCCGTAGCGCCACCGATGATCAGTCGTGGCGACCCGGCTCTGATAAAACAGTGAAAGCTGGCTGCCTTCGATCATCACTGTCGAGTGGCCGTTCTCTCCCGGCTGGCCTGGTTCCAGCACCGGGCCGATCGAGACGTAAGGTCCAGCAACGTTATCCGCGATGGCAAAAAACACGCGTTGCCGGTTCCCGCGAAGGCCATTGGGCAGAAAGCAAGTGGCATTGAGAAGCACGCGACCGTCCGGCAATTCGACCAGTTGTGCGCCCTCAATGCCCCATTCATAGTCGGGATCCTCTCTCGTGTTGTGGTGAGGCACATCATTGTGGTCGAGGATCTTGCCGATCCGCTTCCAGGGACCGAACCATGAGTCGGATTGGCTGCGTGCGAGATAGATGTCGGGCTGCGGCACCCTGGTGAATTTTGGCATGGCGGAATAGACGAGGTAGCGCTTGCCGCCAATAAGTGCGGGATGCGGATCGTAAATGCCATCTTCCTCGGTGTCCGGGATGGCGAGGATTGCGGGGCTAAGAACCACCCACTGGAACCCGTCATTGGAAACCGCATGCTCGCAGCGGCCGCCAGACTTCATGAACTCGGTCTGGATGAACATGTGAAAGACGCCGCTTTCGTGGATGACCCCCGGAGCCGCAACACCACTCCCATTGATTGGAAGCTCGATCGACTGATGCTCGGTCCACGGCCCATAAAGGTCCGGCGCCGTGGCGTGCAGTATCGTCCACGTCTCGGTGGTCACCGTGCCGCTCGAGCCGAAGACGTGCCACAGGCTGCCATCAAAGACGGGGCAAGGGTCCTTGAGATCATCCACGCTTTGCGGATGAAACAGCGGAAAAACGTTGGTCGCAAAGTCGATCTTCATATCAGCCCCGGAATTCGCCTGGCACGGACTCGCCAGCGATGCGGGCGAATCAACTTGATGTCCTGCGCATTTTATAGCCAGCGACTTCAACGCAAATACGGCAGGTCCGTTCTCCACCGACATTCCCCCGTCGCTCACGCATTCAAAGCCCGGCGATGCGTGGCGGGCGTTCTCAGCTTCGCGGAAATATGGTCGCATCCGTGATCCGAGCGGTGACTGAGAGCTCTTCACTTCACCTTGGAACAACTCACGCGCTGGAAAGTTAGGAGCTGGCATCGAAGTCTATTTCTCCTCGATCCGCGCTTAACAAATGTTAGTCATAACATAAACTAAAGATTACGAGAAGGAACATCTCAATGGAAGCAGCCTTGGGCAGGGTATCCGCCAGTAAACACATTGGCAGGGAAAATCTACTGGTTTGCTTCTCCCACTTGCGATGGAACTTCGTTCATCAACGGCCGCAGCATATCCTCACCCTCGCATCCGAGCAGCAGAGAGTGGTCTACTTTGAGGAGCCTGTTTTCGAAGAACTGCCACAGCCGCAGATGCGGACGAGCGAGGCGTCGCCAAACATTCTAATCGTGACACCAGTGCTGCCGCTCGGCGCGTCGGCCGCGAAATCAGATGCCGTGCAGCGGAGATTTGTTCAGCAGATCATAGCTTCTATGCCGCACAGCCGGCTGATCGCCTGGTATTACACGCCGATGGCTCTCCGCTTCACGGAGTTCCTTGACCCAGACATATGCGTCTACGACTGCATGGACGAACTCTCCGCTTTCAAGAATGCGCCGCCCGAACTGGCGCAGATGGAAAAGGCACTTCTGCGCCGTGCCGATCTCGTTTTCACCGGTGGTCTGAGCCTGTTCGAGACCAAGCGCCGCCTGCATCAGGCTATTTACCCCTTTCCGAGCAGCATCGACGTGAAGCACTTTCACAAGGCAAGGCTGCCAGGAAAGGACCCAGTCGATCAGGCCGGCATTCCTCACCCGAGGGTGGGGTATTTCGGCGTCATCGACGAGCGGCTGGACGCCGGACTCGTGGCGCTAGCGGCGCGGACGATGCCGGACGTGCATTTCGTCATGATTGGCCCCGTGGTCAAAATCGATCCTGCAATCCTGCCGAAGGCCGACAACCTGCATTGGTTGGGTGCCAAGGCCTACTGCGACCTGCCCGATTATCTGCGCCATTGGGATGCCGGCTGGATGCCGTTTGCACTCAACGAAGCGACCCGGTTCATCAGCCCAACCAAGACGCCAGAGTTCCTGGCTGCGGGCCTGCCCGTAATCTCGACGGCGATCGTTGACGTCGTGCGCAGCTACGGCGCTGCTGGACTGGTGGAAATCGCCGACAGTGACGACTTGGAGAGCAAGCTGCGCTCCATGCTTTTGCGACCGCGTGAGATGCTGCTGCCGCAAGTCGATGCCTATCTGGCTGACATGTCGTGGGAAAGAACATGGACGGCCATGGCCGCTCACATTGAGGGCGCCTACCGACGCAAGAAGGTCGTCCCGTTGCGCAGGAGCGCATAGCCATGTTCGATTGGCTGATCGTCGGCGCGGGGTTTGCCGGCAGCGTGCTTGCCGAAAGAATAGCGTCGCAGCGTCATGAAAGCGTTCTCTTGGTCGATCGCCGCAGCCATGTCGGCGGCAACGCCTATGATTGCTATAATGAAGCCGGCATCCTCATCCACCGCTATGGGCCACATATTTTTCACACCAACAGCCAGTCGATCGTGGACTACCTCTCGCAGTTCACCCAATGGCGCACATACGAGCATAGGGTTCTGGCGGCGGTGGATGGGATACTGCTCCCCATCCCGATCAATCTGGACACGATAAACCGCCTTTATGGCCTCGAACTGAATTCTGCACAGTTGGAGGAGTTCTTCGCGTCGCGACGCGAAACGGTAGAGGACGTGCGAACGGCCGAGGATGTTGTCGTCAGCACCGTGGGACGCGAACTCTACGAAAAATTCTTCCGTGGCTACACCAGAAAGCAATGGGGCGTGGATCCGAACCAGCTGAGCAAATCGGTGACGGCACGAGTGCCGACCAGGACCAACCGCGATGACCGATATTTCAGCGACAGCTTCCAGAAGATGCCTGCCGGCGGATACACGAGGATGTTCGAGCGCATGCTCGACCATCCGAACATCAAGATCATGCTGCAGACCGACTTCCGCGAAATTCGTGACGAGATACCGTTCAACCGCCTGATCTATACCGGCCCGATCGACGAGTACTTCGGCTGGCAGCTGGGGCGTCTTCCTTATCGTTCGCTCCGCTTCGAGCACGTCACCCTCGACCAAGAGCAGTTTCAGCCGGTTGCCGTCGTCAACTATCCCCAGACGGAAGATTACACCCGCATCACCGAGTACAAACATCTGACCGGCCAGCAGAACGCGCGGACCAGTCTGACCTACGAATATCCCACCGATATCGGGGACCCGTACTATCCGGTGCCGCGGGCCGAAAACGAAGAGCTCTTCAAGCGCTACGAAGCGCTTGGCGCAACCTGTCCCGACGTGTGGTTTGTCGGTCGCCTGGCAACCTACCGCTACTACAACATGGATCAGGTGGTCGGGCAGGCCCTGGCAACCTTCGCCCGCATCCAGAAGAGCGTCCCGGAATGGGCGAGCGCGGGGAAGGCGTCGTTGGCCGAAGGGGCGCTGTAGCTCGCCCACCCGGACGTACCTGGGAGCATCGAGCGTGGCAAGGCGGCGCCGACAGGCGCTCGCAACATCCCTCGTGCCGCTCATGTATTAACGCGTCAGGTTCGCCGCGAACAAAGCTCGCTGGCGGGCCAATTCCTCCGCGATGGGCTTGCGGACGTGCCGACTGCCGTCCGCCTGGACGACCGAAAACAATCCCACCTCCGCATGCCGCGAATTGTCCCAGCCCGGATAGGCGGTTATCGGGTATAGGCAAATACCTTCGATCGGCGCTTCGAGGTCAATTGCGGCACGCACCTCGTCGCAGACATAATGGAGCCACGCCGCCCCGCCTGATCCCTCGGAGCCGGTCTCGGCGATGAACATCGACTTGCCATATCGATGCGCGACCTCGATCAGCATCTCGGATAGGGCACGGTACTCGTGGTGCCCCATGGGAATCGTCGGCCCGTTGAGGTACCACTGATTGTGCGGGTAGAAATTCAGGCCAACGACATCGACAACATCGTCGCTGCCCCCCAACTCAGGCTCTGCCCGGCCCAGCAGCATGTCGTAAGCTTCGAACTGTCCGAGACGGGCATTTTCGGCCCGACGCCGTTCGGTCCGCGTCCGGTCGCGAGGGGCAATGTGGATAAGCGGCTCGGCCCAGACAAATCTGCAAGCGGGATCGACCTCGCGCATCGCGCGAACGCCAGCTATTGCAGCTCTCACGAGGTGCCTCTTGAACCATCCCCGCTTCTTCGGGCCAACGCGCGGGAAATAGCCAACCTCAACAGCCCAGGCGAAAAACGAGATTTCGTTGATCGGGCACAACAATGGCGCTGTACCGGCGATTGAACGATGAACCCTCACAGCTTCTGCAGCGAACGAGGCATAGGCATCGATGAAATGCATCGACCCTTGATCAACGTGGTCTGGACATCCGTAGTGGAAGATGTCCCAGATGACCTGGACACCTGCCGATTGCGCTGCTTCGACCATCGGCGTCCAGCTTGACCAGTCATAGTTTCCAGGAGCGGTTTCGATCAGGTGCCAGCGCAACCCGTCGCGGACGGTACGAAGACCGAGTTCGGCGCAACCGCGGTAGTCGCCCAGGGCGTGCAAATAATGCGAGGTCGCACGGATAAGATCGAGGCGGACGCCGTCCTTGCGCCGGTGCGACGAGCACTCAAAACCAGCCATGAAAAAACTGGCGAAGGGCGACGTGCCCGCAATCGAAGTCACCTCATTGCCTTCGCTGTGTCGTGCTTCGCTCATACGAAGTCTCCTGCAGGCATTTCGGCTCAGTCTCGGCTGCCGAATGCAGATCGAAGCAGCCATGAGCAATCCGGCTGCCGTATCTCATCCGCCAGGCTGCACTTTCGTCCTGTGCTTAACGGGATGGTTCCAAACCGGATGATCGAGCCTTTGTTCCCGTCGACCCCGTCAGAGGCAGACAGCAGCCAGGGAAGAAGCTGCGCGAGGCAAGTCGGGGGTCAGGCACATGCCGTGATCGGATCATCCAACGCTCCGGCGAAGGCAGGCAACAGTCCGTTCAAATTTCGACTTTCCAATATCGATCATGCAGGCGAGAGGGACGAGGCCCGTCGCGTCAAGCCGCTCCGTCGATCTTTGCCGGCAGAGCGCGCGCCATTCAGCTCAAGCGGGAACATTGGCTACGTCAGCAAGTTTGATCGCCATAGCAAGGGGCCGCAGGGCGGGCGCGCAGATGAGACATCTGGTCAAGGAAATCCTGGTCGAGATCGCTGAAATCCTTCCAGCGATGGCTCAAAAGGGCGACAATTCGGCCGAAGCACTGCCTGTCCATGCGCCGAACTTCCCCCACGATCTGGAGCCGGTTATCCGGGCAGACCCTTCCTGCGAGGTGCCATCGCAACGCGCCGACGATCGGCATAAATCAGTCGCAGTTGAGCAAGCCGCAAGCTGTATGGAGGGATACGGCGCCGGCTCGGATGATCTTACCTTTGCCAGTCACTGCAGATGAATCCACGGTCAAGGCTCACGACCTTTCGTTTCACGAAACAAGAAAAAAGCCCGCGTCCGATTCGCGGCAGCGAGGATAGCGCCATTCGCTAGGGACTGTCGCAGGCGGTGCAAAGCAGGTCCACCTGGGGCGATCCAACACCACACACCTTCGATAACGTACGCAAACCGGTCCCAACAGAACCTGCGCGAAACCCATGCAAGCCGCGCCGAAACGCCCCGCAGCCCCTCAGAATTAATGGGGATTGGCATCGGTGGTGTGTTTTGGGACGTGGGCGGTCAGGGGGGTCTCCTGACCCCCATGTTGAGGAAATGCTTCGGTCCGGGGCCGCCACGGTCCTCGAACGTAGCGACTATGACGCCAGGGACTGGTATTTCAAGGGCCGCTATGGGAGATGGTCCAAGGGCGCGGGATGCTCGGATCAAAAACCGCGGGAACGCGGCCGTATCTTCTTTGATCACTGCCTGATGAACATGCCCGTATAGGTCTGGCCGGCGAGCGTATGGGTTGCGGACAGCGTGCCGTCGGGCATCATCCTAAAACTGACGTCCGCGCCATTCGGGAGGCGCCCCAGCTTCAACGTATTCCCTACAATTTTTCCTTCGCCCGCGGCCTCACCCGGATTGTCATCGCTCAGAATTCCCCATGCGTAGGTTACGGTCACCTTTCCGTTTGAAGAAACAGATTGAACAGACAGTTTACCTTCATATGTGCCTTCCAATCGCCCGACCCAATTGCCCGAAAAAGCGGCGTACTTTGTTGGAACGCCCTTTGAAGGAGGAATGATTGCCACGGATTGATCCATTATTGCCGGGCCGGGGGGAACAACGGCAGGATCCAAGGCGGATTGGGAGGGAATGGCAGCAGGTTCGATAGCGGCGGATTGCAGCGGTTCAGGAGCCGATTGGCACGCGGGTAGGGCAAGTGCTGCGAAGGCCAGTATAAGGTTCCGCATCAATTTCTCCACATCGTTTCCGAAGGACATATCCGAAAGCCCACTGATCGGCAGAAAGTTCCATTCCCCACCAGGCCGGATTTTGGAGACGCCTGATGAACCATGAGTGACCCCAATAGATAGCCGCTCGTCAACCGTGTAGCGACATTGCGCGGCCGCACCTCAAGCGGGCTCGTTGAGATGCCCATTTGCAAGGCCGGATTTCTCGCTTCAGGTGAGACGCCTTTTGCCTGATGCCTGGCCGGAGCCATCTGGCCCTCATAGGTGAGGTTGCAGCGTCAGGCCTTGGCGGATCAACCACCTCATGTGATGTCGCAGCGACCATTGCGAGCGCAGCCTATGTCATAGGTTAATGCGCTGCTCGAGGGGCTCGATTATGGGTGTGCAGCACTCCTGTGCCCCGTGCAATGAAGTCCCGGCCAAGGACCTGCCTCGGCATCCTGAATTCCCAGTTCCCGACCAGCAGTCCGGCGCCTCGTTACGGCTATCCGGAACTTTTGACGCGGATGCAAGTTCGATAACCAACATCAGCTAGGTAGCCACTTTGTCACCCACTTCATCCTCGGATGTACTTATCCGCAAGCTCCAGAGCATCTCGGATCTCCGAGAGGGCGATATTGATGTTTTGAAAGACATCCAAATTCAGGAGAAGGATTTTCTTGCCAATTACGACCTGGTGCGTGAGGGTGACCGCCCTGTCAATTCGTTCGTGGTTTTGGATGGCCTGCTCGGTTCCACCAAACTTACCGGCGATGGCAAACGGCAGATTACATCCTTCTTTGTGGCTGGGGACATTCCCGATCTGCATGGACTGCATCTGTCGGTCATGGATTGCAATTTCACGACCCTGACAGCAGCCAGACTGGGCTTCATGCGACATGACGCTCTTCGAGCCATTTGCGAACAGCATCCCCGAATCGCGACGGCTTTTTGGCGCTCGACGCTGATCGATGCAGCGATTTACAGGGAATGGGTAACGAATGTGGGACGACGAGAGGCCTATACGCGCATGGCTCACATCTTGTGCGAACTGATCTTTCGCTTGCGCTCGGTTGGACGCATCCAGGATCACGTCGCGGATCTTCCCATTACCCAGGCAGCACTTGGCGATGCATTGGGCTTGTCTACAGTCCACGTCAACCGAATGCTTCAGGAACTTCGACGTAGAGGCCTCATCGCCACCACAGGCCCAAGGGTGCAGGCTCTTGATTGGCCCGGCCTCACTCGTGCAGGTGATTTCGAAACGACCTACCTGCACCAAAGGAACCCCGCAGCTTAGTGGTGACGGAAGCTTTCGGATGGCACGATTTTTCTTTGATAGTGGCGATCACGATGTGGTCATCCAGGACGAAATCGGCATCGAATGTGCCGGTCTGGAGGAGGTGCGCCGCGTAGGCTTCGAAGGCCTTATCGACCTTACGAGAGATGCACTGACCGAGGTGGACGGGCAGCAAGTATTTGTTGAAGTGCGGAACGAAAATGGCGACAGGATTCTGAGGCTGAGCATCTCGCTTCAGATCAAGCTGATGAGATAACGTGCGATAGGACTTGCTGCGACAGAATGCTGCCGAACGCCGGCACACCAAACGGAGCGGCGACGAAACCGAATGCCGCGTGGCCGGACTGACGCACGAAGATGCCGCCGCCATTTGCGACCAGCTCGGGTTCTCCACATTGGACAAATCGGAAAGCCGCAGCAGAAGGGCATGCCCGCCTCAGTGGCGCAATCCGACTGATTTAATCGATGTCGCGATTTTTGTATGAAGTTCTGGAACGCGCACTCTCAGCGCTCGTTCATGTTGTCTCAGCAGAGGGTCGTCGAGATGCAACGAAAAGCGAACGAGGCAAGCCGGGTTGCGAAAGGCCAGGACCTTGAGGTCGAACATCTGGTCGAGCTCACGGAAATTGACCCCAAGCAGGCACGAACGCTGCTTCGCAGGCATGGCTCCGATTGGCCGAAGCTCAAAGACGAGGCGGAAGCTCTGAAGAAGGAAGACTAATCGTCACCTTCCGAGCGGTTGGCGAGAAAGCAGTTCTAGCTCATCCTCATCCGTGACCCCAGCCTGGTAGTAAGCCAGAATACGTGATGCGCGCCGCTCCTTCTCGGTTGCGGTTTCGTTTTTGATTTTGCTGCGTGCGAAGACGCGACTGAGCAGGGCAAGTTCTGATGGGGTGAAGGCGTCTCTATGCATCGCATCTCAACTCCCGCGCGCCCGTCTCGAGAGCGTCGAGGTGGGCTGAAGCCGTGTTGCAGCCTCTGCGCGTCTTTCGGAGATTAAACAAAAAGGCTGTCCGCACCAGCCAGAAACGGTCTTTTTCGGGTTCACGGCGTGATCTGCCCGGCGGCCGCAACATCTGGCTCGAGGGCGACAGCGGAGAAACCGGCTTCAACCCGATCGCAAGACGCCTGGCTCCTCTGTTTCCTTGAACTCTTCCGTATCCCTGGGCGCGGCGACCAGATCCTGGAATCCGAGAGTGGCGACGAGATAGCCTGCTTCGTCGTAAACCTTCGTCACCCAACTGGTCGGGTCCACGCCATCGACAATTCCGTCGAGCATGGCCTCCTTGGCTGCACGCTTCGCCTCTCTGACAGCCTCATCTCGATCAGCCATATCGGCAAAGATTGCAGGCTGGGCCATGCCTTCGATAAACTCGAAGCGGAATTTCGGCATCGGTCGCTCCAGTCATTGTGCCAGCGCATCGGACATTTCTGGCAGGTTTGACGCTCAACGCGGCGGTGTCGAAAAGGATGCAGCGGGTTGATTGCGCTTGATCATCAAACCTCAGGCAGCATTGCTGCCTCCCATCTCCCAGTCGCCTTGCCAACGTGCGCGCACGGCGATCATCAGTGTGGCCGCTTCCGTCATTCCTGTTTCAAACAACCTGATCAGCTCTCTCGCTACGGCGTTGGCCGCCGCCGTGTCGGGCAAGATAGCAAATTCCTGGCACAGCGCGTCGAACGCGTCGCGAAGGATGTTCAGGTCACTGGGGTAGAGAGCTTCCGTATTCGTGCGGGTTGGTCGGCTAAGCATCAGGCGCTCCTATTCGGCTACAGTGGGATTGCTCCCAAGCAGCGGCGCCCGTTACACAGCCGCTGACAATGGCTTTATGCGGCACAGCCCAGCAGGTGTCATTAAACTATGATGCACGGCGCGTCGTTCGCCCGTTGAGGGCGCATATGGAGTTGTCCTTGGCTGTCGTGACGCAAGTTTCTTCGCAATGCGTCGGCGGCCTAGCCCCGACCTGTTGTCCGGCGCCTGGAACTCTTCGCGACTGACGGCATTATCTAGTCCGACCAACCGGGGGCGAAATGGGAGTCACGTCACGCGAACGTTCGTCTGAAGTGCAGCGCTTCCAGCTTCTGGCGGGGTTGGGTGACAGGATTCGGGAGATCGATGATCCTGCCGAACTGGCATTTGCGGCAGCGGAATTGCTTGGGAAGCATTTTGGCATCAGTCGAGCCGGATATGGCACGATCGATCTCGAGAAAGAAACGATAGTCATCGACAGAGACTGGAACGCGCCGGGAATCCGAAGTCTGGCCGGAACTCTGAACTTCAGGGACTACGGCTCCTATGTCGATGATTTGAAACGAGGCGAGACGGTCGTCTTCGAGAATGCCGAGACAGACCCGCGAACCCACGACCATGCCGAGGCTCTCAAAGCAATCAGCGCCCAATCCGTCATCAACATGCCGGTTACGGAGCGCGGCGGGTTGGTTGCGTTATTGTACCTCAATCACTCCGAGCCAAGACACTGGACGCCGGCCGAGGTTGCTCTGGTTTCGGAAGTGGCTGACCGGACGCGCACCGCAATTGAACGGCTTCGTGCGGAGAAGGCCCTGCGTGAAAATGCCGAGCGCCTGGCCTTTCTGGATCGCCTCGGCAGAGAGATATCCCCGGCGACAGATGCCGACGCTGTCATGGAGGTCACCACCCGTCTACTTGGCGAACATCTAGGCGTTTCGATTTGCGCCTACGCTGACATGGAGCCGGACCAGGACCACTTCACCATTCGCGGCGACTGGAGCGCTCCTGGCTCGCCTAGCATCAGGGGATACTACAGTCTTGCCGATTTCGGTCGCCTCGCTGTTGGCAATCTGACCGCCAATCGGCCGCTCGTCATCAACGACAATCTCGAGGAAATTGCGCCCGAGGAAGCAAAGACCTTTCAGGATATCGGCATAACGGCAACGATCTGCATGCCCTTGGTCAAGCAAGGCCGGCTGGCTGCGCTAATGGCCGTTCACGACACGCAGCGCCGCGTCTGGTCGCAGCGCGAACTGTCCTTGCTGGCGGAGGTGACAGAGCGGTCATGGGCTCACATCGAGCGCGTCCGCTCGGAACAGGCTGCCCGAGCGAGCGAGGAGCGGCTAAGGCTAGCGACCGATGCAGCCGCTATCGGAACGTGGGACTATGATCCCATCACAAGGGTGCTGCGTTGGGACGACCGATGCAAAGCTCTCTTCGGTCTGCCACCTGAGGCGGAGGTGACATATGAGAGCGCGTTCCTGGCCGGTCTCCATCCAGAAGACCGTGAACGGGCGGATGAGGCCGTACGCCGGGCGCTCGCGCCGGGCGAGTCTTCCCGCTACGACATCGAATATCGGACGATCGGGCTGCGCGACGGAAAGGAGCGTTGGATAGCTGCAACGGGCGAATCTCTTTTCCGGTCCGGACGCGCGGTGCGTTTCATCGGCACCGTCATGGATATTACCGCGCGAAAGCGGGTGGAGAACCAGCTTCAGATGATGAATGCGACTGCCGCCGCCGTGGCAGCCGAGCTGGACGTGGAGCGCATTGTCCAGATTGTCACCGACGCTGGCGTCGCGCTGTCAGGCGCGCAATTCGGAGCTTTTTTCTACAATGTCCTCGATGACACGGGGGACAGCTATGTGCTCTACGCCCTGTCGGGAGCGCCACGCTCCGCTTTCGAAAATTTTCCCATGCCACGCAACACGGCCGTGTTCGAGCCTACTTTTCGCGGGACGGGCGTGGTGCGTTCCGATGATATCCTCATGGATGTGCGCTATGGAAAAAATTCGCCGAGGAAGGGAATGCCGGAAGGCCATCTTCCCGTGCGATCCTATCTTGCCGTGCCGGTCATTTCGCGATCGGGCGAAGTGCTGGGTGGGCTGTTCTTCGGACATTCCGGTTGCGGTGTCTTTGCCGCAGAGCATGAGACAGCCTTGCTGGGGCTGGCCGGTCATGCCGCCACGGCAATCGACAACTCCCGACTGTTCAAAGCGCTGCAGACGCTCAACGCCACTCTTGAGCAGCGTGTGGCTGAGGAAGTTGCCGAACGCGTCCGAGCAGAAGAGCACCTGCGCCAGGCGCAGAAGATGGAGGCCGTGGGACAGCTTACCGGTGGCATCGCCCACGACTTCAACAATATGCTGGCTGTCATCATTGGCGGTTTGAATCTCGTGCAGCGCAAGCTCCGAAACGGCGACACGAACGTGAACCACTTCGTCACCGGTGCAATCGATGGGGCACAACGCGCTGCGGAACTTACCAAGCGGCTGCTTGCCTTCTCTCGCCAGCAGCCCTTGGCACCGACGCGCCTGAATCCTAATCGACTCGTCTCCGGCATGAGCGAACTGCTGAGCCGAACGCTTGGAGAGACCATAGCAATCGAGACGGTGCTCGCCGCTGGGCTGTGGCATGTGGAGGCCGATGCAGGGCAATTGGAAAGCGCATTGCTCAACCTTTGCGTCAACGCACGCGATGCCATGCCCGGCGGCGGAAAGCTCACGATTGAAACGTCTAACGCCCATATTGACGATCGGTATGCGAGAGAAAACGCGATCTCCTCGGGCCAGTATGTGATGATAGCGGTCACCGATTCCGGAACGGGCATGACTGCGGACGTGCTGGCAAGAGCCTTCGATCCGTTCTTCACCACAAAGGGAGTCGGCAAGGGTACCGGATTGGGACTTAGCCAAGTGTATGGGTTTGTTCGTCAGTCCGGCGGCAGCGTCAAGATCTATTCCGAACTCGGTGTCGGAACCACCTTGAAGATCTATCTACCGCGGTCGCATGGCGGCATTCCCGACAGCCCGGCCGCCGCCTTGGCGGGCGAGCATCCGGGACATTCAGACGAGGTCATCATGATCGTCGAGGATGAAGATCGTGTACGCCTGATGGCCGCAGAAGCGCTGCGAGAACTGGGCTATTCCGTCCTGGAAATGTCGGGGCCACGAGATGCACTTGCCGCCGTGGAGAGCGGGCATGTGCCTTCGCTTCTGTTCACCGATGTGGTCATGCCGGAAATGTCAGGCCGCGAACTGGTGGACAAGGTCAGGACATCGCACCCGTCACTAAAGGTGCTCTACACCACCGGCTACACGCGAAACGCGATTGTTCACAATGGCACGCTCGATTTTGGAACGGAGCTTTTGACCAAACCCTACACGATCGACGAGCTGGCCGAGAAGGTCCGAAAGGTGCTCGATCGAAAGTAACGATCGGCCAGAGGCGATGTACTCAAGCGGCCGACCCAAATCCACTGCAGGCACGGCGGGGCGGTATGATGCCTCGCCGGAACCAGGGGGGACTGCCGCGAGTTCTCTGGAATGGCAAATCATCCGATCACCAGCGCCCTTACCACAATCGGCACACTGACTTCCCGTCCCGCTGCGTTCCTGGTCTTGTTGGCCTACGCAATTCTTTGGATGATTTTCGAGCGACAGAGCTTGGATTGGCATGGAGCCGCAACATTGTTCACCTGGGCGATGACGCTGTTCATCCAGCGCGCGGAGCACCGCGACACTCAAGCGATCCACGCCAAGCTGGACGAGATCCTGCGGTCAGATCACGCGGCTTCAAACATCACCCGGATCGACGATGAAGAGCCTGAGGAGATCGAAAAACATCGCCATCGCCAGCAACAGGGCGATTGACGTGCAGCCTTTCGGTTCCGTTGCGTCAGGCGCCCGCAAGAAGACCTCCCGCATTGCGCCTTGGCGAAAGGTGCTCATCTATCTGGCCATTGCCGCCATCGGCAGCCTGCTCACGGTGTTGATCATAAACCTCACTCCACAGCCGCGCGTTCTACGATCTATCGTCCCCCACCGGTTCGACGCTACGGATCCCCAATTTCCCAAGACGATGAGCAGCTATTCGCAAGGGCAGATGTTCCGTTCCAACGCGGTCCAAACTCTCGTCAACGGAGACGAAATATTTCCCTCAATGCTGCAAGCAATCGGGGCGGCTCGATCCAGCGTCAACATGGAAACGTATATTTATTGGTCAGGAGCCATCGGCTACGAGTTCGCGATCGCATTGGCGACGAAGGCCCGCGAAGGCGTGGAAGTCCGCGTGAACGTCGACTGGGTTGGCAGCCTTCCCTTCGACGAGGACCTGATCCGCATCATGACGACGGCAGGTGTGCGGTTCGAACGCTATCGGCCGCTACGCTGGTATACGTTGGACCGTGTAAACAACCGAACTCATCGCAAGCTGATCGTTGATGGCCGGATCGCTTTCACTGGCGGGGTCGGCATTGCCGATGATTGGCGCGGGAACGCACGCAACTCAAATGAATGGCGCGACACGCATTACCGGATCGAAGGACCAGCCGTGCCCGCATTCCAGGCGGCGTTCGCCGAAAACTGGCTTGAGACGACCGGCGAGACATTGCAGGGCGGGAAGTTCTACCCTGCAGTTGCGGCCGCTGGCGGTCTCGATGCGCAGTTGATACTTTCTTCGCAGCCAAACGGCTCGGAGAACATGGAGTTGATGATGTTGGCGGCAATAGCCGCGGCCAAGGATCATCTGCGCATCGGCATGGCCTACTTCGTGCCGGACGACATCGCGCTGCAGCAGATTCTTGATGCAAGGAAGCGAGGCGTCTCGGTCGATGTCATCGTTCCCAATTGGCTCACGGATGTGCCTGTGGTGCGAAAGGGCTCGCGCTTTTTCTGGGGCGAATTGCTCAAGGCCGGTGTGCGCATCTTTGAGTTTCAACCCACAATGTACCATCCCAAGCTTTTGATCGTCGACGATGCCTGGGTGAGCTTTGGCTCGGCTAATCTGGATGAGCGATCCTTGCTCCTCAACGATGAGGCCAGTCTGAACGTCTACGGCTTGGAATTCGCGCGGACGCAAATAGACGTTTTCAACGAGGACCTGAAGCGATCAAGGCAGGTCAGTCTGGAAGAATGGCAAGCGCGTCCGCTAAGCGAAAAGGTCACCGACTACTTTGCGAGCAGGTTTCGCTCCCAGCTCTGATAATGGCGAGGAGGCGGAGATCCAAAGTCCCCGCGATTGCTCGCCAGGTATTTCGCAGCCTTGCTGGATCAGGTCGCGGAAGCCCTCCCTCCCAGCCGCGCTCGCCGCTGGACTCTCCCAGTGTTCCGCACGGATGTGGAGAGCCTAAAAGACTTCGATCACCTTACGGCTTCTCTTTTTGAGAGCCTGGATGGGTTTGCGGCGAGTTTGCGGCTGCGCCGGCGACGACTCCACCGGACGCTGTGCAAGCCTTGCTTGTCTCAGCCGCGCCGTCTTCTCGGCGCGTTGTGCGCGTTCAGCGTCCAGCGTCTCTTGGCTGATGCGTTTGGCGCGGTCGTATCTTTCCTTGTCATGATTGCCCGTCACGGACACCTCCTAGCCAGCAACAAAAATCCTGCGAACCTTTTTGGTGACACGCTGCTTGCGTTCCATGGGAGACGGCGTGATGGCCTGTGCGAGGCGCGCTTCCTTCAACCGCGCCGTCTTGGCGGCGCGCTCAGCACGTTCCTTGTCGACAATGATTGCTGCAGCTGATGTGGTCTTCTCGTTGCGAGCGTCATTATTGGTCCGCGGCATCTCAGCGCCTCGCCTTAATTCTTGTCGCCCGCAGAGCCATTTTGTACCTGGGTCGTGCTCTAACCTGGTGTATCGCCCCCTTGGGCGAGATTTTGCCTCGATGAGCCGGCTTCTTGCGCAGGTGGTTGTCGTTGTCCGCTTGTGGGATGGCCATCTCGGTTCTCCTATGCGGCCGAACTTCGATATGACCCAAGTGTTCCAAGGCAACGCGCAAGCTGCTGGGCTATTTTCGATGCAAGGAAACGCGCTTCAGGCGCGTGATCGGGGAACCGTGACAGGGGGGCCGTAGCTGGAACTTTGAGAGCGCAGATAGCGTCGGCGCCTGCACACGGCGGACCTCTCCCAAACGCTGTCAGCCGCGGCGGTGCGATTACCGGCAGCAAAGGAGCTTGGTGTCGACGATGAACTTCCTGGCGACGAGATCGTTCGGACTTTGCTGCGGCGCAGGATCCCCCCGCGAGCGCATTAGCTGGGTGTTGTAGGGCGTTAGGGCCGTTGAACCACCACCGGGGTGTGTCAGTAGCACCTTACAGGCAGCCGCAGGTCCAAACGAGCAGCACCGTTCCAAGCGCATAAGGGACCAGAAGCAAACCTATCGTCACCCAGAAAGCCGGCTCTGCCAAGGCGGCCATGTCCTTGCGAAACTGCTCCATGGGGCTACCCCGGCAACTTCGACAAACGAAAAGAGCTGATCTGGTATGGCCTACGGCCCGCTTTTGGCATCTTCGACCTCCAGCGCATCCATGAGGGCTGCCACATCGCTGGGTTCGCCAGCGGCGTCACCATGCACGCCAGTTCGCGATTTCTTGAGCGCTTGCTCGATCGCATCTTCAATGTTTCCGAGCTCGTCCTCACGCACCTCGCGACCATAACCGGCCGCTTCGGCATCCTGCTCGAATTGCTGGGCCAGCACGGCGAAGCTCACTTCCTCTTGGCCGGCAAGAGTGCCGACATTCTCCTGCAGCCAGCTTTCAAAAAACTCTTTGGTCGCGTTCATCGGATAACTCCTCCACCGGATTAAGCGCGGCGGCGATCCGAAGTTCCGCCATGGCGTCACTTTCTCAATCAGACGAACAGAAGCGCGTGCGCTGACATTCACGGAAGGCAGCTGAACTTTCAGGTGCCACATGACCGCCGCTTCATTTGGCCTTTTGCGTATCCGGCGCGAACAGGGCTTGGCCTGCCAGCTTCGCGTGCAACGTGCGGGCCAGGTCAAGATGTTCAAGCACCGTCCGCAGCTTTTCGGAGGCGAAGCGCTGAAGCGCTGCATCCTCGCCCGAACCTATCTCCCAAGCCAGGAGCTGCGCCGTCCTTTGGTGATCGACGATCTGCGCCCTCAGGTACGCCAGCTCAAACGCGGCGCCGTCGAGCTTTTCGAGATCGGAACGGATTTTCTTGTGATCTGGGTCGAGCCCTTCGGGAAGTGGAATCTTGCTTTTATCGGCCACGGATTTCAGCTGCTCATTGGCCTTGTTGTGATCATCGACCATCCGATTTGCAAATTCACGGAGGTCTTCGTGGCTTGTCTTTCCAGCCGCGAGTCGCCCGAACTCTATCTCGGCCCTGCCGCCTGCCGTAATTAGCTGTACGAAAAGCCGATCCTGATAATTCGTCTGGTGCGGTGCTGGAACTCCAGGCTTCTCCATACTGGTATCGGGGGCAAGACCGGCTGGATTGCCAATTTGCGCCAGCGCACAGCAGGGCGACACTGCCAGGACTACTGTCATTATGGCGGCACGCATGAACTGTCCTCCATTCAATACCTAGTTGATTGTCGGCCGCGGTTTTTCCCGGATGATGTCTAGAGCGTGAGCAAATAGGCCACCAATGCTTCCTTTTCCGATTGGTCGAGCTTCGTTCCGAGCACCAGGTTGAAGAACTCAACGGTATCGCCCAGCGTCATCAGACGGCCGTCATGAAGATAGGGCGGAGAATCCTTGATCCCGCGCAACGTGAAGGTCTTGATGGGTCCATCTGGAATGGCAACCTGGTCGTTGAACGTCTGACCAACTTTGTAGAATCGCTCGAGCTTCAGGTCGTGCATATTGTTGTCCATGAAGGACTGGGCTGGAACATGACATTCGCCGCAGCGGCCCTTTCCCATGAACACCTGCTCGCCCTTGATCTCCAGCGCACTGGCGGTAGCCGGGTCAAGTCGTCCAAAGGGATCGAGCTTGGGTGCCGGAGGAAAATCGATGATGTTCTGCATCTGCGCCATCATCGCGACCTGGTTGGGCCGATCCGGCAGGTTCACGCCCTTGCGGGTGGCGCTCACGTGATCGCCGTTGAAATAGGCGGTGCGCTGTTCGAACTCCGTAAAGTCTTCCACGGAACGCAGCGAGCGCTTGGATCCGTGGATCTGCTGGTTGAACAAGCCGCGCAGGCTGGTTGTGTCGAGCCGGAAGCGCTCGGCTTGCGGCCGCACGTCCGGGGTGAGGTGAAACGCCCCGTTGGTGTGGAAATTGGAATGGCAATCGAGGCAAGCGACACCCGTGCTTTGCATCGCTACCTTCCTGTCCTCGGTCTGGTTGAATTCCTCCTGCGGAAATGGCGTCAGCAGCAGACGAAGTCCTTCCATCTGCACGGGCGTGATGATGCCGTTCATGTATTCGTAGAAGTTGCGTATCGTCAGCAGATCCCCTCGCGACACATCTCCAAGCTCCGGGTGCGTGGTCAGAAATATTGGAGGTGGAAACTCCGGGGTAAGGTGATCCGGTAGATCGAAATCGACGTCGAAGCGGCGCAGATCGCGTCCTTCATCAGCGCCGATCTCTCTAATCTCACTTTCAGGAAAGACCTGACCTCCGGCGGCCTGCTTGACGTGCGGCAACGGTAGGAAGCCTTGCGGCAACAGACCACGATCACGAATTTCCTGAGGGGTTTTCGCTGCCAGGCTGCTCCAGGTTTCGCCTGCCGGCAGTTTCACTCGCGAGCCTTCTTGTACAGCCTTGCGCCCGCCCGACATCATGACGCCGGGCATCGGCCGGTCGGCCAGATCGTAACGGCTCTCGAGCAGGCCGCGTTGCCGTTGTGTCACAGCCGGCTTTTGCGCCTCGTCAGTTTCCTTGACCGCAGAAAAAGGCAAGCTTGGCAATGGACGATACGTCAGATCCGGCGGCAGCGGGTCCGAAGCAACATTGAGCGTGAACGTTGCAGCGCCAAGCAGGACCGGCAAACCAAGATTGAAGATACGCGACATATCCCCTCCCCACAGCGTTGAATTTGGCCCCAACCAGTGCGCGCAAGCTTTGTTCCATAGCTTTGAGAGCCCCAACGCTCACGCTCGGCTTTTCGATGATCACCGGTGTCGCTGCTTTGGAGGGTGCGATCTGCGTGCCTTGCCTGCGTACCGTTCTCGCCATCTTCTGGCTGATGACTGCACGTCCGCTGCCGACTCGTGGCCTTGCAGCAGGCCTGCATCGAGCGAAGCTATCTATCCCGACATTCCGGATTGTATCACCCCATCGGGCGACGACCCGTCAGACATCGCCGCATTGTTGATCTGGTCCGTCCCGAACTGAGCGACCTGAACCATCATGGCCCTGGCCTTTGCAATGAGTTCATCGTCGGGAAGAGTATGCCCGGCCTGCAGGGTAACTGTAATACACTCGCCTCCCTCGCCCCGAAATTCCACGACCGGAGCCTGGTCTCGGCTGACGACAACTCCCATCATCTGCATAAAAACCTCCTCGTCGCTTCCTGCATTGGCCAGACAAACGCAACCCAGCTCGGCTATCTAATCCTTGACATAGGCCCCAGGTTGACGCCCGCCTCTGGGCGCCTTGGCGTCTTTCGAATGCTCGGCGACCGCAGGGCCTGCTCCGGATATTTTCTCTGGGGCCGGTGAAGGTGTCGCCGGCTTTGACGGGGTCCTGCCGCTCGATTTCTCGGGGCGGGGTGATATGTCAGTTGAAGACTTGTCTGAAGAAGTCATGGCTCTTTCCCTAGCGCGAAACTCCAATACCAACCTGCGAAACGCCGGGACGTTCCATCGCGATATGATCTCCGTTGTTGAACCTGGAGGCCTTGCTGGGGCGCACCGGCAACGGGCTGATTTCGCAAGACGAATGGCAAGCGGCCAAGGCGCTCGGGCAAGACACAGCCTGACACATTGCGGCGCGGGTATTGGAATGCGAGCCGACGCGAAACGCTTCATTGAGATCATCCATCACGGAACCCGCGGCAGGCAGCAGCTTCGTCATTTCTGCAGGAATGCGTTTTGCCAACGCGGACACCGCGACCATGCCCGTCGCCCGCCACTCTCTCCTGGTGCCAAGCGCCCGCTTGCAGCGCCTACCTCAAGGAGCCTGCAATACAGGCTGACTCCGCAGCTCAACCGATGAGGAACAATATCTCCCTTTGAAAGTTCTGGCCGACCCATGAAGGAGGTATGAAATGTCAGAATCACGCGAATGGCTTGTCCAATGGCTCAGGGATGCTCACGCCATGGAGGAGCAGGCCGAAACCATGTTGAATGGGCAACTGAACCGGATAGAGAACTATCCTGAGCTCAGCGAGCGGATTCGCCAGCACATCCAGGAGACCAGACAGCAGGCTGCTCGGCTGGAAACCTGTCTTGACCGCATCGGACAAGGATCTTCCACACTGAAGGATGCCGGCGGCAAGCTGACGGCAATGGCGCAGTCGCTCAGTGGGGTGTTCGCCGGGGACGAAGTGATGAAGGGATCGCTTGCAAGCTACACGTTCGAGCACATGGAAATCGCCTCCTACACAATCCTGATCGCCGCCGCCAAATCGCTAGGCGAAGCAGAGGTCGCCCAGCTCTGCGAAGAGAATCTGCGTGAGGAAGTTGCGATGGCGGACTGGTTGAAAAGCCATATTCCAGCGACAGCCGAGCAGTTCCTCGCGCGGGCCGACTCGGAGAGTGACAACGCCAAGCGCTGATCTACGATCGTGGCTCGCAGGCGATAGTGAGCGCCGGTCAGCGCAGCGTACGGGCCCACGCTGACCGCCGTGGCGCGGGCCCACATAGCAACTACCTTGACCAGGTAGTATTCGTATCGGTCTTGGGGGTGACCGTCCTGTTTGGGCGGCAACGACAAACCATCGACCTGGTCTGATGACGGCAGTTCCTCATGCGGGCGTGGAGCGTCATTCCGATTGAAAACAGGAACTGAGAGAGCGGCATCTTGCGTCAAGACGCAAGTCGCAAGAAGCATCGTTAGGCCACTGAAGTGAGAACCTCCGTCGGGCCGGGCCACGAAACATTCGGCAGCGGTCGGGCGTTGTCTCGAGAGTTTGGGGCGACCCGCACCGCCATGTTTTCTTGGCAGGTGATCGAGTGCGTTCTGGGAAATGCGCGTGCCACCGGCCTCCGTTATGGCCTGACGATTCGTCCCATCAAGCTGGTCGTTTGTGCCCTCATGCGAGGAGGAAGTCCTTCCAGGCCGAGCGGGTCAGGCAACACCGAAGTATTTTTTCATTACCCTTGCTGCTCGCACGAGTGACGACCAATCAGCTCCCATAGTGGCGACGAGGTCACTAGCTTCTTCGCTGGAAATGCCGGTGCGGGCGGCGAGCTTCTTCGCAAGCAAATCGAAAGCCAGTTCGACTATCGTCATCGTTCAGCCCTTTCGCTAAGCTCTCCAATACCCTCTCGGAGGGTCTCTCGCATTAGCCCATGTTAATGACGCCATTATCCGCGAGGCGAGAAGCAATTTCCTTCACCTCGTGGGCGGCACGACCTATCTCGAATTCTGCAACACACGCAGGGCGCCTGGCGCGCTGCTGTCGCTTCCGATGATGCACAAGAGTGAGAACGGTCGCCGCTCACACTTCATCACCGCCAATTTTCAGATCGCAGACGGCCCGGCTGCCGACGAGATCGTCGTGGCCATCGGTGCTGCGGAGGCGGCTGGGTCGGCATGCGTCAGGAAGGCAGTCGCCGATTGACGGGAACAATTTAGCGAACAGTAAATTCAACGGTCTTCTGGTAGGAGGCAAAAGTGTCCCAGCGAAGCGTCGACAAAGACCGATTGGAGCGCGCAGACCGCGAGGCAAAAGTTGCTAACGCGGCCGAGAGAGAGGCGCGTTATTTGAAAACTGCGCGACTTCGAGAACAACGCCTTGCTGCCGAAGCCAAGGGTCCCCAGGCTTCGAAGAAAGGCCGATCCAGGAGCTAAGGCGCTTAGCCGCCGAGGCTGGCCGTGAGACAGCGACGCCCTTCTGATGGAACATACACCACGCTAATAGTTCTAGCGCGCCGGGGCACGCGACGATCCCGGCACATCCTCATTGGGGCGCCCGCCGCTGCCGTCAAGGAGGCCGGCGCAAGGCGCGCTCGACGCCTGAGCGAGGGCAACATCATGAATCCCGAAAAGCCCAGCATTTATGCGCCATCCGCCGAGCTGCTCGCTGCCATGGCTAATGAAAAGCGCCTTCTCGCTCTAATGATTCTTGCTGACGGAGAAATGTCCGTTTCTGATCTGGCGCCGCGATTGGGGCTTAGCAACTCAGCACTCTCCCAGCATCTCGGCATGATGCGAGAATCTGGTCTGGTCACCCGGAGGCAGGAGCGCCATAAAGCGTACTACTCGTGCACAGATCTTGCCCTGAAAGTCCTTGAGCTCCTGGACTGGCTTGTTGAGCGGAAAACTCTGCCTGGCCGCGACCATCATCCATAAAGCCGGACCTTTGGAAGGTTGCGATGTCGGGACTCAAGGCTCGTCACCGGATTGTGGAGATTTGTAAGCTTCGACCCCGCCGCCAGCGATGGCGGCGGGGTTGGATGGTTCGTTCAGTCGTAAACCTTGATGATTTTCCGGGTGCCCGGGTCCACCAGCACCGTGCGGTTGTCGACCACAACGTAGCGATATTTGACGTTGGGGACCTCATGGATCTCAACCGTTTCCGGCAGGGCTGTCCCGACATTCAGTTCCACGCCGGGGAGCTTGACCGACGCCAGGGGCTGCTTCTTCACATATTCGCGGATGACGGTGTCCTGTTCCGGCTGGATGATGATGTCGTCCGCGGCGGCTGAGCCGATCCCAGCCAATAGCAACATCGCTGCTGCGGTGTTCTTTAGAAGCATGTTCATATCTGCACTCCTGTAGGGACGGGCGCAACACGATCATCGTCCCGCGCCGCCCGGCAAGTTGAACATGGAGCCGCCCTAAACGTTCCGACCTAGGTACTTAGGTCTAGTCCCCTTGGGACCTAAGTCTGGTTCTGGAAACCGCATTGGTCCTGTCAGCGGCAGCGGCTGGAACGCTTGGCTTCCGCGGCTGTTGTCTCTCGAATTTGGAAGAATGCAGATGGATAAAGTGTGGACCAAGCACGCTGGTTATTCGCGGCTGTTCCCTTTCTCGTGATGGCACTCGTTCTTGGCTGGCATGTGGTGGATCGGCGGGCAAACGTCCCTTCCGACGCCGAACCCGTATCTTTAACCTGCAGTAGGTGACCTGATGTTGCGCGACAAGGAGAGTCGGATCTTAGAGGCAGGCCTGTTGGCGGCGGTGCCTGTTTGTGTGGCGATTACCGCACTGGTCGCCTTGATGACCTTGGCCAGCATATGAATCGGTTCCTTTTCGCGGCCTCCGACTTCCTATCTCGGCCGCCAGGCTTCTATGTCATGCTCATGGCAATGGTTTTGTGCACCGCCCTGGTGCCTTTTGGACTGACAAATGCGGTCACCTATGCCCTGTCGGTTGCCGCCATCGTGATCACCGGTGTTGTCCTTTTACAAGGCTATCGCGATACCGCCGCCATTCACGCAAAACTCGACGAGATCATCGTTTCACTGAAGGAAACCAGGAACGACGTTGTCGGATTGGAGCATGCCGAGCCGGACGAGATCAGGGAGAAGCTTGTAAAACTCGAAGAAGAAGCGTCCCAAACGATCGGGGCTGCCAGGCGCGAACTTTCGAAAGCAACAGGAGAGAGATCATGAACAATCTCATTTGGCTCGTTGGTGCGGTGGTCGTCGTCTTGGCGATTTTGAGTTTTTTTGGCCTTCGGTAGGCGACGAGCATTTCCGCCGACAACCTGAAGGATCAGGGGGAACTACACTTGGCGTCGCAAATTGCTTTCATGAATGACAATCAGCCGCCCCCCGACAAGTTGATATCCGAGCCACCGCCAGATTGGCAGGGCGTGTTTTTTGCCACCGCTGCCCTCGTCTCGTCCTTATGCGCCCTGCTGCTGGCATTTTGGATGTCTGTTTGATCGCTGTCGGAGGGGCCATTGTCCTATAAAGAGCCAAAAAGGTTTGGCATCAAAGTTGCTTTGACAAGTTGGGGCGGATGAAGCCCGCCGCTTCGCAAATGGGGCGGCGGGCTTTCATAAGCTAACCCTCAGAAACGAGCCTTGGCCGGCATTTTACTTGGCGAAGGTCACGCATGTCGACCTGCTGACGCCGCAGGGATGCCTGGGTAAGCGCAATCTGTGGCGCTACCGACGTCTTTCCGCCGTGTGGTGATCTTCTGGTCGGCCGTCCCGTCTGCTTCAGGCTCTTTGCCGGCAAGCATACCAAACTCACCGTTGGTTTTCCGCCATCAGGTCCCCTCTGCGAGCAATGGCAACTCTTCGATCGGTCTGGGGTTCCTGGACAATCTGGGATCGGTGTCACTCCGCCCAGCTCGTGACGGCGGGAATGGCGCCCCGAAAATATCCGACATTTATCAAGGCCCGGAACAAAGATGGCGCCGGGAGATTGGAGTTCATCGTCCTCCTCAACCAAGGAACCTAAGCATGAGAACCAAACTACGCATGGCATCGCTGTCGATCGCGACCGCAATGACCGCTGTACTGCCTGCCTTGTCAGCAGAGACGGCCCAGGACTTCGTCACGAAGGCCGCGATCGGCGGGATGTTCGAAGTGCAGTCCAGCAAGGTCGCTCAAAGCAGGCTCCAGGATCCGACCCTTAAGGATTTCGCGCAGAAGATGATCTCCGACCACGGTGCTGCGAACGCCAAACTCGAGAGTATTGCCGGCGAACAGAAATTGCAGGTGCCCGCCGACCTCGACGCTGCCCACAAGAGCGACGTCGACAAGTTGCAGTCAGCTGCGGCGCCAGTCGATGCAACCTATGCCGACATGCAGAAGACGGCGCATGCCGATGCTGTAAGCATGTTTGAAAGCTACGCCAGGGACGGCGAGAATTCCGCTCTCAAGTCGTTTGCAAGCGAGACGTTGCCGACCCTCAAGATGCATCAGGAGATGGTTGGCAAGGTCGCGGCTGCCGCTCCTGCCCCCGACAGTTCCGCGCCAGCCGCGTCCGATGCGGCCGCCACAAATTCTGTGGCCCCGGTGCCTGGCGCCAACAGCTTCACCGAGGACCAGGCCAAGAGCGCCATCGAAAAGGCGGGCTACTCGGACGTCTCCGCCCTGACGAAGGATGACAAGGGCATCTGGCGTGGAACGGCGAGCAAGGACGGCAAAGCAGCACCCATCGCCCTCGACTTTCAAGGCAACGTCGTTGCCGGCAAGAATTGATCACCAACCAAGGACAAATCAGATGAAAACCGTAACAGGCCTCTTCGACAATTATGATCAAGCAAGCGACGCTGTGGGCGAGCTTGAAGCCACGGGCGTTCCGCACGACGATATTAGCATCGTGGCGGGTAATTCGGGCGGCCGGCTTACGGGCGAAGCGTCGGAGGCTGGCGAGGATGCGGCAGCAGGGGCTGGTGTCGGCGCCGTAGTCGGCGGGGCCGGCGGCCTGCTCACCGGCCTTGGCCTGATGGCCATACCTGGTCTCGGCCCCGTGGTTGCCGCGGGCTGGCTGGCAGCGACTGCGGTCGGCGCTGTCGGCGGTGCCGTGGTCGGTGGCGCAGCTGGCGGCATCATCGGCGCGATGACAGAGTCCGGTGTGCCGGAAAGCGACGCACATGTTTATGCCGAAGGCGTTCGGCGCGGGGGAACAATGGTTATAGCCAGGGTCGAAGACGACCTTGTCCCCGACGCGGAACAGATACTGAAGCAATATAATTCCGTCGACATAGCCCATCGGCGAACCGAATACGAAGCAGGCGGTTGGACCGGCTTCGATCCAACGGATGAAGTCTACACAGGTGATGACCTGGAAAGCGCCAGAGGTCGTCGCAACGTGTGAGATGAAATGACTGGGCGGCTAACAGCCGCCCTCGTCCTTCCTGCGCGATGTGCAACGCTGGTATCTCAGGTAGCACCAAGGTCGAATGGTCGTCGCGACGACTTGCAGTTCACCAGGGCCCTGCCGCTGAGCAACACACGACTTGTGATGCTGATCGCAGCCCGAAAGGGCCTCGTATTCTCGAAGAAAGAGTTATCGGCCTGTCGTCATCACGAAGGTGAACCGGCTTTTCCTAGGTGAGAAACGACGTCAATACTCCGCCAAGCCCCTGACAATCTCGCTGCGGTGTATAGTCCATGGCCTAAGGTTTGTTTGCTGGCTTTCCCTTTGCCCCGATAGAGCGGCCGGAACACAGTTTCTGTTGCCGCGGGCGGGACGAGAGGGGAACTGCTGGCGACACTGACCGCAGGTTGGCCAGCCCGCGTCAGGCTTGCGCGGCGACCTCATTCACGAATGTGGTGTCGTGTGGGATTTCCAAGAAGGCATCCGAATATCGGATGTCAGTTCATTGGCCAGACGATCATAAGCATCGGCACAGCAACAATGACTACGAGGAAAGACAGGGGCAGTCCCAGACGCGGATAGTCGCTGAAGCGGTAGCCACCCGGCCCCATGACAAGCGTGTTGCACTGGTGTCCGATCGGGGTGAGAAAATCACAGCCGGCGCCAATGGCGACAGCCATCAAGAACGGTTCGGGCCTGTAGCCCAGATCACTAGCAAATTCGGCGGCGATAGGCGCCATGACAAGGACGGTGGCGGCATTGTTGAGGAATGGCGTAACGGCCATGGCGGCGACAAGGATGAGCGTCAGTGCGCCGGACGCCGGAAGGAGGGTCCCCAGTCTAGCAAGCTCGCCGGCAACTACTCCCGTAGCTCCTGTACTGCGTAGTGAATCGCTCACTGGAATGAGAACGGCGAGCATGACGAGGATAGGCCCATCGAGCGATTGGTAAACATCGCGAAGCGGAATGACCTTGAAAAGCACAATCGCGACCGCGGCCGCGAAAAAAGCGACGGACACTGGCAGCAGCCCAAACGCCGTCGCCACCATGGCGAGAGCAAGGACCACTACCGGCACGATACCCTTGCGGACGCTACCAAGAAGGATAGCCCTTTCTGCCAGCGGTAAGCAGCCGAGTTCACGAAGTATCTCGGGCATCCTCGCTGCACTGCCCCGCAAGACGACAACGTCCCCGAGCCTCAGCTCGACTGCGGCCAGCCTGCGGTCGAGGCGCTCCCCACGACGGCTGACGGCCAGGAGGTTGACATTGAAGCGATCGTAAAGGGCAAGGCGCTGGGCGGTCCAGCCGATCAAAGAGGAGCTTTCACCGATTACGGCTTCGATAGCGACCATTTCGTTGGTGGTGTCGTCACCACCGCCCCTATCCCCGGTCACGCTGAGCCTGCCCTGGGAGACAAGGCGATCCAGCGCTTCTGGGTCGCCCTCGAGCAACAGGATGTCATCCACCTTGAGGACCACGTCGGGCAGTGGCGTCATCCGCATCGTGCGATTGCGCAGGATCGACGTCACGATTGCATCGCCCCCGGCGAGCTTCATGAGGTCTGCGACGGTTTTCCCGAGCACCGTGGAGTCGGCGACAATTCGAGCCTCTGTAAGGTAATTCTTGATGTCGAGGGCTTCATTCAGTGACCCGCCATGCTTTTCGCGCACCGGCAACAACCAATAGAAAAACAGCAGGAAGATCGTTCCGGCAGCGGCTATGGCAGCTCCAACAGGTGTGAAGTCGAACATTGTGAAGGCGGTTCCGATCAGCTCCTCTCGCACTCGGGACACTACGATGTTGGGTGATGTTCCCACCTGCGTCATTAGTCCGCCGAGCAGTGACCCGAATGCCATGGGCATCAGGAATATCGAGGGTGAAATGTTAGACCGGCGCGCGAACTGGAAGGCGATCGGAATCATGATAGCGAGCGCCCCGATATTCTTTACAAAGGCAGAGAGGATCGTGACCACGATCACCAGCAGCGCCAGTTGCGACCGAACTCCCGATAATTTCGGAGCAAAGCGCTTGATCGCTGCCTCCATGATTCCCGAGCGTGCTATCCCTGCGCTCACCAGCAGAGCACTGCCGACAATAACCACGATATCGTCGCTGAACCCGCTGAAGGCTTCGTCAAAAGGCACAATGCCAACCGCGACAGCAAGCAACAGTGCCACAGCCGCGACCAGATCATATCGATAGCGACCCCACACGAACGCTGCCATCATCACGAAGGTTACGGCAAATGACAAAATTTGCGGCGTAGTCATGTCTTCGAATGCCCCGGCCCGCCAGTGCGACTAATGAGAACGGCCAAACCGCCCCTTTTGTTGCTTCGCTCATTGCTGCGCCAAAGCGGTCCGGCGGCGTTTGGCCAGGAGCGGATCGGCAGCGTTTAGAAACGGATTTTACGAAGCGGTCTTCGGACTTTGACAGACATCGATGTGCCCCGACCAATCCGACGCTTCAGCCCCAAACCAGGAAGGCCCGAGCCGAGATCAAAAAGCATGCGCTTGCCTCATGTCGAGTCACCTGGAAAATCGCCCGGACACCACGGATCGGGCGGCGTGCGGAGATCTTTTTCTCACCTGAAGTGCCACAGCAACACCCCCGATATGCAGGGAGGGTGCCTCTGGTGCCTGACCCGTGTGCGAGCAGTTTTCTTCGCTACATTCGATTCTCAGGAAGCTTGAATCACGCGGCCTCTCTTTTGTTTTCGTAGCTGACAGGAGCCCCCTCGAAAGCCAGATCACTCCCGCGAGCCCAGTTCTTCTCAGCATCGATCAGCTCATTCTCCCCAGTCAAGCCGTTCAGAAACAGCCTGAGTACGTGCGCAGCTGTCCGTTCTCCGGCCCGCGAAGCAACAGGTACGCCGCGCTGTTCGCAGACCGTCGCACAAACACGGGCAAGCATCACAATATCGCTCGGTTCCAAAAATCGACCTGGATACAACATACCGTCCTCTGTTGGAAAGCCTCGTGAGCCTTTGATTACGCGAGGTCACCGGCAGCAACAATCAACTATGATAGTCTGCACCTCGACTGGGTCAGTAAATTTGAGCGGCCCTTCAGACGATCAGCATTGCGCCCCTCCGGATCGGAAGGACGGGGCTATCAGGTGGGTTTTCCCGGCAGGTCGATCCGATTCGAATCGCGTGGGCTTGGGAAATGCGCACGGTCGCAGGTCTAAGGCAAGTTGGCCGGTGAAATGCCATGTCGGCATTTCGGGCACCTCGAATTGAAGCCTGATTTGCAGGAGCTGGAATCGCTTGATGGCGAAGACTGCGCAAATCAGATCGAGGCGCGCGCCATCGCCCGGTGAAAGGGACCTCGACGAGTTGCCGCGTAAACGTTTGGAGGCCTGACCGTCGCTCATCCCCTCTGCCAAAGCAGGGAACAAGATCCTGTTTGCAATGTTGGGCGAAATGCCAATTTCTTCCCCCGGTCATGAATTCGACGTGGCTATTGTCGGCGGCGGCCCCGCAGGACTTGCGGCAGGCATGTATCTGGCCAGATTCCTGCATTCGGTGATCGTGGTAGACGCCGGCGACGCACGAGCCAAGCTCATTCCAAAATCGCATAACTGTCCTGGCTTCCCGGACGGCGTAGGCGGGTCAGAGTTGCTCGGCCGTCTCAAAGCCCAGGCACAGAGATACGGTGCAGGCGTAGTGGACGGTCGTGTAGCGGGCGCCAAGAAGCGCGACGGGACCTTTGTGCTGACGACCACCTTCGGGACCATCCGAGCAAGGCGCGTGGTTCTTGCAACCGGGATCGTGGACAAGGCCCCGGCAATAGAAGGGCTGGAGGAGGCCGTCGCGGCCGGCACTGTCCGACTGTGTCCGGTCTGCGACGCCTATGAGGCCGTGGGCAAGCGCATCGGCGTCGTCGGCCCAGAGCGTCTGGCGCTCAAGGAAGCCCTGTTTTTGAAGGAGTACAGCGGTCAGGTTACCTTGCTCGCCAACTATCCGGAGGATATTTCCGATGCCGCCCGCGGCATGGCCTCGGCAGGCGCCATCGAAATCTGGGACACCGTCGAGGATCTTGTTGCTCGAGCAACCGGGTTCGGCGTTGTCATGGCCGACGGTGCGCCAATGCGGGAATTGGATGTGGTGTACCCCGCAATGGGGTCTGATGTGCGCTCTGAACTTGCCGCCGCACTCGGTGCAGAGTGTGACGCGCAAGGATATGTTCTGGTCAGCCGACACCTCGAAACGTCGACTGCGGGTCTCTATGCCATTGGAGACGTGGCTGAGGGCCTCAATCAAATTGCCGTTGCGTTTGGCCATGCCGCCACCGCAGCAACACATATCCACAATGCACTTCAGTCTAGACCGGAAAGCTGACCGGCCACCCTAGCACAGGGCCATAACGCTCCAGGTCAGTGCGCTTCGAAGGACGCTTCAGATCCGCTCACCGGTGGCCGGCCTCGGGCGCGAAACGTTCAAATCAATTTTGTCCGGCAGGTCTGGCCAGGCATTTTTGATAGCGGTGGTTGTCATTCGATGGACAGGCGGGATGATGACCATCCGGACGTGTCGTTCAGGCCAGAGCGGGTTCCCGAAAATCAGAAAAACGACTGCTACCAGGACACTGACCAACCCCGCTGCAAACACGTTCGCGATGATCTCACCAGGCTGCATACACTCTCCATGAATGAGTACCCGCCACGCCAAGCGAGCCGTGGCGGGTAAACAACCAACCGACGATGAAGGGACGATGATCGACGGTCACATTCCAAATGTGGAAAAGGCTTCCTTGTTTCATAGGTCAGACCTTTGCGATTCCATGTCGGGCTTTGGTCGGGCCCAGACACGGTAGAGTGCTTGCAATGAGGTGTGTAGCAGCGCCAGCGCGAAGGCCCGTCATCAGCAACAAACCAGTTTGCCTGGATCCGCAACATATTTAGTGGGTCCGCCCCCACTTGCGGGTAGAGGCGGACCCGGGCGAGGCTTGGGGACCTCGACCGGCAGCGGGGGACGCTGCCGCTCTTCCAACCTGCCGTGGCATATCAGGTTCCGCTGATTCACAAAAAGCCGGCCACCGCGAAGTGGTGGCGGGCAGGTTCTGGAGTGTGCTGGGACCAACCAGCATAGGTCAACGAGCCGCAACAGGGTTGGTTGCGATAGCGGGCGGACGCCCGCCAACCCTCAGCGCTCGCTTCAGGCGCCCACTGCTTGCCCCCCTCGTCCCAGTGCCGGCCTATTGCCTGACGCATGCATCGCTGAGACATCGCTCGTGACGACCGTCCCCCGCGCGGGAATTGCTCGATCTTTCGATCGTCGATAGATCGAAGGAACATTTTAGACGTATCGAATGTTCAAATCCTATGGACAGCCGAACCCAACTTTCACCAGCTCAATCGAGAGCAGCACGCGCCCTGCTGAACTGGCCGCGAGTACGGCTTGCCGCAAAAGCGAGCGTTAGCGAAATGACGATCAGAGATTTTGAGAACGGTATTCGAAATCCGCGTCCCCACAAGATCGCGGCCATGCGTCAGGCGTTTGAGGACGCGGGAATTGCTTTCACCTTCGAAGGCGCTCCATCGCTAGCCCGCCCTGAAGGGCATAGCAGTCTCTCCACCACCAATAGAATGTGGCGCAGCCGGCAGAGACAAGCATAACGATAAAGGTCCTTGAGCCTCGTATTAGCAATCCACTTGACCCACAGCCCACCTAAAGGGGCGAGCCAAGAAACCGGTCAAGCCGTTGAGGCGTCGTTGCTGTATGCATCGTTTGAACATTACTTCGGATACGCTCCTGACTTCTTCATTGACCTCGTCAGGCTTGGTACCGGCATCACCGGCGGCTGGTCCGCAAGGTCGCTGGCAGCCATGGGGGGAGCCGGTTCTGGAAACGGCAGATGGCTCGCGATCCAATCGTCGAGGAACGTGCGGCATCATCCGGTCAAACCAGGATCGTGCCATAGAGGCTGTCGATGGGCTGGCGGAAGCGTCCATGCAGTCACGATGCTTTCAGCTCATCGAACCTCGGGCGCCAAAGAGTGTTCCGTTGGTTTTTGCTGAAATGGCGGGAACTTTTTCCTCCGGCGGTGATTTTTCGTCGCCATGACAAAACTGTCTGACCTTGGACCTCGCATCCCCCGCAACGGGGGTAATTGCATTCGCGAAAAGGACCGCTTCTACGCGTGTCCATCTTGCGGCCAGAAAGTCGATCAGACCGATTTGCGGCAAGTCATGTGGCACGAACGGCCTGGCCACGAGCCGCTGGAGCCGGAAGACAGCGCGACGATAATCAAGTTCCCGGAGCCCCGGAAATAGCGATCAGTCGCATGTGATCCGCCGTCCATCGAGGCAGCGGGCGCGACTTCCCCCCCTCGCAAAAATTAAAGGAACAAAGGTCAGATCTCGCAGTTGTGCGATCACCTGGGAGGGAACGATGTTGCATCACGAAATCGGCACTGTTTCGGACTGGTCGAAGTTGGTGGCGGACGATCCTCTCATCGCCGCCGATATCGCCCAGCGTCTTTCTGTGCTAGCGTGCAATGACAAGTCTACCGCTGCCCACGTCCAGTCGCCCAGCGCCGTGAGATTTCGAGGTTCCGACCTCACCAGCCTCGCAGCACCCACCGAGTATCCGCGGCCGATTGTGCTTCTAGCGACGATCTGTGGGTCGACGGTCGTGGGTATAACGCTGCTTCTGGCGGCGGCAGTTTGAGCCACGGGACCTGATGCCGCTCCCCCAGACACTGTCTTCGATTGAGATGACGCTCGAATGTCCGGCATGCGGAACGGCTTTCATCAAACCGGGGCGTTGGTTCATCGCTGCCGCCCACTATCGGTGCGAAGGTTGCCAGCGTTTACACCGCCTTACCTATCCAGAAAAGGTGGAATTGTTCGACAGAAATACCAAGCGTCTGACGACAGTCTCGCAGCGAGGGACAACGAGGCCGCGCGAGTGCCCCAGCTTACAAGGCAACGACAAGGCCAGTGACGCTCCACCGGGACGGGAAGGGTAACCGACGAGGCAGCGGAAGAGTGTTCGCCTGCCAGCACGTCCGACTGATGCTTGGTTCGAGTACTCGTTTTCTGACCATCTCGTTGACGCGCGGAATTTCGTTCATAAAACCGAGGAGGAACGGACCAGGCGGCGACGGGCCGCACCAGACCGCTTGGCTGTGCAGGGCAAGCTGCATACCGAACATCGATCTTTTCATCAGGTTCCAGCGCCGTGGTTCGGACCGGAGGAGGCCGGTTCTGGTAAGGCAGCGTCCAGGTCGCCGACAGGCACCACACGAACATATATCCCAAAAATTGCGATCGCATCGGGAGGACTTCGAAACTGTCGCCAACTTCAGGCACCGATGATGGGAAGCGACGCGCGCGTGTCCGGCCAAAGTCGCTATAATGTCCAAGGTTGCATCCCAACAAAAAAGCCCGCCACCTTTCGGCGGCGGGCAGTCTCACAGGGGGAAAACACACTGAACGGGAACAGTGCCCCCTTCGAAGCTCGTTGATGCGAGAATGTTCCAGCGCGTCCGCCAGAATAGTTGAAAGCTCACATGGGAGATCGCATGCTCTATGGGATGCGATTTTCAAACTGGCCACACAAACTGGCTATGATCGCCTCTGGAACGACGTTCTCTGCCGTACGGCGTTCCTTGAGAGCCCGCCTAGCTGCCCCTTGATCTGACTGTTTCAATCGCTCTTTGTCTGACGACGGTTCCCTCATGGGTCGTCTCTCCAGGCTCGGCTCCGTCCCCAACCATCTCCGCCAGCCGGCTGAGGAAGTCCACCAAAGCAGCTTGCGGCTCGTCGATTTCGCCGACGACGACCGAAATGCCCCAACGTCCAAGCACGGCCTCCTCCACAGGGTTTCGGCTGGTCATGAAGATGAACGACGGCGGGCGATCTTTCTCATAGCCGGACCGATGCCACGTCTGCCAGAGACGGTGCAGCAACAACCGAATGTTTGGGTCGGAAAGGCTATAGCCAATGAAGAGGATCGTGCTGCCGAGTGCATCCGAGCGAAAACGCACGTCCAGCGGAGAATTGAAGGAGAGACGATCAAGGTAGTCCGTTTCGGTGAGGACGAGGGAAGAATCCTCGTCGAAATCACCATGGAATTTGACGATGTGGGTAACGCCTTGGCGGGCCTGCGCTACATCGCGTGCATTGGCCACTTTCACGTAGTCCCGACCGTATATTTCATAAGCCAGTTCCAGGTTACGGTCATAATTGGTTGTGTAGATGACAGGGAAATCGAGCTTCACGATGAGACGATGCAACTCGGATTTCTCGATCCGGTCCTTGGGGACAGACCAATTTCGGTCCATCCAACTGCGAAGTGGCCCGATGCTGCCATGCTTGATCCGATAGTACTCGGCCAGGGTTTGAAAACGATCGCGTCGCATGGAAAATTCGTCGTCGACACCGAGCTCCTTTGCCATTCGCTCTATCAGCTTCTCCCAAGAAGGGAGTCCAACACTGATCGACACCCCTGCCCCAACAAACAGAATTGCGCTGCGGTGGTGAATTGCGTTGGCGAGCGAATCTACAGGGTCATCGTTCATGGCCAAGGCTTTCGAGGCCACGCGCGCAGGCAGACCCTAAAGGCGCTTGTTGTTTCGGTTGCTGTCGATCTTGGAATGCAGCCAACCATCTGGAACCGCACGGCTCATGGCAGCCGCATTGTGGTTTGCTGCCCGCGACCGGCTCCTGTTTCTGCTTACCGGTCATGTGGATCCGGTTCTCCGCCAGCCACTTGCCGCGGCTTCGTTCCAGTCGCGCAATTGCTGAGAGCCTGCGTCGCTTCGGGCCAGGGAAGACGGCGAGAGGGTAGTTCATTGTCGTGACGGCGATGATTGTCATTGCGGCCTAAACACCCGTGGGCTGACATGTTCCTTGTGCTCGAAAATATTCCATGTGGTGCCTTCGCCAGAGCTACGGGTTCAATGCGGGAATGGTCTCGCGTCCAGGGTCGCGGCCCGCCTCGCCGAAAGCGGTGGCATTGCAGTGTGCGTGACCGTCACGGTATGCGGTCACCGCCTCCCCCCGGAATTCGACCACCTTGTTGACCACGACGATTTCCTGCACCTGCCTGTCTTCCTCCCTTCACATCTGATCGTTGTAGGGCTGCTTGGTTATCCCGACTTGCCTGGCCAGCTCGGCAAACGGTGGCACACCCGCTTCGAACTGTTTGGTGTTAGCCAACCGCAAAAGCCGCAAAGGAAAACAGACTGCGTCCCGGTTGGCGGGCGACATGTCCTCGAAGAGGCGCTCATCAGCCGTGAACGAGGCCTCCGCGGTTTTCAAAGCCATATCGATATCATCAACCGAAAGAAGGCCCCTCCGGACCAAGGCGTTATTGACGGCAGCGACCGCCATAAGCAAACCTTCCAATTGCAGGTTGGCGACGTTCATGGGCCATTGTCCTTCATATCGTTGGGCGCCCGTCTATCGATTGCGTGCGGCGATGGGATTGCCGGCTTGCTAGAGCGTTTCGGCTGCGCGGCCGCGCCGGAACTGGCATCTGGTAGCGCCATGGCTTGGATCTCCGCTGGGCTGCTGGACAACTCTCCACATGCCTCGAGGTTCCGGATCGCCATGGCAACCTCGCAAGCAGAGGCAAGGCTTCAGCCGGAGCCAACAGCGTGTCTGTCGGCGAGCCATGGGCGGGAAATCTCGCGAATGGAACCGGAATACCACCACCGAACTCAGGCTGAGAAGTGCGTTCACCATAACCATGCCCTTTGAGGGTGGTCGCAACAAAAACTCTTCCGGTTCGGGCCCCTTGAAGTCGTCACGGACCTCGCCACCAAAGCCACCTCTTTTGGGCCGGCGCTTCAAATGCGATCAATCGGGTGGTTGCCAACTGCTCCTCGCGCGCTACCTGCTTCGCCCAAGCCGGGCGCGAAGGGTGGGAGCGTGCCTTCGGGGATCGAACAAATCCGGAGTGAACGTTGATCGCTCAATTCACCGCAGCGGGCGACGGACTTGCCTACGACATCTGCATTGTCGGAGGTGGCACTGTCGGCCTGGCCATTGCCGCGGCGCTCGAAAATGCAAAGCTACGCGTCTGCGTTCTGGAAGCGGGCGGCAGGTGGCAGACCAAGAGATCGCAGGAGCTCTACCACGGCATTGTCGCAGATCCCCTCGTCCACCCGCCTGTCCAGAATTTCCGGATACGAGCGCTGGGAGGATCGAGCCGAGCATGGGGTGGCCGCTGCGTGCCGTTCGATGGCATCGACTTCCAGAAGCGGGAATGGGTGTGCAATTCGGGCTGGCCGATCACCTATGAAACCCTGCTGCCCTACTACCGTCGGGCGCACGAGGTGATCGAGGTCGGGTCTTACGACTACGATCCAACAAGCGCGTTGCCTGGTTCTCGCGTTGAACTATTCGAGGGCGTCGACGGCGATTTGTTCAGGACCCGCCTGGAGCGGTTTAGTCGACCAACCAACGTGTGGAAACGGCTTTCCGGGTTGCTGCGGACTTCGCGTCATATCCACATCTGGTTAAACGCTGCGGCGACGGGAATTCGCCTGGCGCCGAACGGGCGTTGCGTCCACCACATCGACTGTGTTGACTTGAAGGGCACAAAGCGTGAGGTCACGGCTTGCCATTACATTGTAGCCGCCGGCGGCTTTGAGACCACCCGATTGCTACTTGCCTCGAATGATGTGATGCCAGCTGGTATCGGCAACGCCCGAGATCAGCTCGGTCGTTTCTATATGGCCCATCTGGGAGGCACAGTCGGAGCACTAAAGTTGCCGAACGCCCAGCAGGCGGTTGCTTTTGGCTACGAGCGGGACGCGGCCGGCATCTACTGCCGAAGGCGGCTGTCGCTCACGGAGCGAGCGCAGCGGGAGCATTGCTTGCTCAACCAGATCTTCCGCACCCATCTCCCAGATCCAGCCGATCCCAGCCACAACGACCCGATCCTCTCGGCGATGTATCTCGTGAAAAAGACATTTCTCCCGAAACACCTCAGAGGTCGGCAGCAGCATTCAGTGACGCTGGACCAAAAGCTCGCGCACGTTCAGAACGTCGTATCGTCGCCAGTGCGCCTCGGGCGCTTCGGTTTGCGCTGGATGGCGAACAGAACTTTCGCACGGCGAAAGCTGCCCTCCATCGTATTGGGGCCGCGCGCCAATGGGGTCAATCTTGAGTTTCATTCGGAACAGGAGCCGAACCCCGCAAGCAGACTGACGTTGGTGAGCGAACGCGACCGATTGGGTATGCCGAAGCTGCGCGTCGATTGGAAAACCACGAGCAACGATCTCCAAAGCATCGCGCGCGCCTATCGACTGCTCGGTTGGAAGCTGGAGAAGATCGGAGCTACCATTTCAGGATTTGAACCTGGCCATGTGATCGAAATGGCAGGCAAATCAGGCGCCATGGACGGTCATCACCTCGGTACCACGCGAATGTCTGCGAGCCCGACCGACGGGGTTGTTGACGCTGAATGCCGAGTTCATGGACTGATGAACCTGCACATCGCGGGCGGCTCGGTTCTGGCAACATCCAGCCAGGCGAATCCCACCTTGACGATTTTGGCCCTTGGGCTCCGCCTCGCCGACAGGCTTCGCCGGTGATGATCACACCGGCAGCTGCTGAGTGACTGCGCCCAACTCGCGCCTAACGTGGGCTGCTTCATCACATTCGGAGGCCGCTTCCTGTGTGTCAGTCTATCTGCTGCCCGCACGTATCGCGGCAGCGTCTCTAGTTCGCGCCGCGCGAATGTGGGCAAGCTCGCCAGCGAGGCACGCATACTCGTAAGCTGGTGCTTAAGGCTCGTCCGCCACCTTCGCCATCTCTGTGCCATTAAGCGGCGAAAAACGACGCGACCGCGCAGCCGGTTGGCGGCTGTAAAGCATCCGAGCGCAGTTCGTTCGGCCTCGATTGGCGCCTTTTGCAAAGCGCCGTGCAAGAACCGTGGCTCGCAGCAGGCCTTACCCGACTGGAGTCGATAGCGAGGAGAGGAGTGCTTCGTTCAAAATCCCGCCATCGTGCCAACTTGCGCGCTTGATTGTTCCATTTCAGCACGTGCGCCGCTGTCTCCATTTTGCGACCGCTTGCCCGAAGTCGGGGTTCCTTAAAATCAAAGCGGCCGCCTCGCAACTTCGGCCGTAGTCGTACATTGTGCGATTCACTGCGTAGGAGTTCACAACATGCCGATAACAACCCGGAAGCAAAAGAGCGACTTTGCCAATGACAAACCCATCTTCGAGGAGGATGCTGCCGTACTGGAGAGCATCGCGGGCCACGAGGATAGACACGGTGCGGGACCGGGCGTTTTGGGGTCCCACGACATCGAACAGCCGATCGGCGCGCAGCCTCGAAGCGAGATCACGGGCCGTCACGACGAGGGAGCCGGCGCAAATGAAACGGTCGACGGGTTGAGCGACACCGAAGAGATGACCCGCAGCTTCGCTGAGGACATCCCTACCGGACGAAGCGAAGGAGATGATGAAGACGTTCCGGTTTTTGAGCGAGGGCGGACCAGAACGGATCTTTGAACCAACGACGATGCTCCGCCCCCGCCGGCTTGGTCGCGTGGCGCTTAGAAGCGCCTGTAGACTGGCTCACCCATAAAGCGCACCGCCGGTCCCTCCCCACGCCGGCGTGGAATTTATACACCTAAGGGCCGACCTGCTCGCTCGTTGTTGGAGATGATGCCGGTTGCAGGGCTCGGATGTTGTTTCATCGGCGTATCAGGCGGCGACGCTCGGCAGGTTAGCAGATCCGAGGGGGGAACAAACCCGGCACGGTGATGGTTCGGTGGCATCAAAAGGTGATTGGGAACGATGGGTAAGAAGCCCAAACAGCCCTCAGAAGCCACGGCGGATCGTGAAAGGGCGATCGAAGCGCTCTACTTTGCGCGCAAGTGCGGCCTCACCAAGGAGGAGGCACTCAAGATGCTCAGGGAAGCCCAAATCAGGATCGATGGTGGACCCAAAAAAAGCTCCGGCAACCGAACTTAGAAGCGATCGTCGATCGCTCGTCACAGCCAGCGGCGGCATGATCTTCTTCACCTCCGACACGCATTTCAACGATCCCCGCATTCTGCGGCTCGGCCCCCGCCCCTTCAGTTCATTGGCGGGGCATGACCAAGCACTGATTGAACTTTGGAACGAGACTGTTGCTCCAAGCGACGAGGTCTGGCACCTCGGCGACTTCGCCAAGGGATCTGCCGAGACAGTGTCTTCGCTGCTGTCCTGCCTCCACGGCACGAAGCACCTGATCATCGGCAACAACGACGGCGTGGTAACGCTCGGCGCTTCGGCTTGGGCAAGCGTCCAACACTACAAGGAGCTAACTGTCGAGGGCAGTTTCCTGGTTCTTTGCCACTACCCGTTCCGCACCTGGAACCAGATCGGCAAGAAATCAATAAACCTGCACGGCCATTCTCATGGCCGGCTGAAGCCAATGACGCGCCAGCACGATGTCGGCGTTGACGCCTGGGATTTTCGCCCAGTGACTTTTGCTGCCATTCAGGCCAGGCGCCGCCGAGGTTAGCGCAACAGAGGGCCGAGCGATCGACGTCTTCACGTCGTGATGCTAGCCGCAAAGAGAAGCCCAGAATCCTGCCCCTGGGAATGCAGCCTTGCCTGGAAGCACCGCAAGTAGAGCGCCCACCCGTCTGCGTGACAACCTTTGGGTGCCGAACCCCCTCGTCACCACGGCGGAGCGCTGGCGCGTCAATCGTTCATCCACCTCGCTCTGAACGAGCTTCAATCGCCGTCCTTGGCGACCTCAATGCCACATTCTTTCTCTGAGCCACTTGAGAAGCCTGTTCCCTCCGATTGACCGGCGGACTCGAGCGGCAGCCCACTGCCCTCTGAACGTGGTTCCGACATGGCAACTGCAGACGATGTCATGCAATTCCCCGTCGGACAGTTCGAAGAAGCGCTTTGCTTCCCCATAGGTGTCATCCTTCAGGCCTAACGCACGCAGTAGCGGGTCCTCGAAGGCCACTGTAATCGGCGAGCCCTCACCGCGCGCCGCGTCGCGAGCTTCGCGCTTCAGATACTCAGTGCCAGTAAGCGCTCTCAGGCGTCGCTCGGGACGTTGTTCCAGCAACTCTGCCCAGCGCTCGATTCGCTGTTGGCGGGTCATGATCGGGTATGTCGACAGGGGTTCTACATCTGCAATTGTCTGCAGTTGGCTTAGAGTTTGGTGTTCCATCGTCGGCTCCTTTTGATCGAAGTCCCTTCCCCACAAAAATTATCGCGCGCCGACGCGCTGACAAGAGCTGGCAAGGCGGCCTTACCCGACAATGGATTGCGAAATGACGAAACAGCGCATTGCTCCGCCGGCGCGCGAAACGATATCTCACTCCTAATCAGAGCGAAGACGTTCCGAACGGACAGTTCGCCACCCGCCTACGGCAACTGTTAAATTAGCAACGTCTTATGGAACTTTGGGGCTGGCGTTTCATTTCATCGGCATGGAGGCCACTGTGATCCAAGGTACCGGGACCGGAGCGAACGTGTCGCTGCGCTACTCACTGGTTCTGCCGATATACAACGAAGAACAAGTGCTGCCTCGCCTGGTCGAGCGCATCAGGTTGCTAATCCACCAGCTGGACGGTGAGACCGAGGCTATTTTCGTTGATGACGGAAGCCACGACGGTAGCGTCAGATACCTTCGGTGCGTGGTTGCCGCCGAGCCTCGTTTTCGGCTGATCGAACTTTCGCGCAATTTTGGGCATCAGATAGCAATTACAGCCGGTATGGACGCCGCCCAGGGGGATGCTGTCATCGTCATGGATGCCGACCTCCAAGACCCACCCGAGGTGGTCCTCGATCTGGTGGCGAAGTGGAAGGAAGGTTTCGAGATTGTCTATGCCCGGCGCGTTAAACGCGAAGGCGAATCTTTGTTCAAGCGCTTCACGGCAAGTCTCTTTTATCGCTTACTGGAAAAGATGACGACCGTCGACATTCCGCGCGACGTTGGAGATTTCCGGTTGGTCGGCCCCAAAGCGCTGAGAACTTTCAGACAGATGCCCGAACAGGATCGCTTCGTCAGGGGCATGTTTGGCTGGATGGGATTCAAGCAGGCGGCGGTGCCGTTCGAACGTCCAGCACGAGCCCTTGGCCAGACCAAATATCCATTCTGGAAGATGGTGCATCTTGCTGCTCACGCCATCGTCAGCTTCTCGGAACGGCCGCTGCGCCTGGCGCTCTGGGGTGGCTTGGCCATTTCTGCGCTGGCCGTCGCCTTTGGTGCGTTTGCAATTTATGCCTGGGCTTTTGAAACCGGCGTTGTTGCCGGCTGGACCTCGACCGTGATGATTGTATCGCTCCTGTGCGGCATCAACCTTTTCATGACCGGCGTAGTCGGGATGTATGTCGGAAGCATCCACGCTGAAGTGAAACGGCGCCCACTTTACGTGATCGATCGCCTCACCGGCTTCGACCGGGCGATGCCTGCCGTTCCCGTCAAGAACCGACGATCGTCTCGAAAATCCCGGATTGGAGTGCCGGCCAATGTCCGAACTCTTCGACAGTTATAGATCGATCTATGACGAGACAGTCCAGGGATCGATCCGATTTTCGGGGCTTAAGCACGACTTCTTTCTTAAGGCCAAGGCCGAGTTTCTGCGACGCGTTGTGGTTGAACGAGGGCTGGGCCCTGATGGCTCGGGTGTGCGGGCGCTTGATGTCGGCTGCGGCGTAGGCGTTCTCCATCCATTTCTCAAAGGCGCCTTCGCGTCCCTGGACGGCTGCGACATCTCGCCGGACTCCATCCTGCGTGCCAGGGAGGAAAATCCTGGCGTCATGTACAAGGTCTGCTCCAGCCTGACCCTGCCATACGACAACGGCGTCTTCGATCTGGCCTTCGCCAGCTGCGTCGTCCATCATGTACCGCCAGCTTCCTGGCTTGAGTTCGTACGCGAGATGCGGCGCGTCCTTCGCCCGGGCGGTGTCGCCTGCATCATCGAGCATAATCCCTATAACCCGCTGACGCGTCTGGCTGTGTTCCGGTGTCCCTTCGACCGAGATGCCGTGCTGCTCAGCGCAGCCAAAACAGCGTCACTCTTGCAGATGACAGGCTTCACGAACATCCGGTCCGAGCACTTCCTGCTGCTGCCGTCAGGCAGACCGTTTGCCCGAAACGTCGAGCGCATGCTCGCCCGCCTGCCGTTGGGAGCACAGTATGTGTCTAGTGCGCGTGCCTGAGCACCTGTCTCCCGGCGACGACGCGCTCACGCTGCTGGCACGCTTCGGCATGGTCGGCATCTCTGCCACAATTCTGTATGCCGCTTTGGTTGCCGCTTTTTCCAAATCGCAACTGCTCGGTTTCACGCCCATCCAGGCTTCGCTTGGGGCATATGCCGCAGCCACCTTGTTTTCGTATCTCGCGCACAAATACCTGACGTTCGTGTCGGGCCGGTCGCATCGAACCGCAGCGCCACGTTTTCTCCTGCTGGCGGCAACAGGCTTTGCCATTGCCTATGGCGCGCCGGCACTTATGACGGTGAAGCTGGGCTTGCCGCTCGTCGTTCCCGTCCTGATTACGTGCCTGCTCGTTCCCACCATCAATTTCTTCGTCCTTGACCGGTGGGTTTTTGCCGATCGCCGTCCCGGTCGGCAGGGCAACCGCTCCCGCCAGCGGCGATAATACTTAAACGGCGTCCAGTCGAAACGACACCAATTTGATGGAGCGTTTGTAAATGCTGCTGGCGGCCTTGCTGGGCGGGATCCCGTCGAGATAGTCAAACGTCATCTCGAACGTGCTGGCGTTCGAAAAAGCTGCGTGCGGAATGAAGAACGAGACGGTCATGGGTTGCTTGCCCGACAGCGTAACCTTATGCACGGATACGCCATGGACTGAGATAATCACCCTCTGGGTCATCTGTGGCGGACGAACGACAGCGGCCATTTGTAGCGTTGCCTTTAGGCCGTCGCGAAGCGGCGGTATCTGCAGGCGGAGCCGCGAGGTTTCACCCAGCGAATGCGTGCCGTCGGCTGCTGGCCCCGACCAGCCACAAACTTTCATGCCGGAAGCCCGTCTGGCGCCGTCGGACCGGAAGGACACTGTCTGGCCGAGTGAGTAGATGCCAACGGTATCGCGGTTGAGGCAGGTTGTCGTGCGGTCGATGTAATAGGCCCGATAGTCGGGGTGGACATTCGGATGGAGAGCCAGCGCAAGGATGAGGATTTCTGACACGGCCAAAGCCGCGGCGAGCGCGTAACACCCAAGCGAGATCGCGCGTGCGTAGGGGTTGCCGACGTCAGACCAAAGCAAGGTAGCCCCCAATCCATGCCACTGTCATGAAATAGCAGGCGACCAGAAAGAGAAACAAAGCGGCTATCCAGGTCAGTTTCGATGCCGACAGCAAGAACGCCATCAACAGTATCAGAGGCGCAAGCCCAATGACGTATCTGACCATGGAGGCCAGATTCGTAATCAATGGCACGACAATGCTGATCGCGCAAAAGATACCAGCGCCATATTGCTTGCGAGCCATCAGCACGACTGATAGCGCCAGCCCGGCGATTGCCGCGAGCGCACTCCATTGCGGCGCCGTGGGCAGCCACCCGGTCTTGGGAAACGCTGAGAGGCCGTCCCACAGAAACAGGATCGGGTTCCCAGCCACTCGTCCAAAGGCGCGTTGGACGTGCAGGAACGCAAAGCCGTCGCCGACAGTGACATACAAAAACAGGATGTAAGCGAACAAGCCGGCAGGCGAGATCAAGATAGCGACGAGCAGATCCGGCCGACCGAGCACCCAACGAGGAAAGGAGAGTGGTGAGCCGCCCCCTTTCCGATGCTGTTGGAACATTTCAATGACGGTCGCAAAGACGACAAGGACCCCAACAAGCCGCGTTGCCGAGAGGAGCGCTGACGAGATGCCAGCGGCGGGATAGCTGGAGCGTTTGAGTGCCAGGAAAACGCTCGAGGTCAGGAGCACGAAAAGAGGTTCGGAAAGGAAAGTGGTGAAGTGGAAGGAGAACGGGCCACTAAGCAAAAAAGCGCAGTACAGCACATAGGCCTGCATGTTCTTCTTCAGCAGCGGCCATGCCACCAGACATGCGGCGTAGCTGCATGCAAGTGAAGCGACGGTTGCGACCACTATCGTGGGGAAAGGAAAAATTGCTCGGATCACCGCTACCAGCAACGGGTAGAATGGAAAGAAGCCCCATCGTCCGACATTGCTTTGGTTCGGGATGGGAAAGCGCTCGTAGCCGCGTTCGGAAATATCCACATACCAGTGGCAATCCCATCGGCAGAGCGCACGAGCATAAGCCTCGAAGCCTGGCTCTGCCAATGTTGAAGCAACAGCGGCATAACGGATGGCAAGGCCAGTGAAACCGAACAGGAGCGGGACTGCCACCACCGCTGCCGCTACCATGTGGCGCCTGTTGATCGTCGGGCCGTAGTCGGGGAAAATCTCGAACTGCTCTGCGCCCTTCATCGACGGCGCATCGCCGGGGCTCTTGATGGCCGGGACGAGATTGTCAGTCCCGGATTTTCTCATCGCGAAGCACCGGCGCGGCGCGTTTCCATCCCCTGATGGGAGCCCGCTTCGACTGTGACCAAACCGCCGACCGTGGCCTTGCCAGCTTCATAGTCGACCGGCGTGGCGTGGCCCGGCGCCTTTGCCTTCTCCGGCGCGTTGCTTGCCCGACGGTCGTCGCGCAGTTCCAGATGAGTGACGCCGCCTGCCGTCACCTCGAGCCCAAAGTCGATGCCAGTCTGTCTCTGCGCCATGTGAGAGATTCTGGAGCGCGGCCGGCGGTCGTCAAGAGGTTGCTAATATTCGAACGGCAAAGGGCAACAATCCTTTGCCTGCATCACATATCAGTTCATTTTGAACCAGCCTTCGGGAACGCCTAAGGGCCGCGTTCGGCACCTTTGCCAAGGCGCGTTGTAACAAGCCGCAGCAACCGTTTGCATTCCGGCTCATGACGCAAAGCTCCGGCCAAGGACTCTTTTCAGGCCGGTCGTGCCAAGCGGCCACGGCCCCAAGTCGCGCATGTCGACCTGCTAGCAACAGACCAAGGAAATCATAATTTGTCGAGCTCGCCGCTTCTCGTATGGACCGGTCGTTGTCGCCGTTTTGATGACCTCGGGACGATCGTGGGGCCAAATTGCTTGCCTAGTGGAGGTCAGCGTCGTCGACGGGCGGAGGCGCGAAGACCGAGATCGCCTTTGGATGGACCTTGAAATGGGCTGGTGTCGAGGTGACGATCTCACCATCGGTGTTGACCGGCATCGGCTTCTCCGTCTCGATGTCGAACTCGACGCACCTAGCCGTGCGCACCTCTCGCCAGGCGCCATGCCTTCCAGACCGGAAGGAGCGGAGCATCAGCGCCAGCTTCCAGAGGTTCGTCATTTCCAAGCTATAAAGATCGAGATGTCCGTCATCGATCTCGGCCGTCTCTTCCACCACGTTGCCGCCGCCGTAATGGCGACCGTTTCCCACCGCAATCTGGTAGGTTTCGACGTCGGTCGACGCGCCTTTCTCAATAATCTTCGCGTGGAATCGCGTGGCCCGCGTCAACACTTTCACCGCCGCCAGCGCATAGCCGAGCCTGCCGAAACGCTTCTTCAAAGTGGGATCCAGACCCTTCGCCAATTCAGTGCTGAGTCCGATACTCGCAACGTTGAAGAAGGCATTGCCATTGACCGTGCCGATATCGATCTGCCGGAGTCGGCCCCGCACGATCACGTCAGCGGCCTGCAGAAGATCCATAGGGATGTCGAGTGTGCGAGCGAGGTCATTAGCCGTTCCCATAGGAATAATGCCCATCGGCAGGCGGCTTTCCACTACAGCCATCGCCGCCGCCGACAACGAACCATCGCCACCGCACACGACCACAAGGTCCGCCGTTTGGCGCAAGCGAACGATGTCACGAGCGATCTCCGGCAACGCCTCGAACTTTTCGACAGTGACAGAAAGCCGGCCGCGCTCCAGCCGCTCCACAATCGGGGCGATCAGCTCCTGGCCGCGCCGCGCCTTTGGATTGAGGAGCAGCAATGCGCGCCTTTTGGCCAGTTTGCTCATTCAAAGATCGATCCGATGGTTCATAACGCATGCACACAAGGCGGCTGTTCATTCGACCGCAGCCGACGTTTTTGGCTCTCCGGACCTACCTCCACCGCGGTTGCGAACGGCGCAATTTTTTGACCTCCAGCGGCCCCTGGATCGCTATCCGAGTTCGTGGCCGTCACGCCGTGCACAACCGTCCTGGCAATTTCGCACAGGTTCTGGTGGTGCGTGAGATAGACCACTTGGCCAGCACATGCCATTCCCAAACAAGCTGAAACCTCCTCGGAGAGGACATGGTCGAAGGAATGATCATCGGCGCGCCTATTTATCGCGGAAGAGGTTGAAGCGCGGTCGATCGCATCGCGGATATATCCGGGGCGGATTTGCAGTCCGTCCTTCAGCGCGCCGCTTTGATGCTCCGGAACGTCGCCGGCGTCCCGCTGGAGCCTGAGACAGAAGATGCGCTCAAGCCCATTGCCGGAGAGATTTAAATCGGCAGCGCCAGATCGGCCTGGCTCTGTAAAATCTGGGAGCCGGTCGCGATTGGCCGGAACCAAACAGAACAGCCGTAATTATCAGCCGAGGGAAGCAACCGCATAGGAAGCGGAACGATGGCTGAAATTCTTGAAACTTGGCAGTTCAAGGTTGCGCTTCAAACGTGCTGAGAAATCGTTGAGGCGCGCAAAGGAAGAAACGGACAGGAAAAATGGCGTGGTGAATATCGCCCTGTGCTGCAGGGTCCGGGCAGCTCAACAGCGCGTGACGGAGGCCTCGGGAGCGCCAGACCAATATCTATACGCGGGCGGCCTCCAAATCACCCCCGAATGGACATGAAATGGCGAGGAGTTGCCGTCATGACAATACTGTTTGAGCCGCTGGACTCGGATTACCATAAGCGCAGCGTGCTTTACCACGCCACGCGGTTGTCGATGCTCCACGATCGAATGCTGATGCGTTTCGACAAGGTAGACGAAGCGGCCGATAAGGTTGAAGCCGCAGCGGCCGTGCTGGTCGATATCACCCACGGCTCTGCCCTTGACGCGTTCCAGAACTCGGTGTTGCGGAATTCGTCGGCAGATTTCCTTCAGATGGAAACGGGTCAGACCCTCGGCCTCTGATCTGCGAGGAATGGCCGCAAGCGTTCGGCGGCTAGGGGGAAGGTCCCGCATCCGCGCCCGATGGGCAGGGCTCTCGCGGGTGTCCCGCCAAACTTGCGATTCGGGTCCAAGGTTCCGCTCAGAAGCCTGCCACGTTTCGGCAGCATTCTCGTTGGTGCGCGCTCTTCGCCCAACCGGCCCCAGTCGCCCCACTTCACGCTCAAGCCAGCTTCGCCTGACGGACGCGTCCTACCCCTCGGGCATTAACGTTTTGATAACCCTCCTGAGTTTGAAGACAAAACCTATCGGCTCCTTTTGCCTTGCATCGTGTTAGGGCTTGGAACAAACCAACGGAGCTGCAAGCAAAATGGCCGCCGTAACCAATGCCAAGGGCGTTCCGCTCCCCTATAGTGGGTCCTCCGCAAGGTGGTACTCGGCGACGAATTCGGGCCCGGCCCTCTACGGCAGCATCTACAACGATTCGCTGTATGGCGACGGCAGCGTCAGCGTTACGATGTATGGCGGCCAGGGCGACGATATCTACTACCTGTACTCCGCGAAAAACAAAGCGGCGGAGCTGCCCAACGAGGGCATCGATACGATCTCGACCTGGATGAGCTACAGGCTGCCGGCGAATTTTGAGAATCTGACGGTCACCGGCGATAAACAATATGCCTTCGGAAACGCATTGAACAATATCGTCGTCGGCGGTTCCGGCCAGCAGACGCTCGACGGCTTGAAGGGCGACGACGTTCTCAAGGGTGGCTCCGGCGCTGACATTTTCGTCGTCAAACCAGGCAATGGCAGCGACCTTATTCTCGACTTCGGCGCCGACGACACCGTGCGCGTCGGAGGCTACGGCTTCCTCTCTTTCGACCAGGTGCACGCCGCCATGGTGCAGTCGGGATCGAACGTCCGACTTACCCTGTCGCCAACCGAGTTTCTCGTCTTCGAGAACAAGACCATCGACCAGTTCAGCGCCAACCAGTTCGATCTCGCCCTGGACAAGTCGCATCTGACGCTCACCTTCTCGGACGAGTTCAATACGTTGAACCTGCACAGCGGTTCTAGCGGGACCTGGGATACGAACTTCTGGTGGGGTGCTCCGAACGGCAGCTCGCTCACCACCAACAGCGAGCTTCAGTGGTATATCGACACCAGCTACGCCCCCACGAGTTCGGTCAACCCGTTCAGCGTACAGGACGGTGTTCTCACCATTACGGCCGCCCGGGCTCCCGATGCGATCAAGCCCTACATAAACAACTATGATTACACGTCAGGTCTGCTGACGACCTACCATTCCTTCGCACAGACCTACGGCTATTTCGAAATTCGAGCCGACATGCCCGAAAAGCAGGGTGCATGGCCGGCCTTCTGGCTTCTTCCGGCGGATGGCTCCTGGCCGCCGGAACTGGACGCAGTGGAGATGATCGGCCAGGATCCCAACAAGCTCACCCTGACCAGCCACTCGAATGCCACGGGGTCGCATACAAAAGTGACCTCGACCGTATATGCAGCGGATACCGCAGGGTTCCACAAATATGGGGTGCTTTGGACCCCAAGCGAACTGGTCTGGTATTTCGACGATGTCGAAGTTGCCCGCGCACCAACGCCTGCCGACATGCACAAGCCAATGTATATGCTGGTCGACCAGGCTGTCGGCGGCATGGCGGGAGCGCCCGCCGACGGGCTTGCCACCCCTTCTGAAATGCACGTCGACTATGTTCATGCCTACGCGCTGAATGAATGGTTCATCTAGGTGCCATGCTGGAAGATGGAGTGAAACCGACATCCTTCACCAACTGGTCTCGAACGCGTTCATTGCCGCTTGCCGCCGCACTAGGCCCGAGGTGAAGGACGATGTCTCACTCCCGCCCTTCTGAGCCGCCGCGAACAACGCTCACGGCCGTATTGGCTTCCTTTCGGCGGGCATTCGCCGGCATCGCCTTGATGAGCGGGGTCGTCAATGTCCTGGCGCTGACCGGCTCGTTCTTCATGCTGCAGGTCTACGATCGCGTCATCCCCGGCCGCAGCGTGCCGACGCTTGTCGGCCTTTGCTTGTTTGCGGGCACGCTGTTCCTCTTCCAGGGCGTTCTTGAGCTGATCCGATCGCGGCTGCTGGTGCGTATCGGCATGGCGCTCGATGCGCGGCTCAGCGGGCAGGTCTACACCGCACTGATGCGTCTGCCGTTGCGCACGAAGCTTCCCGGCGATGGCTTGCAGTCATTGCGGGACCTCGATCAGGTCCGATCGTTCCTGTCGAGCGCTGGGCCGACCGCGCTGTTCGACCTGCCCTGGATGCCGCTTTATCTCGCAATCTGTTTCCTGTTCCATTTCTGGATCGGCATGACCGCGCTCTTGGGCGCCATCATTCTGTTTGCCCTGACCTTACTGGCGGAACTACGCACGAGGGAGACGGCGAAACGTGCTAACAGCCAGGCCGCTTCGCGCAACACGCTGGCGGAAGCGACACGCCGCAACGTCGAGGTGCTTCAGGCAATGGGTTTTGGCCCACGCATTGCCGATCGCTGGTCTGCCGTCAACGACGACTATCTCAAGACGAATGCCAAGGCGAGCGATTTGGCGGGGACGCTCGGAACGATTTCGAAAGTCGTGCGCATGATGCTTCAATCCGGCATCCTGGCGATCGGCGCCTGGCTCGTCATCCATCAGGAGGCAACAGGAGGCATCATGATTGCCAGCTCGATCATAATGAGCCGGGCGCTGGCACCGATTGAACTCGCGATCGTGCATTGGAAGAGCTTCGTCAGCGCCCGCCAGGCCGGGGCCCGCCTCACCCACCTTCTGGGGCTGCTGCCCGAGGCTGCAACAACTGTCTCGCTGCCGCCGCCGTCGTTTCGCCTCTCGGTAGAGCGCATCAGTGTGGCGCCGCCGGGCGAGCGCCGCCTTGTCGTCCAGGATGCGGGCTTCGTGCTGGAGAAGGGCGCCGGCCTCGGCATCATCGGTCCGAGCGCTTCGGGAAAATCCTCGCTCGTCAGAGCCATCGCCGGCGTCTGGCTGCCAGTGCGCGGTACCGTCAGGCTCGACGGTGCGACGCTCGACCAGTGGTCGTCGGAAGACCTAGGCAAGCATGTCGGTTATCTGCCGCAGGATGTCGAGCTGTTCGACGGCACCATTGCCGAGAACATAGCTCGCTTCGAAACCCGGCCCCCCTCGGACAAAATACTGACCGCTGCGCGCGCCGCCGGTGTTCATGATCTGGTGGTTCACCTGCCTGAAGGTTATGAAACGCGCATTGGCGAGGCCGGGTCGGCGCTTTCGGCGGGCCAGCGACAGAGGGTCGCTTTGGCGCGTGCTCTCTATGGCGATCCGTTTCTTGTCATACTCGACGAGCCGAATTCCAATCTCGATGCCGATGGCGAAGCCGCCTTGACGGCGGCGATCCAAGGCGTGCGCGACAGAGGCGGCATGGCCATCGTGGTGGCGCATCGCCCGAGTGCATTGCAAAGTCTTGACCAGATCCTTGTCATGACGAACGGCAGCATTCAGGCCTTTGGCCCGAAGAATGAGATCATGACCAATGTGACCCGTCCCATCAGCGTTCCGTTGAAAGTTGTCCCAAGTCCTGAAGAGGCGGCGCTCTGATGCCGGAGAGGGCGACATCGGTGATCGACCGGGCCATTCGACGTTATCTGCTTGGCGGCATTGCGACCTCCATCCTACTGGTCGGTGGAGCGGGCAGCCTTGCCGCCGTGATCGACCTCTCTGGCGCGGTCATTGGATCGGGAAAGCTGGTTGTCGATTCCAGCGTCAAAAAGGTGCAGCATCCGACGGGCGGCGTGGTCGGCCAAATCTTCGTGCGCGAAGGCGATGCCGTGCAAGCGGGACAGGTTCTGATTCATCTGGATGAAACCGTCACCCGCGCCAATCTGGCCATTGTCACCAAGAGCGCGGATGAACTCGATGCCCGCCTGGCACGTCTCAAGGCCGAGCGCGATGGTGCGGACGCCATCGGTTTTCCGCCGTCGCTGATGTCTCGGCGGGACGATCCGGATGTCAGCGGAACAATGGCCGGAGAGCAGTCGCTCTTCGAGTTCCGCCGGCAGGCACGCGCTGGCCAGAAGGCGCAGTTGGCGGAACGTATCTCCCAGCTCGCCGAAGAAGTCTCCGGCCTGACCGAGCAAAAGGACGCCAAGAGCCAGGAAATCAAGCTGATCGGAACCGAGCTCGCGGGCATGCGCACATTATGGGAGCGCAAGCTGGTCCCGATCGATCGCATCACCGCGCTCGAGCGCGAGGCCGTGCGGCTGGAGGCTGAACACGGGCAGTTGATCGCGGCGATAGCGCAGTCGAAAGGTCACACGTCGGAAATCCGCCTGCAGATCATCCAGATCGATCAGGATCTGCGCAGCGAAGTCGCCACGGAGCTGCGTGAGGTCCAGGCAAAACTCTCGGAGCTAGTCGAACGCAAGGTATCGGCCGAGGACCAGCTCAAGCGCATCGACATTCGAAGCCCGCAGGCCGGCGTCGTCCTTCAGCTTGCCGTACATACGATTGGGGGTGTCATCACTGCGGGCGAACCGGTCATGCTCATCGTGCCGGTCGCGGACCGACTGACCGTCGAAGCCCGTGTCGCTCCACAGGACATCGATCAGCTGAAACAGGGGCAGGAGGCGACGCTGCGGCTTTCGGCCTTCAATCAGCGGACCACGCCTGAACTCAACGGAAGCGTCAGCAAGATCTCCGCCGATCTCAGCACCGACGAGCGCACCGGCGCCGGTTATTACACCGTGCATATCGTTTTGCCGCGCACGGAACTTGCCAGACTCAAAAGACTGACCCTGGCGCCCGGCATGCCGGTCGAGGTGTTCTTCACGACCAGCAGCCGCACGATGCTGTCCTATCTCGTCAAGCCCCTGGCCGATCAGATTCAGCGAGCATTCCGGGAGGAGTGAAGCGCGCCTGGGCTGCAGCGACCGGCCGCTTCCCGCCGCGAGCATTCATCGGCTGGGAAATTGGCAGAATGCTGCTTTCGGTTTATTGATCCTCGACGACTCCCTGCTGGCCTCGATCCACTGGCCGCCTCCGAGGTAAAAGGCATGGGGACGTCGAACGCGGGCACGTTGGCTTCAACGCTCAACCGGCCTAGGGGTTAAGGACCGAGTGGAGCCGCGCCTTGAGGGTGGCTGCAGCATGCCAGGACATAGCCGACCGAGTTCTGCCGCGTCCGGCATGGCCAAAAATAGGAATTGACCCCTCGCCCGAGTCAATTCTTGCTTGACATTTATGTTCCCGTTCTGTTCACTTCCCGAGCCTGCCGGAAAGGCCAACTGCCATGCTCATGCCGATCATCACGTAAGGCGCTCAAAGGGATGAACCTGCTCAACGGCGAACTTAGGAGCGACTTGATGTGCTCCCTCCATCACGCGTGCGACACGCTAGGAGGAACCGCGATGGGAACGATGTACTTCGATGCCGAGGTCAAAGCCGAGTTGCACTCTGAAGCCGTGAAGCTTGTCGCCCGCTACGAAAGCCCGCTTGAGACCGTGAAGGCGCTGATGGCCTACAACCGCGAGCCAGAGACTCAGATACTCGCCATAGCCCAGGCATCCGGGGATAGGTTCCATTGGCTACGACGATACGCCCCCTGTTGTAGGATGACCGGCGTGGACATTGCGAAGTCCCGCCCTGCGGCTAGGATAGCGCGGATGAACGGAACGACCTCCGAGGCAGCTTGTGCTGACGCACTCGCGGCGCTCCGCACGGCAGGGCGAGGCCGGGAAACGAAGTTGCCCATAAACTGATCGGAGGAGACTTGGTATTGCAACCCCTCGCGCGACCTCGGCAGGTTGAATCGTTCCCGGCGTGACAGGAGAGCTTTTTAGCCATGCATGACCTTATCGCTTTCATACAAAGCAACTCTGCGCTGGTGGCGGCTAACCCGTTGGCCTTTGCTACGTCTGCCGCATTGTTCGGCGCCGGCGGATTTGCCGTGGGGCGCTATTTCCTTGCGGAGCGCATTGCCAATCTGGAAAGCCGGATTGCGCGGCGCGACGAGGAGATCACGGACCTGAAGGCCAAGCAGAAAGCACCGGACCCGGAAGGCCCTGTGCCTCTATTCGAGATGACAGAGATGCTTCCCCCTGCGCCGTTCAACTTCAACCGGCTGTTGGTCAGCGGAAAAACACCCTCCAGGTTGAATAGTTTACTCTCCCAACAGAAAGCACCAGGCTGATCGTGGTCACGGCCTTCCACCGTCATGAGACCGGCGACCTGCAAACCGGCAAGCATGCTGGCCTCATTGCGTGGTCGCGCGAGGGTAACCCTTCGGTGGCTTATGGCGAGCCGACGACTCTGTTTGCGGGTGGCGACGTGCCGGACATGGAATAGCTGGAGGTGGTTTCATCCTTGGCAGCTACTTTGAATGCGTTCCGGAATTCTGAGGTTGGCATTTCGTCGGCGAGTGCAGCGATGCAAACGCGCATCGCGTAATCCACCTGTTTTGGAATGCGGGACAACGAAAAGATCCGACAGGAATGCCAACCCCCTACTCCACGATCTTCCAGTATGAGTCCTTGCGGATCACCTTTCCGTCACGAAATGTGTAGAAATCGCAACCTCGAACTTCCTTTTTGACGCCCTCGCGGGTGGTGCCGGTGAGGGTCCATTTCGATATGCCGGTGTTGGCAGCCTCGTCCGCAAAGTGCTGTCCACTGCCGTAATGCACATCGGGCAAACCCTCAAAGCGTGTCGCTAGCGCGTCTCGTACGCTGCGCTTGCCCTCGCAGCGCGTTCCCCAAGGCTCGGCCCCCCTTGGCATCTCCAGAACGCAGTCGTCGGCAAAGAACGCCATGATGCGGTCCAGATCGTGCGCATTGAAGGCCTCGCAAAGCTCCGTCAATGTGGCTCGAATGTCCATTCGCGAACGGCTCCTCGGATTTCGAAGTAGGTCACTGGCGGCGGATCCGGTCAAGTGTCCAGCCAGACACCCTGGCTATGACCGGGATGGAGCGCGGCTTCCGCCACTCACCCCTTCTTAGCGAACGCCCAGACCATCAGCGGGTATTCCTCGTCGTTACTGAGATCCCGCCACAGGCCGTAGGCGCGAACAGGGCCACCGATATGGGCCCTGGCGCAGGCCTTGTTGCCCCAGCCGTGGACCTTGACGTTGGCTTCGGGGAAGCCGCCGTCCACCATCAGCTGCTTGAGTCCGGCGGGCGTCCATCTGTTGTAGTCGTGCGGTCTGGCGTGCACGCGAAACAGGAAGGGCGTTGCCACCATCGCCCAACCGCCGGGTCGGGTCATGGCGTGGATGTTCCGCACCGCCGCCTGCGGACGCTGCACGTGTTCCAGCACCTGGTCGGCGATGACGATCGAATACTGCTCATCGGTGCGGTCGTTGCAGATGTCGAAGGCGGGGAAGTCGACAGAGCGGTAGTTGGAGCACATCGTGCGCCAATAGCGGTTCCAGCCGGGCGAGATCTCGATCACGTCGGAGGATTTACGGTTGCTGGCTTCGAGAAAGAGGCTGAAAGCCTCGATCTGGCGGATACGCAGCCAGTTGCGGGAATCATAGCCAAGCAGCCGCTTGGCTGCCTGTTTGCCACGGCTCTTCAGGGTGCCGGCAAGGCTCTCAGTCATCACGACCTCCAGAGACCCGCCGTCCTTGCTGGTAGCACTATGTTATGGGCAAAAGATGACAACGCAGCGCCGCCGCCGGCGGCGCGATCAGAAACAATGTACCAGCAGGGCCACCGCCCCACAGTGGAGCTTCCGTTCCCATTTCCCACTCAGACAACGGATGAGCAGACTAACCCTGCTTAATAATCGCCGTTGTAGTACCTGTCGTCGCACGGCGCCGTGTAGATGCGGCCGCGGCGGTCCTGGTAGCGGCACATCTGTTCGCCGCGACGCTGCGGCGTAGTGGCCGAGCCGACGACGGCGCCGAGCAGGGCGCCGCCGGCAGCGCCGATGAGCGTGCTTTCGGTGTTGCCGCCGATGGCCTGACCGACGAGGGCGCCGCCAGCGCCGCCGATCAGAGCGCCAGTTCCGGCCCGCTGCTGGCCTTCGGTCTGCGCGCACCCGGCCAGTGCCGCGGTCATCAGCACGGCGGCTATGACTTTGTGAACGTTCATGTAAGGTCTCCCTTGAAGGCCTGATATCCCTATGGCTTGCCACCTGCGGCTGCAATGCGGCGGAACGGGGGCACGAGCCGTCACGATAAAAGACATGGTTTCTCGGGTGTTGATAGAAGCCTGCCTGCTATTTTCCTCGCTTCTCGTTTTATGGCGACAAGTCCCATTCGGTACAAAGTGTCGATCATTGTGTAACGAGATTGAAGCCTCATACCGCTAGGATCGTCCGGTTCAAGCGGACGTTCAATCTGCCTTCCAGGCGCTAAATGATGGAACAGGCGCACACGGTCCGTCGACCTGCTGAGAACGCACAGCGCGTGCGCGCAGCTCAATACCTGCGAATGTCCACCGACCACCAGAGCTATTCGATCGACAATCAGAAGGATGCAATCCGTGAATTCGCGGATGCGATGAACTACGACACCGTGGCCACATACGAGGACGCCGGTCGCAGCGCTTGAACCTCGAAGCAAAGGCTGTTGGCGGATGTCGAAACGAAGAACGCGGATTTCGAATCGTCATCGTCTACGATGTGAGCCGCTGGGGGCGATTCCCGAACCCCGATGAGAGTGCGTCGTACGAGTATCGGTGTCGTGTTGCCGGCGTTGAATTGAATATTTTGGCGAACAGTTCGCAAACGATGGCAGCATCGGATCAGACCTGCTCAAGGCGATAAAGCGCACGATGGCGTGCCGAGCACAGCCGGGTGTTGTCGGTCAAGGTGTTTGCCGGCCAGTGCAGGCTCGTTCGAATGGTGACACCGGCAGGGAGGGTCGGCCGGCCTGGGCCTGAGGCGCCGGTTCATCGACCAGCTTGGGTGCACAAAGACCATGCTCGCTCTCAAAGAGTACAAGGGCCTCCAGACGGATCGGGGCATCCTCGTGCCTGGACCACCTGATGAAATTGCGACGGTGCGCTGGATCTACCATGAATACGTGAAGGCTGGTCGGACCGAGCTTCAGATTGCGCGGTCGTTGAATGCCAAGGGAGTGGTCACCGGTCTCAACCGACCTTAGAATTTCCGCTGCCCAAATTGTAGGCGCTGCCGCGATCAGCCTAGCCGTTCATCGGGTGCAAGGCGGGACAGTAGGCCGCGAATAGAGAAACGCAGGCCATCCGACGCGAAAACAAGATCTGGAGCCTCTCCAAATAGGCTGGTCAATGCGGCGCGCATATAGCGTGTTCCATACCCTACTCGCGAGGGTTGAACTACCGACGGTCCTCCTGATTCGATCCATCTCAGCGTCAGCACTGGTTCCGAACTCGCCGTTATATTCCATTCCAATCGTATCCTGCCTTCGGGGCGGGACAAGCCGCCATATTTAATGGCGTTTGTTGCTAGTTCATGAAGCGAGAGGGCGAGAGTTGTACCGGCATCGCGCGAAAGCAGCACCTCGGGTCCGTCGATCGTGATGGCAGTTTGTTGCTTGGAAAGGTATGGCGCGAGGACCGATTTTGCGACATCCGTTAAGGCCACGGTCTCGCCACCGGCAGCAAAAACTGCAGAATGAACATCCGACAAGGCTCTCAATCGCCCTTTGAAGTCTTCTGCAAGCCCTTCTGCCGAGATCGCACCGCGCCTGGTCATATCGAAGATGGATATGACGGTCGCCAGGATGTTTTTCACTCGATGATTTAGTTCAAGGCGGAGTTCCGTCTCCCGCTCAAGATAGTCACGCACGTCGCGCTGGCGAATTCTGGTGAGGAGTGCCGACTGGATTCCGCTTATTAGTTCGAGCGCAGCCACTGGACGCTGATAGTATATCTGACGTGAACGTGGCCAGGCAGCACTCAGCGCCGCTTGGATGCGTGACTGCTGTGCCCCACGGTCCAACAAAACAACGATTGGGATTTCCGACCAATTCGGCTGCGACTGAAGGAAACTTTCAACTGTTGCGATAGCCTGAGGATTTAAGGCTTCATGGGTAACAACCAGCACTCCAGGGGACAGTGCAAGCAATCCCTCTAAGTCCTCGGGGCTCGCCGCTCGAGCCCGTAAACCACGTTCCTGCAGCAGGGAGGCGGTGTAACCAGCATCCTTGCGGTAAGGCGCCAAAATGAGCACCCAATCCAGTGTTCCCAGCCCGTTTCGCTCGACGTCGCTCACGTCTCGGGCAGAGGATTGTAGGCAACCACGGAAACGCCGGAACTCGCGATGAACAGTTCCCGGACATCGAGATCGTGGGGACCGTGGCGTTTCTTGACGACCGTGATATTGCGCCTCAGACGGCCTTCATGCTCGGACATGCGCAGCAGAAGCACGGTGTCGCCGAGAAAACTGACGTCCACGTCGATCCCAACATTCTGCCCGAGCAAACCATGCTGGGCGACAATGAGCATGGTTAGCACGTCAGCGCGAGCGAGATGTTTCAGGAGAGACTGGATGTCCAGCACCGCCTTTTCCCGGTGGGGAAGAGAATTCAGATAGCCGGTGAAGCTGTCAATCACGACTACCCGGGTATTGTTGCGACTGACGACTTGCTGCACAATCTGGCCGAACTCTCCGGGCGAGATTTCGTTCGGACTAAAATCGTAGATGACGAGTTGGCCATCCCTGTAGAACTGCCGAAGATCCATCCCAAGTCCCTCGGACCGGCGAAAGAAAGTCTCCAGCCGCTCCTCAAACAGGAACAGGGCCACGCTTTCGCCCCGCTGAAGCGCGGCAGTGGCGTAAAGCGACGACATCGTCGACTTGCCTGTCCCCGACTGACCAATCACGAGCGTTATGGTTCCCGATTCCTGGCCGCCGCCGAACATCTCGTCGAGAGCGTCTACCCCTGACTTGATCAGCTGCGGCTTGGTCACTTCGGCAGGCGACCCGGGCACAATCCTCGGAAAAACCACAACGCCTTCGCCTTCGCGAATAGCCATATCGTGATAACCGTCTGCAAACGGCACACCGCGCAGTTTGCTGACTTCAATACGCCGCCGCACGCCGCCGTAGTCCTCGAGAGATTTATCAAGCCGGATCACGCCGTGGGCAATGCCCTCGATTTCCTCGCCATTGTGATCGCCTCCGCTGGTCTGGGTGTCGAGCAACACCGCCACAATGCCCCGCTTGGCCAGGAAGGCCTTGAAACCAATCAGCTCGCGCCGGAACCTCGGTGTGTCGCCGGTAATCAGCCGGATCTCGAGCAGCGAGTCATAAACAAGCCTGTGTGGCTTGTGTTCTTCAATCGCGCATTCAATCGCCTTGCGCGTCTCATCCAATCGAAGGTCCGCAGTCTGGAAAATCGTCTGATCGGCCGCTCCGCTCAGGGTCTCCGAAGCGGACAATTCCTCAACGCGGATGCCATCAAGCGTCCAGCCGTGTGAGGACGCAATCGCTTGCAGTTCGGCGGCGGTTTGCGAAAGGCTGACATAGATGCAGCGTTCACCGGCTGCCACACCAGCGCGCAGGAATTGCAACGCCGCCGTCGTCTTGCCTGCGCCTGGATCGCCTTGCACGATATAGAAATTTGAAGCGGGCAATCCACCGCGAAGAATTTCGTCCAAGCCGGCAATGCCGGAACTTACAACGGGCTGCTTCTTTCGCTCGGTCATTCCGCCATCGTCTCCAAACAGGAATCGCAAGCCGCCAGTATCACAGGTTCGAAGTAGAACTGGGTGGAGCGATCGGCGGCCCGGCCCGGTATCTGAAATTCCAATTTCTGTAATGGCCGCGCCCCCGTCAGGCAAGTAGCTCGTTGCAGGCCACGGCAGTCACGGCCTGTGCCACAGCGCGCACGCCTTCCCATCGTCTGTGGAACCATCCAAGACGCCAGCAGTTTCACAGAGTTAACAAATGAACGGATGGGGTATGATTCAAGGAACCGTCGATAAAGCCGATGAGGATCGCTACCGCGTTCTCGTCGAGGCCGTTACTGATTATGCGATCTATATGTTGGACCGTTCGGGAACCGTGACGAGTTGGAACGCGGGGGCCGAGCGGTTCAAAGGCTATTCCGCCAGCGAGATCATCGGTCAGCATTTCTCGTGCTTCTACACGGAGGAGGATCGCGAAGCTGGTCTTCCATCGCGGACTCTGGAGACAGCAGTCCGCGATGGCAAATTTGTGACCGAGGGCTGGAGGGTTCGTCGCGACGGGACTCCTTTCTGGGCTCACGTTGTGGTGGATCCTATACTCGATCCAAGCGGCAAACTAACCGGCTTCGCCAAAGTCACCCGTGATCTTACCGAGCGCAAGAAAGCGGAGGAGGAAATCCGGAAAAATCAGGAGCAGTTCCAGCGTCTGGTTCAGGGCGTGACGGACTACGCGATCTACATGCTTGATCCTGAAGGCGTAATCACGAGCTGGAACTCGGGTGCAGAACGCATCAAAGGTTACTCGGCCGACGAAATAATCGGCAAGCACTTTTCTCAATTCTACACGCCCGAGGATCGCGAGCGAGGCAGTCCGCAAAGTGCCCTGGAGATCGCCGCCCGTGAAGGGCGAGTTGAGCGCGAAGGCTGGCGTATACGCAAAGACGGCACTGCGTTCTGGTCGCACGTGGTCATCGACGCCATTCGGCACGAGGATGGCGAACTCCTGGGGTTCGCGAAGATCACACGCGACATTACGGAGCGGAAGAAGGCGCAGGAGTCCTTGGATCAGGCACGTGAGGCCCTTTTCCACTCCCAAAAAATGGATGCGATCGGCAAATTGACGGGCGGCGTCGCTCACGATTTCAATAATTTGCTGATGGCGATTCTGGGTAGTCTTGAGCTGCTCCGCAAACGGCTTCCCGACGATCCACAATTGCTGCGTCTTCTCGACAACGCGGTGCTCGGCGCGCGACGGGGAGCGTCCTTGACGCAGCGCATGCTGGCCTTTGCCCGGCGGCAGCAACTCGATCCAAAGCCTGTCGATTTGATAGGGCTCATACACGGAATGAAGGATCTCTTGGAACGATCGCTGGGCTCAAGGGCGATCATAGAGACGAAATTTCCGCTCTCGCTTGATCGTGTGATGGTTGATGAAAGTCAAATCGAACTCGCATTGCTCAATCTGTGCGTCAATGCCAGGGACGCGATGCCTGGCGGCGGAACGATCGTCATCTCCACTCGGATGGAACAGGTCGGCGAAAGCAAAGAGGCTGGCTTGGCCCCGGGCCCCTACGTCTGCCTCTCGGTAGCAGACGCTGGCGAAGGAATGGACGAAGAAACACTAGCTCGGGCGACAGAACCGTTCTTCACCACAAAAGGCGTAGGCAAAGGCACGGGTCTCGGTCTGTCTATGGTCCATGGGATGACAGAACAAATGGGCGGGCGCCTGACGCTTAGGAGCCGCAAGGGAACCGGAACCACAGCGGAACTATGGCTGCCGATCGCAACCGCGAGCTCGGAAGTCGCGCGCGGGCCGGATGTTCTTGCCGAGGAAGCCATTGAGACGGCGTCGCTGCGGATTCTGGCAGTGGATGACGATGCACTGGTCCTTTTGAATACCGCGGCAATGCTCGAGGATCTCGGCCATACTGTCGCGGAGGCGCATTCTGCGGCGGCAGCCCTCAGGTTGCTGGAGGAGCAGCCGTTCGACCTCGTCATAACGGATCATGCTATGCCGAAGATGACGGGCCTGCAGCTATCGAATACGATCAAAGTCCAGTGGCCGAACGTACCCGTCATTATAGCAACGGGCTACGCCGAACTCCCGGGGACTCGCGACATCAAAATTCTCAGCAAGCCGTTTACTGAAGAAGAATTGGCGAACGCAATAGCAGCCGCTAATGTCGCGTAGGGTCGCCTTAGAGACCACCCCCTTTGAGTTCCTTGATGCGTCAAGCTGGGACAAGACCCTCCAATATTTTTCTCTGAGAGTACTTGCGAAGCGGCAACCTGCTCGGCGGTCAGAAGGGAGTTTTCTATGGAAAGTGTACGTTCAAGCAGCCGATTCGTGCGAGAGGACGACTTCGTTCTTCGAAAGATCGCTCTGGTCGCCTGCCCTACCAGCCTATGCCGCACTTAGCTCCCGGATCTAACTGTTTGCAAGGAATTGGGAACCCGCGAGGCGTTGTTCTCGCAGTCGCGCAGTCAAGCAGGAGTGCGGACAGGGCCTACCCAGCAGCGAAACAGAAGCGCTGGCGCTGGGTCTTCACCGGGGCTAAGGGCCATGTACGAGCTACCCTGCATGTCCGATTTTCAGCCTGCGCTAATATTGTAAATGAATGGTGACTGTGCGCACCGACTTCTCCGGGTCGTTGTGTTTGGCGTCCCTGTGGTTCCCGAAGGGCCGATATACTCCACCAGCGCGAGGCATGACCGCTCAGATTCTGTTGGTCGGCGCCAGGGTTCGCGCACCTCTGCGCCGGCCGCCACGGCACTTTGAGGTGAAGTGCCGCTCACCGGAGCTAGAACCCAGCAATTGGCCGACAATCGCCGAATAGCCGATTGGTTGAAAACGTACAGCGAATCCGTTGGGGTTATGCTGGACAACAGGGTAAACAATTCCTTTCGCTGGAAGGGAGGCCGCGATGGTTCGAACGCATTTAGAAGTTGCACAAGCCGTAATCGCAACCGGCTATCTTGTTCGGCATAATTCCATGATCGGAACTGCCAAGTTTCGCCAAGACGTGGATCGTTCAAGGCGCGCAATCGAGACATCGCGCGAACTGCTCAAACGCCTTCGCCAACGTCACCACGATGACATGGCGCGAGGGTGGGAAGATCCGGGCGTGGCAAGCGTCGCCGTCTCCGCCTTTGACGCCGACATTCTCCGCTCGGCATTCCGAGAGTTGGTCAGGCAAACGGGTGTGCCTGAGTATCAATGGCGTGATCTGGCCACGAGCCTGGCACATGAATTCGCCGGGTGCGAGCGAATGGAAACTGGCCTGGTGGATTGGATCACCAGCAAGTAGCGCTACAAGGAAACCTTTTTGGGGGTTCGGAATTAGGGTCGCATGGCCCGCTTCTTCTTTGATTTAACCGACGATGGCGAAGTCTTTCCCGATCCTGAAGGAACCGGAATTGCGAGCCGGGAAGCCGCTGAAGATGAGGCAGCAAGAGCGTTGCTTGAAATGGCCAAAGACCGGATGCCGGACGGCACTTTCAGAGAGGTTGCCATCCATGTCCGCGATCACACCAGCAAGCTCCTATTCACCGTGAAGGTCACGGTCGAGTTGGTGCGTGAGCCGCCCGATAGATGAAGACGCGGCCCTAGCTATTCATTATGGCTGCGCACCAACGCCAGCGGCATGCGGTCGCTGAGGCTGACATCATCCTTTCCGAACATCACGTCAACGCGCCGCATTATTGCTGAGTCCCACTAGCTGCTACAGCGGCTAGTCGAGAAGGCAGGCGCTATCCAGCCCTAAGGGGAGAGCTGGTTCCTTATTCCACCGGATAATGTCGACATCCTTCCAAGATGCACATCATGCCCGCTTTTGCCTCGATCAGGAAATAGTCAGATTCGTACGGAGCAGAGTCTGTACGATTCCAACCCTTTAACTTTGTACACCCCTGATTTGTAATTGGGCGGCCGAGGGGCCGCCGTGCATCAGGTTGCATTTCACTGTCAATCGCGCGCCAGAGGGCGTATCCTGTTGCGCTATGTCCACTACTTCCACATCCAGACCAGCTATACGGCCCTGATCAACGCAAAATCAAACCTTGAAGAGCGGTTGGCGCGCTGGCTNCTAATGTGTGACGATCGGGTCCACGGCGAGCGCCTTGCGATCACCCATGAGTTTCTNGCCGTCATGCTTGGAGCAAGACGCCCAGGCGTTACCGTTGGGCTGCAAGTGCTGGAAGGACGTGGTTTCATCTATTCTCGACGTGGCGAAGTGCACATCAGGGACCGCAGCGGACTTGCGGCCTGCGCAAACGGCACCTACGGCAAGCCAGAAGCCGATTACGTTCGGCTAGTT
>NZ_AZUV01000009.1:0-350405 GCF_000513875.1 Mesorhizobium sp. WSM1293 | reverse complement strand
ATCTCGTGCTTGCTCACGTGGCGATTGCGAAACAGGCGCGTGAACGCAACCTTCTCGGCGCGCGTGTCGGCCAGCCGGCGCATGCCCGCGCTGACACGCGCAAACATGCGCTCCAGAACCATGCTCCCCTTTTTTGCAGGCGCAGGTCGCCGAAGTATCCAAGCAGCAAAGCCATCGTCGTAGCCTCCAGAACAATGGCAGCTACAGAATCACATGCGGTTCAAACACTTCAAGCCATTTTCCGGCGTCGCTTCTTCACGCTTGACCACAGCACGAAGCAAATGTGTGCGCACGCTAGCCCCTGTGGGAGAAGGTGTCGCCGCAGGCGACGGATGAGGGGTGTTCCAGAGAACACCGACGTCTCACTCCGCTGGAACACCCCTCATCCGTCTCGGCGCCGCGCGCCGATCCACCTTCCCCCACAAGTGGGGGAAGGGAAGAGAGTGCTACGGCATCAACTGATACTCATAAAGCTTCTGATAGAGCCCGCCCTGCTTGAGCAAGGTCTTGTGCGGGCCGCTTTCCACCACCTTGCCGGCTTCGAGCACCACGATTGTGTCGGCCTGGTGCACGGTCGACAGACGGTGCGCGATGACGATCGTCGTGCGGCCTTCCGTCAATTGCTGCAGCGCGTCGCGGAACAGCGCTTCCGATTCGGCGTCGAGCGCGCTGGTCGCTTCGTCCAGCAGCAGGATCTCCGCATTGCGCAGCATGGCGCGTGCGATGGAGATCCGTTGGCGCTGGCCGCCCGACAGTAGGCCGCCATTCTCGCCGACATCCGTCTCGTAGCCTTTCGCCTGCGCGCTGATGAAGTCATGCGCGTTGGCCGCCTTGGCGGCGGCGATCACCTCATCGTCGGTCGCACCCTCGCGCCCAAGCCGGATGTTGTGCATGATGGTGCCGGCAAACAGGAACGTATCCTGGCTGACATAGGCGATCTTTTCCCGCAGCGATGCGAGCGTCGCATGGGAAATATCCTGACCGTCGAACAGCACCCTGCCGCTCTGCGGATCATACATGCGCATGATCAGGTTTAGAATCGTCGACTTGCCGCCGCCGGAAGGCCCGACCAGCGCCGTCATCTTGCCGGGCGCAAGCGTCAGATCGAACCTGTCCAGCACCGGCGGCCCTTTCTGATAAGCGAAGTCGACGGCGTCGAACCGGATCTCGCCCGGTCCGGCCAGAAGCGGCTTCGCGTCCGGCTTCTCGACCAGAGTGAGCGGCTGGTCGGCGAGCTCGAACATCATACGCACGCCGACAATGCCGCTTTCCAGCGATATGCGCACGCGCGCAAGGCGCTTTGCCGGCTCATAGGCAAACAGGAGTGCCCCGATGAAGGCCATGATGTTTCCCGGCATTTGGCCGCCCTGCAAGACCAGGAAGCCACTGACGAAGATGGCCCCGGCAATTGCCAGCCCGGCCAGCGTCTCCATCACCGGGCTTGTCGCAGCCTCCAGCGTCGCGATGTTGTTGGCCCGGTTCTCGACGTCCGACACCGCTTTGTACATGCGGTTGCGCATTGCGCCTTCGAGGTTGAAGGATTTGACGACGCGCACGCCGATTGCCGTTTCCTGCATCACCTGCACGATCTGGCCGACCGAGCGAAACTCCATCGCGGCGAACTTGCGAACACGTTTCAGGATGCGGTTGACCCCGTAGATAGCCAAGGGGCCGACGACGAAGCAGATTATAGACAAGGCTGGCTGCTGCCAGACCATGACTCCTACCAGGACGACCAGCGACAACAGATCGCGCACATAGGACGTGACAACGAGGTCGAGCACGTTGCGTGCCGCCTGCGCATTGTTGGTCATGCGTGTGATCAGGTCGGACGACGAGGTCGAATGGTAGAATTCGATGCCTTGCGCCAGGATGCGGTCGTAGATCTTGCGCTGGCGGTCGGCGATGATGGCGTTGCCGACACGGCTCATGAAATAGGCCTGAATGAAGTTGGCGAGGCCCTTGAGGATGAAGATCGTGGCGACCCCGCCCGCAATCAGGTTGACCCGGTCAATCCGCTTGAAAACTACGAATTCGTCGGTGATCTCTTTGAGAATCCAGGCGCTGGCGCCGGTCGTGGCGGCCACCACAAGCATCGACAAGATCGCGGCGCCGTAGCCAAACCTGTGCTGATAAAAGGATTCCCGGATCAACCTCGCGACGAGGCGCTGGTTTTCCGTCGAGCGGAAGAAACGAAACAAACGGCGGATCCTTGAAACCGGGACAACGAAGGCGGCTTATAGAGGGAGTTGCGGCCGGATGAAACCATCCGCGGCCGCCGCGGACAAATCGCTGTTGCAAGCGGCATCGACGGGATGCGATTTTCAGCCTCGGCTATATCAGATGATTCTTTTGACGGGATGACGACGGATGGATTTCGACCTTATCGTTCGCGGCGGCACACTGCCTAATGGCAGGGTTGCCGACATCGGCATCAACGGTGAGACGATCGCGGCGATCGAGCCCGTTCTCCAGGGTTCCGCGCGGACGAAGGTCGACGCCCATGGCAATCTGGTCTCGCCGCCCTTCGTCGATCCGCATTTCCACATGGACGCGACGCTCTCCTACGGCATTCCGCGCATCAACGCGTCGGGTACGCTGCTCGAAGGCATTTCGCTGTGGGGCGAGTTGAAGCCGCTTTTGACGCATGAGGCGGTGCGTGATCGCGCGCTGGCCTATTGCGACTGGGCGGTGTCGATGGGCCTGCTCGCCATCCGCACCCATGTCGATGTCTGCGATGACCGCCTGCTGGCGGTCGAGGCGCTGCTCGAGGTCAAGAAGACGGTCGCTCCCTACATCGATCTGCAATTGGTCGCCTTCCCGCAGGACGGGTTTTATCGCTCTCCATCGGCGCGTGAAAACACCATCCGCGCGCTCGACATGGGCGTCGACATCGTCGGCGGCATCCCGCATTTCGAGCGCACCATGGCCGACGGCACGCGCTCGGTAACGGAGCTGTGCGAGATCGCGGCCAGCCGCGGCCTGATGGTCGACCTGCATTGCGACGAGACCGATGATCCGCTGTCGCGCCATATCGAGCAGTTGGCCTATGAAACGCAGCGTCTTGGTCTGCAGGGCAAGGTCGCCGGTTCGCACCTCACCTCGATGCATTCGATGGACAATTACTACGTCTCGAAGCTGCTGCCGCTGATCGCCGAGGCCGGCGTCTCGGTCATTCCCAATCCGCTGATCAACATCATGCTGCAGGGCCGCCACGACACCTTCCCGAAGCGCCGCGGCCTGACCCGGGTCAAGGAAATGCTGGCGCTCGGCATTCGCGTCGGCTGGGGCCAGGATTGCGTGCTCGATCCCTGGTATTCGCTGGGCACAGCCGACATGCTCGACGTCGCCTTCATGGGTCTGCACGTCGCTCAGATGTCGAGCCCGGCCGAGATGGCGCGCTGCTTCGACATGGTCACCAACGTCAATGCCGCGATCATGGGCCTCGATCATCTCGGCCTGGCGGTCGGCAAGCGCGCCAGCCTTGTCGTCCTCGATGCCGGCAATCCGGTCGAGGCCCTGCGGCTGCGCGCCGAGCGCCTGTGCGTCATTGCCAGGGGCAAGGTGGTGGCGGAGCGGACGAAGCAGGAAACCAGGCTGTCCATCGGCGGAAGGCCGGGAATGGTGAACCGGCGGCACATATCCAGCTAGATACAGCCGATTCCCGGCGCTGGTCTTACCCATTGCCCGAATTCTCCTCGTCAAGGCAGCCACTTCCGTCTACGACGCGGCTTACCAGGGAGGAATCGGGATCGGCATGACGCAGCCCGTGGCGCAGAATTCGACGATCAGGAATGTGCTTTTGGCCGGCATTCTGCTGATGCTGGCCGGCGATTTCCTGTTTGCGCTGAACGACGCCATGGGCAAATGGCTGGTCGCCAGCTTCTCCGTCGGCCAGGTGGTGCTGATCCGCTCCATCGGCGCCTTCTTCGTGCTCGGCCCGATGATCGCCAACCAGGGCCCGGCCAAGCTGTTTCGCATGGAACGCCTGGAGCTGCAGCTGCTGCGGGTGGTGATGACCACGCTCGACACCGCGCTCTTCTATGCCGCCGTGGTCTATCTGCCGCTGGCCGATGTGATGAGTTTCTACATGGCGGGGCCGATCTACGTCGCGGCACTCTCGCACCTCTTGCTTGGCGAAAAGGTCGGCTGGCGCCGCTGGATGGCGATCCTGCTCGGCTTCTGCGGTGTGCTGATCATGCTGAAACCCTCGTCGGCGGCGTTCTCGCTGTCATCAGGCTTTGCGCTGGTGGGCAGTATCTCCTTCGCCTTCGCCATCATCCTCAACCGCCGGCTGCGCGGCACCAGCGACACCAATCTGGTGACATGGCAGACCATCGGCACACTGCTGGTCGGCGGCGTGCTGAGCATCGGCGCCTGGCAGACGCCGTCGGCGCTCGATCTCGGCGCCATGCTGCTGCTCGGCATCGTCTCCTGCGGCGCCCATCTGATGATCACCAGGGCGCTCAAGCTGGCGCCGGCCTCGACGCTGGCGCCGCTGCATTACACGCTGCTGCTGTGGGCGGTGGTGTTCGGACTGGTGTTCTTCGGCGACGTTCCAGGCCCGCGCATCCTGATCGGCTCGGGCATCGTCGTTCTCGCCGGTCTGTTCATCTTCCATCGCCAGAAAGTGGTCGAGACCACGGTGCCGCCCGAAAACGTTCCGAAGGGCGTGAATTAGTCCAGGCTCACCCCCGGCGGATCGCCGCCAGATGCCGTGAAAACTCGGACGTCTCCATCAGCGCCTTGCAGCGCGCGAACCGCCCGTCGGCATAGGCGCGAAAATCATCGACCGGGTTGTTGTTGGCGAGCTGGATCAGCCCCCACAGCGTCCATAACAGGTCGCACATCGCCTTGTAGATGACGATGCGGCCGCGCTCCGCCGGCCTCGCCTCGCCGCCGAAATAGGCGCGCATCATCTCTTCGTCTTGCGCCAGATCGAATTTACCTTCCACGGAGAGGTCGCCAAGGTCCCAGAGCGGGTCGTTCATGCCCGAATATTCCCAGTCGACGATCCACATCCGCTCGCCGGTGTCGAGGAAGTTTTCGCACAGCGGATCGCAATGACAGGCGACGAGAGGCAGCGGATGGGCGGCCAGCGCCGACCGCACGCTCTCGGCGTCGCGCACCACGTCATGATAGCCGGCGGGCAGGGCGATCTCCTTGGTGGACAGCACCTTGAGATAGTCGTCGATCATCGCAAACAGCTCGAAGCGGAAGGGAAACACCGCGCCTGAATTGTGCAGCTTGCGAAAGGCCTCGCCGGCGCGGGCTGGACTGCCCGGCCGAACCTTGAATTTCTCCTCCGACATGGTTTCGGCGCCGGCGATGTAGCGTGTCACCATCAACCCGGTGCCGGCATCGACATGCAGCACCTCGGGACTGACCCCTGCTTTTGCCGCTTCGCGTGCGGCCACCGCTTCGTTGGCCCGGTTGATGTATTCCTCGGTGCCCTTGCCGGGAATGCGCAGGCAGAAGTCGCCGGCCTTGAAGACGAGGTTGGTGAGGCCGCCCAGCCGTTCCAGCGGCCCGCTGTAGCCGGCCAGCATGGGAATGGCGTCCAGTGCCGCACGCGCCTCGTCTGTAATCATGCCTGCGCCCCCACACACTGTTATTTGTCGCGGCAACGGTTCCACAATTTTCGCGCTTTGGCTATCATCACTGCGAGATCAAAAATTGGCGGACTGGATCAAAGTGGCGGACAACAAACATCAGGGTGCGCTTGGCGCGGCCTACGCGGCAAAGCGGCCCGAAGAGGTCGCCGCACTTTATGATCGTTGGTCGCAGACCTACGACGCCGACATGTCGGCCGCCGGCTATCGCCATCCGACGATCTGCCTTGCGCTGCTGACCCGCCATCTGCCGCGCGGTTCAGCACCGCTGCTCGATGCCGGGGCCGGCACCGGTCTCATCGGCGAATGGCTTGATATTGCCGGTTACCCGCAAGTCGAGGCACTCGATATTTCACAAGGCATGCTGGATCAGGCGGCCCGCAAGGGTGTCTATTCCGCGCTCCATTGCCTGGCGCTGGGCGGTCATCTGCCCTTTGCCGATGATGCCTATGCCGGAGTGATCTCGGCCGGCGTCTTCACATCAGGTCATGTCGGCGTCGAGGGGCTGGACGAACTGATCCGCATCTGCCGGCCGGGCGGGATCATCGTGCTGACGGTCAAGAACTCGCTGTGGGATCAGGGCTTCGCCACGCGCATCGCTGAGCTTGAGGCGCAAGGCCTCGTCACCCGCGTCGAGGAAACGCGCCCTTATGTCTCGATGCCCGGCGAGGCCGACACCGTGCCCAGCCGCGGCCTCGCACTGCGCGTGACGTGACCTACGCTTTGATCCTTACGCCTGCCGGATCGTACATCGGCTCGAGGTGAATCTTGGCCGGCGTCCTCTCCATTGCAACCACCAGTTCGTAGTCGCCCGAGGCGAGAAAATCGTCGCTGACCCCGTCGGCGTTGCGCACGTAGCCGTAGCCGATGGTCTTGCCCAGCGTATAGCCATAACCGCCGCTGGTGAGATAACCGACAGGCTCGCCATTGCGCAGGATGGTTTCGCGGCCGAGCAGCACGATCTCGGGGTCGTCGACCGTGAAGCCGGCAAAGCGTTTCTTCATTGCCGTGCCGCTGGTCTTCTCCAGCGCGCGCCGTCCGATGAAATCCGTGTTCTTGCGCAGCTTGACCGCCCAGCCGAGCCCGGCTTCCTGCGGCGTGTCGTTGGGCGTGATGTCGGAGCCCCAGGCACGATAGCCCTTTTCCAGCCGCAGCGATTCCAGTGCCCGATAGCCGATCGGGCGGATGTCGTGCTTTTTGCCTGCCGCCATCAGCGCGTCGAAGACTTCGCCGGTGGCCGCGATGGGCACGTGCAGTTCCCAGCCCAACTCGCCGACATAGGTGACGCGAAGCGCCCGAATTGTGTGGCCGGCGATGGCAATCTCACGCACATGGCCGAACGGGAAGCTCACGTTTGAGACGTCGGCTTCGGTCACGGCCGAAAGCACGTCGCGCGCCCGAGGACCCATCAGCGACAGCGTGCCGAAATCCTCGGTGACATCGACAAGCCTGGCATCGAGCCCTTCGCCGATATGATCGCCGATCCACGAGGAATCATGCGTGCGGAAGCCTGTGCCGGTGACGATGTAGAACTTCTCTTCGGCCAGCCGCGCCACCGTCAGATCGGCCTCGATGCCGCCGCGTGTGTTGAGAAGCTGCGTGTAGGTCAGCCGGCCGACCGGCTTGCTGACGTCGTTGGCGCAGACCCAGTCCAGCGCCTTCAGCGCATCGGGCCCGCTCAGCTCGTATTTGGCGAAGGAGGATTGATCGAAGATGCCGACTTTTTCGCGCACATGCCGGTGTTCGTCGCCGACCGCCACAAACCAGTTCTGCCGGCCCATCGAATAGATGTCCTGCGGCTCGACGCCTTCGGGCGCGAACCAGTTAGGCCGTTCCCAGCCGAGCTTCGAGCCGAACACGGCATTTTGCTGTTTCAGCCTGTCGTAGAGCGGCGAGACGATGCGCGGCCTCCCGCTGGCATACTCCTCATGCGGAAAGCCGATCGTATAGTGTTTGCCATAGGCCTCCAGCGTGCGGTCGCAGACCCACTGACGGTCACGGTGCAAATTAGCAAAGCGCCTGATGTCGACCACCCACAGGTCGAGCGGTGCTTCGCCATCGACCACCCACTGCGCCAGCACCCAGCCGGCGCCGCCGCCCGAGGCGATGCCGAAGGCGTTGAAGCCGGCGCCGACAAACATGTTGGCGCATTCGGGCGCTGTGCCGAGAATGAAATTGCCGTCCGGCGTAAAACTCTCCGGCCCGTTGATCATCTGCTTGACGCCGACGGTTTCCAGTGCCGGCACGCGCGCGATCGCTTGGCTCATGTGCTGCTCGAAATGGTCGTAATCATCGTCGAACAGCCTGAATTCCCAATCATCGGGGACGTCGCCGCCCGGGAGACCAGTAGCCCAGGCCTGCGGGTTCGGCTCATAGCCGCCCATCACCAGCCCGCCGACCTCTTCCTTGAAATAGGTGCGCCGGTCTGGATCGCGGATGGTCGGCGCGTCGGTCGCCAGTCCGTCGATCTTCTCGGTGATGATGTACTGGTGCTTCACCGGCTGCAGCGGCACGTTGATGCCGGCCATGGCGCCGACCTGCCGCGCCCACTGGCCGGCGCAGTTGACCACCTTGTCACAAGCAATGTCGCCCTTGTTGGTCTTCACCGCCGTGATGCGGCCGTCCTTCATTTCGAAGCCGATGACGCGGACATCCTCGAACAGTTTGGCGCCATGCATGCGCGCGCCCTTGGCCAGCGACTGCGTGATGTCGGAGGGGCTCGCCTGGCCATCGGTCGGCAGCCAGGAGGCGCCGACAAGATCGCCGGTTTCCATGAGCGGCCACATTGCCTTGACTTCCGCCGGTGATAGCAATTGCATGTCCATGCCGAAGCTTTTCGCCGTCGTCGCCAGCCTTTTGTACTCGGTCCAGCGGTCGGCATTGGTGGCGAGCCTGAGGCAGCCGGTCATCTTCCAGCCGGTGGCAAGGCCGGTCTCGGCCTCGAGGCCCTTGTAGAGGTCGACGGAGTATTTCAGCACGCGGGTGATCGAAGCCGACGAGCGCAACTGGCCGACAAGGCCGGCGGCATGCCAGGTCGAGCCCGAGGTCAGCTTGCCTTGTTCGAGCAGAACGACATCGGCTTTGTGGTCGCGCGCCAGATGATAAGCCGTCGAACAGCCGATGATGCCACCGCCGATGACGACGATGGCGGCCTGGATCGGCAATGTCATGATTTCTGCATCCCGTACTTCGTTCTGTAGTTTTCCAGCGCCGTGTCGAGCCGGGCGAGGTTTTCCTCGGTGTAGGCGACGTAGTCGATACCGGGCGCGTCGAGATAGAGCTCGGACACCATGCTCCACATCGCCTCGCGCAGCAGCGAGGCGCATTGCATGGCCGCGTGCGAACGGCGGATCGCTTCGTCCGGTTCTTTCATGAAATAGGCGGTCAGAAAGGCGAAGGATTCCTCGTCGCTCATGCCGGCGTTGGAGGCGGCGCCTGCGAGGTCGAACATCGCCGTGTTGAAGCCGGCATATTCGAAGTCGATCAGCCACAGCCTGTTGCCGTCGTCGAGAATGTTGGCCGGCAACAGATCATTGTGGCCAAAGACGATCGGCAGCAGTTTCTGCGCGCGCTCCAGTTCGTCGGCCAGCGTCAGCAGGCGCGGCAGGTCGCTGCGCTTGCGGCTGCCGCCTTCTTCAAGCGTGCGCGCATAGTCGCGAATGACATGGAACACCCAGAACATGAAGCCGGCGCCGGAGACGTGATTGGGCATCTCCCGGTGAAAGGCGCGCATCAGGGCTGCGACGCGGCCAAGATTGGCGCGTACGTCCTCGGCGAGATAGGTCTTGGCGCCGAGAAACTCTGTGACCATGATGCCCGGTTCGGCATGGCGGACGGCCGGCGCGAAACCGGCGGCATGCGCCGCCCGCGCCGTCATCACCTCGCGCTCGCGAAAGACATGGTGGAACGGATAGTCCTTGCCGAAGCGCACGACGTGTCGTCCCGCCGCGTCCGTGACCACATAATTCGCGTTGCTCAGACCGCCGGGCAGCGGTGCGATCTCGATGCCACCGGTCCAGCAGGGCAGGGCGCGGATGCGGTCTTCGGCGGTCACGGAATCATCCCTGGTTTGCTGGGCTTCGACAAGGCGCCGTGAACAGCGCAACGACGGCGGGGAGAAACGTAAATAATCTCGTCGGTGCGGGACGCCAGGATCGGTATCCCGCACCGCACCGACGAGCCCCTTGGCCAGGTTTTTGAGCCCGGCATCCGCCCCCGCGGATCTGAAAATTCCTTGTACAGGCACGTTCCAAACGGCCTGACCACTGAGTTGCGTCTCTGCCCCCAGTCGCAGATCTGAAGCCTGTTGATGTCTTTGATTTCACGCCAGGGTTTCCCGCTTGTCAATAAAAAGCTGTGACTTTTTTTGGGTATTTTGCCTGAAAGCATAAGGTAGTTCCTTTAAAAGCAATTGAATTACCTTAGAATCGGTCAAGAGCATCAGTTCGGGAAACCAGATGGCCCAGTCCAAACGACACGGCGAGATCCTGCGGCTCCTGCAGGAAGAGGGCACCGTCACCATCGCCAGTCTGGCCGACCGGCTGGGCGTGTCGCTCGAGACGGTGCGCCGCGACGTCAAGCCGCTGACCGGTGATGGCTCTGTCCTCAAGATGCATGGCGCCATCGGCCTGCCGTCAATGATCGGCGAAGCGCCGTTCGAGCGGCGCATGCGTGAGAACGCCGACGCCAAGCGCGTCATTGCCCGCATGGTCGCCGCCACCATCCGCGACGGGGAATCCATCATGCTCGACACCGGAACGACGACCTCGTTCCTTGCGCGTGAACTGCTCGGCCACCGGCGCCTGACGGTCGTCACCAATTCCTCGGACATCGCCCGCACGCTGGCCACCATCAACGGCAACAAGGTCTATATGGCCGGCGGCGAGCTTCGCAGCGATTCCGGCGCTGCTTTCGGCGCCTCGGCGATCGATTTTGTCAGTCGCTTCTCGGTCAGTCACGCCATCATTTCCACCGGGGGCGTCGACGCGGTGATGGGCGTCATGGATTTTGATCTGGATGAGGCCGAGTTCGCCCGCATGGTGCTGTCGCGCGGCCAGCGGTCCCTCGTCATCACCGATCACTCGAAATTCGGCCGTCTTGGTCTGGTCCAGGTCTGCGGCTTCGACAGCTTTTCCGAACTCGCCACCGACCGCTCGCCGCCGCACGACCTGGCCGCCGCCCTTGCGCAGGCCGGCGCCCGGCTCAGCATCGCCGGCGCGGAAGCCGGGTTCTAGCCGAAGACCAGCGATTGGTGGGCGCAGACGCCCGCAAAGGTGCCACCCGATACTGCAAAGGCGATGTTGTGCATCGAACGTGCCGCGTCGCCGGCGGCGTAGACGCCGGGCACGGTCGTCTGCTGCCTGTCGTCGACTGATATCACCGTGCCGAGGAGGCCTTCGGTGAAGCCGCAGCCGAGCTGTTCGGCCAGCGGGCTGGCCATGATATTGCGCGGAGCGGTGAACATCGCCCTGACGCCGGCCTTTCTGCCGTCGTCGAGGTGGACGATCAATCCGCCGGAGCCGTCTTCCTCTAGCTCGGCAACGCTGGTGGGCTCAAACCGCACCTTTCGGCTCTCCAGCGCGCGCATCTGCTCTGTGTCAGGTTCGAACAGGCCATTGCCGAACAGCGTGACATCGCCCCAATCGGTGATCAGCTGCGCCTGATGCATGGACATCGGACCGGTTGCGAGCACGCCGAGCGGCCCGCCGGAAACTTCGTAGCCGTGGCAATAGGGGCAGTGCAGCACGCTCTTTCCCCAGAGCTCGGCAAGCCCGGCAACCTCCGGCAGGATATCGCGCACCCCAGTGGCCAGTACCAGCCGTGCCGCGCCGAATGTCTCGCCACCCTCGGTGGTGATTTCGAAATCGCTGCTGCCAGCGGCAAGGGCCTTGTCGGCGCGCCCGTCGACAACCCTGGCTGCCGGATAGGCCAGTAGTTGGCGCCTTGCGTCATCCAGGATTGCGCCGGGCGCGCGCCCGTCATGTCCGAGGAAGCCGTGCGAATGCTCGGCAAAACGGTTGCGCGGCCGGCCGGCGTCGATCACCAGCACCCTGCGTCCTGCCCGCGCCACCTGGATGGCGGCGGACAGGCCGGCAAAGCTGCCGCCGACGACGGCAAGATCATACTGCATGGCTGGAGACTCCAATGAGGTCAAAACGGCGGCGGAAATCGGCGGTCAGGTCAGCCAGCGTGATGCGGCTCAGCTTCTCCGCCAGCAGCCTTTCGGCGGCGATGCGAAAATCGTCGAGCACGGCGATCACCGCCTGCTCGACGAGGCAGCCGGGGCTTTCCGGATCGGTGCTGAACGGCAGCAGTGTCTCGCCAAGGGCGACACTGATCTCGGCCAGGGATATTTTCTCGGGCGCCCGCCCGAGCAGCCAGCCGCCACCGTGCCCGCGCGACGAGGTGACGATGCCGGCATCGCGCAAGCCTGCGATGGTGCGGCGGACCACGACCGGATTTGTGTGGATGAAGGTGGCAAGCTGCTCGGAGGTCAGCGCTTGTTCGGGCTTCTCGGCCATGTGGACGAGAATGTGCAGGGTCGAGGACAGCCGGCTGTTGCGTTTCATGTAACTTAGTTAGTTACGATTCTCATCGATGTCAAACACGTCTCGTCCGCGCCGGGGCGCAATGTCCACGCAATCCATTCGCGGCAAACAGAACCAGTCGGTGCGCGATTCGCCTCGTATGCCGGTGCCAAGGCGTCGGACCCGACATATGCAACGGATTTCGGGTCCGACGCTGACTGCAGCAAACGCCACGCCGACCGATCGAAGCGTTGGATCCAGGATGAAGGTTGCCTGATGCTTTGTCTTTTCTCCAGAGATGGACCGTGGCGCCGTTTGGTGTTGGCGTCACCATGTCGCTTCGCATGACGGGGCCGCTGGCGGCCATCCTCGGCTTCGGTCTGTTCGGCGTCTTCTGCCTCGCCTTCACCGAAAAGATCCTGCCAATCCCGCCCTCGCATGTGCTGCTGCTGTTCCTCGGCATGACGGCGGCGCCGGATGCTTCGACGCTGGCGATCCTGCTGATGGTGACGACGCTTGCGTCCGCCAGCGGCTGCCTTGTCTGGTATGCGGTCGGCCGCCGGGTTGGACCTGCCCGTGCCGACAGGCTGGTCGAGCGTTTCGGCAAGTACGTGTTCCTGCGCCACGCGACCTACCGCTGGCTCGGCCAGGCCTATCGGCGCAATCACGTCCGGGTGTCCTTGCTGGCGCAGTTCATCCCGACTGTGCGCAATTACCTGCCGATCGCCGCCGGCGCGCTCTGCCTGCCCGCTTTGCCCTTCGCGGCCGCGACGCTGCTCGGCGCCACGTTCTGGAACGCGGGCTTTCTCACCACCGGCTATCTGCTGCGCGGCAGCGGCCGGGACTCCTTCACGGTGGGCCTGCGCATCATTGTCATCGTCGTGGCTCTGGAGACGGCATTCATGCTTGCGCTGTGCTATGGCCCCGCATGCCGGCGGCGCATCAAGTTGGCGCTCGGTTGAGCGCCAGCTCTCAGGTCATGGGATAAGCTCTGCAGTCGGCTTTCCTTCGTTCGGCCGCCGGTGTTTAGTCCGGGCATGGCTTTCACCATCCGCCAGCTGCAGTTCTTCATCGCCGTTGCCGAGCAAGGCACGGTCTCGGGCGCCGCCCAGAACCTCTCCATCTCGCAATCGTCGGTCACCGAAGCAATCAAGGAACTCGAAAGCGATCTCGGCGTCGAACTGTTCGAACGCCACCCGCGCGGCCTCAACATCACCCACAAGGGTCACCAGTTCCTGCGCCATGCGACGAAAATCCTCGCCGATGTTTCCGACGCGCGTCGCTCTTTCTCCGGCGAGCAGGCGGTGGCGGCCGGCCGGCTGCAGCTCGGCGTCACCTCGCTGGTCGCCGGCTATGTGCTGTCGGATCTGCTCGCCCGCTACCGCCGTGCCTATCCGGGCGTCGAGGTCTCTGCCATCGAGGACAATGGCGATTATCTCGAACACCTCCTGATCGGCGGCAAGCTCGACATTGCCGTCATGGTCACCTCCAATTTGCGCGACCGCACCGCGTTGCAGTCGGAAATCCTCGAAGTCTCGGCCTATCGGCTGTGGCTGCCGCTCGGTCATCCGCTCGTCGGCGCCGACATCATCAGCATTGGCGACATTGCCTCCGAAACGCTGATCATGCTGACCGTCGACGAGATCGAGGAGAATACCGGCAAGCTGCTGACGGCGATCGGCGCCAAGCCGCATGTCGCCTTCCGCACCCGTTCCGTGGAGGCCGTGCGCAGTCTGGTCGCCACCGGTGCCGGCGTGGCGCTGCTGCCCGATCTCGTCTACCGGCCCTGGTCGCTGGAAGGCGACCGCATCGAATCGCGCGATATTTCCGGCTCCTTGCCGGTGGTCCAGGTCGGCATGGTCTGGCGGCGCGGCTCCGGTCTGCCGCAGGCCGCGCGCGATTTCATCGGTCTTGCCCAGTCGCAACGGACGGTCCGCCAGCGTCCCTGAGAGACCGGCTGCACATCTATCGGAAAAACCGATATCGCCCTTCTGATAAATGAATTTGCGAAACCGGAATTTTCAAAGCACTTTCGGTTCAGGGACCAAAGCCGCCATCAGAGCGGCATCAAGCCCAACGGACGAACTGACAGTTTTCAGTCCGCGCGTGACCCCTAACGAAGACCGAAACCGGCTTTCAGGGTCAGGCGCCTAAATGGGAGATCGACAATGAATTCATTCCTGAAGTCATGCACTGCTCTGACGGTCGCGCTGACCTTTTCCGGTCAGGCCGTCGCCCAGGTCAAGGAACTTGGCAAGGGCGAAGGCCAGGTCAATATCGTTGCCTGGCCGGGCTACATCGAGCGCGGCGAAACCGACAAGGGCTATGACTGGGTGACCTCCTTCGAGAAGGAAACCGGCTGCAAGGTCAACGTCAAGACAGCCAACACCTCCGACGAAATGGTCTCGCTGATGAATGAGGGCGGCTTCGACCTCGTCACCGCTTCGGGCGATGCCTCGCTGCGCCTCGTTGCCGGCAAGCGCGTGCAGCCGATCAACACCGATCTCATCCCGAGCTGGAAGACGGTCGACGAGCGCCTCAAGGACGCGCCGTGGTTCACCGTTGGCGGCGCCCACTACGGCGTTCCCTACCAGTGGGGTCCCAACGTCCTGATGTACAATACCGACGTGTTCAAGGAGGCTCCCAAGAGCTGGAACATCGTCTTTGAGGAAATGAAGCTGCCGGACGGCAAGTCCAACAAGGGCCGCGTCCAGGCCTATGACGGGCCGATCCACATTGCGGATGCGGCCAACTATCTGATGTTCCACAAACCGGAACTCGGCATCAAGGATCCCTATGAACTGAACGAGGACCAGTACAAGGCGGCGCTCGAATTGCTGCGCGTCCAACGCACACTGGTTGGCCGCTATTGGCACGACGCCGCCATCCAGGTCGACGATTTCCAGAACGAAGGCGTCGTCGCTTCCGGCTCGTGGCCGTATCAGGTCAACACGCTGGTCGCCGCCAAAAAGCCGGTCGCTTCCACCATCCCGGAGGAGGGCGCCACCGGTTGGGCCGACACCACGATGATGGAGGCCGACGCCGCCAACCCCAACTGTGCCTATATGTGGATGGAACATTCGCTGTCGCCGAAGGTGCAGGGCGATGTCTCAGCCTGGTTCGGCTCACTGCCCGTCGTGCCCGCCGCCTGCAAGGGCAATGAGCTTTTGACCGATGAGGGTTGCAAGACCAACGGCTACGAGAACTTCGACAAGATCAAGTTCTGGAAGACGCCGGTGTCGAAATGCGCCACCCAGAACGATCAGTGCGTGCCCTACTATCGCTGGGTGTCGGACTATATCGGCGTCATCGGCGGACGATGAGCATCCTTGCCCTCCCCCTTGTGGGGAGGGTCGACGCATAGCGTCGGGGCGGGGTCTGCTCGGCAGTTCGTGGCAGTGCCTGGCCCTTCGCAAGGCTCAGGCGTTCGAAGCTCGAAAAGCCAAGCAATTGGCTTTTCGTCCGCTATGCGGACCACTTCTCACCCCCACAAGGGGGAGATAGGACGTCGCGCGACATCAACACATCAAACCGGCAACGGACTGACAGCCCATGACCTCCGCCGTCTCCTTCCAGAAGGCCTCGCGCCATTTCGGCAGCGTGCGCGCCGTCGATGCGGTCGATCTCGACATCGCGCCGGGGGAATTCTTCGCCATGCTCGGGCCGTCCGGTTCCGGCAAGACCACTTGCCTGCGCCTCATCGCCGGCTTCGAGCAGCCGACGTCGGGCTCGATCTCGATCTTCGGCGACCGCGCCGAGGGCGTTCCGCCCTATCGCCGCAACGTCAACACCGTGTTCCAGGACTATGCGCTGTTCCCGCATCTGAACGTGCTCGACAACGTTGCCTACGGGCTGATGGTCAAGGGCGTCGGCAAGGCTGAGCGGCACAAGGCGGCGGAAGAGGCGCTGTCACTGGTGCGGCTGCCCGGCTATGGCGCCCGCCGGCCCGGCCAGCTTTCCGGTGGCCAGCGCCAGCGCGTGGCACTGGCCCGCGCGCTGGTCAACCAGCCAAAGGTGCTGCTGCTCGACGAGCCGCTCGGCGCGCTCGACCTCAAATTGCGCGAGAACATGCAGGAGGAGTTGAAGTCGCTGCAGAAGGCGCTCGGCATCACCTTCGTCTTCGTCACTCACGACCAGGGCGAAGCGCTGTCGATGGCCGACCGCGTCGCCGTCTTCAACGATGGCAAGATCATGCAGATCGGCACTCCGGAAGATATCTACCAGCGGCCGAGGACCCGCTTCGTCGCCGATTTCGTCGGCTCCTCCAACGTGCTGCCGCCGGATTTCGTGCAGCGCTATTCCGGCCAGCATCGCTGGGGGAGTCTCCGCCCCGAATCCATTCGCGTCGGCCGCGCGGCCAAGGGGGTCACAAGTGGTGAAGGCGTGTCGGCCCGCCTCGTCTCGACCAATTATCTCGGCGCCACGACAAAGCTGGCGCTCGACGCCGACGGGCTGCGGCTGCACGCCATCGTGCCGGCCGGCATCGCCTTGCCGGCAGAAAGCGAGGCGGTTGTGCTGACCTTCAACCGCGAGCACCTGCATCTGATGGACGAGCCGGCATGAGCCTCGACGCCGCCATGGTGCGTGCAACCGCTCCCGCCATCCTGCCGGGTAGCGGCGGTCTGCGCGGCGCTCTGTCGGACCTTTTCTGGCGCAAGCCGAAGGTCCTGTTGCTGCTCATGCTGCTGCCTCCGGTTTTGTGGCTGGGCATCGTCTATATCGGCTCGCTGTTTGCGCTGCTGGCGCAGAGCTTTTTCTCCATCGACGAGTTTTCCGGCCTCATCAACCGCGAGTTCACGCTCAAGACCTATGGCGATCTGTTCCAGGCTGCCAATCTCGACATCATCCTGCGCACGGTGACGATGGCGGCTCTGGTCACGCTGGCCTCGGCCGTCATCGCCTTCCCCATCGCCTACTACGCGGCGCGCTATGCACGCGGCCGCTGGAAGGCCTTGTTCTATCTCGGCATCATGCTGCCGCTGTGGTCCAGCTATCTGGTCAAGATCTACGCCTGGAAGCTGATCCTGGCCAAGGAAGGCATCCTCACCTGGCTGCTCGCCAAGCTGCATTTGTTGTGGGTTCTCGACGCTTGGCTGTCGCTGCCGATCGTCGGCGGCAATTCCCTGTCGGTATCGTTCACCGGCACCTTCATCGTCTTCGTCTATGTCTGGCTGCCGTTCATGATCCTCCCCGTTCAGGCGGCGCTCGAGCGCGTGCCCGGCAATCTGGTCGAGGCCTCGTCCGACCTCGGCGCTTCACCGGGACAGACCTTCCGCAACGTGCTGTTTCCGCTGGCGCTGCCGGGCATCGTCGCCGGTTCGATCTTCACCTTCTCGCTGACGCTCGGCGATTACATCATCCCGCAGATCATCGGCACCTCGCGTCTGTTCATCGGCCAGGCGGTCTATTCGCAGCAAGGCACCGCCGGCAACATCCCGCTCGCCGCCGCCTTCACCGTGGTGCCGATCGTCATCATGGGCTTCTATCTCTGGGGCGCCAAGCGCATGGGGGCCTTCGATGCGCTCTGATGGTTCCCAGTCGGCTCCGCTCGGCCTGAAGATTGCCGCCGCCTGCGGGCTGCTGTTCCTGCACCTGCCGATCCTGCTGATCTTCGTCTATGCCTTCACCACCGAAGAGAAGAGTTTCGTCTGGCCGCCGCCAGGGCTGACGACGCAGTGGTTCGCCGTGACCTGGAACCGGCCAGATGTCTGGCAGGCGCTGTCGCTGTCGGTCAGGGTGGCCGCGATTTCGACGGCGATCGCGCTCATCCTCGGCACGCTCTGTTCGGCGGCGGTGTCGCGGACAAGATTCTTCGGCCGCGAAACCATCTCGCTGCTGGTCATCCTGCCGATCGCGCTGCCCGGCATCATCACCGGCATTGCGCTGCGCTCGGCCTTTTCGCTGGCCGACATCCCGTTCTCGTTCTGGACGATCGTGCTTGGCCACGCCACCTTCTGCGTGGTCGTCGTCTACAACAACGCCGTCGCCCGTTTCCGCCGCACTTCCGGTTCGATGATCGAGGCTTCGATGGATCTCGGCGCCGACGGTTTTCAGACCTTCCGCCATGTCGTGCTGCCCAACATCGCCACGGCGCTGCTTGCCGGCGGCATGCTGGCCTTCGCGCTGTCCTTCGACGAGGTCATCGTCACCACCTTCACCGCCGGCCAGCAGCAGACGCTGCCGATCTGGATGCTGGAAGAACTGATCCGTCCGCGCCAGCGCCCGGTCACCAATGTCGTTGCCATGGTCGTCATGCTGGTGACGTTGCTGCCGATCCTTGCCGCTTATTACCTCACCCGTGACGGCGACCAGATCGCTGGAAGCGGGAAATGAAAAACAGCGAATAGGGAGTAGCAAATAGGGATCATCGACGGTCAAACCCTACTCGCTTTCAGCTACTCGCTACTCGCTTCTGTTAAGGGAGAAACCTTATGGACACCAAGATGCTGATCGGCTCGAAATTCGAGAAGGGCACCGAGACCGAGGAGCCGATCCTCAATCCAAAGACCGGGGCGACCATCCTCAACCTGCCCGAGGCCAGCCAGGTGCAGATCGAGGCGGCGGTCACTGCTGCCGAACAGGCGTTCGTCTTGTGGTCGCGCACCACGCCGGCGCAGCGCTCCGGCTATTTGCTGAAGATCGCCGACCGCATCGAAGCCGACGCGAAGGAGTTCGCCACGCTCGAGGCGCTCAACTGCGGCAAGCCGATCAACGCCGTGCTCAATGACGAAATCCCGGCGATCGTCGATTGCTACCGCTTCTTCGCCGGCGCCGTCCGTTCGATGCCGGGCGTCGTCGCTGGCGAATACATTCCCGGCCACACCTCGATGGTCCGTCGCGATGCCATTGGCATCGTCGCTTCCATCGCGCCGTGGAACTATCCGCTGATGATGATGGCCTGGAAGCTGGCGCCGGCGATCGCCGGCGGCAACACCGTCGTCTTCAAACCGTCCGAGCAGACACCGCTGACGGCGCTGAAGCTGGCAAAAATCCTTGCGGACATCCTGCCCGAAGGCGTGGTCAATGTCGTGCTCGGCCGCGGCGACAGCGTCGGCAACACGCTGATCAATCATCCCAAGGTCAACATGATCTCGATCACCGGCGATGTCGCCACCGGCAAGAAGGTGCTGCAGGCGGCCGCCAAGTCGGTCAAGCGCACGCATCTCGAGCTCGGCGGCAAGGCGCCGGTCATCGTCTTCGACGACGCCGACCTCGGCGCCGTGGTCAACGGCCTGCGTGCCTTCGGCTATTACAATGCCGGCCAGGACTGCACCGCCGCCTGCCGCATCTACGCCGGCAAGAAGATCTACGACAAGCTCGTCGCCGATCTCTCCTCGGCCGTCTCGACCATCAAGTACGACCGCCCCGACGATACCGAAAACGAAATCGGCCCGCTGATCTCGCGCCGCCAGCGCGACCGCGTCTCGAGCTTCGTCGAGCGCGCCTCGGAACTGAAACACATCGAGATCACCACCGGCGGCAAGCCGGGCGAGGGCTCCGGCTTCTACTACCAGCCGACCGTCGTCGCCGGCGCGCTGCAGGAAGATGAGATCGTGCGCCGCGAAGTGTTCGGCCCGGTCGTCTCGGTTACTCGTTTTTCGGAAGTCGACGAGGCGGTGAACTGGGCCAATGACAGCGACTACGGCCTGGCGTCATCCGTATGGACCAAGGATGTCTCGCGCGCCATGGCGACGGCCGCCCGCCTGCAATATGGCTGCACCTGGATCAACACCCACTTCATGCTGACCAACGAGATGCCGCATGGCGGGTTGAAGCAGTCCGGCTACGGCAAGGACATGTCGCTCTACGCACTGGAGGATTACACCGCCGTGCGGCATGTGATGGTTGCGCATGGCTAGTTTTGCCTTGTCCCCTTGTGGGAGAAGGTGGATCGGCGCGTAGCGCCGAGACGGATGAGGGGTGTTCCAGCTTGACGCCAGCTTACCCCTCACCCGGGTTGCCAACCGATTTGTGAAGGACAAATCGGGGCAATCCGACCTCTCCCACAAGAGGAGAGGTAAGACCGCAGACCACTACTCCACGATGCGATAGATATTCCACAGGCTGGTGCCAGACACGACATAGGGCTCGATCTCCTTGCCCCATTTCGCGTGCGCGTCGATCTTGCCGATCTTGGCGAAGAACGCCTCCAACTGGGCCAGGCTTTCGACCTGGTGATGGGACTCGACCGTCGCCTCCCGCGCGCCGATCGAACCGGTCATGATCTGGAATTCCAGCTCGTCGAGGCCGACCTGTGACCCGATCTCGCGTTCCCATTTCTTCAACAGGTCGAGCACGGTCTGCTTGTGTCCGAACTTGGCGTCGATCTGCCATCTGGCGCTGAACATCGTCTTCTCCTCCAGGTTGCGGCCCAGGCCGCGGTTGATCCACGGTTGTTGATCTACTCGTCCCAGGCCTGCACGACGGTCTGTCTTGCGATCCGACCGTTCTTCAGCTCCAGCATCGCTGCGCAGAACACCTTGGTGCCGTCCGGATAGGCGCAGGCCTGGGTGAAGGCGAGGCTGTCGCCGTCGGCGATGGTGGTGTCGACCTTGTGGGTCATCGCCCGGCTGCAGATGTCGTCCCAGAATGTGGTGATCGCGGCGCGCCCGCGGATTTCACGCGGCTTGCTCGGCGGGTTGTTGCGGTCGATCACCCGCACCAGCGCGTCTTCGGCATAGAAGCTCGACAGCATCTTGCCGTCACGGGTTTCGATCGCCTTCTTGATCGCGGCGCCGTCCACTGTTTGGGTCTTGGTCAGCATTTCATCCTCCATTGGCCCGTCTTCCGACCGGGCGGTTGATGGTCGATGTGCCGTCCGGCGCTCATCGCCGGGCAGTGGTTCTTACTGCGACTTCGCCTTGACGGCCGCGAATACGTCGTCGGTCTGCTTCTTGAAGGTCGTCAGATCGACCTGGCTGCCGTTGAGCATCGTCGACCAATGGCGCACGATGGCGGACATCGCCACCGCCTCCTTGATCTCCTCGTCGCTGGCGCCGTTGAGCTTGGCCGCCTCGGTGTGGAAATAAATGCAGTACTGGCATGGGATCTGCGCCGCGACGGCGAGGCCCAACAGTTCCTTGGTCTTGCCGTCAAGCGCCGTCTTCGGATTGAGCTGCACGCCCTTAATCTCGGCCCAGGCGCCGGCGACGGCCACATCCGGCAGGGTCTTGAACATGTCCGGCACCGAGCCGAGCGTTGCCTCGATGTCCTTGTAGGCGGCCGCCGCGGACGCGTCCTCGGCCTTTGCGGGAGAGATGGCGAACAACGCGCCAACGCTTGCAGCAATCACAAGCAATTTGAGTGTCCGGTTCGACTTCAGCATTTCCTCCTCCGTTCGCAGCGCCTTTTCCAGCGACATCCGCCTAGCCTGCGTGGAGAGAATTGATAGCGCTTACCCGCCCATGGCCGCTTCGCCCGAAAGCGCCATGGCTCTCATGGCCCGTGCGGGCCAGGGTGCCTGGCCGAAAACGCCGCCGCCGCCGCCCGCGACGGCAGATCCAGCTTGAGCAGTATGTTGGCGACATGGCGCTTGACCGTGTGTTCGCTCAGCCGCAATTCGGCGGCGATCGCGGCATTGCTCTTGCCGTCGGCGACGAGGCTCACCACCTCGCTTTCGCGCGCCGTCAATGCGGCCGGCTCGGCGGTCTTGGGTTTGGGCCGGCAGGCGGGTTCCAGATGCTGTTCGGACGTCGCATGGACCAGCGCCAGCGGCTGCTCCAGCTCGTCGACACTGATGCGCCCGGCGTCGGTGAAATGCAGGCCCGACCCAGCCGCCAGATCGGCGATCAGACGCGACGCGATAATGTCGCCGCGGCCGGCATGGGCGGCCAGTTGCATTGCCACCCGCGCCGTCGTCCCAACGGGTGGACCGCGCACTTCGATCTCGCCGACATGCGCCCCTTGCGCGCTTGCCACGCCGATTTCCTGCGCCGCCTCGCGCAGCGCTGCCGCGCAGCGTATGGCGCGTGCCGGGCCGTCGAAGCGCGAAATCATCAACTCGCCATGCAGGCCCACAGAGCGCCCGCCATGGCGCCCGACCAGCAGCCGCCAGGTTTCCTGGAAGCGTTGGCTGCGCTCGCTCCACATCCGGTCGCCGAGCCGTGCCGTATCGTAGATGCGTGTCACCAGCAGTGCGGCCAGCACGCGGTCTACTTCGCCCACGGCGCGTTCGCCGGTCAGGAATTCCTCGATCAGGTCGGCCACCCCATCGACATCGCCGGTCCAGATCGGATGGTCGCGTCCGGGAATCTCGACCAGTCGGGCGCCGGGGATCTTCTGTGCAAGGAAGCGGCTGGCGTCGGGGTCGACCCGCGCATCGTTGCGGCGATGGATTACAAGCGTCGGCGCGCTGATCACGCTCAGGATATGGCGGATGTCGACGTCGGCGTTCATGCGGGCCAGCGCCGCCGCTGCCGTCGGGCTCGCCGACAATCGTTCGAAACGTGCCCACCACTGGGCGAAATGCGCGTCGTCGACCCGGCTCGGCGCGAAATGGGGCAGCGTGGCGCCAGTGCCCCAGGCTGTCTCCGCCATCTCGATGAAAGCGTCGAGGCGTTCGGGCGACATCACCCATTTGTGGAAATGCGCATAGCCGCCATAGAGCGCCAGCGCCCGTGTCCGCTCCGGATAGGTGGCGGCGAACAGCATCGCCATCGGTGCGCCTTCGGAGGAGCCGAGCAGCGCCGCACGGCCGCTGCCGGCGGCGTCCATTACCGCGCGCACATCGTCCATCCGCGTCTCGAGACTGGGCAGGTTATGCGCGTCGACACGGTCGGACAGGCCGGTGCCGCGCTTGTCGAACAGGATCAGCCGAGAGAACGCCGAAAGCCGCTTCAAGAGCCTGGTGTAGCCCTCGTCTTCCCAGTGCAGGTCGAGGTTGGAAATGAAGCCCGGCACGAAGACGAGATCGAATGATCCCTGCCCGACCACCTGATAGGCGATCCGCACATCGCCGCTACAGGCGTATCGCGTCTCGATCGGCCTCACGAGATTTCCACCCCGGCCTGACGATTTCTGGTCGTCAAACCATAGCAGAACAGCGCAGATTGCGGCAGCTTAAACTTTAGCGATTGTGAATGTAAGCTGGCGCGGCTTGGCGGCTATTCCTGCGAGGCGGCGACGTCGGCAGGGGAGGGCTTGAGCCCGAGTTTGAGGTCGGCCGCAGCCGGCGTGATCGGTCGCTTGATCCTGGCGGAGGCGGCCACCACCAACTCGTTGAAGTTCCCGGTGCCGTCGTCCAGCATTTCGAAGAACTGCCGCCGCATCCTCGGCTCCCAGAACTTGTTGATGTGCTCGGCGACGCCGGCAATGCCTTCCTCGCGCGGCTTGGAATGGAAGAAGTCGGCGATCTGGTTTGCCATGCGCACCAGCTTCTCGGCAGTGCTCATAATGTGTTCTTCGTCATGCGACATGCTTGGCAACTCCGCAAACCACCCGGTCGGGGTGGGTGAAAATATCAAAATCGTCGCCGCGAACCAGCGCCACCAGCGTCATGCCGGACTCTTGCGCCGTGCGGATGGCAAGGGCGGTCGGCGCCGAGACGGCGATGATGAAGGCCGAACCGATAGAAGCCGTCTTCTGCACCATTTCGACCGAAACCCTGGATGTCACCACGACAGCACCGGATGCACCATCGATGCCGGCTTTGGCCAGCGCACCGGCCAGCTTGTCGAGCGCGTTGTGACGGCCGACATCTTCGCGTGCCATGACGATGCCCTTACCAGGCACATAGAAGCCGGCGGCGTGCACGGCTCCGGTCTCGGTGTGCAGCGGCTGCACTTTCGACAAAAGCTTGACCGAACGGACAATATCGTTGGCATCAAGCGTAAGCTTTGACACACCAACCGCGTCGACCGAACGCATCGCTTCCTCGATCGATTCGATGCCGCAGAGCCCGCAGCCGACCGGACCCGCGAGCCTTCGCCGCCGCGCTTCGAAGCGCGTGTTGGCTCGGTCCTTCAGCCGGATCTGGATGTCGATGCCGGCGCCATGGTCCTCGACCTCGATGGTTTCGATCTCCTCCGGCGCAGCTACAATGCCCTCGGTCAGCGAGAAGCCAAGCGCGAAATCCTCGAAATCGGCCGGGCTTGCCATCATCACCGCATGCGTGGTGCCGGCAAAGGAGAACGCCACCGGCGTCTCTTCCGGCACCATGCGGTTCGCCGTAGCAGTGCCGCTGGCGCGGTGCGCCAGCCGCGATACCTGCGTCGTGGCTTTGCGCCGCGCGCTCAAGACTACTCCGCCGCCTGCAAAGACGCGATGCGCCGGCTCTGCTTGGCTTGCTCGTCATAGTCGCGCTGCCATTCCGACGGCCCATTGGAGGCGCCGACCTGCACCGCCGTCACCTTGTATTCCGGGCAGTTGGTCGCCCAGTCGGAGAAGTCGGTGGTGATCACGTTGGCCTGCGTGTCCGGATGGTGGAACGTCGTGTAGACCACGCCGGGCGACACCCGGTCGGTGATCAGCGCGCGCAGCGTCGTCTCGCCCGAGCGGCTGGTCAGCCGGACCCAGTCGCCGTCGCGCAAGCCGCGGTTCTCGGCGTCGTGCGGATGAATCTCCAGCCGGTCCTCCGAGTGCCACATGCTGTTGTCGGTGCGCCTGGTCTGCGCGCCGACATTGTACTGCGACAGGATGCGGCCGGTGGTGAGCAGCAGCGGGAAGCGCGGCCCCGTCCTTTCGTCCGTCGCCACATATTCGGTACGGATGAACTTGCCCTTGCCGCGCACGAACCCGTCGATATGCATGATCGGGGTGCCGAGCGGCGCCTTCTCGTTGCAGGGCCATTGCACGGACCCGACACGGTCGAGCAGCTCGAAGGAGACGCCGGCGAAGCTCGGCGTGGTCATCGCGATCTCGTCCATGATTTCGGAGGGATGCTGATAGTTCCAGTCCAGCCCGATCGCGCGGGCAAGCTCCTGCGTCGCCTCCCAATCGGCGTAGCGCGCCTTCGGCTCAAGAACCTTGCGCACCATGTTGATGCGGCGCTCGGCGTTGGTGAAGGTGCCGTCCTTCTCCAGGAAGGTCGAGCCCGGCAGGAAGACATGGGCGTAGTTCGCGGTCTCGTTGAGGAAGAGGTCGTGCACGACGACGCATTCCATCGCGGCAAGGCCGGCTGCGACATGCTTGGTGTCGGGATCGGACTGCAGAATGTCTTCGCCCTGGATGTAGATGCCCTTGAAGCTGCCGTCGACGGCGGCGTCCAGCATGTTGGGGATGCGCAGGCCGGGTTCGTCGTCCAGCTTCACGCCCCACAAGGTCTCGTAGATATCGCGCACGGCTTCGCCGGAGATGTGGCGATAACCGGGCAGCTCATGCGGGAACGAGCCCATGTCGCAGGAACCCTGCACGTTGTTCTGGCCGCGCAGCGGGTTCACGCCGACGCCGGGCCGTCCGATGTTGCCGGTGGCCATGGCGAGGTTGGCGATTGCCATCACAGTGGTGGAACCCTGGCTGTGTTCCGTCACGCCCAGGCCGTAATAGATCGCGCCGTTGCCGCCGGTGGCGTAGAGGCGGGCCGCCCCGCGGATGAGCTCGGGATCGACGCCGGACAATTTGCCGACGGTTTCGGGGCTGTTTTCCGGCAAGGCGACGAACGATGCCCAATCCTGGAACTCCGTCCAGTCGCAACGTTCGCGGATGAAGGCTTCGTCGAACAAGCCCTCGGTGACGATCACATGCGCCAGCGCCGTCAGCACGGCCACATTGGTGCCGGGCTTCAGCGGCAGGTGGTAATCCGCTTCGATATGGGCCGACTTGACCATCTCGGTGCGGCGCGGATCGAGCACGATCAGCTTGGCGCCCTGGCGCAGCCGCTTCTTGAGCCGCGAGGCGAACACCGGGTGAGCGGAAGCCGGATTGGCGCCGATGATGACGGCGACATCGGTGAAGTCGACGGAATCGAAATCCTGCGTGCCGGCAGACGTGCCATATGTCTGGCCGAGCCCGTAGCCCGTCGGCGAATGGCAGACGCGTGCGCAGGTGTCGACATTGTTGTTGCGGAAACCCTGCCGCACCATCTTCTGGACGAGGTAGGTTTCCTCATTGGTGCAGCGCGACGAGGTGATGCCGCCGATCGCGGTGCGTCCGTACTGGTACTGGATGCGGCGGAATTCCTTGGCGGTATGGGCGATCGCCTCTTCCCAGCTGACTTCGCGCCACGGATCGGTGACCTTTTCGCGGATCATCGGCGACAGGATGCGGTCCTTGTGGGTGGCGTAGCCATAGGCGAAACGGCCCTTCACGCAGGAATGGCCGTGGTTCGCCTTGCCCTCCTTGTAGGGCATCATGCGAACGACTTCGTCACCCTTCACCTCGGCCTTGAACGAGCAGCCGACGCCGCAATAGGCGCAGGTGGTGACGGCCGAGCGCTCCGGCAGGCCCTTGGCAAGCACCGTCTTCTCACGCAGCGCATCGGTCGGGCAGGCCTGGACGCAGGCGCCGCAGGACACGCATTCCGAATCGATGAACGCCTCGTGCATTCCCGCCGAAACCCGGGATTCGAAGCCGCGTCCCTCGATGGTCAGCGCAAACGTGCCCTGCACTTCTTCGCACGCCCGCACGCAGCGCGAGCAGACGATGCATTGCGAGGCATCATAGGTGAAATAGGGGTTGGATTCGTCGCGGGCGATGTAATCGACTGCCAGCGAGCCATGGCCGGGCGCCACGCCACCTTCCGGCTTGACGTGGTTGCGGCCCTCGATGCCGTAGCGGTTCTCGGTCAGGCCGATCGACTTCGCCACCGCGTCGAACTCGCTGGCGCCGGTTCCGGCCTGTTCGTTCCAGCCGGTCGGATGGTCGGAGACATAGAGCTCCATGACGCCACGGCGAATGGCATTGAGCCGCTCGGTCTGCGTGCGCACGATCATGCCTTCGCCGACAGGCGTCGTGCAGGATGCCGGCGTGCCGCCGCGTCCTTCGATCTCCACAAGGCAGACACGGCACGAACCGAAGGAGTCCAGCATGTCGGTGGCGCAGAGCTTCGGGATTTCGACCCCGCCCTCCATCGCGGCACGCATGATCGAGGTGCCTTCCGGCACGGTGATGCTGCGCCCGTCGACGTTCAGCGTGACCTGCTTCTGCGCCTTCGATTGCGGGGTTCCGTAGTCAATCTCTTCGACGAGGGATGGGAAGTCGGCCTTGATGTTCATCTGCCAGCTCCTATTCGGCAGCCACGCGCACGGGCGCGGGCTTGAAGTCGTCGGGGAAATGGGTGATCGAGCTCATCACAGGGTAGGGCGTGAAGCCGCCCAGCGCGCAGAGCGAGCCGAATTTCATGGTGTTGCAGAGGTCGGTGACCAGAGCGAGGTTCTTCTCCGGCTCGATGCCCGCGGCGAGTTTGTCGATGGTCTCGACACCGCGCGTCGAGCCGATGCGGCAGGGCGTGCACTTGCCGCAGCTTTCGATGGCGCAGAACTCCATGGCGAAGCGCGCCTGTTTCAGCATGTCGGCGGTGTCGTCGAACACCACGATACCGGCATGGCCGATCAGCCCGTCCTTGGCCGCGAAGGCTTCATAGTCGAATGGCGTGTCGAACAGCGCGCGCGGGAAATAGGCGCCGAGCGGTCCGCCGACCTGCACTGCCTTGACCGGCCGGCCGGTGGCCGTGCCGCCGCCGATCTCGTCGACGATCTCGCCAAGCGTCATGCCGAAAGCGGCTTCGAACAGCCCCGCAAATTTGACATTGCCGGCGATCTGGACCGGGATCGTGCCGCGCGAGCGGCCCATGCCGAAATCCTTGTAGAAGGCCGCACCCTTGTCCATGATGACAGGCACAGAGGCTAGGCTGATGACGTTGTTGATCACCGTCGGCTTGCCGAACAGCCCCTTATGCGCAGGCAGAGGCGGCTTTGCCCGCACCATGCCGCGCTTGCCCTCGAGCGAATCGAGCAGCGCCGTCTCCTCGCCGCAGACATAGGCGCCGGCGCCGACCCGGATCTCCATGTCGAACGCGTGAGGGGAACCCAGCACGCTGGCGCCAAGAACGCCGGCCTTGCGGGCGATCTCGACGGCCTTGTTCATCGCCGCCACCGCATGCGGATATTCCGAGCGGACATAGACGAAGCCCTTGGTCGCGCCCGTGGCTATACCGGCGATCGTCATGCCTTCGATCAGCACGAAGGGATCGCCCTCCATGATCATGCGGTCGGCGAAGGTGCCGGAGTCGCCTTCATCGGCGTTGCAGACGATGTATTTGCGGTCGCCTGCTGTATCGAGCACCGTCTTCCATTTGATGCCGGTCGGGAAGCCGGCGCCGCCGCGTCCGCGCAGGCCCGATTCGGTCACCTCTGCGACGATGGCGGCAGGCGTCAGCGCCAGCGCGTTCATCAGTCCATTCAACCCGCCATGTTTTTTGTAGGATTCGAGCGACAGCGGATCCGTGACGCCGCAGCGCGCGAAAGTCAGCCGCGTCTGTTTGGCCAGGAAGGGGATCTTGTCCGGCGCGCCCAGCCAGCGTTTATGATGGCCGCCGGTAAGGAAGCCGCTGTCGAACAGGCTTTTGACGTCGGACGGTTTGACCGGCCCGTAGGCGATGCGGCCGTTGGCTGTAGCGACTTCGACCATCGGTTCGAGGAAATAGGCGCCGCGCGAACCATTGCGCACGATCTTGGCTTCGATGCCGCGCTCGGCGAGTTCGCCGGCGATCGCCTTGGCGACCTTTTCGGCGCCAAGCGCCAGCGCACCGGAATCGCCGGGAATGTAGATACGCGGGATCATGAGCGCACCTCTGCAACGATCTCGTCGAGCTTCTCGTCATCGAGCCGTCCGATCACCTCGCCATCGAGCATGGCGGCGGGCGAACAGGCGCACAGGCCGAGACAGTAGACCGGCTCCAGCGTCACCGAACCGTCGCGGGTCGTTTCATGAAAGCCGATGCCCAGCAGTTGCTTCAGCTTGGCGGCGATGGCATCCGACCCCATGGACTGGCAGGATTCCGCCTGGCAGAGCTTCAACACATGCCGGCCTGCCGGATGGCTTCGGTAATCGTGATAGAAGCTGACGACGCCGTGCACCTCGGCCCTGGAAATGTTCAGCGCCTCGGCGATGACCGGCAGCGCATCCTTGGGCACATGGCCGAACTCTTCCTGGATGCCGTGGAGGATCGGCAGCAAAGGGCCTTCGAGCCCCTTCATCTCCTGGATGATCGCGGCCGTGCGCGACGTAATCTCGGTACTTGCAGGCTGCATTGTCATGCAGCGCCCTCCCTATCGTAGCGACCCACGCATATCGGCCAAAGCATCAAGCTGTTTTGGAACAACGACATGCGCGTGCCGCTTTATCGCTAAGTGCTTAAGAAACCAGAGAAAACCTCTGAAATCAATAAAGCGGTTTCGTTGTACGATAGAAATCTTCTATCGTTCCGTGTGACTAACCCTGTCTAGCGGAACGGTTGGCATGGAAATCGTCCGCCAGCGCCATTGCCTCGTCCAGCAGCGCCGAGACCAAAGGTGTGTGCGGTTCGCGCGGTGTCGCCACCAGGCCGACCGTGTGGCTGGCGTCAGGTTCGATGATTGGAATGGCCCGGATCGGTTCGGAAAAGCCGAATGTTTCCGCAAGGTTGAGCGGCATGATCGACGACCATTTGCCGGTGCGGATGTGCGAAAACAGCACGATCATCGAATTGGATTCCAGCGTCGGTCGCACCTGCACGCCGGCTTCGGCCAGATGCTGGTCGATGATGCGGCGGTTCTGCATGTCCGGCGTCAACAGGCACAGCGGCAGGCTTGAGAGCTCCGCCCATGTCACTTTGTCGCGGTCGGAATAGGGATTTCCCATCGCGGTGATCAGTTGGTAGCGCTCGTCATAGAGCGGCACGCTGGTCACCCGCCCCAGCGGCTCGTTGTCGAGATAGGTGATACCGGCATCGATGTCGAAATTGCCGAGCAGCGACAGCACCTCGATCGAAGTCCGCGACAGCACCGAAAAAGTGACGCCGGGATGCTTTTCGCGAAATGGCGTCGTCAGCCGCGGCAGCATGGCGAGCGCCGTCGGGATGGCGGCGATGCGGATACGGCCCGAAAGTCCGTGGCGCGCCGCGCGCATTTCCTCGCGCATGGTCCTGGTGTCGCCGACGATGCGGCGTGCCCACACCAGCACCTGTTTTCCCTCCGGCGTCAGCCCCTGGAAGCGTGAGCCGCGCAGAACCAGCATGACGCCAAGCTGGCCTTCCAACTGCTTGATGCCGGCCGACAGCGTCGGCTGCGTGACGCCGCACACCTCCGCCGCCCGGCCGAAATGCTCCTCCCTGGCGAGCGCGATGAAGAATTCCAGCTTGTCGATCATGTGATCTTTCCGGTCGTTCGCTGCAAGGTCGGGGAAATTGTGCTCTACCGCAAGCGCCACGCACAATTGCCCTGCATCCACACCTTTAAGCCGGCTACCTGTTTCCCGCGGCTGAATGCGGCGCTATGTGGATGAAACTGGGAGATCGACCATGCTGGGCTGGTTCCGCAAGCTTTTGCCGCGCGAAGATCGCTTCTTCGACCTGTTCGAACGACATTCCCGCACCGTGGTCGGCGGCGCCGAGGCGCTGGAGCAGCTTCTCCAGGGCAGGGATATCGATCTCTGGTGCCAGAAAATCATCGATCTCGAAGATGAGGCCGACCACATCACCGCGGAAGTCCTGCTGGCTGTACGGCGCTCCTTCATCACGCCTTTCGATCGCGGCGACATCAAGGACTTGATCCAGTCGATGGATGACGCCATCGATATGATGCACAAGACGGTCAAGACGGTGAAGCTGTTCGAGCGCAAGGAGTTCGATCCGCTGATGCAGGAAATGGGTGGTGTCATCGTCGCCGCCGCCAAGCTGGTGGCCGAGGCGATCCCGCTGCTCAACAAGGTCGCAACGCATACTGTGCGCCTCAACGCCATCGCCGAAGAGGTGATGCGCGTCGAAAGCCGGGCCGACGACCTGCACGAGCAAGGGCTGAAGGATCTCTTCAGGAAGCACGGCAGCAGCGATCCGATGGCCTATATGATCGGCAGCGAGATTTATGGCCAACTGGAAAAGGTGGTCGACCGCTTCGAGGACGTCGCCAACGAGATCAGCGGCATCGTCATTGAGAATGTCTAGGTGATGCAAGCAACCATTGCCTTTCCCGTGCTGGCCGGCCTCGTCGCCGTCGCACTGTTCTTCGACTTTCTCAACGGCCTGCACGACGCCGCCAATTCCATCGCCACCATCGTTTCCACCCGCGTGCTGCGGCCGCAATATGCGGTGCTGTGGGCGGCATTCTTCAATTTCATCGCCTTCATGTTCTTCGGCCTCCACGTTGCCGAGACCGTAGGCAAAGGCATCGTCGACGTCAGCATCGTCACCCCGGCGGTGATCTTTGCAGCCCTGGTCGGCGCCATCGTCTGGAACATCGTCACCTGGATCGCCGGCATCCCTTCGAGCAGCTCGCATGCGCTGATCGGCGGCCTGGTCGGCGCCGGTGTTGCGAAGGCAGGCGTGGGCGCCATCGTTTGGACCGGGCTTGGCAAGACGGTCGCGGCAATCGTCTTGTCGCCAGCGACGGGCTTTATCCTGGCGCTCGTCCTGGTTCTCGTCGTCTCGTGGCTCTTCGTGCGCCAGACGCCGTTTGCGGTCGACAGCACCTTCCGCGTCATGCAGTTCTTTTCCGCCTCGCTCTATTCCCTCGGGCACGGCGGCAATGACGCCCAGAAGACCATGGGCATCATCGCCGTGCTGCTCTATTCGCAAGGCATGCTCGGCGCGACTTTCTACGTGCCGCTGTGGGTGGTCCTCACTTGCCAGTCGGCACTGGCGCTCGGCACCCTGTTCGGCGGCTGGCGCATCGTCCACACCATGGGCTCGAAGATCACCCGGCTGAACCCGATGCAGGGTTTTTGCGCCGAAACCGGTGGGGCGATCACGCTGTTTGCGGCGACCTGGCTCGGCGTTCCCGTATCGACCACCCACACCATCACCGGCGCCATCATCGGCGTCGGCGCCGCCCGCCGCGTCTCGGCCGTGCGCTGGGGCATTGCCGGCAACATCGTCATCGCCTGGATCGTTACCTTGCCGGCCACCGCTTTGATTTCGGCGCTCACCTACCTCGCAGTTGGCCTGGCGAGGTGAGGTGAAGAAATCTACCTGTCCACAAGGTTCAGGATGTTGCCGTCTGGATCCTTGAACCAGGCAACTTTCATTCCGTAACCGACGTGGAGATCGCCCTCCAGCGTCAAGCCCGGCATCTGATAGTGCTCGAAGGCGACGCCCATCGACTTCAGCTCCTTGACGATGTTGCCGATCTCGTCGCCAACCATCCAGGTCACCGCTGTCGCCTTGTTGGTTCCGGCAAATTGGGAATGATAGACGTTGAGGGTGGTATCGCCGCTTTTGTACACGATCAGTTCGCCCCCCTCATCCTGCACCTGTTTCAGGCCAAGCGTTCCTTCGTAGAAAGCCTTGGCCTTTGCCAGATCGCTTACCGCCAGATTTGCCGTTGCGTTGCTGTTTGCGAGCATAATCGCCTCCTTCTCGGCTTGTCGGTCCCGTGCTGGTCGTTGAAATAGGTCGCTGCGATCGTTTGGCGACTGTCGGCTGGATTGATTGCTGGCCGCATCGGCGCTCGCTTATCTGGAGGACGTTTGGCGCGGATGAAATCCGGCAGGACCCGCCGGTTTTTCAGGCACGCCAAGACAGCCATTGCTCCACGGCTTGGTTCTGTCCGGAAACTGCATTATCTCAGGTGCAAGCTGCATCTCAGGCGCAAGCTGCGTAAGGAAAAACTGCCATGTCCGTCACCAAGGAAATCGTCACCGAGCGTCTGAAGACGGTCAACGGGCCGGATTTCACCGGCAACATCGTCGACCTCGGCATGGTTTCGGAAATTTTCATCGCCGACGGGAAGGTCTTCTTCTCGATTACCGTTCCCGCCGCCCGCGCCCAGGAAATGGAGCCGCTGCGCGCCGCTGCCGAGCGTGTCGTCAAGGCGATCCCCGGTGTCGCCGGCGCCGTCGTCGCGCTGACGGCGGAGAAGAAGGGCGGCGGCATGGAGGCGCCGGTTCCATCGCGCCCCGCACCCAGGCCCGTTCCGCCGGCTGCGCCCGCTGCCGCCGCGCCGCGTGTGGCTCCGCACGCGCCGGCCTCGCACAGCTCGGGCAAGCGTGGCGTGCCCGGTATCGAAGCGATCATTGCCGTTGCTTCCGGCAAAGGCGGCGTCGGCAAGTCGACCACCGCCGTCAACATCGCGCTCGGCCTCGCCGCCAACGGCCTGCGCGTCGGCGTGCTCGATGCCGACATCTACGGCCCGTCCATGCCAAGGCTGCTCAACATCCACGGCCGGCCGCAGACCGTCGACGGCAAGATCCTGAAACCGATGGAGAATTACGGCCTGAAGGTGATGTCGATGGGTTTCCTCGTCGACGAGGAAACGCCGATGATCTGGCGTGGCCCGATGGTGATGTCGGCACTGACGCAGATGCTGCGTGAAGTCGAATGGGGTCGGCTCGACGTGCTCGTCGTCGACATGCCGCCCGGCACCGGCGACGCGCAGCTGACCATGGCCCAGCAGGTGCCGCTGGCTGGCGCCGTCATCGTCTCGACGCCGCAGGACCTGGCCCTGATCGACGCGCGAAAAGGCCTCAACATGTTCAAGAAGGTCGACGTGCCGCTGCTCGGCATCGTCGAGAACATGAGCTATTTCATCGCCCCGGACACCGGCAAGCGCTACGACATCTTCGGTCATGGCGGGGCGCGGCGCGAGGCCGAGCGCCTTGGCGTCACCTTCCTCGGCGAGGTGCCGCTCGAGATGGGCATTCGCGAAAGCTCGGATGCCGGCACGCCGGTTGTCGTCTCCAAGCCCGACGGCGCCGAGGCGAAAATCTACCGCGACATCGCCTCGAAGGTCTGGGACCGGGTTAACGAAGAGCGTGGTGCTGCGGCAGCGGCGGTGCCGAGTATTGTTTTCGAGTAGCTTGTTCGGTAGCCGCCGCTCTGCAGCCTAGGCCGCGCCGACCTTCTCGCCGAAGCTGGAAAAAAACTGTCCGGCCAGTTTCTTCGAGGTCGATTCGATCAGCCGGCTGCCGAGTTGGGCGATCTTGCCGCCGACATCGGCCTTGGCCGCGTAGTTCAATATCGTGGCGTCGGGTCCATCTGCCGTCAGCGTCACGTCGGCGCCACCCTTGGCGAAGCCTGCAATGCCGCCCTTGCCTTCGCCCTGGATGGTGTAGGAGTGCGGCGGCTTCAGGTTCTTCAGCGTCACTTCGCCGTTGAACGTCGCCTTGATCGGTCCGATCTTCACCACCACGGTTGCCGCCATCTCGGTCGGCGACTTCATCTCCAGGCTCTGGCAACCGGGAATGGTCGCCTTCAAGACCTCGGGATCGTTCAGCGCTTCCCACACTTTTTGCAGCGGTGCGGCAATGCGCTCCTCGCCTTCGATCACCAAAGCCATGAAAACCTCCCGGACAAGACTGTCCGAACCCGTAACGCACGGCTTGGTGCGTGTCTATCGCACCAAAGTCCGGTTGCGACCGCACGCCCTCTTGCCTGCTCCCGCGCGTTGCCATATCGATTTGTCTTACAAATACGGAGACCATGATGGCAGGCGCCCCCACCCATAAGAAAAAATTTCGCTCGCAGGAGTGGTTCGACAATCCCGACAATCCGGGCATGACGGCTCTCTATCTCGAGCGCTATCTCAATTACGGCCTGACGCGCGCCGAACTGATGTCCGGCAAGCCGCTGATCGGCATCGCCCAGACCGGCTCGGATCTGTCGCCCTGCAACCGTCATCATATCGAACTGGCCAAGCGTGTGCGCGAAGGCATCGTCTCGATGGGCGGTATTCCGTTCGAGTTCCCCTGCCATCCGATCCAGGAGACCGGCAAGCGGCCGACCGCAGCGCTCGACCGCAACCTTGCCTACCTCAGCCTGGTCGAGGTGCTTTACGGCTACCCGCTCGATGGCGTCGTGCTGACCATCGGTTGCGACAAGACGACGCCGGCGCTGCTGATGGCAGCGGCCACCGTCAACATTCCGGCGATCGCGCTGTCGGTCGGGCCGATGCTCAATGGCTGGCACAAGGGCAAGCGCACCGGCTCCGGTACCATCGTCTGGGAATCACGCCAGCGCCTGTCGGCCGGCGAGATCGATTATGACGAGTTCATGGACATCGTCGCCTCGTCGGCGCCGTCCACCGGCTATTGCAACACCATGGGCACCGCCACCACGATGAACTCGCTGGCCGAGGCGCTTGGCATGCAGTTGCCGGGCTCGGCCGCCATTCCCGCGCCCTACCGCGAGCGTGGCCAGATTTCCTATGAGACCGGAAAACGCATCGTCGAGATGGTGCATGAGGATCTGAAGCCGTCCGACATCATGACGAGAGAGGCTTTCGAGAACGCCATCGTCGTCAATTCGGCCATTGGCGGCTCAACCAACGCGCCGATCCACCTCAATGCCATCGCCCGCCACCTTGGTGTCAAGCTCGACAATGACGACTGGCAGACGGTCGGCCTCAATGTGCCGCTGCTGGTCAATTTGCAGCCGACGGGCGAATATCTTGGCGAGGACTACCATCATGCCGGCGGCGTGCCGGCGGTCATTGCCGAACTGATGAAGGGCGACCTGTTGCCGCATCCCGGCGCACGCACCGTCAACGGCAAGTCGATCGGCGAGAATAGCGAGGGCGTCGCCAACGAAAACCCCGACGTCATCCGCTCTGTCGCCAAGCCGCTGAAGGCCAATGCCGGCTTCATCAATCTCAGGGGCAATCTGTTCGATTCGGCGATCATGAAGACCAGCGGCATCTCGCCCGAGTTTCGCGAGCGCTATCTGTCCAATCCTAGGGATCCCGAGGCTTTCGAAGGCAACGCCATGGTTTTCGACGGGCCGGAGGATTACCACGCCCGCATCGACGACCCGGCGCAAGGCATCGACGAACACACCATCCTGTTCATGCGCGGCGCCGGCCCGGTCGGCTATCCCGGCGGTGCCGAGGTCGTCAACATGCAGCCGCCGGCCTATCTCATCAAGAAGGGCATCCACGCGCTCGCCTGCATCGGGGACGGCCGCCAGTCGGGCACGTCGGGTTCGCCGTCGATCCTCAACGCCTCGCCGGAAGCGGCGATCGGCGGCGGACTGGCGCTGCTCAAGACGGGCGACCGGGTCCGCATCGACTTGCGCAAGGGCACGGCCGACATCCTCGTCACCGACGACGAGATCACCCGGCGCCGCGCCGAACTGCAGAACAATGGCGGCTTCCACTATCCCGAGCACCAGACGCCCTGGCAGGAGATCCAGCGCGGTATGGTCGCGCAGTTTTCGGAGGGAATGGTGCTGAAGCCGGCGGTGAAATACCAGGATGTCGCGCACACCAGCGGTGTCCCCAGGGACAATCATTGATTCTGGATCGACGGATGGCGGCTTGATCAAATCAGGCCGCCGTCGGTTTTCCGGTCAGCGTGTTGCATCGCTGCCGGGTAGGTCGAGAACGGCCACCGTCCTTGACAAGCGCGCCCAACAAATCCACCATCATGACAAGGGGTGCATCGCGACGACCCCGTGAGGCGTCAGCCCAACGTTCGCGTCCAAGCTTCTCTTTTCAGGAGGTGGACGCCATGCCGTCAACAACCGCTATCACCGTACCGCAATTGTCCCGGCTCATAGGTCTGCCGGGCGCCCCAGTCATTGTCGATGTTCGCATAGATGAAGATTTCGACGCCGATCCGCGGCTGTTGCCGGCGTCGTGCCGTCGCGATTTCAAAACCGTTTCAAGCTGGGCGGCCACGTTCGCCGGCAAGCCAGTGGCCGTCGTTTGCCAGAGGGGGCAAAAGCTCTCGCAAGGCGTGGCCGCATGGCTGCGCCATGAGGGGATATCAGCTGAATCTCTCGAAGGCGGCTTTGAAGCCTGGCGCGATGCCGGCGGGCTTCTGGCCCGCACCGCCAAGATGCCGCCACGCAATGAAAAGGGCGCCACCGTCTGGGTGACGCGATCGCGCCCGAAGGTCGACCGCATCGCTTGCCCGTGGCTGATCCGGCGTTTCGTCGACCCCGACGCGGTGTTCCTGTTCGTCGAACCCGCTGAAGTGTTGGCTGTTGCCGACCGCTTTCAGGCCGTGCCGTTCGACATCGACAATGTGTTCTGGAGCCATCGCGGCGAGCGCTGCACCTTCGACACGATGATCGAGGAGTTCGGGCTGGAATCCGCGGCGCTCGATCGCCTCGCTGCAATCGTGCGGGCGGCCGACACTGCAAGCCTTGACCTGGTGCCTCAGGCGGCCGGCTTTCTGGCTGCCTCGCTTGGTCTGTCGCGTATGTACCGCGACGATCTGGAACAACTGGAAGCAGGCATGCTGCTCTACGACGCGTTCTTCCGCTGGTGTCGCGACGCCACCGAAGAAACGCACAACTGGCCGGCTGCGGGTAAGCCGTCGTGACCGCTCTTGTCCCGGACAATAAGGCGGGAACTGTCCCGGTGCCGGCTGCACCGACCTTCACCGAGGCCGTGAAGGTCTGGGCGAAAATCGGATTGCTCAGCTTTGGCGGTCCGGCCGGGCAGATCGCGCTGATGCACAAGGAACTGGTCGAGGAGCGGCGCTGGATCGGTGAGCGGCGTTTCCTGCACGCGCTGAACTACTGCATGTTGCTGCCTGGCCCGGAAGCCCAGCAACTCGCCATCTACATCGGTTGGCTGCTGCACAGGACGGCCGGCGGCCTTGTCGCCGGCATCCTGTTCGTCTTGCCGGGCGCGCTCGTCATGCTCGCCTTGAGCAGCCTCTACGTCCTCTATGGCGACGTGCCGCTTGTCGCGGCGCTGTTTTTCGGGGTCAAGGCGGCTGTGCTTGCCATTGTCGTCGAGGCGGTGGTCCGGATCAGCCGGCGTGCCCTCAAGAACCGGGTCATGGTGTCGATCGCGGTCGCGGCGTTCATCGCCATCTATGCGTTGAATGTGCCCTTTCCGCTCATCGTCCTGCTAGCCGGCCTGACGGGATGGCTGGGGGATCGCATTGCTCCCGCCCTGTTTTCCGGCTCGGCCCATGGCAAGGACGATGTTGCCGACTTCAAGGGAGCGGTCGACCTGATGTTCGAGCGTGGCGAACTGGCCCATGTCAAACCGACCAGATGGCATGCACCGCGCACCGTCGCCATCTGGCTGCCGCTCTGGCTCGGGCCTGTTCTTTTGATCTGGTGGTTCACCGGCTCTGCAAGCGTCTGGACCGAGATAGGCCGGTTCTTCAGTCTCATGGCTGTCGTCACCTTCGGTGGCGCCTATGCGGTCCTCGCTTATGTCGCACAGGCAGCCGTCCAGTCCTTCGGCTGGCTGGCGCCGGGTGAAATGGTCGATGGCCTTGGGCTCGCCGAAACGACGCCAGGGCCGCTCATCCTGGTGCTGCAGTTCGTCGGCTTCATCGCCGCGTTCCGCCATTCCGGCTCGCTGGACCCGTTGGTTGCCGGATCGCTGGGGGCTTTGCTCACTCTGTGGGTGACGTTCACGCCTTGCTTCTTCTGGATATTCCTCGGTGCGCCCTACATCGAGGCCTTGCGCGGCAACAAGGCACTGTCGGCCGCACTGGGCGCGATCACCGCCGCCGTTGTCGGGGTAATTATGAATCTGGCCCTATGGTTTGCCTTGCACGTCATCTTCCGTGAGGTGCGCGCGACGGGCCTTGGCATGAACGTGCCGGTGCTTTCGTCGATCGACTGGCGCGCGGCCTTGCTTTCCGTGGCCGCCATGGTCGCCATCCTGAAGCTGAAAGTCGGCATGCTGCCGACACTCGCGCTATCCGCCCTTGCAGGGATCTTGCTGGCGGCGGCTGGTTAGACAGCACCGCCTTTGCAATCCGCTTGCCCACCACCTAAGTGGGCTGGAAATGGAAGGAAACATCATGGCCGGACGGCGATCTTCCCTCGGCTTTCTCGGAATGTTCGGCCGTTCGGGCGACTTGAGGCAGCTCGACGATGCATTGCGCGGCGCCGATCTGCATCCAGCCCTTGTGCCGGAGGGCGTGAAGCTTACCCTCGTCAATCTCATGAAGGATCGCTGGCCCGACGAGCCGCCACCGGGCACCTATGCGTCGGTGGCACAATTATGCAGCTATTGCATCGCGGGTCCCGAAACCTTCGAGCAAGCCAATGGCCATGAGCGGACGCTGGGAGCCGAGCGCCGCATCGAGGCGGCGCTTGAAGCCGGTGACAGCCTCGACGCGCAGATCGTGCTGATGACGCTGCATGCCAAGCTCATCAACCCCGAAGTCGTCGACCGATACGGGCTCAGCGCGGAATGACGCGAAAGGCAAGATCTGCCTGATTCTCCTAGAGCAATTCTAGGAAAAGTGTGAGCGGTTTTCCGTCTAGAATTGCGTCAAAACAAAGAGTTAGAGCAGATCGCCGTTTCCGTGAAACGGTGAATGCTCTAAGGCAGCCGAGCCGTTCAGGCCCGGCTGATCTCCTCGAGATACCAGCCGATGTAGCGCAGTTCGTTATATTCCATCGGCGCGATAGGTCCGGGCACGAAATAGTGCGAGCGCACGCCGCGCGCAGTGTGCTCGATGATCTTCTTGTCCTCTTCGGTGGTGATCTTCCACAGCCAGGTCAGCTTCTCCAGATCGTAATCCTGGCCCTCGACCGTGTCGCCGCGCACCAGCCAGATCAGTTCCATCTCGCAGGTGCCAGCCGTTTTCGGGATGAAGCGGTAGATCATGCCGTGATCGGGATAGCATACGAGGAAGGTCGTGCCGCCGAGATGGATGGAAGTGACGCCACCGTCATAGTCGGAGAAGCGTCCCATCAGCGGGGCCACCGGCGATCCATCCTGGCTGCCGCTCGAAACGCCGTCATAGAGCGCATAGCGGAAGGTGTGGATTGCTTCCTGACCGGCCGCCGAGTTCTGCCAGCGGTTGGCGCTGCCGATCTCGATGCCGAGCGCGCAGGTGCGTTGCTCCATCGCCGCATTGAGCTGCTCGATCATTTCTGCCGGCTTTTCCAGCGCATGCGTCTGCGAATATTCCGGATGCGCCGGCCCGCAATGGTAACATTCGACATAGTTCTCGACGGCGAGCTTCCAGTTGGCGTCGAGCGGGTAGGACTGACGATACGCAACCTTGGCGTCGCTCCAGCCATACTGGCCGCAGCTCGTTCGCAGCGACTGTTCGATAGGATCGAAATCGAGCGGCGTCTCGGCGAAGGAAATGAAGACCAGACCGGATGCGACGCGGACATGAAGCTTCTTCAGCCCGTGCGCCGTGCGGTCGAAATCCTTCGGCATCAGGCGGGCAGCGCGCAACGATCCGTCATTGGAATAGGCCCAGGCGTGGTAGGGGCACACGAACATCTTCGCGTTGCCCTTCTGCTTGGTGCAGACCTCGGCGCCGCGGTGGCGACAGACGTTGAGCATGGCATGCACGGTGCCATCCATGCCGCGTGTCAGGATGACCGCCTCGTCGCCCAGTTTGAACAGCTCGAAATCGCCGGGGTTCGGGATAACGCTGGCGTGGGCCAGGCAATGCCAGTGGCGGCGAAAGACCCGTTCCATGTCGCGCTCGAAGATCGCCGGGTCATGATAGAAGGCACGCACCAGGCCGTGGCCTGGCCGATGAGATGCCACCAGCCGATCGATCGCGTCGCCGTCGGTGGGGGCTTGCTGGATAGGATGCACACTCATTTGTCGTTCTGCCCGATGGTTGGTCGTGTATGGCTGTATGGCTGCACGAGACTTGTCTCCGGTCAGCCGCCCATATGCGTGCGCGGCAGGTGGATCAGGTTGCCGAAACGGGCACGCAATCTGTCGTCGACCTGTTTTGGCACATGGCGCGGAAATCGTTCGGCAAGAATGCGCTTCTTCTCGGTGATCGCACGCAGCAATATATCAGGCCGGCCTTTTTCGTTCCATTCCTTCGGCGAGGAACGATCGCCGAGGGCAGGATAGAAGTGCTCGGTCTGCATCAGCTTGAGCGTTTGTTCGTTGTCGAGATAGTGGCCCGGACCCTTGAGGCAGACCTCCGCGATGCTGTCGATCGACAGGGCCTCGTCAGTCACGTCGATGCCACGCGCGCAGCCCAGGCAATGACCGAGCATGTCGTTGTCGATGACCAGGCTCTCCAGGCAGAAGCCGAGCAGCGAGGCATGCATGCCGGCCGCCTCATAGACGAGGTTGAGGCCGGAGAGGCCGGCCATCACATTGGTGATGCCCTTTTCGTAGCCGGACTGAATGTCGGGCAATTTCGAATCCGTCATGCCGGCGGCGGAGCCACCGGGCAGGTCGTAGAATTGCGCCATCTGGGCACAGGCCGCCGTTGCCACCGACTGCTCGGCCGACCCGCCGGCCATGGCGCCGGTGCGCAGGTCGGACATGAACGGCCATGCGCCAAAGATCGCCGGATGGCCGGGCTTGAGCGCGTTGACATAGACCAAGCCGGCCAGCACTTCGGCCACTGCCTGCACGACGGCGCCGGCCATCGCCGCGGGTGCCGTCGTGCCGGACTGGCCGGTCGACAGCAGCAGGATCGGGATGCCGCCTTCGACGCAGGCCTCGAGCACGCCGCAGGCATCCTCGGCGAACCTCATCGGCGGCACGACGAATGAATTGGAGTTGGAAACGAATGGCCGGGCGCGGAAATTCTCCTCGCCTCCGGCGATGGCGTACAGCATTTCAAGTGCAGGCTTCACGTTCTCACGCACCGTGAAGGATGTTCCGACGTGCTTCGATGTTCCCATCACACAGGCATAAAGCGTGTTGAAATCCATCTCGAGCGGATCGGCGATGTCGCGCGCCACCATCGGCCGCTGGAAGAAATGAATGTTGTCCAGCCCGTCGACGATGCGGGCGGCATCATAAATATCCTGCAGCTTGGATTCGCGGTACTCACGCTTCTCCAGATCCACCAGGTGCACGGCGATGCCTGCCGTGCCGTAGTGCACGCGCTTGCCCTGGACCACCATGTCGTGCCTGGGGTCCTGGCCATGAAGCGTGAAATGTCGTGCCGCCCGCTTGATGGTGTCGAGCACGAGCGCGCGCGGAAAGCGGACCCGGCCATCGTCGCCATGGATCGCCCCCACCTTGGTCAGCACCTTTATGCAGGAAGGAATGGCGTTGGCGAAACCCACTGTCTCCAGAAGCGTCAGCACGCCTTCGTGGATACGCTCGCGGTCATCCCCGCGAAGCGGCCCGTAGCCGCCGCCCTCGATGGCCTTGTGCTGTGGTCTGGCATCCTCCACCAGGGGAGATGATCGCATGGCATGTCCTGTTTCGCGAAGACCGGAGCGTTGTGGACGACGGTTCGCCGGCGTGTCCTGCTGTTCGACAGCCACTGGCATGGAGCACTCCAACTTCGTCGGCAGGAACTCGTGGCGGTTGGTCCACCATCGGCCTGCTTCTTCCCCTGATGACGCCGACTATGCCGCCGGCACTGGCCCATCCTATGGGCCAGCTGGCTCAGTTCCATGTGCCAGAACTAAAATACCGGAGCCGCTGGGAGCGGCTCCGGTCACGAGAGGTCGATGATGGATCAGGCGGCCGCGGGTCTGCGTCCGGCGGCCGTGGCCAGTTCGCGGATGCCTGGCTCGATGTGCTGCAGTGCGATCGACGAGATGCCCAGCCGCATGAAACGCGAAGGCTTTTCAGTGCGATCGAAGAAGCGGTCGCCTGGCTCGATGATGACGCTGCGCGAGGCCGCTGCCTCGGCAAGCCCGCGCGAATCGGTGCCGCGCGGCCCTTCGAGCCACAGCGACGTACCGCCGGCCGAATCGGTCGAACGCCATTCCGGCAGGAAGGCGGAAATCGCATGGACCAGCCGCTTGCGCCGCTCGTCGAAGGCTGACGACAGCCGCCGCACCAGCGCCTCGTGGTGGCCGAGCGACAGGAACAGTGCGACGGCGCGCTGATTGTTGGCCGGCGGATGACGCAGCATGAAGCGGCGCAGCGCCCGGAGCTCCGCGATCAGTCCGGCGGACGCCACGATGTAGCCGAGCCGCAGGCCGGGAGCCAGCGTCTTGGACATCGAGCCGACATAGACCACGCGGCCGGAACGATCGAGGCTCTTCAGCGCTTGCTGCGGTGCCTCGTCGAGAAGCTGGCTGTCATAGCCGTCCTCGATGATGATCTGGTTGTAGCGGTTGGCGCGCGCCAGAAGATCCTGCCGCCGTTCCGCCGACAACGGCACCATGGTCGGGCAATGATGGCTGGGCGTGACGAAGACGAAGCCGGAATCATTGGGAATAGAAGCAGTTACGATGCCGGACTGGTCGACCGGCACCGGCTGTATCTCTGCGCCCGCAAGGCGGAAGATCGAGCGCGCGTCGGGGTAACCGGGGTCCTCCATCGCCACCTTGGAGCCCTTGGACATCAGCAGCGTCGCCAGCATGTAGAGCGCGTTCTGGGCGCCCAGCGTGACGATGATCTCGTCGGGATTGGCGAAGATGCCGCGCCGGGGCAGGAGCCGCGCCTGGATCTGCTCGATCAGCAGCGGATCGTCACGGTCGACCATGTCGGACGCCCAGTTGCGGATTTCCAGCACGGCAAGCGCCATGCGGTTGCACTCGCGCCATTCAGCGGTCGGGAACAGCGCCGGGTCGAACTGCCCGTAGACGAAAGGATAGGACGATTTGATCCAGTTCTCGTGCTTGGCCGGCGGCGGCATGTCGCTTGCGGCGATCTTGCGGCGTGCCTTCCAGTCGATCTCATTGGCCTGGTCGGGCGCCTTCTGGTGCGGCTTGGCCGGTGTCGCCAGCACATCGGGATTGACGAAATGGCCACGCCGCTCGCGCGCCACCAGGAAACCCTGGTCGACGAGCTGCTGGAACGCCAGCACCACGGTTCCGCGCGCCACGCCGAGTTTTTCGGCCAGGATGCGGCAGGAAGGGAGCGGCATCGAAGCGGCGATCTGGCGGTCGAGAATGGCGGCTACGATGGCCTGGCGGATCTGCGCCTGCAGGGTTTGGCCGGATTCGGCCGAAATCCGGAACAGGCCGGACCATATCGCCGTGTCGTTTCGCTGTGGCATGGGAGATTTCCTCGATGGCCAGCCTTTTTCGTTTGGCTGGACCAGCCGAACGTAACCGTGGCACAAGGGGTTGCGCCAATCAATTTTTCTGATCGTTGGGATTTATGCCAGTGATCCTTCACGTCCTTTTGATGCTGCGTTGCGGCATCGTGGGGTGACGCGGCGCTTCATCCCGGCGATGACATCGTGCGTCATGGCGGCGTGAGGGTCTGCGTCATCGCTGCGCATTGATACGGGTGGAGTTCGGCCCGATAGATTGTCGCGACGACACGCGCCGGAAACATCCGGTCCGTAATGATGGCTCGAGGTCTCGGAGTTTGGCAGTGGATCAATCGTCCTTTCAAAAACAGCTCGCCGCCTTGCGCGATCACCGCGCGGCGGCGCCCGCCAGCATGCGCCAGACCTTCGCCGCCGATCCCAAGCGGTTCGTGGAATTCTCCGCCACCGACGGCGATCTGCTGCTCGACTGGTCGAAGTGCGCGGTCGACGCGACCACCATGGAGCTGCTGGAAAAGCTCGCGCAGGCCGCCGATCTCGAAGGCCGCCGCGCCGCCATGTTCGCCGGCAAGAAGATCAACGTCACCGAGGACCGTGCCGTGCTGCACACGGCGCTGCGCAACCTGACCGGCAAGGGCGTCACCGTCGATGGCCAGGACGTCAAGGCGGACGTCATCGCCGTGCTCGACGCCATGGGCGCCTTTGCCGATGCCGTGCGCTCGGGCAAGGCGGCCGGCGCCACCGGCAAGAAGATCACCGACATCGTCAACATCGGCATCGGCGGTTCCGATCTCGGCCCGGCCATGGCGACGCTGGCGCTGGCGCCCTATCATGACGGGCCGCGCGCGCATTATGTCTCCAACATAGACGGCGCCCATATCCACGACACGCTGAAGGGCCTCTCCGCCGAGACCACGCTTTTCATCATCGCTTCCAAGACCTTCACCACCGTCGAGACGATGACCAATGCGCAGACGGCGCGCGACTGGGTGCAGAAGGCGCTCGGCAAGGAAGCGGTCGGCAAGCATTTCGCCGCCGTCTCGACCGCGCTCGACCTGGTGGCCAAGTTCGGCATCGCGCCCGATCGCGTCTTCGGCTTCTGGGACTGGGTCGGTGGCCGCTATTCGCTCTGGGGCGCCATCGGCCTGCCGGTGATGATCGCTGTCGGCCCGCGGAATTTTCGCGCCTTCCTTGATGGCGCGCATGAGATGGACGAGCATTTCCGCACCGCGCCGGTGCAGGAGAACCTGCCGGTGCTGCTGGGACTGGTCGGCTGGTGGCATCGCGTGATCTGCGGTTACCCGGCGCGCGCCGTCATCCCTTACGACCAGCGCCTGTCCAGGCTGCCGGCCTATTTGCAGCAACTCGACATGGAATCGAACGGCAAGAGCGTCACCCTCGAAGGCACGGCGGTGACGACGCCGACCGGACCGCTGGTCTGGGGTGAGCCCGGCACCAACGGCCAGCATGCCTTCTTCCAGCTGCTGCACCAGGGCACCGATTTCATTCCGGTCGAGTTCCTTGCCGCGGCCACCGGTCACGAGCCCGATCTCAAGCACCAGCACGATCTGCTGCTCGCCAACTGCCTGGCGCAGTCGGAAGCGCTGATGAAGGGCCGCACGCTGGAGGAGGCGCGCGCCCAGATGCTGGCCAAGGGCATGAAGCCGGCCGAGGTCGACAAGATCGCGCCGCACCGCGTCTTCTCGGGTAACCGTCCCTCGGTCACCATCCTCTACAGAAAACTCGACCCGCGCACCTTCGGCCGGCTGATCGCGCTCTACGAGCACCGCGTCTTCGTCGAGGGCACGCTGTTCAACATCAACTCCTTCGATCAGTGGGGCGTCGAACTCGGCAAGGAACTGGCCACCGGCCTGTTGCCTGTCGTGGAGGGCAAGGAAAGTGCCGCCAATCGGGATGCATCGACCGCTGGCCTTGTGGGATTCATCCAGCATTTGCGTGGCTCGGAGTGAAAAGCTTGGCAGACATCAAGGGAATATTGTTCGACAAGGACGGCACGCTTGTCGACTTCAACGCCACCTGGCTCGGCGTTGCCGACTTCATGGCCATGGATGCGTCGGAAGGCGATCGCTGGAAAGCCGACAGGCTGCTGGCCGCTGCCGGCTTCGATTTCGCCAACAAGCGTTTCAAGCCGGACTCCATCTTTGCCTCCGGCACCAATCTCGACGTCGTCGAATTGTGGTTCCCGCGCCTGTCCAACGAGGATCAGATGCTTGCGGTTGCCCGCTTCAACGAGATCACCTCCGTACAAGGCTCGGCGATGGCCGTGGCGCTGCCGGGCATCGTCGATACGCTGACGGCACTGCACAGGAAATCCTACCGGCTTGGCGTCGCCACCAACGATTCGACCAGCGGCGCGGAAAAGACGCTGGTCACGCTCGGCGTCGCTCAATTGTTCGACGCGGCCTATGGCTACGACGCGGTGGCCAATCCGAAGCCGGCGCCCGACACCATCCAGGCCTTTAGCGATCTCACCGGCCTCAAGCCGGCGGAAATCGCCATGGTCGGCGACAACCGGCACGACCTCGAAATGGCACGTGCTGGCGGCTGCGGGCTGGCGATCGGCGTGCTCTCCGGCACCGGCACCCGCGAATCGCTGGCCGGCATTGCCGATGTGGTTCTGGATTCGGTCGCCGACCTGCCGGATTTTCTCTCGGCGCGGGTCAGGGAGACGATCTGACGGGAAAGGCTAGGTCAAACTCGATTCACCTCGGGATTTTCTGCCAATGGCCGAGATGGGGGAGCAGTCCATGGAAACTATCGAGCTTCTGGTTTGTTTTCGGACACAATGGGCCACTCATCAGCAGAACAAACGTACCCGCATTTGCCGCACCTGATCTTGGCGCTTTGCGCTGTCGATGTCTTCGCCTGGCTGAAGATCGAAGCCCCGATTTTCGCATTTTGGGCAAACTGTGAAACCGATACGTTGAACAACTTTAATCCACGCCACTCGACTTCTCCGACCAACGGCTAGTCGAATCTATTTTCTGCCCTCGATGTTTGTCCACAATGAGTAGAATTTAGGCTTGCTCTGTGGCGTCAGCGCGCTCCCTCCTCAAACGAAAAGACGCCGCTAAGCCTCGTCGCAGCCCCCTTCGCGTCGCCGAAATCCGGCACCTTGTATTCGGCGAGCAATCGCAGCCGGGACAGCGGCAGGTCGTTGCGGCGGGGATCTCCGACCAATACCTCGATGCCGGCCGCCAGGCAGCGGTCGAGGAACGGGATAACCCGCAGAGCAACCTCAGGGCCGTAGAACACGTCGCCGGCAAGCACGAGCTCGACCGCCGGCGGGGGACCCGTGGTAATGTCCTTGTCGACAATGGCGATCTCGACGCCGTTGGCCGCGGCATTGAGGCCGATCGCGGCAACGCCGTTACGGTCGATCTCTGCGGCGATCACTTCGCGCGAACCGGCCTTGGCGGCGGCGATGCCGACAAGGCCGGAGCCGGCACCAAGGTCGAGCACGCGGCGACCGGCTACCGTTTGCGGATGATCCAGTATATGGCGCGCAAGCACTGCGCCGCCGGCCCACACATAAGCCCAGTAAGGCGGCTGCGGCTCAGGTCCATTGTTGTCCGCCTCGATCGTGTCGTCATCGTCGTCAGCGCTTTGGTGCGTATCGGTAAGCCGTCTCAGGCCACTGGCCGGGTGCGGTGTAAAAAGCTGGATCTCAGGCACCGACGGCACCGGGGCGAGGCGCATGTTCGTCCTGATGAACTCTGCCGGGTCAGGACGGCAAGGTGCATCTACGGCATCCGCGCCGCCGGCTGCAATCATTCGCGCAGCGCTCGCCGCAGGATCTTGCCGACCGGCGTCTTCGGCAGTTCGGTGCGGAATTCGATGTATCTGGGCCGCTTGTAGCCGGTCAGGTTCTCGCGGCAAAAGGCGGTCAGTGCCTCGGCGGTCAGCGCCGGATCCTTCCTGACCACGAACAGTTTCGGCACCTCGCCCGAATGCTCGTCCGGCACGCCGATCGCCGCCACTTCGAGCACGCCCGGATGCATCGCCACGACTTCCTCGAGCTCGTTGGGATAGACGTTGAAGCCCGAGACCAGGATCATGTCCTTCTTGCGGTCGACGATCTTGGTGTAGCCGCGCTCGTCCATGAAGCCCATGTCGCCGGATTTGAAGTAGCCGTCCTTGGTCATCACCTTGGCGGTCTCATCCGGCCGGTTCCAGTAGCCCGCCATCACTTGCGGCCCCCGGATGCAGACTTCGCCGACCTCGCCGAGCGGCAAATTGTTGCCGTCTTCGTCGCGGATGGCGATCTCCGTCGAGGGCAGCGGCAAGCCGATGGTGCCGGTGAAGTCGCCGGCGGTGAACTTGTTGGCGGTGGCCACCGGCGAGGTTTCCGAGAGGCCGTAGCCTTCGGTGACCGAACATCCGGTCAGCGCCTTCCAGCGTTCGGCGACGCCCTTCTGCACCGCCATGCCGCCGCCCAGCGTCAGCACCAGCGGCTTGAAGTCGAGCTTGCGGAAATCCTCATTGTTGAGCAGCGCGTTGAACAGCGTGTTGAGGCCGGGAAAGATGTGCACCGGATATTTCTGCAATTCCTTGACGAAGCCTGGGATGTCGCGCGGATTGGGAATGAGCACATTGCGGGCGCCCTGCTGCATGCCCATCAGCGCGTTCACCGTCAGCGCGAAGATATGATAGAGCGGCAGCGCGCAGATGAAGTTGGGGTGCGCGGGTTTCGGCTTGATCGTGTAGGCGTCCTCCATCCACTGCGCGTTCTGCGCGACGTTGGCGAGCACGTTGCTGTGCAGCAGCGTGGCGCCCTTCGAGACGCCCGTGGTGCCGCCCGTATATTGCAGGAAGGCGACATCGTCGGCTGCCACCTTGGCCGGCCTGAAGCCCATACCGGCGCCGGCCTTCATGGCGGCATTGAACTTGACATGGCCGGGCAGCGACCATGCCGGCACCATTTTCTTCACGCGGCGCACGACGAAATTGACGATTGTGCCCTTCAGCCCGCCGAGCATGTCGCCCATCGCGGCGACCACCACATGCTTGACTGCGGTCCTGGCGATCACCGCCTGCAAGGTGTTGGCGAAGTTCTCCAGGATGACGATGGCTTGCGCCCCGGAATCCTTCAGCTGGTGTTCGAGCTCGCGCGGCGTGTAGAGCGGATTGATGTTCACCACCACATAACCCGCTCGCAAGATCGCCATCATCGCCACCGGATATTGCAGCACGTTGGGCATCATCAGCGCGACGCGCGCGCCTTTCTGCAGGCCCTTCGATTTCAGGTAGGCGCCGAAGGCCGCCGACAGCCGCTCGACATCGGTGTAGCTGATGGACTTGTCCATGCAGGTGAAGGCCGGCTGCGCGGAAAACTGCTTGCAGGCGGCGACGAGGAAATCGCCGATCGAGCTGTAGGGCAGGGCGCCGATCTCCGCCTGCACGTTTTTCGGATAGTTCTTGAGCCACGGCTTTTCCGGCAAGCCGGCGGCCAACGCCGTCAGCGCTTTCGGCAATCGGTTGGCGGTGGCGTCGGCCGGCTTTGCCGCCGGTGGGGCCTTCACCGCCGCCGCGGCCTTCGAGGCCGGCCTGGCAGCGGGCTTTGCCGCACCCGCTTTACGCCCCGGCGCCGTCTTTCCGGCCGCAGCCTTGGCCGGGGCTTTCACCGCCGGCTTTGTGCTTGCCCTTACAGGTGCCGCGGCCGCCTTCGGCTTGGCGGCTTTGGCAACGGGTGCTTTCGGCTTGGCAGTACCGGCTGCTTTCGACGGCGCCTTGGCTCCCGCTTTCACCGGCGCCGTCGTCCTTGATGCTTTTGCCAACCGTTCCTCCCTGGACAAGTCTTGTTCATCCGTGCCGCACTCGCCCCTGAATTGGCAAGGGCGCCCTCCGCTGCGGCCGCTACACCCTATGTATTGCCTCCCTTGGTGAGCGTGCAAGTCTTGCCCTTGCGGCAACGCGGCGAAAGATTTGCCGTCGAAAGTCTTCGCCGCCGCCAGCGCTCCAGGCGGTGTCCTGACGCATCCCACGGCCGCTCGGAAGCGCCGGGAACATTTATGTCGTCAGCCTGGCGATCAATAAAAAAATTCGGCTGTTAATAATCTCGTGAACGGAAGAAACAGCTAATTTTTTCTGCAATTTGGCAAAGTTGCGGATTTTTTTCCTGCTTCCCGCGGGGTAAGCAAACGGGGTGTTCCAAAGCCGGAAAAACGGTGCTTATATGCGCGCTTCGCGAGCCTGATAGAGGGGCTTGGAAGAACATCAGGGAGTGCTCAATGAATAAGAAGCTGACTTTTGCAGCCGCGTTGCTGGCTGCAAGCGTCCTGGGCGGCATGGCCAATGCGAAAACTCTGGTCTACTGCGCGGAAGCTTCGCCGGAAGGTTTCGATCCGGCGCCGTATACCGCAGGCCAGACGTTCGACGCGTCCTCGCGCACCGTCTTCAACCGCCTCGTCGAATTCGATCACGGCAAGACGACGACCTCGCCGGGCCTGGCCGAAAGCTGGACGATCTCCGACGATGGCAAGGAATATGTCTTCAAGCTGCGCAAGGGCGTCAAGTTCGCCGCCACCGACTATTTCACCCCGACGCGCGACTTCAACGCCGACGACGTGGTGTTCTCGTTCGAACGTCAGGTCGAGAAGAACGGTCCCTGGTTCCAGTACATTCCGGGCATTGCCTACCAGTATTACAATGACCAGTTCGGCGACAACATCACCAAGGTCGAGAAGGTCGATGACCTGACGGTGAAGTTCACCCTCAAGGAGCCGGCGATCACCTTCATTCCGACGCTGGGCATGGATTTTGCGTCCGTCGTCTCCAAGGAATATGCCGACAAGCTGCAGGCCGACAAGACGCCTGAGCTGTTCAACCAGAAGCCGATCGGCACCGGCCCGTTCATCTTCGTCGACTACCAGACCGACGCCGCCATCCGCTACAAGGCCAACCCGGACTATTGGGGCGGCAAGCAGAAGATCGACGATCTGGTCTTCGCCATCACCACCGATCCGGCCGTGCGCGCACAGAAGCTCAAGGCCGGCGAATGCAACATCATGTCGTACCCGGCACCGGCCGACATCGCCGGCCTGCAGGCCGATGCGAACCTGAAGGTCGAGGAGCAGGAAGGCCTCAATGTCGGCGCGCTGATGTACAACACCCAGCAGAAGCCGTTCGACGACGTGCGCGTGCGCAAGGCGCTCAACATGGCCATCAACAAGAAGGCCATCATCGACGCGGTCTTCCAGGGTGCCGGCCAGGTGGCGGTCAACCCGATCCCGCCGACCATGTGGTCCTACAACAAGGAAGTGAAGGACGATCCGTACGATCCGGATGCAGCCAAGAAGCTGCTTGAAGAGGCCGGCGTCAAGGACCTCAAGATGAACGTCTGGGCCATGCCGGTGTCGCGCCCCTACATGCCGAACGCGCGCCGCACCGCCGAACTGATCCAGGCGGACTTCGCCAAGGTCGGCGTCACCGTCGAGATCGTCAGCTACGATTGGGGTGAATACCTCAAGCGCGCTTCCGCGGTCGATCACGACGGCGCCGTCATCGTCGGCTGGACCGGCGACAATGGCGATCCGGACAACTTCCTCGGCGTGCTCCTGAGCTGCGCTTCCGTCGGTTCGAACAACCGCGCGGAATGGTGCAACAAGGACTTCGATGCGCTCATCAACAAGGCCAAGACCGTTTCGGACCAGGCCGAGCGCACCAAGCTCTATGAACAGGCACAGGTCATCTTCAAGGAACAGGCACCCTGGGCGACGCTCGCTCACTCCAAGGTGTTCATGCCGATGCAGAAGACCGTCACCGGCTTTGCGATGGATCCGCTCGGTATCCACCGCTTCGACGGCGTCGATATCGCCGAATAAGGTTGCGAAACGGGGGCGCCACCATGTGGTGACGCCCCCACTCGCCCGCCATGCTGCGTTATATCCTCGGCAAGCTCGCCCTCATCATCCCGACCTTCATCGGGATAACCATCCTCGCCTTTGGCTTCGTGCGCATCCTGCCCGGTGATCCGGTGCTGGTGCTTGCGGGCGAACGCGGCCTGTCGCCCGAACGCCACACGGCGCTCATGCACCAGTTCGGTTTCGACCTGCCGATCTGGCAACAATATCTGACCTATCTGACCAACATCCTCAGCGGTGATTTCGGCACCTCGTTTTCCACCAAGACGCCGGTGCTCAAGGATTTCCTGGTGCGCTTCCCGGCAACGGTCGAGCTCGCCATCTTCGCCATGATCTTTGCCATTGTCCTAGGTGTCGCCGCCGGCATCTTCGCCGCCATCCGCCGCGGCTCCTGGTTCGACCAATTGACCATGGGCACGGCGCTGGCCGGCTATTCCATGCCGATCTTCTGGTGGGGTCTGCTGCTGATCATCGTGTTCTCCGGCATGCTGCACTGGACGCCGGTTTCAGGCCGCATCGACCTCCTCTACTTCTTCAAGCCGGTGACCGGCTTCATGACCATCGATTCCCTGATCTCGGGCCAGAAGGGCGCCTTCCGTTCGGCGCTGTCGCACCTGATCTTGCCGACCATCGTGCTCGGCACCATTCCGCTCGCCGTCATCGCGAGGCAGACGCGCTCGGCGATGCTCGAGGTGCTGGGTGAGGACTATGTCCGCACCGCGCGCGCCAAGGGCCTGGCGCCGCGTAGGGTCATCGGCCTGCACGCCTTCCGCAACGCGCTGATCCCGGTCGTCACCACCATCGGCCTGCAGGTCGGCACGCTGCTCACCGGCGCCATCCTGACCGAGAGCATCTTCTCCTGGCCCGGCATCGGCAAATGGATGATCGACGCCATTTCCAAGCGCGACTATTTCACCGTGCAGGGCGGGTTGCTTTTGATCGCGTTGATCGTCATGTCGGTGAACCTCATCGTCGACGTGCTCTACGCCGTCATCAACCCACGCATCCGGGCCAACTGACATGAGCAATGAAGGCCCCGCCACCATCGAAGCCGCGACCGTCGTCAAGCCGCAGGACGCCAGGTTGCAGATGTTCGGCGAGTTCTGGCATTACTTCTCCGTCAACAAGGGCGCGGTGATCGGGCTCTTCGTCTTCGCGCTGCTGATCCTGATCGCCATTTTCGCGCCGCTGCTGGCGCCGCATTCGCCGGACGATCAGTTCCGCGACTTCTTCCTGACGCCGCCGGCCTGGCAGGAGGGCGGCAATGCGCAGTTCCTGCTCGGCACCGACGCCGTCGGCCGCGATATGCTGTCGCGCCTGATCTACGGCTCGCGCTTCTCGCTCGCCATCGGCTTCGTCGTTGTCACGTCAGCGCTGATTTCAGGCGTCATCCTCGGCCTGCTCGCCGGCTACTGCCGCGGCTGGGTCGACACGCTGATCATGCGCATCATGGACATCATCCTGGCCTTCCCGTCGCTGCTCTTGGCCCTGGTGCTGGTCGCGGTGCTTGGCCCCGGCCTCGTCAACGCCATGATCGCCATCGCCTTCGTGCTGCAGCCGCATTTCGCCCGGCTCACCCGCGCCGCCGTGATGGCCGAAAAGACCCGCGAATATGTCGTCTCGGCCAAGGTCGCCGGCGCCAGCCATCTCAGGCTGATGCTGGTCACCATCCTGCCAAACTGCATCGCGCCGTTGATCGTGCAGGCGACGCTGTCCTTCTCCAACGCCATCCTCGAGGCGGCGGCCCTTGGCTTCCTCGGCATGGGCGCGCAGCCGCCGACGCCGGAATGGGGCACCATGCTGGCCGAAGCGCGCGAGTTCATCCTGCGCGCCTGGTGGGTGGTGACCTTCCCCGGCCTCGCCATCCTGATCACCGTCTTTGCCATCAACCTGATCGGCGACGGTCTGCGCGACGCGCTCGACCCCAAGCTGAAGAGGTCCTGAGCATGTCTCTGCTCGAGATCAAGAACCTCACCGTTTCCTTCGACACCGCGGCCGGACCGTTCATGGCCGTGCAAGGCATCGACCTGTCGATCGAGCCGCGCGAAGTGCTGGCGATCGTCGGCGAGTCCGGTTCCGGCAAGTCGGTGGCGATGCTGGCGGTGATGGGGCTGTTGCCCAACACGGCAACCGTCAAGGCCGACCGCATGGCCTTCGACGGTGTCGACCTTCTGAAGCTTAGCCCGTCCGAACGCCGCAAGATCGTCGGCAAGGACATCTCGATGATCTTCCAGGAGCCGATCGCCAGCCTCAACCCGTGCTTCACCGTCGGGTTCCAGATCGAGGAGGTGCTGCGCTTCCACATGGGCATGGACCGCGCCCAGCGCCGGGCGCGTGCCATCGAACTGATGAAGCTGGTCGGCATCGCCGACCCTGAAGAGCGGCTGAGTTCGTTCCCGCACCAGATGTCGGGCGGCCAGTGCCAGCGCGTCATGATCGCCATCGCCATTGCCTGCAATCCGAAACTGCTGATCGCCGACGAGCCGACCACGGCGCTCGACGTCACCATCCAGAAGCAGATCCTCGATCTGCTGGTTTCGCTGCAGGCCAAATACGGCATGGGCCTGATCATGATCACCCACAATATGGGCGTGGTGGCCGAGACCGCCGACCGCGTCATCGTCCAGTACAAGGGCCGCAAGATGGAAGAGGCCGACGTGCTGTCGCTGTTTGAATCGCCAAAGAGCAATTACACGCGGGCGCTTTTGTCGGCGCTGCCGGAAAACGCCGTCGGCGACCGGCTGCCGACCGTTTCCGACATGATGTTCGAGCCGGCCCCCTCTGCTGCGGGAGCCGCCTGATGAGCACGACGGTTCTCGAAGGCAAGAACATCGTCCGCGACTACCACATCGGCGGCGGCCTGTTCACCGGGCCGCGTACCGTGCACGCGGTCAAGGGGGTCTCGTTCAAGGTCGACAAGGGCAAGACGCTGGCCATTGTCGGCGAAAGCGGCTGCGGCAAGTCAACGCTTGCCCGCATCATCACGCTGATCGATCCGGCGACATCGGGCGAATTGTTCATCGACGGCAACAAGGTCGACATCGCCAAGGGCGGATTGACCAAGGAGATGCGCCGCAAGGTGCAGATCGTCTTCCAGAACCCCTACGGATCGCTCAATCCGCGCCAGAAGATCGGCGACGTGCTGGGCGAGCCGCTTTTGATCAACACCGACAAGCCGGCGTCCGAGCGGCGCGACCTTGCGATGAAGATGTTGAAGAAGGTTGGCCTCGGCCACGAGCACTACAATCGCTATCCGCATATGTTTTCCGGCGGCCAGCGTCAGCGCATCGCCATTGCCCGCGCGCTGATGCTGAACCCGAGCCTGCTGGTGCTCGACGAGCCGGTCTCGGCGCTCGATCTGTCGGTGCAGGCGCAGGTGCTCAACCTGCTTGCCGACCTGCAGGATGAGTTCCAGCTGACCTATGTCTTCATCAGCCACGATCTGTCCGTGGTGCGTTACATCGCCGACGATGTGATGGTGATGTATTTCGGCGAGGCGGTGGAATACGGCTCGCGCGACGAGGTCTTTGCCGATCCCAAGCACAGCTACACCCGGACGCTGTTCGCGGCGACACCGCGCGCCGACGTCGCGTCGATCAAGGCGAGGCTGGCGAAGAAGAAAGCGGCTTAACGTCTCTTCGTCATCCTCGGGTCTGCACTGCGTCGCTACGCTCCCTTGTTCCGCCCATGGATGACGACGCTGGAGAGGCCGCCTCTCACGACAGCTTGGCGATGATGGCGCGCAGCGCCTCGCCGAAGCGCCGGACTTCCTCGACCGTGTTGTAGTGGACCAGCGAGGCACGGATGGCGCCGCTGTCCATCGAGAGGTTGAGACGCTTCATCAGCCGTGGCGCGTACATGTGGCCGTCGCGGATGCCGATCTGCATCTCGGCCATTTCCTCGACGACCCGCTGCGGCGATAGTTTGCCGATGTTGAAGCAGAAGGTCGGCACGCGCTCATGGATGCGCGCCTCGTCGGCAACGCCGTAGATGGTTGCCCCGCAATCCTTCAGCACGGCCAGCATCTCGCGCGCCAGCACCAGCTCGTAGTCGCGGATGGCGCCCATGCCGGCAACGATGTTTTCGCGTCGGGAGCGGTTGTTGGACGGCGCCAGATTGCGGCCGATCAGTTCCAGATACTGCACCGCCGCATCCATGCCGGAAACGTTCTCGTAGATGAAGGTGCCGGCCTCGACCTTGTAGGGCGGCTCGTCGGGGATGAAATCCTCGCGGAAGGTCGGCAGCCGCTTCAGCGTCTCGAAGCGCCCCCACAGGAAGCCCATATGCGGCGAGAAATTCTTGTAGCCGGAGCAGACGAGATAGTCGCAGTCCCAGGCCTGCACGTCGATCAGTCCATGCGGCCCGTAATGCACGCAGTCGAGGAACACTTCGGCGCCGGCCGCATGCGCGATCTCAGCCACCGAAGCGACATCGACGATCGAGCCGATCGAGTGCGCTGTCACCGTGCAGGCGACCAGGCGGGTGCGGTCCGAAACCAGCGGACGCAGATCGTCGACATGCAGATTGCCGTCCTCGCGCATCCGCCACCATTTGAATTTCGCACCGGCCGACTCCAGCGCCAGCCAAGTCGCGATGTTGGCGTCATGGTCCATGTCGGTGACGACGATCTCGTCGCGCTCTTGCAGCATCTGGCCGATGCCGAGGCTGACCAGGCGGATGAACGAGGTGGCATTCATGCCGAAGCAGATTTCCGCCGGGCTGTAGGCGTTGATGAGCAGAGCGACGCTTGTCCGGGCATCGGCGACCGATTGGTCGACGGTGACGCTGCGGCCATAGCGGCCGCCACGCTGCACATTGTGCGAAACCAGATGATTGGTCACCGCGTCGAGCACGCTCTGCGGGATCTGCGCGCCGGCGGCGTTGTCCAAAAAGATGAAATCGCCGGCCCGCTGCAAGGCTGGAAACATGGCGCGGATGGTGTCGACGGGGAACGCGGTGGCATTCGCATTGTCGGTTTGATGCTTATTCACGGGTAGGCTCCTGCGGAGGGCTTGGACGGGGTGGGATCGGTTGGCGAGGTCAGCGCTTCTTTTCGGTCTTGAAGCGCTCTTCGAGCAGGCTGACGAGGCGGACCATCGGCCAGAGGAAGATGAGATAGACAAGCGCGGCGCCGATCAGCGGCGATGGGTTGGCGTAGAGCGACTGCGCGTTGGTCGCTTCCTTCAAGAGTTCCGGCAGCGCCACGGTCGAGGCGAGCGAGGTGTCCTTGAACATCGAGACGCAGTTACTGGTCATCGGCGGGATGACGACGCGGATCGCTTGCGGCAGCACCACCTTGCGCAAGGTCAGGAGGAACGGCAGGCCAAGCGCCTGCGACGCCTCGAACTGCCCGCGCGGAATGCTTTCGATGCCGGAGCGGAACACCTCGGCCGAGTAGGCCGACATGATGAAGGCGAAGGCTGTCACCGCCGATGCCCAGGACGACAGGCGTATGCCGAGGAAGGGCAGCGCATAGTAGATCAGGATCAGCACGACCAGCACCGGCAGGGCGCGGAAGATGTCGGTGTAGCCGACCGCGAGCCAGCGCAGCGGCTTCGGCGCATAGAGCCGCACCAGGCTGATCCCCAGGCCGATGGGGATGCCGATGCCGATGCTCAAAATGCCGAGCAGCAGCGTGTTCAGGAAGCCGCGCAGCAGCGCCGGCAGGCTGGACATGATGACGTCGGGGTTGAAGAAGGTGTCGATCAGCGACATGGGAGCGTTCCCGAACCCCAGAGCAAAGAATGCTCACGTTAAAATCGATTGGCCCCGCCGAGGGCAGGAGATCTGCGGCAGAAGCCGGCGGCCAGGCGTGAAAGAATCGTGCCGGCCTGGAAAGCCGGCACGATGTTACCGCAGCTTTCAGCTCAGGCCTTCGGCAGCGGCATTTCCTTCATGGTCGAAGAGTCGGCGGGCGCGTCGCTGCCGAACCACTTCTTGTGGATGGCGGCCAACGTGCCGTCCTTCTTCATCGCGCTCAGCGCATCGTTCAGCTTGCCGAGCAGCGGGTGGTCCTTGGTCATCATCAGGCCGTATTGCTCACCGGTCTTGATGCGCTCCTTGACCACCAGGTCCTTCATCTTGGTGAAGGAATATTCCATGCCCGGAATGTCGCTGACTGCCGCATCGACGCGGCCGGCGCTGAGGTCGAGCAGCAGGTTCTGCTGCGTGTCGTAGCCCTTCACGTCGCTGAAGCCGTCGGCTTCCTGATGCGCCTTGACCCAGGTTTCGCCGGTCGAACCGGACAGCACGCCGATGATCTTGCCCTTGAGGTCGGCCTCGGCCTTGATCGGGCTGTCGGCCTTGGTGGCGATGCCCATATCGGAATCATAATAGGGCTGCGTGAACGACTGTGACTTCAGCCGCTCCGCCGTGATGGTGATCGACGAGATGGCGACGTCGATGCGCTTCGAGGTGGTGGCGGCAAACAGCGCCTGGAAGCCGAGATCGGCGATGTCGGTGGTCATGCCGATGCGCTTGGCGGCTTCGTTGACGATGTCGACCTCGAAGCCTTCGAAAGTGCCGCTCTCGTTCTTGAATTCGAAGGGCGGGTTGGTCGGGTAGGCGCCGACATTCAGCACATCCGCGGCATAAGCGGTGGCGGGGCCGGCGGCGATGCCGATGGCGGCGGCGAGAAGAAGCAATTTGCGACGCGTGAAGCTCATTTTTGTTCCCTCTGTTGTTGATCGGGCGGGTTGCTCCCGCACGGTTTTTTGCCGCCCCGCTTCACGCAGGGCGTCAATTTATGGCAGCGACCATGCGGTCACGGATGGCGATGTTGTGTGTTGCAGACCGCGAATCCGCGCGCACGTCATCGAAGGCATGGCGCGTGTTGGATGATGACTGGGGCAGTATGAACGACAAGAACTGAGACTCCCACCCGGAGCACCCACGATGGACTGGCCGGCACGATGGACTGGTCTGCTCGATGGACTGGCCGGCAAGCCCGTCCGGCACGGCAATCGCCATCGACTCCGGAATGCTTATCCAAAGTGCGGCGCTTTTCAAGGCGAAAGTTTTAAGCTTAAAAAGCTGCGGTGTCCGTTGCGTGGTGGACACGGTGCGGCCCGCTGGAACCGATACCCGCGAGCGATGGTGACGCCAAGCTATTTCAGGCTTGAAATATTTCTGCGCGGGCCTAGCGTGCGATCTTCGCCGGGAGGCAGCGACGTGAACAAACCACACCCTTTGCACGGCCCGAACAGACTGAAGCTTGGCGTCTTTTCGACCAATGCCGATGGCGGGCTTGCCATCACCGATGTGCCGGAGCGCTGGGCGGCGAGCTGGCAGGACAATGTGACCGCAGCCCAGATCGCCGACCGCGCCGGGCTGGAGTTCATGCTGCCGATCGCGCGTTGGCGCGGCTTCGGCGGCCGCAACAAGGTGCGCGAATGGTCGTTCGAGACCTTCACCTGGGCGGCGGCACTCGCCATGGCCACCGAGCAGATCGGCCTGTTCATGACCGTGCATGTGCCGCTGGTGCATCCGCTCTATGCCGCCAAGGCGCTGGCGACGGTCGACCATATTAGCCAGGGACGCGCGGGCTTGAACATCGTCTGCGGCTGGAACCCGAAGGAATTCGGCATGTTCGGCACGCCGCTGGTCGAGAAGGGCTATGACCAGGCGGCGGAATGGATCGAGATCCTGGAAAAGCTTTATGCCTCGGCCGAACCGCTCGATTACGAAGGCACTTATTATCGCCTCAAGGAGGCTGTCAGCCGGCCGGCCAGTCTGCAGGTTCCGCGCCCCGTGACCATGAACGCCGCCTTCGGCGGGCCGGGCCGCGATTTCGCTGCCGCCCGGTGCGATTATCTGTTCACGACATTTTCGGAAATGAGCGATGCCGGCAAGCATGTCGCCGACATCAGCGAGCGGGCCGATAAGGCAGGCCGCGATGTCGGCGTCTACACCGTGGCGCATGTCGTCTGCCGCCCGACGATGGAAGAGGCGCAGGCCTACTACACGCGCTACGCCGTCGATATGGCCGACCATGACGCCGTCGATGCCCACATGGCCGGCAAGAAGGAATTCTCGCAATCGCACGACCCGCACGCCTATGACCGCTACCGGCAGCGTTTCGCCGGCGGCGCCGGCACCTACCCGCTGATCGGAACGCCGGAAACGATCGCCGCCGACATGGTCGCCATTGCCGGGCACGGCTATCAGGGCATCGCGCTGTCCTTCGTCAACTACACGCAAGAACTGCCCTATTTCTGCGATCACGTGCTGCCGATCTTGAGGCAGGCGGGGCTTCGCGAATAATTTATTCCTGAGGCAGCCAATAATTTATTCCGGAATAACTGCCGTAGCCTGGATCTCCACCTTGGCCCGGTCCTCTACCAGCGCCACCACCTGCATGGCGGCCATCGCCGGAAAATGCCGGCCGATGACCTCGCGATAGGCCTCGCCGATACCCCTGAGATTGGCAAGGTATTCGGCCTTGTCGGTAAAATACCAGGTCATCGAGGTGATGTGCTGCGGCCCCGCACCGGCCTCGGCCAGCACCGCGACGATGTTCTGAAGCGTCTGTCGCACCTGGCCAACAAAATCGTCCGTTTCGAACTGGCATTGGCCGTTCCAGCCGACCTGTCCGCCAACGAAGACGAGCCGACCGCGCGCCGCGACGCCGTTGGCGTAGCCGACAGGTTTGGCCCAGCCTTCCGGCTGCAAAATCTGGTGCATTTCAGTCTCCCGATTCGTCAAAACTCGGTTCGCAATATCCATTGTCAAAACAGTCTGGTCCGTGGGCGCGACCTGCTTCAGGCCGCGCCCATCACTTGCCGCGCAATCACCACTTTCTGCACGTCGGAGGCACCCTCATAGATGCGCAGCGCGCGGATCTCGCGATACAGGCTTTCGACGATGTGGCCTTTGCGGACGCCGTCGCCGCCGTGCAGTTGCACGGCCTTGTCGATCACCTCTTGCGCCTTGTCGGTGGCGAACAGCTTGGCCATCGCCGCCTCGCGGGTGACGCGGGGCGCGCCCATGTCCTTGGTCCAGGCGGCACGGTAGACCAGCAGCGCCGCCGCATCGACATCGAGCGCCATGTCGGCGATGTGCCCCTGCACCATTTGCAATTCGGCCATCGGCGCGCCGAACAGTTTGCGCTCGACCACGCGTTTGATGCTTTCATCCAGTGCGCGGCGGGCAAAGCCGAGTGCCGCCGCACCGACGGTCGAGCGGAACACATCGAGCACCGACATGGCGATGCGGAAGCCGTCGCCTGGCCTGCCGATCAGTGCGGTGGCCGGCAGGCGGACCCGCTCGAAAGACAGCCGCGCCAGCGGATGCGGCGCGATCACTTCGAGCCGTTCGGCGATGCCAAGGCCCTTGGCGTCGCCAGGCACGAGGAAGGCCGAGAGCCCCTTGGCGCCCGGCGCCTCGCCGGTGCGGGCAAAGACGACATAGAGGTCGGCGATGCCGCCATTGGAAATCCAGGTTTTTTCGCCTGTAAGAACGAAGCTGTCGCCGTCGCGGGTCGCCGTCATCTCGGTGTTGGCGACGTCCGAGCCAGAGCGCGGCTCCGACAGGGCGAAGGCCGAAATCGCTTTGCCGGCGCGTGTCCTCGAAAGCCATTCCTGCTGCTCCGGCGTGCCGAACAGGCTGAGCGCGCCGGTGCCCAATCCCTGCATGGCGAAGGCGAAGTCGGCCAACCCGTCATGCCGGGCGAGCGTCTCGCGCGTGATGCACAAAGTGCGCACATCGAGGGGGCCAGGATTGTCAGTGTCGAGCGCCGTCGGTTTCAGCCAGCCGTCTTGGCCGAGCTTGCCCACCAGCTCGCGGCAGGCGGCGTCGACATCATGATGATCGACCGGCAGGTTTTTCGCGCACCACGCCTCCAACTGCTCGGCCAGCTCGCGATGACGGTCTTCGAAGAATGGCCAGTTGAGGAAGGAGCGGTCAGGCATTGGTGCCTCCGGTACTCGGGCCTTGCGCTCTACGGCGCCCCCCTCTGTCCTGCCGGACATCTCCCCCACGAGGGGGGAGATTGGCTGGCACGGACGTCCCGCCAATTCTGCGTTTGATAATGGCGAAACCAAAGCGGATAGCCGATCTCCCCCCTTGTGGGGGAGATGTCCGGCAGGACAGAGGGGGGCGCTGTCCCGCCAACGTCTCCATTGAAACGCTCATCCTCAATCCCCCTCGAACACCGGCTTTTCCTTGGCCACGAACGCCTTGTAGGCGCGCTCGAAGTCGCGGGTCTGCATGCAGATCGCTTGCGCCTGCGCTTCCGCCTCGATCGCCTGGTCGAGGCCCATCGACCATTCCTGGTTGAGCTGCGTCTTGGTGATGCCGTGCGCAAAGGTCGGGCCGGAGACGATGCGCGTCGCCATGTCGAGCGCATCGGCCTCCAGCGATGCGGCATCGACCAACCGGTTGTAAAACCCCCAGCGCTCGCCTTCCGCCGCTGTCATGGTGCGGCCGGTATAGAGCAGTTCAGCAGCACGGCCCTGGCCGATGATGCGCGGCAGGATCGCGCAGGCGCCCATGTCGCAGCCGGCGAGGCCGACGCGGGTGAACAGGAATGCGGTCTTGGCTTCCGGCGTGGCGATGCGGATATCGGAGCTCATCGCAATGATGGCGCCGGCGCCGACCGCGACGCCGTCGACCGCCGCAATGATCGGCTTGCCGCAATTCAGCATCGCCTTGACGAAATCGCCGGTCATGCGGGTGAAGGCGAGAAGCTGCTTCATGTCCATCTTGACCAGCGGGCCGATGATGTCGTGGACATCGCCGCCAGAGCAGAAATTGCCGCCATTGGAGAGGAACACCACGGCATCGACATCGTCGGCATAGACGAGGTCGCGGAACGTGTCGCGGAGTTCCGCATAGCTGTCGAAGGTCAACGGGTTCTTGCGCTCCGGCCGGTCGAGCCGGACCTTGGCGATCCTGCCCTCGACCTCCCACAGGAAGTGCTTCGGCTTGCGCCCGGCCATTGCGGTCATTCGCGTCCCTCCCAGTTGCTGCGGAACGATGTCAGCATGCCGGTCAGCCGGCGCGCGTCGTCTTCGCTGACCTTGCCCAGCAATTCACCGATCCAGCCCTCATGCGCCGCGGCGATGGTGGCAAAGGCCTGCGTGCCTTCCTCGGTCAGCCGCACCATCGACGTGCGGCGGTCGCCATTGCGCCGCGCACGGGCGACAAGTCCTTCCGAAACCAGTCGGTCGACGATCCCCGTGACATTGCCGTTGGAGACCAGCAGGAACCGCGACAGGTCGCTCATCAGCATGCCTTCCGGCGCGCGATAGAGGGCGGCCATCACGTCGAAGCGCGGCAGGGTCGTGTTGAACTCCTTCTTCAGCCGCTCGCGCAGTTCGGCCTCGATCGTGCGTGACGCACGCAGCAGCCTGATCCACAGACGCAAGCGGTCCTTGCCGGGTCCCGACGGCGCGGGCAGGGGGCCGGCTACCATGTTTCGCCTCCTGAGATGGAAATCGCCTGTCCGGTGATCGATTGGGCGGCATCACCACAAAGCCAAAGCACGGCGGCGGCAATTTCATCCGGCTGGATGAAGCGGCCTTGCGGATTGGTCGAGGCAAGGCTCGACCGTGCCTGGTCGACCGAGCGGCCGGTCTTCTCGATGATACGCTGGATGGACTCTTCCAGCATTTCAGTTTCCACAAAGCCCGGGCACAGGGCGTTGACGGTGATGCCCGATTTCGCCGTCTCGGCGGCAAGCGCCCGCATCAGGCCGACGACGCCATGTTTGGCGGCGACGTAAGGCGCGACATAGGCGTAGCCTTTCAGCCCTGCCGTGGAGGCGATGAAGACGATCCGCCCCGTTTTGCGCGCGGCCATGCCGGCCAGCGCCGGTTTCACCGTCAGGAAGGCACCGGTTAGATTGACGTCGAGCGTCCGCTGCCAGTCGCTGAGCGCGGTTTTGTGCGCCGGGGCGCTGCCGGCCATACCGGCATTGGCGACGACGATGTCGAAGGGGCCACGCGCTGCTTGCGCCGCCTCGTAAAGCGACGCCATTGCCGCCTCATCGGTGACATCGGCGGCGATGCCAGAGATGCGGTCGTTTTCCCTGGTCACCTTGGCGAGCTCTGCTTCCCGGCGGCCGCAGATGGTGACGTCGATGCCGGCACTGGCCAGCGTCAGCGCGATGGCCCGGCCGACACCGGAGCCGCCGCCGGTGACCAGCGCATGCTTGCCGGGGATCGTCAAAGCCGCCGTCATACTTTCAGCCCCGCTGCCGCGTCGCGCTCGGCCAGCCGGTAGAGCTGGTCGCGTCCGGGCAGATAGGGATCCGGCCATTTGACGCCACGGTCGCCGAGCGTGACGGCGGCATGCAGCGTCCAGTAGGGATCGGCGAGATGCGGTCGTGCCAGCGCCACCAGATCGGCGCGGCCGGCCATCAGGATCGAATTGACATGGTCCGGCTCGTAGATGTTGCCGACCGCCATCGTCGCCATGCCGACCTCGTTGCGGATGCGGTCGGAAAACGGCGTCTGGAACATGCGGCCATAGACAGGCTTTGCCAGTGCCGAGGTCTGGCCGGCCGAGACGTCGCAAATGTCGACGCCGGCTTCATGCAGCAGCCGGGCGATCTCGACGGCATCGGCTGGTGTGACGCCTTCGATGCCGACCCAGTCATTGGCCGAAATGCGCATCGAGATCGGCTTCTCCGCCGGCCAGGCGGCGCGCACCGCGCGGAAGATTTCGAGGGGATAGCGCATGCGGTTTTCCAGCGAACCGCCATAGTCATCCGTGCGCCGGTTGGTGACCGGCGTGATGAAGGACGACAGCAGATAGCCGTGCGCGGCGTGGATCTCGAGCATGTCGAAGCCGCAACGATCGGCCATCTCGGCAGAGGCCACGAATTCGTCGCGCACGCGGTCCATGTCGGCGCGGTCCATCGCCTTCGGCACCTGATTCTGCGGCGACCACGCCACGGCCGAGGCGGCCATGACAGGCCAGTTGCCCGAAGTCAGCGGCACGTCGGTGCCCTCCCAGCCGAGCCGGGTCGAGCCCTTGGCGCCTGAATGGCCGATCTGGGCGCAGATCTTCGCCTCGGTCTCGGTATGGACGAAATCGACCAGCCGCTTCCACGCCACCTCATGTTCGGGCGCGTAGAAGCCCGGACAGCCGGGCGTGATCCGGCCTTCGGGGCTGACGCAGGTCATCTCGATATAGATGAGCCCGGCGCCGCCCTTGGCCCGCTCGGCATAATGGGTGAAATGCCAGTCGGTCGGACAGCCGTCGACGGCCTTGTACTGCGCCATCGGCGAAACGACGACGCGGTTCTGCAGCCTCATGTCGCGCAGCTTGAACGGTGCGAACATCGGCGCACGGCGCAGGCTGTTGCCGCCGGCGCCCGCCTGGCGCTGGAACCATTCTTCGGCGCCGCCCAGCCATTCGGCATCGCGCAGCCGCAAATTCTCGTGGCTGATGCGCTGCGAGCGGGTCAAAAGCGAATAGTTGAACTGCACCGGATCCAGACCGAGATAGCGCTCGACCTCCTCGAACCATTCCAGCGAATTGCGCGCCGCCGATTGCAGCTTCAGCACCTCGGTGCGGCGGGCATCCTCATATCTACGGAAGGCGGCGTCGAGGTCCGGCTCGGTTTCGACATACTCGGCCAGCGCCACCGCGCTCTCCAGCGCGAGCTTGGTGCCGGAGCCGATCGAGAAATGGGCTGACGCCGCCGCATCGCCCATCAGCGCGAGGTTCTTGTACGACCAGCGCTCGCACAGCACGCGCGGGAAATTGATCCATGCCGAGCCACGGATGTGGTTGGCATTGGTCATCAGCGCGTGGCCGCCGAGATGTCTTTCGAAGATGCGCTCGCAGACGGCGATCGATTCCTGCTGCGACATCGCGCCGAAGCCGAAAGCAGCCCAGGTCTGTTCGCTGCACTCGACGATGAAGGTCGCGGTGTCGCTGTCGAACTGGTAGGCGTGCGCCCACACCCAGCCATGCTCGGTCTTCTCGAAGATGAAGGTGAAGGCGTCGTCGAATTTCTGTTGGGTCCCGAGCCAGACGAACTTGCATTTGCGGGTGTCGATGTCGGGCTTGAAGATGTCGACGAAGCTGTTGCGCGCCCTGGAGTTCAGGCCGTCGGCAGCGACAACCAGATCATGCGTCTCCATGTAGGGTTTGGGATCTGCGATGTCGGTCTCGAACATCAGCTTGACGCCGAGTTCTCGGGCGCGGCGCTGCAACAGGACCAGCAGCCGCTTGCGGCCGATGCCGCAGAAGCCGTGCCCTGACGAGACCGTGCGCACGCCGTCATGGATGACGGCGATGTCGTCCCAGTAGGCAAAGTGCTTCTTGATCCAGACGGCGCTGACCGGATCGTTCTTCGACAGATTGTCGAGCGTCTCGGCCGACAGCACGACGCCCCAGCCGAACGTGTCGTCGGCGCGGTTGCGCTCGAACACCGTCACATCGTGCGCGGCGTCCCTGAGTTTCATCGAAATGGCAAAGTAGAGGCCGGCTGGTCCGCCGCCGAGAACCGCAACCTTCATGTCTGCGATCTCCTCTTCGCTTGCTGGTTTCGAGTATCGCGCCGGAGATGAATTATTTCAAGCTTAAAGTTTCATATCGAAATGATTCAGCGTCGCATTTGTGTGGCGTGCTTGCGGAACATCCGCAAGCACGCGTTGCCATCACTTTTCCGGGTTCTTCGGGCTCCACAAAACGGTCTCGGCATCCTTCTCGTAGGCCATGCCCGCGGGATAACTGATCGCTTCCAGCTGCAGCCCCCATGGCGCCTGGAAGTAGAGGATGGTCTGGCCGGCGGCCGGTCCTTCCTTGACCGGCAATGGTCCCATCCTCGTCTTGACGCCCTTGCCGTCGAGATAGGCTTTGGCAGCAGTGACATCGTCGACATAGAGGGCGATGTGGAAGCCGCCAATATCGCTGTTCTTCGGCGTCAGGTCCTTCTGGTCGGGCGCGGTGTATTTGAACAGCTCGATATTCGAGCCATAACCGCAGCGGACCATGGTGACCTCCTCGATCACCGCCTTCGGATCGACGCCCAGCAGATCCTGCATGAAGGTGCCCTTGTCGTCGGCGAACGGACCGAACGACATCGCCTTCTTGCAGCCGACCACCTCGGTGAAGAAGTCGACCGCCTGCTTCATGTCGGGAACCGTGATGCCGGTGTGGTCGTGGCCGCGCATGCCGGGTATCGAGCTGGCGGCGGCGATGCCTGCGCTGCCTAACAGCGCAATCGCGAGCGTTGCATTTCGGAGTATCGTCTTCATGTCAGTCCTCTCCATTGGCGGGACTTGGGTCTTTGCGGTCGCACGTCCGAGGCCCGCTTTTCGGCGTGCGTGTGCAGTCATGTCGGGACCTTGGCGGCGGCAGGAATGTCCAGCCAGCCTGCATCGATCTCGGGCAGCGGAATGGCTGCGATGAGATCGCGCGTGTAGCTCTGCTGTGGGTTTTCGAACAAGGCGTCGGTGGCACTGGCTTCAACGATCACGCCCTCGCGCATGACGATGACCTGCCGGCATAGTCGCCGGATCACCGACAGATCGTGGCTGATGAAGGCAACGGTCAGGCCCATCTCCGCCGCCAGCCTTTCCAGCAGGGTCAGAATCTGCGCCTGCGTCGACACGTCGAGGCCGGAGACGATCTCGTCGGCCAGCACGAATTTCGGCGACAGCGCCAGTGCGCGGGCAATGCCGACGCGCTGTCGCTGGCCGCCCGACAGTTCGTGGCGGTAGCGGCTGGCGAAACTTTGCGGCAGGCCGACGCGCTGCAAGGCCTCAGCGACGCGCGCCTTCAGATTGTCGCCGAGGCCATTCTGCTTGAGCGGAGCGGCGATGATGCTGGCAATGGTGCGGCGCGGATTGAGCGACGACATCGGATCCTGGAAGATCATCTGCAGGTCGCGCCGCAATGGCCGCAGCTCCGCTTCCGGCAGATGGGTTATGTCACGACCGTCGAAAGTGATGCTGCCGGCGCTGGGCTCCAAGAGGCGCACCAGCGCGCGGCCGAGCGTCGATTTGCCGGACCCGGATTCGCCGACGATACCGGTCACCGAGCCCCTGGGAAGGTCGAAATCTAGGCCTTTCAGGATTTCGGCCAATGGCGCGCGGCCGATCAGCGGTTTGCGCGTCATGTCGGGCAGCGCGACCTTCAGCCCACGCACGGAAAACAGCGGCTCAGCCATGCGGCCGCCTCCAAGCCTGGTCTGCGGCAGCGATCTCTGAAGCAAGCCCGGCCAACACAGCGTCATCCACTGGTTTCAACGAAGCGAAGGGATCGGTGTAGCGTGGCGTCGCCGCCATCAGCGCGCGTGTGTAGGGGTGCTGCGGAGCGGCGAAGAGAGCGGCGGTCTCGGCCTCCTCCACCACCTTGCCGGCATAGAGCACCGAGACCTTCTGGCTGATCTTGGCGACGACGCCGAGATCATGGGTGACGAACAGGATCGCCGTGCCGTGCTCGCGCTGCAATTGTGCGATCAGCCGCAGGATCTGCTTCTGCACGGTGACGTCGAGCGCCGTGGTCGGCTCGTCGGCGACGATCAGCCTTGGCTCGGCGGCGAAGGCGGCAGCGATCAGCACGCGCTGGCGCATGCCGCCGGACAGTTCGTGCGGATAGCTTTTGAGCACGCGGTCGGGGTCGCGGATCTGCACCTCGTCCAGCAACTGGCGAATGCGGGTATCGGCCTTCTCGCCACTCCAGCCGAGGATGCGCACCAGCCGGTCGGTCATCTGCGAGCCGATGCGGCGTGACGGGTTGAGAGCGGTCAGCGGGTCCTGCGGGATCAGCGCCGTGCGTGCCCCGATCAGCGTGCGCCGTGCCTTGGGCTGCAATTTGCCGAGGTCTTCGCCCTCAAGCAACATATCGCCTTCGACGATGCGCACGCTCGACGGCAGCACGCCGAGCACCGCCTTGCCGATCATCGTCTTGCCGGCGCCGCTTTCGCCGACCAGCGCGCGGACCTCGCCGGGCTGGACGGAGAGCGACACCGAGCGCAGCACGCGCTGGCTGTTGGGCAGCACGGCGCTCAGATCCCTGATGTCGAGACAGGCGCTCATCGCAGCACCGGATCGAAACGCGTCTTCAGCGCCTCGCCGAACTGGCTGAACGACAGCACGGTGAGGATGAGCGTGATCAGCGGGAACACCAGCACCCACCAGGCCTGATGGATCGACAGCCGGCCCTCGGCGATGATGCCGCCCCAGGTCGGGTCGTCGGTCGAGATCGACAGATTGACGAAGGACAGGATCGCCTCGACGATGACGGCGATGCCCATTTCCAGCGACAGCAGCGCCAAGATTGACGGCACCACATTGGGCAGCACCTCGCGCAGCATGATGCCGATGCGGCCATAGCCGGCGATGCGGGCATTCTCGACATAGTCCATGCGCGACTGGCCCATCGTCTCGGCACGGATCACCCGGCAGAAACGCGTCCAGTCGATGATGGCGATGGCCAGGATGACGGAACTCAAGCCTGTGCCGAGCACCGCAACCAAAAGGATGGCGAACAGCACCGGCGGAAATGCCATCCAGACATCGACGATGCGCGAGATGATGCGGTCGGCCCAGCCGCCGAAATAGCCGGCTATGAGCCCCAGCATCGAGCCGACCAGGCAGGCGGCGATGGCCGCGGCGAAAGCGACGATGAAGGCGATGCGGCCGCCGAAGATCAGCCGGGACAACAGATCGCGGCCGAGGCTGTCGGTGCCGAGCCAATAGCCGGGTTCGGCGCCGGCCATCCAGAATGGCGGCAACCGTTCCAGCATCAAATCCTGCGCCAGCGGATCCTGCGGCGCGACCAGCGGCGCGAAGATTGCCGCCAGAAGCGCCAGCAGCAGCCAGCCGCCGGCCAGCCACAGACGCGGCGACACAGCTCGTCTTTGAGCGCGGCCCTCATCCATGGCGCAGCCTTGGATTGAGCAGTGCGTACATCATGTCGACGCTGAGGTTGATCAGCACGAACAGCAGCGCGAAGACCAGAACGATGCCCTGGATCAGCGGCAGGTCGCGGTTGATGACGGCGTCGATCGCCATGTTGCCGAGGCCTTCATAGGAAAACAGCCGTTCGACGATGACGGTGCCGCCGATGAGGAAGGTGAACTGCACGCCGACCAGCGTCAGCGTCGGCAAAGCGGCATTCTTCAAGGCCTCGCGCAGGATGACCTGCGTTTCCGAAAACCCCTTGACCCGCGCCAGCACGACGTAGTCGAGGTCGAGCACTTCCTTCAGCGACTGTTTCAGCAGCTGCGAGATGATCGCCGCCAGCGGCAGCGCCAGCGCCACGGCCGGCATCAGCATGTGTTTCAGGAGATCCCAGGTCAGGTCGAGGCGCAGACGAAGCAAGCTCTCGAACAGATAAAACTGGGTGACGAAGGGCAGGTCGAGTTGCGGCGACACCCGGCCGGAAATGTCGAAGATCGGCACCAGCACGCCGAACAGCAGGATCAGCACCAGGCCCCACAGGAAGTCGGGAATGGAAAGCGCCGCGCCGCTGGCGATGTCGATGCCGGCCTCGACCGCCGTGCCGCGTTCGCGCGCGCCGATGATTGCCGTCGTGCCGCCGAGCGCCACCGCCATCACAAGCGCGACGATGGCAAGCTCCAGCGTCGCTGGCAGCCGGTTGAAGACGAGACCCAGCACATCCTGCCTGAGCGAAATCGAGGTGCCGAAATCGCCCCTGGCCACGCCCGACAGCCAGATGAAGAATTGCTGCACGATGGTCTTGTCGAGGCCGTAGAGCGCTCGCAGCCGGGCAATGTCGGCATCCGTAGCACCAGGCGGCAGCATCATGGCGATCGGATCGCCGGGCGCGACGCGGATCACGACAAAGACGACGACGGCCACGCCGAACAGCGTGATCAGCATCGTCAGCAGACGGATCAGGAATCTTTGCAGGAGCATTCTGGCGTAGGCCTAATGCGTTTCAGTGACTGATGGAACGAAGACCCCTCATCCGGCCGCTTCGCGGCCACCTTCTCCCCGAGGGGAGAAGAGGTCGCCGACGGCTGAGCCGGTCTCTTCTCTCCAGCGGGGAGAAGGTGGCCCGAAGGGCCGGATGAGGGGGCCTGCGTCGTTCAAGAAGACACGCCGTCTCGCGAACGGCGTGCCCTCCAATATCGGTCAGGCCGGGGTCATCAGGGCCGGCAGCAACGCGCCCGACACATGCTGAACCACATTGACGCCCTTGGCATGGACGATGGGCTGCGCATACTGCATCAGCGGCAGCACATAGGCCTGCTCGGCGATGTATTTGTCGACAGCCTTCCAGCCGGCGATGCGCTTGGCCTCGTCCTTCTCGCCCCACAGCGGGTTGATCATGTCGATCAAATCCTGGCTGTCCCACACCGAATGCGGGCTCGGGCCGTACATGGCGAAGCCGGTCGAGGTGGTCGGATCGCCGATGGCGTTGCCCCAGTTGTAGAAGGCGGCCGGCGCCAGCTTATCGGCGGCGCGCAGTTCGTAGTGCTTTGCGATCTCGTAGACCTCGATCGTCGCCTCGATGCCGACCTTGCGCCACATGCCGACGATCGCCTGGATCATCTCATAGTCCTTGGGCTTGAAGCCCTTGGTCGTCTGGATGGTGAACTTGACCGGCTTTTCCGGCGAATAGCCGGAGGCAGCCAGCAATTCCTTGGCCTTTTCCGGATTGTGCTCGACCTTGATCGACGCGTCGTAGGATGCGTATTCCGGCGTTTCCAGCGTATCGATCGGCTGTCCGTAGCCGCGCAGCAGGCGATCGACCAGCAGCTTCTTGTCGACGGCCATCACGGCGGCCTGACGGACGTTCTTGTCCAGCATCGCCTCGATGTCGTTGAAGAAGATCATGCCGATGTCGGAAACGTTCTTGCACGAGCCGGCCAGCCCGTCCTTGGCGATCAGCCGGTCATACTCCTCGTAGGGGATTTCGAGCGTCACTTGCGAGGAGCCGGATTCGATCTCGGCGACGCGGCTTGCCGCGTCGGCGACGAACTTGATCGTCACATTCTCGAAGGCCGGCTTGCCGCCCCAGTAGTTCGGGTTTGCCTTGAGCCGCAGGAAAGCGTTGCGCTCGAACTTTTCCACCATGTAGGGGCCGGTGCCGATCGGCGCCTTCTCGAAACCTTCGGCGCCGACCTTCTCGTAATAGGCCTTCGGCATGATGTAGCCGGTCAGGAACGACATCCATTTGAAATAGACCGGGTCGAACTGCACGACGTCGCCGGTGATCTTGTTGCCGTCGATCTTGAAATTGTTGACGTTCTTCCAGACGAACTGGATCGGGTTGCCGGTCTTTTCGTCGCCTGCCCGCTGTAGCGACCAGACGACGTCCTCGGCCGTGAACGGCGAGCCGTCATGCCAGGTCACGCCTTCGCGCACCGTCATCATGATCTTCGTGCGGTCGTCGTTCCAGCCCCATTCGGTGAGCAGGCCGGGCGCGAAGGACAAATCGGGCTTCTGCGGGATGAATTGATCGAACACCGACTGGTAAAGCCCCTGGATGGTCGGGTTGACGGCCGACGGGCCGGTGGTTGGATCCCAGGATGGCAGGTTGACGTTGTAGGCGATGGTCAGTTCGCCGGCAGCCGCCCTAGCGATCTGCGGCAGGCCGACGGCGGCCACCCCGAGTGCCGCGGCGCTGTATCCCAGCAATTCACGTCTGTTGATTGTCATGGTCGTTCCCCTTGTTGGTTTTGTTTCTGCGCGGCGTCTTCATGTCATCGGTTCAGGCTTCTTGGGCAGCAGCGCCTTGCCCCTCGTAGCCTCAAGGAAATCTCCGGCTCCTACCTCCCGCCAAGCTGTTGTGCGAGCATGAAGCCCGACGCCGCACCGGTGCCGGCGCCCGGCCATGTCGCGGCTCCAGTGAGGTGCAGATGCGCCACCGGCGTGTTCCAGCCGGCATAGTTGCGCGCCGGGCGGAATAAAAAGTTCTGCGCCAGATGATGGCTGCCGCAGACCTGGTCGCCACCGACGAGATTCGGGTTCTCACGCTCGAGGTCGATGGGCGAGAAGACGGCGCGGCCGAGGATCTTGTTGCGCAGGCCGGGCGCATAGGTCTCGATGATGTCGAGGACACGCTCTGCGTAGACCTCCTTCACCTTGTCCCAATGGTCCGGTGCGATCTTGCCGGCGGCATCGCCCAGGATTTCGGCCGGCAGCATGCGCACTTGCACCCACAGCACATGCTTTCCCTGAGGCGCCCGCGACGGGTCGATCGCCGTCGGCTGGCCGACCACCAGCACAGGCTCGTCCGGCAGCATGCCCGCCATGGCCTGCTGATAGGTGCGCGACATGGCGTCGAGCGACGGCGACAGATGCACATAGGCGAACTGCCGAAGCTCCGCTCCGGCACGCCAATCCGGCAAATCGTCCAGCGCCAGGTGGATCATCATCGTGCCTGGCGCATGGCGGAATTTCTGCATCGCCGTGTCGAAGCCGGCGTCGCCCGAACCATTGGGCAGCAATCTGCCCGTCAGCGCCTTGGGCGCGACGCCGGCAATGACTGCCCTGGTGGCGGTATGCGACGCGCCTGAAGCAAGCCGTACGCCGGTCGCCCTGCCGGCGGAAACCGTGATCTCGGCGACTTCGGCGCCGGTGACGATCTTGCCGCCGGCGGAGGTCACCATGCCAGAGAGGGCACGGATGATGGTATCGGCGCCGCCCTTGCCCAGCACCATGCCGAAACTCTGGTTGGCCATCGATTCCAGATAGGGGAACACGGCACCGCCGGCGATATCCGGGGCGAAGTCGAGATGCATGCCCCAAGTGGCGAGCGTTGCCCTGATATGCGGCGACTCGAAAGTTTCCTCCAGCCAGGCGCGGGGTGAGGACAGCAGCAGCCGGCCCGTATCGAGCGAACCGGCGATGCCCTTCTTGCGCCACAGGTTCCACGCCGTGCCGGCAAGCGCGCGGGCACTCATCGGCGAACCCAGCAGCCGGAACAGGTGTTCGGCCTCCGCCGGGAAGGCGGCAACCAGCCTGCGCCATGTGGCGGCGTCAGTGGCGGAGAAGGCGGCGATGCGCGCGGCGGTCTTTTCCAGATCGTTGCTGACGCCGAACCAGCGCCCGTCAGGGAATGCGCTGGCGAAACAGTCGGCGACCGGGGCGAACTCCAGCCCCTGCGCTTTCAATTCATTTGCATATTTCCGGTGGAAGGCCGAGCCGGCGAAGAGGCTGAGATTCATCGCGCCGAAATCGTGGCGGAAGCCGGGAAGGGTGAATTCGCGCGTCTGGACGGCGCCGCCGATTGTCGCGCCGCGCTCGAAAACCCCTGTTTTCCAGCCTTTGAGCGCCAAATGCGCGGCGCATGCCAGACTGTTGTGGCCCGCCCCGACAAAGATGGCGTCGAACTCGCTCACGCCCCGTCCCCATTTCCTTTATGCTTAAAGATAATTGCAGATGCATATGTTTTCGTCTAGTAGGATATTAAGGGCCGAGACGAGCCTTGATCATCACACGAAAGAGGGAACTTCAAACCATGGACACGCAAAAACTCCTCGGCGAAGTCGCCGGCCAGCTTCTTTCAGGCGCCATCAAGGTGGTCGACCTGTCGGCGCCGCTCGGCCCGGACACGCCGTTGATCAAGCTGCCGCCGGAACTCGCCGTCGACACGCCGAAGGTCGAGATCCACAACATCTCCCGTTACGACAAGAACGGTCCGTGGTGGGCCTGGAACTGGCTGAAGCTCGGCGAACATTCGGGCACGCATTTCGACGCGCCGCAGCACTGGATCAGCGGCAAGGATTATCCGGACGGCGCCACCGACACCATTCCGGCGCAGAATTTCGTCGGCCCGGTCAATGTCATCGACTGTTCGAAGGAAGCCGCCGCCGACCCCGATTTCCTGCTCACCGTCGACCACATCAAGGCCTGGGAAGCCGAGCACGGTGCGATCAATGCCGGCGAATGGGTGGTGATGCGCACCGACTGGTACAAGCGCAACGGCTCGGAAGCCGAGTTCCTCAACGCCAACGAGACCGGCCCGCACACGCCCGGCCCGACGGCCGAAGCCATCCAGTTCCTGATCAGCAAGGACATCAAGGGCTGGGGCTCGGAGACGATCGGCACCGATGCCGGCAAGGCCGGTGGCATGGAGCCGCCATTCCCGGCGCACACGCTGATGCACAAGGCCAACCGCTACGGTCTCGCCAGCCTCTGCAACCTCGACCAGCTGCCGCCGAAGGGCGCCATCCTGATCGCGGCGCCGCTCAAGATCGAGCACGGCACCGGCAGCCCGATCCGCGCGCTGGCGCTGGTGTCGAAGCAATAAAGCGAGGTGGGTCTTCGGGAGAAGATCATGCGAGAAGGCGAAACCGGGTTGATGGCAGGTAGAGGGTGGCAGGCTTGTAGCGCTAGCGCCCTACGGCGCCCCCCTCTGTCCTGCCGGACATCTCCCCCTCACGGGGAGAGATTGGCCTTCACAATGGTTTTCGCCAATCTGCGACGTTGCAGGATTGAGTGGGGCGCCGAAGCTGCCAATCTCCCCCCAAGAGGGGGAGATGGCCGGCAGGCCAGAGGGGGGCGCCGCAGAGCGCAATTCCACGCGATTGAACTCCACTGCCCGCAAGCAAAGAGCAACCGCCAATGACCGCCCCCGATCACATCATCGTCGGCAGCGGCATCAACGCGCTGGTCTGCGCGGCGATGCTCGGCGGCAAAGGGGCGCGTGTGCTCGTCCTGGAGCGCAACGACCGCATTGGCGGTTGCTTGCGCACCGAGGAGATCACCGCCCCCGGCTTCATCCATGATGTGATGGCGACGACCTTCGTGCTGTTCATCACCTCGCCGGCCTTTGCGGCACTGGGCGCCGATCTCGCGCGCCACGGGCTGGAGTTCTGCCACACGGGCACGCCGACGGGCGTGCTGCGGCCGGATGGCAGCCATGCCGTGCTCAGCACCGACCGTGCCGCCAACATCGCCGCCCTCAACGCAATCGCGGCAGGCGACGGTGACCGGCACGCGGATGATGTCGGCGGCATCGAACGCAATGCCGGCCTGCTGTTCGGCTTGCTCGGCGGCAGCCTGTGGTCCTACCCGACAGCGAAGCTGCTTGCCGGTGATGGCTGGCGGCGTGGCCCGCGCGGCCTTGCCGCCTTCCTCGGCGAAGCTCTGGTGCCGGCGCGCGGCTGGCTCGAAAACACCTACCGGTCCGAAACCATCCGCGCGCTGTGGGCACCCTGGGTACTGCATGCCGGGCTTGGACCCGAGGACGCCTTCTCCGGCCAGATCGCCAAGGTGATCGCCTTCGCACTTGAGGCGGCCGGAGCACCGATCGTCAAGGGTGGGGCAAAAAACCTGCTGGCCGCCTTCGAGGCTTTGATTCGGGAACGCGGCGGCGATATCCGCACCGGCGCCGATGTCGCTTCGATCGTTCAAAACAATGGCCGGGCAACCGGCGTGCGGCTGGCCTGGGGCGAGACAATCAATGCCGACAAGAGCGTCATCTGCTCGGTTACGCCAACGCAGCTCTATGGCAGGCTGCTTGGCACGGATGCACCCAAAGCCGATGTCGAGGCGACGCAAAAGTACCGCTACGGCAAAGGCAATTTCCAGATCCACTACGCCTTGGACAAACCGCCCGCATGGCCGGGCGAAGGCTTGGATAAGGTGGCGTTGCTGCACCTCACGCCCGGCCTGGATGGCGTCTCGAAAGCTTGCAACGAGGCGGCGCGCGGCATGTTGCCGGAGGTGCCGACCATCTGTGTCGGCCAGCCGCATGCGCTTGACCCATCGCGCTGCCCTGAAGGCAAGGCGATCCTGTGGCTGCAACTGCCCGAGGCGCCTCGCCACATCAAGGGCGACGCGGCCGGCAAGCTGCAGGCGCCGGCAGACGGGCAATGGACCGATGTGCTGCGCGAAGCCTATGCCGACCGCATTGAGGCGATCCTCGCCAGCCATATCGAAGGCTTCAAGGACAGCGTCATCGCGCGCCGCGCCTATTCGCCGGCCGATCTGGAGGCGATGAACATCAACCTGGTCGGCGGTGACCCCTATGGCGGTTCCTCGACCATCGACCAGTCTTTCCTGTGGCGGCCGTTCAAGACCAGCCGCAATCATCAGACCGGCATCAAGGGTCTCTACCATATCGGCGCCTCGACCCACCCGGGTGCGGGTCTCGGCGGCGGTTCCGGATTTCTCCTGGCGGAGAGGCTGTGATGGAAGAGAAGGTCGCGGAAAAGCGCCAGCGCATTTCGACCCTGGGGCAGATCGGGCTGCAGCAATTCGCGCCCTATCTGATGAACCGCATCATGGGCCGCTACAACGCCACCTTGCGCGACGATTTCCGCAAGCAGGGCCTGACCATCCCGCAGGTCCGCACGCTCGCCGTGCTGTCGGTCACCGACGGCATCACCGTCAACGACCTCTCGGTCTATACGGTCATCGAGCAATCGACCTTGAGCCGGACCCTCGATACGCTGGAGGGCCAGGGTCTGGTGCGACGCGAGCAGGGTGTCACCGACAGCCGAATCCGCCATGTGTTCCTGACCGACGAGGGCCGCGCCGAGTTCACCCGCGCCTGGCCGGCCATGCACGACGCGTTCGAAGCGATGTTCGACGACATCGACGATGCCGAATATTCCGCGCTCATCGCCACGCTTTTGAAGATGCTGAAGAACATTCGCAAGCACGACATCTAGACCTACGCGCCGCCAGCGCTGGCGGTAACGGAAGGGAGAAAAAGAATGGCCGAACGGTCTTTTGCCAGGGAAGTCGAAAAACTCAGGCTCGGTGCCGGCGAGGAGTTTGCCGGCGAAGGCATTCTCGCCATCACCAAGGCGCTGCTGCAATGCGGCGTCGGCTATGTCGGCGGCTATCAGGGCGCGCCGATCAGTCACCTGATGGACGTGCTGGCCGACGCGCAGGACATTCTGGGCGAGCTCGGCGTGCATTTCGAAGCCAGCGCCTCGGAAGCCACTGCCACCGCCATGCTGGCGGCGTCAGTGCATTATCCCATTCGCGGTGCGGCGACCTTCAAGTCGACGGTCGGCACCAACGTCGCCTCCGACGCACTCGCCAATCTCGCCTCCGGCGGCGTCACCGGCGGCGCGCTGATCATCGTCGGCGAAGACTATGGCGAGGGCTCCTCGATCATGCAGGAGCGCAGCCATGCCTTCGCCATGAAAAGCCAGGTGTGGCTGCTCGACCCGCGACCCAACCTGCCGTCGATCGTCAAGGCGGTGGAGGATGGTTTCGAGCTGTCGGAGATTTCCAACACGCCGGTCATGCTGCAGGTGCGCATCCGCTGCTGCCACGTGCATGGACATTTCATCGCCAAGGACAACAAGCGGCCGCCGATGACGGTCGCCGATGCCCTCGACGCGCCGCGCCGCGACACCGGCCGCATCGTGCTGCCGCCCGCCTCCTTCCTGCATGAGAAGGAGAAGGTGCAGAAACGCTGGCCGGCGGCGGTCGACTTCATCGCCAAGAACAAGATCAACGAGTTCTTCGGCTCGGACCATGGCTCGGTCGGCATCGTCATGCAGGGCGGCATGTACAATTCGGTCATCCGCGCGCTGCAGCGGCTCGGCCTTGCCGACATTTATGGCGACACCGACGTGCCGCTCTATGTGCTCAATGCCGTCTATCCCTTGATCAATGACGAGTTCCTGTCGTTCTGCGAGGGCAAGCAGTCGGTGCTGGTCGTCGAGGAAGGCCAGCCCAACTACATCGAACAGGCCTTTGCTTCGATGCTGCACAAGGCCGGTCGAGGCACCAGGCTGGTCGGCAAGGAGCATCTGCCGATGGCCGGCGAATATACCGGCCAGGTCATGCTCGACGGCATCGGCGCCTTCCTGCGCGCCGAGGCGCCGCATCTGCTGCCGGGCGAGGTGCGCGCGCCCAACAAGGTCGGCGACGGCGTTGATGCAGCCGACCTCATCAATGTCGTGCCGGGCCGTCCGCCGGGCTTCTGCATCGGCTGCCCGGAACGGCCGATCTTTGCCGCGACAAAACTGGTCGAGCAGGAGCTAGGCAAGCATCACATCGCCTCCGACATCGGCTGCCATCTGTTCTCGATCATGCCGCCTTTCGAGCTCGGCGCCACCACCATGGGCTACGGGCTGGGCCCGGCCTCCGCCTCGGCCTTCAATTCGCCTGATGCCAAGCGGCGGTCCATCTCCTTCGTCGGCGACGGCGGCTTCTGGCACAACGGCCTGACCTCCTCAATTGGCAACGCGGTGTTCAACAAGAACGACGGCGTCATCGTCATCGTCGATAATTTTTACTCGGCCGCCACCGGCGGCCAGGACATCCTCTCATCCCGCGCCGGCAACAAGACCAAGTCGACGAAGCATCCGATCACCGAGGCGGTCAAAGGCATGGGCGTCAAATGGCTGCGCCATGTCGACCGCACCTATGACGTGACCAAGATGCAGGACACGCTGCGCGAGGCGCTGACGACGGAGGAGAAGGGGCCGAAAGTCATCGTCGCCTCGTCCGAATGCATGCTCAACCGCCAGCGCCGCGAAAAGCCGCTGGTCGACAAGGCGATCAAGGGCGGGACCCGTGTCGTGAAACCGAAGTTCGGCGTCGATGAGGACATCTGCACCGGCGACCATGCCTGCATGCGGCTGTCCGGCTGCCCATCGCTGTCGGTCAAATCGCTCGACGATCCTTTGCGCGACGATCCGGTCGCGCATATCGACCAGAGTTGCGTCGGCTGCGGCAATTGCGGCGAGGTCGCCGATGCGGCGGTGCTCTGCCCGTCCTTCTATCGCGCCGACGTCGTCCACAATCCGAGCCGCTGGGATCGCTTCCTGGAAGTCGCGCGCCGCGCCACCATCAGCCTGTTGCAGCGTCGCCGCGAAAGCCGGCGCCTGACTTTCGCCGATGCTTGACGCCGTCCCCCCACTTCGCGCCCACGCCGGCGCTCAAGATGGTGAGGATGTCATCAAGCTCGCCGTGCTGGCGGTCGGCGGCCAGGGCGGCGGCGTGCTCGCCGACTGGATTACCGATGTCGCCGAGCGCAACGGCTATGTCGCGCAGTCGACCTCGGTCGCCGGCGTCGCCCAGCGTACCGGCGCCACCATCTACTATGTCGAGATGGCCCGCGACACCGGCCGGCTGCCGGTCTTTGCGCTGTCGCCCTCGCAGGGCGACGTCGACATACTGATCGCGGCGGAGTTGATGGAAGCCGGCCGCGCCATCATTCGCGGCTTCGTCACGCCCGAGCGCACCACGCTGATCGCCTCGTCGCACCGCATCGCCGCCGTGTCGGAAAAGATCGAACCGGGCGACGGCCGGGCTTCGTCCTCCAAGGTGCATGCAACGGCGGAAGCCGCATCGAAGCGCTTCATCGCTTTCGACATGGAAAAGATCGCCGCCGACAATGGCTCGATGATCTCGGCCAGCCTGCTTGGCGCGCTGGCGGGGTCCGACGCCCTGCCGTTCACGCGCGAGAGCTACGAACAGGCGATCGGTGCCGGCGGCCGGGGCGTCAAGGCCAGCCTCGCCGCCTTCGGTGCCGCGTTTGACCGTGCGCGCGGCACGGCAGCGCCGGCGCCAAAGCCGGCCGAGCCCGCGATTGTCGAATCTGCCCTTGGCGCCGGACAGGTGAGTGGCCCGCGAAACCTGCTGCAAGGCTGGCAGGCCTTGGCTGCCCGCATCGATCTGTTGCCGGTGGCCGTGCGCGATATGGCGCTTCGAGGCTTGAGAAAGGTCGTCGACTATCAGGACATCGCCTATGGGCGCGACTATCTCGACCGGTTGGACAAGGCCGTCGCGCTGGACGGGCCGATTCAGGGCTACGGCTTGTCCATCGCTGCCGCCAAGCATCTGGCCAACGCGCTGTGCTACGACGACATGATCCGCGTCGCCGATCTCAAGACACGTTCGACGCGCGACAAACGCGTGCGCCGCGAGGTCGGCGTCAAGGATGGCTCGATCCTGCAGGTGACCGAATATTTCCATCCGCGCATCGAGGAGTTCTGCGGCACGCTGCCGGCGGGTCTGGGCAGCTACATCGAAAACCGGCCGAAGCTCGCCGCCTTTCTCGATCGTCGCATCAATCATGGCCGCCGCATCCGCACCGACAGTTTTGCCGGCTTTGCCGCTCTGTGGTTCATCGGCGGCCTGCGTCGCTGGCGCCGCAGCCTGCTGCGCCACAAGGTCGAGGTCGCTCATCTCGATGGCTGGTACGCGCTGGCGCTCGACCATGTGCCCCAGGATTACGCACTGGCCGTCGAGATCCTCAATTGCCGCCGGCTGATCAAGGGCTACAGCGACACCCATGTCCGGGCGCAGTCGAAATTCGACCGGGTGCTGTCCGCGCTCGACATGGTCAAGGGCCGCACCGACGCCGCCGACTGGATCCGCCGCCTGCGCGAGATGGCGCTGAAGGACGAGAAGGGCGACATGCTCGACGGTGCGCTGAAGACCGTGGCGACGCTGGGGCCAGATAAAATCGGCTGAGATAACTAGCGAGCATCTACCGATTGGAGCGGCGCCAGCCCATGCAGCGGCGCCGCTTCCGGGAACAGATGCAGCAGCCCTGAATCGACGCGCCGGCGCAGATGTGCGTCCACTTCGGCCCGATCCTGACAACCATGGAACCGGCCGCCGCAACGGTCGCGCAGGCGCACGAGATCGGCCATGACAGGCGACATCGGCAGGCCGGCGGCGTCGAGCAGGCTTGCGCTGAGGAAGCCGATGTCGAGCGGCGCCAGGTCAGGCATCGGATGGCGCAAAGGATGGTTGAAGGTGGTGAGCGTGTAGAAAGTGCGATAGGCAAGCGAGCCAGGGGTCGCCAAGGCGTCGTCCCCGGCGATCGCCTCGACGAACGGCTTGGTCGCCGACGACTGGTGATCGCCGAATTCGAGCACCACGGCGCCGCGTTCACCGGCATCCGCTTGCCTCTTGTCGAGGAAATCCTGGAAATCGCCGCGCGCTACCGCCATCCGGCGCAGATACTCATTGGCCTGGAAATCGCCCGAGAAAGGCTCGCCCTCGACCTTCAGCCCGGGCTCCATCCGCCCCTCATAGGGTGAGTGCGGAAACATGGTCTGGATTTCGAGGAACAGCGGCCGGCCGTCTTCCCTATGGTGCCTGGCGATGAATGCCTCGGCCGCCTGGTAATAAAAGTTGTCGCGCAGGTGATAGAAGGGCGCGGCGATGTCCTTGATGTCGAGCACGGTCTCGAAACCGATCGATTTCAGGAACGGCCCTTCATTGACGAACGAAAAGTCCATCGGCGTCATCACGACAGTCCGATATCCGCAGCGCGCCAGCACCTCCGGCAAGGCTCCGGCGACCTTGTCCTGGAGGGTGATGGTCAGATAGGGGCTTCGCCAGCCGAAATCGGTGGCCGACAGGCCGGTCATCAGCGACAGATTGGTGATCCAGGTGCCGCCGCCAAACGTCTCGACCTGCATCTGGTGCGGCGTGCCGGCCCCCGGTGCGAATCTCTGCAGGAATCCCGCGCCGTTGCCGACCTGCGGAAAATAGCCGGGATCGGACTGGCTTTCGCTGAGCACGAAAAAGACGTCGGGAAGATCAGCCCGGTCGCCGCAATCGACCGTGTCGGCAAAAGGCGGCTGCGGCGCCACGGCTTGCAGCCGCTTTTCGAAGCCCGATTCTACAACGAGGTTGTGCAAATCCAGCAGCGAGACGAAGAAGGCCGACATGTGCCGGCCCTGCATGTAGTAGAAATAGCGGTCCTTCGAGGCCTCGGCCGGAAAGGTCAGCGGCACCAGAACGACGAGCGCCGCCATGACCAGGACGCGTGCCGACACCGGCCAGCCAATTTTCCGATCGATCCGGAACAGAAGCACCGCCGCCCCGATGCCGAGCCCTAGGGCAATGACGACCGGCGCGATCAGATGGAGGTAGGAGCCGAGCAGGAAACGATACACTTCCGGGTCCCTCGACACGAAGACCGTGTCGTAGAAGTGCAGCGAAAATCCTTTCAGCCGGAACTTGATCGCCGAAACCACGGTGACGAAGGCAATGCCCATCCAGGCGAGGTAGACGGAAAAGGCAAGGCGCCCCGAAGCCAGGAACAGAAGTCCGGCAAGGGCAGCCACCAGCGCCAGCGAGAACGGCACCGACAGCCATTCGTGCTCGGCCCGTCCGGCGGCGAAGACGCCTGCAAGGCTGACCACGGCCAGCGTCAGCGGATGGCAGAGCACCCGTCCAAGACCTTGAAGCTGAACCACAGATTTTCCCACGAAGATGCCTGAGCATAGTTTCGGGAAATTCTTCGATTATTTGCGGGCTAAGAACAAATGTATAGTGGATTTAACCTTAACTCGGCTGGTCGGGATTGTCCGGTGCGCGCCAGCGCTCGCGCGGGGCCGCCCCAAAAGGTGCCTGGCCCCGCGGTGCTTTGATCAGTAATGGTGCCAGTGGCGCCAGTGATGATGCGGATGCCAGACGTAGGCCGGACCGTGCCAGTAGTGGTAGCGCGGGCGCACGACGACGACGCCGTTCGGCACGCAGCGGCCCCATCTGTTAGGGTGCCAGCCGATGCCGCAGCCCCAGCGGACATGCTCGACCAGTGCCGGGGTGGCTGGCTTGGCAACGGACACGATGGGCATTGCGCTGGACGCGGAGGCTGTCGCGACAGTTCCACCGATGGCCAGGATAGCGGTTGCTGCATAGTTTTTCAGGCGACTCATAATTGGACTCCGAGTGCTTTCGACGATGAAGATGGCCGTCCTGTATGGTGCACAGGGCAGGCTTGTCCCTTCGCATCGTTAAACGGCGTCTCCGGCCTTTTCCGTCGGTCGTCATGGCGATTTTTTTGGCGCAACGGTGGCGCGGCGTTCCATATGGCGCAGCAACGCCTGTGCCAGCACGCTCCGGTTTTCAGGCGATGTGCTCGCCGCGAAGTCGACAATGGCCTGTTCAAGCCGGCTGCGCACCGTCACATCGGCATTGCGTGCCCGTTCCAGGGCGGCGGACAAGGCGGCCTTGTCCATGACAGGCTGCTGCAACAGGTCCGCTGCCTCCTGCCTCGCCTGCTGGCCATCGAGAATGATCTGACGGGACTGCACGCGAACCTGGCGCAGCGCCAGGCGGAACGCCTTGCGGTCTTGGTCGGGAAGCTGTCGGCCGGCCGATTCCAGCGAGACACCCGCGCCCGCTTTGGCATTTCTCAGCCAGACCGCGCCGCCGACGAATGCGCCGGCAAGAAAGACGTTCAGCACCACGGAAGCAATGACCAGACCACGGATCCAGCGCGGGCTCATAGGTTTTCCTCACCGTTCTCGGCATCCGGGCCGGCATCGCCAAACGCCGTTACATCGGTATCGAGCACATAATGGTCCGGCTGGACCTCCGGCGTGACGATGGTCACCAGGGCCAGTCCTGCCACGGCACCGGCCAGACCAATGCCGGCAAGTCCAAGTCCCAGCCACCAGAACCACTGACGCCGGCGCTGGACGAGGTGCCGGCCGGCAGCCTGCAGAATGCTGCTGTGCAGTGCCTTGTCCGGGGCGTCGACGCGGTAGCTGTCGAGCAGCGCGTCAAGTGTCCCGGCCTGCCTCAAGATGGCCTTGCCCGCGCCGCTTGCGGCAAAGACCGTGCCGGCCATCCGCTCGGCCTCGGGCCATCGCCGCAAGTCGCCGCCATAGGCCTGCGCCAAGGCGGCAAAGCGCCTGGCATCCATTGCGGGTTCGTTCCTGGATCCTTCAGCCATGTGTCTCCCCCTTGCCCGTCGGCGCCGAGCGCCAGGCGGCATCAGCAAGGCGCAATGGCCGTGCTGCGTTGGAGCTTGCCCGGTGCTTACTCATCGGCGCCATCCCCCGCCAGGATCGCTTGCAGCGACCGCCGGCCGCGCGCGAGCAGGCTTTCCAGGGCATCGACGCTGACCTGCAATGTCGCTGCCGCCTCGATGTTGGACATCTCCTGGTAGTAGACCAGGACGATCGCTTCGCGCTGGCGCGGCGCTATGGCTTGCAGCGCCCGTTCGACCCGAAGCGCGTCCTCCTGGCGAGGGGCGTCCGGAAGTGCCGCGGGGTCGACCATTTCCGGCAGGTCGCCGGTCACCCACTCGCGCCTGCGACGCAGCCGGTCGTAGCAAAGGTTGAGCGTCACCCGGTGAATCCAGCTGTCGAAGCGCGCATTGCCGCGCCGCCAGCTCGCGGCATGGCGCCAGATCCGCACGAAGGTTTCCTGCGCGACATCCTCGGCCTCCGCCGCATCGCCGAGCATGCGCACGGCAAGCGCCAGGATACGCGGCAGCTTGCGCGCGACGAGCGTTTGCACGGCTGCCGGCTCGCCGGCGCCGACACGGCGAACCAGCTCCTCGTCCGGATCCGCAGCCATCAGTCGGCGCACTCCCGATCTTCATCGCGCGTCATTGCCTCTTGGTCATTGCTCTTGCTTGGGAGCGGTTTTGTGGCCCGGCAATTCGTCGGCTGTCAGAATGCCATCGGCATTCTTGTCCAGCCGGGCGAAGCGCTTGGCGAAGAAGGCATCGAGTTCGGCGCGATCGATGAAGCCGTCATGGTTGGAATCGATCCGCGCGAAGGATCTGGAGGCGTCGCCCTTGACGTTGCGCTTCGCCTGAAAGGCCTCCCATTCCAGCAGGCTGATCTTGCCGTCGCCATCCGTGTCGGCCGCCATGATCGCCCTTTCGCGCCGCTTCTGGAATTTGGCCAGCGTGATGTCGGACCTGCTCCCCGACGCGCCTGGCGCGGCAAGTGGCGCGCCGGTCTGCGGTGCAGGCGGGGTCGTTGCCTGGGCAAGAGCCGCAACCGTCTGCAAACTCAAGGCAACGACTAATATCGAACGGCTGATCATGTTGTGCGTCTCCAGCTTGGCGCGACGCAGACGGCTTGTGCCGCCATCGCGCTTCAACCGTTAAACGCCGCGACCCGGAAAATCCGTCGATCGCGCGTGCTGATCCGTTCGTGCTCGGGTGCGCATCCCGTCGATCGGGATGGAAGGAGCTCTAGTCCGACTGGTCGGCCGCAATCAGTTGTTCGGGCTTGAACCCGGCATGCTGCGGGGTCCACACCTCGCCCTCGCGATTGAACCAGTGGCACAGATACATGCCCGAGGCTGCGCCATCGCTGACCGTCATCCTGGGGCCTCCGGATTTCAGCTTGACCACGTCTCCGGTCTTGAAATTGTTGGGCATTTTTTGACCTCCCATGCTGAGGCCATGAGTTTCACACCAAACCGGGGTCTCGACAATGGCAGATCTGCCAGGCCGGCGCCGCAATCCTTTGCACCAGATGCGAAGGGGTAGACGACGAAAAGGAGGGAGAAATGGTGCCGCTTGCGTGACTCGAACACGCGACCCCCGCATTACGAATGCGGTGCTCTACCAACTGAGCTAAAGCGGCCCGGGAAGCCAAGGCCTCCAAGATGCGGCGGTGATAGACGCAACCGGGCGCGAATTCAAGATGCGACTTGGCAATTCCTGCGGCGGCGTCATGGCACCCTCGAAAGCCGGCCGCCGCCTTGTCCGCCAATCAATCGTCAAGGGGATGCGGCGCACGGTGCGTGCGCTCCCCGCGCGTGAAGATCGGTGAAACATGCTGATTTTGTTGCCGGAACAGCGCCGGAATGGACTTTGCATACCTCCGCGAGGCAGAATGCGCCGCTCGCCCGTTGATTGATTGGTCGCCTGCGGCTAACGATCACGGCAAGGTTGGCAAAGACAGAGGGACCCGCTTGGACGCGATCGAAAAAGCGATCCGGAACGCCTTGGAGAAAGGCAATGCCGAGGACCGCGCGTTCCGCGAGAGGGTCTATCGCTCGGCTTTTGCCGCGCTTGATCGCGCGCTCCAGGCCAATCCCGGTGTGACCGTTGAGGTCGCCATCAAGCGCCGCAAGGCAATCCAGGCGAAAATCACCGAAATCGAATCCGAGTTCCTGCCGGCGGTGCCGGATGTCGGCCCGCAGGGCGATGCACCGGCGGTCGAACTCGGAGCGGACCCGGCGCCCGCGGTCGAAACCGGCCGACAGGCATCGTCCCCCGATGTCGTCGTCGACGGCCCCGTGCAATCCGCTGCCGATGCGCCGCGCTCGCGCGTCCTGCCCGTCGTTCCCGACATCATGCCGGACGCCACGCTTCCCGATGCTCCGGCCATCGACATGTCGGTTCCGGCCGCGGCCGGTGCGACCACGGAAGTGGCGCCCGACCGCGATGAACGACGCATAAGGGGGCGTCGCCTGCCGCTGACCGCCATCTTCCTGACCGTGACACTGCTGGCAGCGGTTGGCATCGGCCTGTTCTTCGCCGTGCAGACCGGCGTGTTCAAGACGTCGGCCCAACTCGACACCGCACCACCTGAAGCGCCGCCGACCGTCGAGGACGACGATTTCACACCGGCCGACGGCGGTCCGGCAAAACCCGGCGCCGCCGACCAGTCGCGCGACTGGATCAATGTGTTTTCGCCGGCCGATGCATCGCATGTCAGTGCGCCATCGGACGCCAGGGCCGAGGTGATGAAGGACGATACCGGTTCGTTCCTGCGCATCCGTTCCGGCGCGTCCGGTTCGGCGATCAGCTTCGACGTTGGACAAGGCGTGCTGGAGAAACTGGCCGGCAAACATGCCGTGTTCGACATCATTGCCCGCTCCGAAGAAGGCAAGGAGACGCAGATTTCGGTCGACTGCAATTTCGGCGAACTCGGCGACTGCGGCCGCAAGCGCTATGCGGTCGGCCAGCAGCAGAACGAATATCTGTTCGACGTGCAGTTTCCCGACAAGCATCCGGGCTCGGCCGGCACCATTGCCATCAATTCCGACTTCGACAAGCAGGGCAAGGCCGCCGACATCTACGAAATCCGCGTTTCGATCGAGCCATAGCGAACCCTGCACGCGCGAAATTAGCGGTCGAGCAGCGCCTGCAGCGTTTCGATGCGGTCGGCCTCGTTGGCCGGCTTGTCCCAGCGCAATCGCGAAATGCGGGGAAAGCGCATGGCGACGCCGGATTTGTGCCGGGTCGAGCGGTTCAGTCCTTCGAAGGCGACTTCCAGCACCAGGCCGTTGTCGCGGTCGGCCCGCACCGAGCGCACCGGCCCGAAACGCTCGATCGTGTTGTCGCGGACATATTTGTCGATCTGCTTCAGTTCCTCGTCGGTGAAGCCGAAATAGGCCTTGCCGACCGGTACCAGTTCCTCTTCGCCTTCGGCACCTGTCCAGACACCGAACGTATAGTCGGAATAGAAGCTCGACCGCTTGCCGTGGCCGCGCTGCGCATACATCAGCACCGCGTCCACTGTGTGCGGATCGCGTTTCCACTTGAACCACGGACCTTTCGGCCGGCCGGCGACATAGGCTGAGTCCCAGCGCTTCAGCATGACGCCTTCGATGATCGGATGCGGCGGCGCCCGGCGCAGTTCCTCCAGCGTTTGCCAGTCCGTGAAGTCGACGAATGGCGACAGATCGAAACGGCTCGGGTCGAGTGTCGCGACAAAGCTTTCCAGCCGGCCGCGCCGTTCGCGAAACGGCAGCGCGCGCAAATCCTCGCCGCCGACCTGGAGCAGATCGTAGCAGCGCATGAAGGCCGGGTATTGCTGCTGCATCTTCGGTGCCACCGTCTTGCGATTCAGCCGTTGCTGCAGATCGGAGAAGGTTCCCGTCGCCTCCCGGGGATCGCCGACAAGCAGTTCGCCGTCCAGCGTTGCGGAAAAATGCATGGCCTCGGCGAGGTCCGGAAAGGCGCCCGAAACGTCATCGCCGGTGCGCGAATAGAGCCGGCGGATGCCGCCCTCCGCCACCGCCTGGACACGGATGCCGTCCCATTTCCATTCGGCGGCATAATCCGCCGGATCGAGCTTTTCGAGATCGCCGTCGCCGACCGGGTTCGACAGCATCACCGGGCGAAACAATGCCAACGCCGTGTTCCTGGGCTTTTCGGCCTTGCCTTCCAGCCAGGCGAACAACGCTGTGTAAGGCGGTGACAGCCCGTGCCAGAGCTCCTCGATCTCCGCGACCTCGACCTTGCCGAAATCCGCCAGCGCCTGTTTGGCCAGACGCGTCGACACGCCGATGCGCAGGCCGCCGGTGACCAGCTTGATGATGGCAAAGCGTGCCGAGATGCCGGCGCTGTCGAGCAGCCCTGCCAGCACCTTCGGTCCGTCGGAGCGGCTTGCCGCCTGCAGCTTGGCGACGACCTCGCCGAGCGTCGGCTCGCGGTTCGGGATGTTTCCGGGCGTTTGCGGCCAGACCAGCGACACCGTTTCGGCGAGATCGCCGACATAGTCGTAGGAATAGCCGAACAGCACCGGATCCATGCGTTCGGTGACGAGCATGCGCAGCATCGCCGGCTTGACCGCGGCGATGTGGAGATCGCCCGTGATGGCAGCCAGCGCCAGGCCGCGATCGGGATCCTCGACGCTGCGGAAATAGTCGGTCAGCAAGGTCAGCTTGCCGTTGCGCGACGGCGTCAGCACCAGACGGTCGAGAAGTTCGGCGAAGCGGTTCATGGCTTCAATCGCCCTCGTCCTCGTAGCCCACCAGGTGCAGCGGCCGCGCCGCGATGCCTTTGAGCTCGCACCAGCGGACCAGCGCCTCCTCGCGGCCATGCGTCACCCAGACCTCTTCGGCTCCGGTCTCCTTGATGGTGGCGGTCAGCTCATCCCAGTCGGCATGGTCCGAGATGATCAGCGGCAGTTCGACGCCGCCCTGCTTGGCGCGCTGGCGGATGCGCATCCAGCCTGACGCAAAGCACGAGATCGGATCGGGAAACCGCCGCGCCCAGCGATCCGCGAAGGCCGAAGGCGGGCCGACGACGATGGCGCCGGCAAAATCATCCTTGCCGCCGCTTTCGACGGTCGCCGGTTCGAGGGTGCCGAGATCGATGCCTTGGCTCTGGTAGTACTCACTGAGTTTGGCCAGCGCGCCATGGATGTAGAGCGGCCTGTCGTAGCCGGCGTCGCGCAACAGCCGCATCACCCGTTGCGCCTTGCCCAGCGCATAGGCGCCGACCAGATGCGAGCGTTCAGGGAACTGCGCGGCCGATTTCAGCAGGCGGGCGATTTCTTCGGTGTCCGGGGGATGGCGAAACACCGGCAGGCCGAACGTCGCTTCGGTGATGAACACATCGCACGGGATCGGCTCGAATGGCGCGCAGGTCGCGTCCCTCTGCCGCTTGTAGTCGCCGGAAGCGACGATGCGCGTGCCCTGATGCTCGACCGCTATCTGCGCCGAGCCCAGCACATGGCCGGCCGGATGGAAGCTGACGCTGACGCCATCGAGGGCAATCGTCTCACCGAGCCTTGCCGCTTGTGTTGTTCCAGCGAAATCCTCACCGTAGCGCAGCCCCATAATGTCGAGCGTCTGCTGCGTCGCCAGCACCGAGCGGTGGCCGGAACGCGCGTGGTCGGAATGGCCATGCGTGATCAGTGCCCGGTTGACCGGCCGCACCGGGTCGATGAAGAAATCGCCCGGCGGGCAATAGAGGCCCTCGGGCCGGGGGTGAAGCAGAACACTGGTGCGCATGGTCTCCAAGATAGGATATAATTCCGCGGCGGGAAGCCCTGTTGTAAGTCACTGCTGACTCCCGCATAGAGCACCGCCGGCTCGATCCGCCGGCAGGACCCATCGCCATGAAACCGCTTCAGGCTTCGTCCGGCGACTTGAACGCCGATCGCCGCGCCGACTATGCCGAGATGCTGCACGCGGATGGCGATCATGCGGCGGCGGCGGAATTGCTGCTCGGTGCGCTGGAAATAACGCCGCAATGGGCGATGGGCTGGTTTCGCCTCGGCGAGATGCAGCAGGCGGCGGGCGCGGCGGATCTGGCCGCGCAGGCGTGGACGATGTCGCTGCAACTCGATCCATCGGATCGTCAAGGCGCTGCATTGAACCTGCAATTGATCGGCAAGGCGCCGGCGGTCGATGCGCTCCCCAGCGCCTTCGTCGAGACCTTGTTCGACCATTATGCCGAGAGCTTCGACGAGTCCCTGGTCGGCAGGCTGGGTTACCGCCTGCCTGGGATGCTCGACCAGGCCATTCGAGCGGCAAGGCCGGGCCGCTTCGCGCTGGCGCTCGATCTCGGCTGCGGCACAGGCCTGATGGGGCAGAGGCTGCGGCCGATCGCCGACCGGCTGGAGGGGTATGACATTTCGGCCAAAATGTTGAGAAAGGCGCGGGCCAAGGGCGTCTACGATTTCCTCGACAAGGCCGATCTGCGGGATTTTTCCTATGCCGGTCCGAAAGCCGATCTGGTGACGGTGGCCGATGTTTTCATCTATGTCGGTGCGCTGGGCGGCGTGGTGAAGACGATTGCCGGCCTGCTGGCCACGGATGGCCTGTTCGCGTTTTCCGTCGAGACGCTGGCTGGCGATGGCGATTTTGCGCTGCTGCCGTCTCGCCGCTATGCGCATGCGCAACGCTATGTGCTCGACGTGCTGGCCGCCAACGGGTTTTCGGTCCTGTCACTGGAACCAACCGCGATCCGGCAGGATCGCGGGGAACACGTCAACGGGTTGGTCGTTGTGGCCAGGGCTCCGAACTCAGCTGAACAAAGGACCTGACGGCAGCCGGTCGGCGGTGTCGGCAGCTTTTCGTCGGGTGCGATAGGAATTTTTTCTTGACACCCTGCCCTCAGCTATGGTACATTTTCGCCCATGGTGCTGATTTGCGCCAGTGACCCGCCGGACAGGCGGGNTTTTCGTTTGATGCTCCGTCAGCCGCGCGCCTGCGGAGGGGCAGCCTCGCCGCCTCGCAAATATTCCTGCTGTGAAAAAGTCCGATTTGCATGCGCGACTGATATTTGCGATCTGCTCGCGTCAGGGCGGGATATCAGGAGGAGCATAGCCGATGCGCTGGAACATGATGATCTTGGCCTCTTGCCTGCTGACCGCCGGCTGTGTCGGTGGCACTTCGATGTCGGAACAGCAGGATGCGAACATCCAGTCGTCCCTGCAATACGACAGCGTGCCGTGCGACCAGTTGCTGGCGCAGCGCAATGGCTTGGCGCAGCAATACAACCTGCCGATCAAGGCCAAGCCGACCTTCTCCAATCCGGCGATGGGCTTCGGCCCGTTCACGCCGGACATGCGCTCCAAGGCCAAGCGCGATACCGACAAGGCGAGCGGTGAGATCGATGCCATGAACCGGTCGATCGACCGACGCGACTGCGGCCAGCCGGAGAAGCAGAAGAAGATCGCTCTGCCTGGCTAGCTAGTACCCCGCCTTGCGGTCCACCAGATTGTCGAGCTTTTCGCCGCGTTCGAAGGCGTCCATCTGGCGCAGCATGATCGGCGCCAGATGCACCGGATCGGAGGTCGCCGCCGCATGTGGCGTCACGAACACTTTCGGATGCCCCCACAGCGGACTGGTCTTCGGCAGCGGTTCGACCTCGAACACGTCGAGGCTTGCCTCCTTCAACGTGCCGTCATCCAGCGCCCGCAAAATGTCGGCATCCTTCTGCAGGCGGCCACGCCCGGCATTGATCAGCACCGAGCCGCCGAGGCCGTTGCGTTTCCGCAGCTCCTTCAGCACGCCGTAGTTGATGATGCCCTTGGTCTCCGGCGTCAGCGGCAGAAGCACCACCAGGATGTCGGTTGCCTTGAGGAAGGGGATCAATCCAGCTTCGCCGGAATAGGTCGCGACGCCTTGCATGGCCTTGTCGGTGCGCGACCAGCCATTGACGGCAAAGCCGAGCGAGAGCAGCACCGAGGCCGCGGCGCGGCCGAGACTGCCGAGGCCCATGATGCCGACCGAAATGTCACCGGCAGGCCTCTGCTGCGGCTCATGCCAGATCTTCTTCGACTGCTGCGACCGGTAGAGCAGGCCCTGGCGGTGATGGTCGAGCACCCGCCAGACGACATATTCCGTCATGTACTGGGTGAGGTTGTCGGCAACGATTTTGACGATCGGCACGTCGGGCAGGCCGGGATCGGCGAAGATATGGTCGACGCCGGCGCCGATCGAGAAGATGGCGCGCAGATTGGGCAGCGACGCCAGGATGTTCGGCTTCTGCTTCCATACAACGGCATAGGTGATCGAGGGGTCGCTGGCGCCGTCCGGCTCCAGCACCACCTCGCGTTCGGCCGACAGCAGGTCGCGCCAGCGCTGCGGATGAAAGCCGGTGACGGCAAGCAGGATGCGGCCTTTTTCCATTGCGGTCCTTTAGTCCCTCTTTACGCAAATCACTCGCTGACGATGCCGACCGGTGCCGTCTCGATCTTGAAGGCGGCCGAGATCAGCGCCCGAGTATAGTCGGTTTGCGGATTTTCAAAAATCTGCTGGGAAGGGCCGGCTTCGACGATCCTGCCATTGCGCATGACGATGACGTCGTTGGCGAGCGCGCGGATGACTTTCAAATCATGGCTGATGAAGAGATAGGCGAGGTCGTGCTTGGCCTGCAGGCTGCGCAGCAGGTCGACGACCTGCGCCTGCACGCTCATGTCGAGTGCCGATGTCGGCTCGTCCAGCATGACGAAGCGCGGGTTGAGCACCATGGCGCGTGCGATGGCAACGCGCTGGCGCTGGCCACCGGAAAACTCGTGCGGGTAGCGGTTGCGGGTCGCCGGATCGAGCCCAACCTCCTTCAGCACGGCGGCCACCTTGTCGTCGCGCTCGTCGGGCGACAGCTTCGGCTCGTGGATCTTGAGGCCTTCCTCGATGATCTCGGCGATCGACATGCGCGGGCTGAGCGAGCCGAACGGATCCTGGAAGACGATCTGCAATTCGCGCCTGAGCGGCCGCATTGCGTTGAAGGACAGCTGGTTGATGTCGCGACCGTTGAACTGGATCATGCCGGTCGACGAGATCATGCGCGCCAGCGCCAAGCCGAGCGTCGTCTTGCCGGAGCCGGATTCGCCGACCACGCCGAGCGTCTGGCCGGCGCGCACGGTGACATCGATGCCGTCCACTGCCTTCACATTGTCGACGGTGCGGCGGAAGAAGCCCTGCTTGATCGGGAACCAGACCTTTATGTCCTTGCCGGTCATGACCGGCTTGGCGTCGGCATTGGCGGCCGGCGGCTTGCCCTTCGGCTCGGCCGCCAGCAGATGCCTTGTGTAGGCATGCTGCGGATTGGCGAAGATCTCCTTGGTCGGGCCGGTCTCGACGATCTTGCCCTTGGTCATCACGCAGACGCGGTCGGCAATCTTGCGCACGATGCCGAGATCATGGGTGATGAACAGCATCGACATGCCCTTGCGGCTCTTCAAGCCGGCCAGCAGTTCGAGGATCTGCGCCTGAACGGTGACGTCGAGCGCCGTCGTCGGCTCGTCGGCGATCAGAAGTTCGGGCTCGTTGGCCAGCGCCATGGCGATCATCACGCGCTGGCGCTGGCCCCCGGACAACTGGTGCGGATAGGCATCGAGGCGCTTGTGCGGATCGCGGATGCCAACCTCGTTGAGCAGGGCCAGCGTGCGCTCCTTGGCGGGGCGGTCGGCCATGCCTTGGTGCAGCTTCAGGATCTCGACGATTTGATGCTCGATCGTGTGCAGCGGATTGAGCGAGGTCATCGGCTCCTGGAAGATCATGGTGATCTTGTTGCCGCGCACCTGCCGCAACTGCTTCTCGCCCATCGCCAGCAGGTCGTTGCCCTGGAACACGATCTTTCCCGAGGGGTGGCTGGCGCTTGGATAGGGCAAAAGCTTCAGCACCGAAAGCGCCGAGACCGATTTGCCGGAGCCGGATTCGCCGACCAGCGCCACCGTCTCGCCCTTGGCGATGTCGAACGAGATGTGGTCGACCGCCGTCGACTGGCCGCCGCCCTGGCTGAAGGCGACGCTGAGGTCCTGTACGCTGAGCAAGGGGGCTTCGCTCATCGGAACGTCTTGCGCGGATCGAAGGCGTCGCGCGTCGCCTCGCCGACGAAGACCAGCAGCGACAGCATCAGCGAGATGACGACGAAGCCGGAAATGCCGAGCCACGGCGCATTGAGGTTGCGCTGCGCCTGCTTGAGCAATTCGCCGAGCGAGGCGGAGCCGGGCGGCAGGCCAAAGCCGAGGTAGTCGAGCGAGGTCAGCGTCGAGATCGAGCCCGAGAGCAGGAAGGGCATGAAGGTCAATGTCGCCACCATGGCATTGGGCAGCAGGTGCCGGAACATGATGGTGCGGTTGGGCACGCCGAGCGCCCGGGCCGCGTTGACATATTCGAAATTGCGGGCGCGCAGGAACTCGGCCCGCACCACGCCGACCAGCGCCACCCAGGAAAACAGCAGCATCAGGCCGAGCAGGATGAAGAAGCCCGGCGGCAGGATGGCGGCGACGATGAGCAGGAGATAGAGCACCGGGATGGCGGACCAGATCTCGATGAAACGCTGGAACAAGAGATCCGTCCAGCCGCCGAAATAGCCTTGCACGGCGCCGGCCGCGACGCCGATCAAGGCGGAGCCGGCGGTCAGGATCAGGCCGAACAGCACCGAAATGCGGAAGCCGTAGATGACGCGCGCCAGCACGTCGCGCGCCTGGTCGTCGGTGCCGAGCCAATTCCAGTTGCCGACGATGCAGGCGGGGTCGGCAGCACCCTGCGGATACTGGTTGCAGCGTGTCTTGGCGTCATACTGCCACGACGGCTTGGCCGGTGCTGCTTCGGGAATAGCGTTGTTGACCGTCTGATAGGAATAGCGCACCGGCGGCCAGATCATCCAGCCATTGGCGTTGATCTCGTCCTGGATGACCGGGTCACGATAATCGGTGACGGCATAGAAGCCGCCGAATTTTTCCTCGGGGTAGGCGACCAGCACCGGAAACAGGATCTCGCCCTTGTAGGAAGCGATGATCGGCTTGTCGTTGGCGATGAACTCGGAAAACAGCGACAGCACGAACAGGACGAGGAAAATCCACAGCGACCAGTAGCCACGGCGGTTGGCTTTGAAGTTCTGCAGGCGGCGCTTGTTGAGCGGCGACAGAAACGGCCGCTTGATCCGCGCGGGTGCCGCGTCGACGGGGACTGTAGCCTCCGACATCAGACGTCTCTCCGCTCGAAATCGATGCGCGGATCGACCCAGGTGTAGAGCAGGTCGGACAAGAGCCCGACGAACAGCCCCAGCAGCGAGAAGATGTAGAGATTGGCGAACACCACCGGATAGTCGCGCTCGACCACCGACCGGAAGCCGAGCAGACCGAGGCCATCGAGGGAGAAGATGTTCTCGATCAGCAGCGAGCCGGTGAAGAAGGCCGAGATGAAGGCGCCGGGAAAACCGGCGATGACGATCAGCATGGCGTTGCGGAAGACGTGGCCGTAGAGCACCTGCCGTTCCGACAGGCCCTTGGCCCGCGCCGTCACCACATACTGTTTGCGGATTTCTTCGAGGAACGAGTTCTTGGTCAGCAGCGTCGTGGTGGCGAAGGCCGACAGCACCAGCGCGGTCAGCGGCAATGTCATGTGCCAGAAATAGTCGACGATCTTTCCCCACCACGACAATTGATCCCAATTGTCCGAGGTGAGGCCGCGCAACGGAAACCAGTCCCAGAAAGACCCGCCGGCAAACAGCACCATCAGCATGATGCCGAACAGGAAGCCCGGAATGGCATAGCCGACAATGACGACGCCGCTGGTCCAGACGTCGAAGGGGGTGCCGTCCTTGACCGCCTTGCGGATGCCGAGCGGGATCGAGATCAAATAGGACAACAGCGTGATCCACAGCCCGATCGAGATCGACACCGGCATTTTTTCCAGGATCAGGTCGAGCACCGAAATGTCGCGGAAATAGCTGTCGCCGAAATCGAAGCGGGCATAGTTCCACAGCATCATGCCGAAGCGCTCGAGCGGCGGCTTGTCGAAGCCGAACTGCTTTTCCAGCTTCTTGATGAATTCCGGATCGAGCCCCTGCGCACCGCGATATTTCGAGCTGACGTCACCGGCGGCATCGAAATTGCCGCCAGCACCCGCGTCGCCGCCACCACCGCCGAGGCGGTCGCTGCCGCCCTGATTGGTCAGCCGGGCGATGACCTGTTCGACCGGACCGCCGGGGGCGAACTGGATGACGGCGAAGGATATCGCCATGATGCCGAACAGCGTCGGGATCATCAAAAGGATGCGGCGCAGGATATAGGCGCCCATCAGGCCTTCTGCCCTCGTTGAGCGAACATCTCAGCCTTTGCCAATTCTTGCCGCCTTGCCCTTATCGAACCACCACAGCGTCTCGACCGGAAAGCCGAAATCGGGCTTCTGTTCGACAAAGCCGAACATGTCCCAATAGGCGACGCGGTGATTCGCCAGATAGTATGTTGGAATCCAGTCCAGCCGCGCGCGCAAGACCCGGTCGAGCGCTCTGAGCGCCGTGACGAGTTCTATACGGTCTTTCGCCTTGGCTGCTGCCGCGATCAGGGCGTCGATGGCCTTGCTTTCGGTGCCCGGATAGTTGCGTTGCCCCGGGATTTTCGCCATGCGGGAATCATAGAGCATCTGCAGGCTGTCGTCAGTCGGCGTCGCCCCGATCGACCAATGCAGCAAGGCAAGATCGAAGTCGTAATTGCTGTGCCGCTGCTCATACTGCGCCGAATCGATTTGCCGGATCGATGCGTCGATTCCGATCGCCTTCATATTCTCCGACCACGGGGTGTAGATACGAACGATGCCATCGTCCTCCGCCAGCATTTCGACCCGCAGCCGCTCACCCTTGTCATTGACGACGAAACTGCCGTCGCGCTTCCAGCCGGCTTGCGCAAGCAGTCTCGAAGCCTCGCCCAGCAGCTTGCGGTCATGGCCCGAACCGTCGGACAGGGGCTGTGTTACCGCTTCACCGAAAACCTCTGGCGGCAACTCGGCCCGGAATGGCTCCAGCAGGGCCAATTCGTCAGGCGAGGGCAGGCCTTCGGCCTTGTAATCCGATCGTTCGAAGTTCGATTGAGAACGCTCGTAGGAGCCGTAAAACAAGGCCCGCTTCATCCATTCGAAATCGAAACATCTGGCGATCGCCCGCCGCACCCGCTCATCGCGGAATTGCGGACGACGCTGGTTCAGCGCGACGCTCTGCATGTCTGGCGTCTTCTCGCCGGGAAATTCCCGTTTGAGGACCTTGCCGTCCTTCAGCGCCGGAAAGTCGTATCCGGTCGCCCATACCCGTGAGGTGAATTCCTCGCGAAAATGCGTGTCGCCTTTCTTGAAGGCCTCGAATGCCGCCTGCCGGTCAAGATAGAAGTCGATGCGGATGCGGTCGAAATTGTAGAGGCCGCGGTTCACGGGGAGATCGCGGCCCCAATAGTCGGCGACGCGGTCATATTCGACCGTCTGTCCGGCCGCCACGCGCCCGATCTTGTAGGGTCCCGAGCCAAGCGGCGGGGTCATGGTCGAAGCATCGAAATCATTGGCCGTGTAAAATGCCTTGGAGACGATCGGCATCCCCACGATCGCAAGGATGTTTTGCGCCGACTGCTTGCCGTTGAGGGTGAGATCGACGGTGGTGGGATCGACCGCAACCACGTCGGTCATGTACCGCAACGCCTGGGAAAGGTTCGGATGGCCCTTGTCCTTATAGAGCTTCAACGCGAAGACAACGTCTTGCGCGGTCAGCGGCGAGCCGTCGTGGAAACGCGCTTGCGGTCGCAGCACGAAGCGGAAACCGTTGCGGTCCGGCGACAGGGTAACGGTTTCGGCAAGCAGGCCATAGACTGCATCCGGCTCATCGAGCGCGCTTGTCATCAGCGAATCGAAACAGAGTTCGGCGCGCGGCGGCGCCTCCCCCTTCAACACCAAGGAATTCAACGTGTTGAAGGTCAGGAAGCTCTGATTGAGGGTTGCGTTCGGCGGCGCGAAATTCATCTGGCCGCCCTTGGGCGCGTCCGGATTTACGTAGTCGAAATGCGCGAAATCGGGCTTGTATTTGAGGTCGCCGAAGGCCGACAGGCCATGCAGCTTGATGCCGGTCGCAATGTCGCCGAAGGCCCGGCCGGGCAACAGGGCAGCGGCTGCCGCGGCACTGCCCAGGGCGAGAAAGTCGCGGCGGGGCAGGGCCGCCATCAATTGCCGCCCTTGTATTTGGCCGCCAGCGCCTTCTCCTTGTCCGGGTCGATCCACCAGGAATCGATGTCGGCACCGACATAGGCGGGCTGCTTGTCGGGGAATTTGAACTTGTCCCAATAGGCCAGCCACACCGCCGACCGGTGATATTGCGGCAAGACATAGAAGTTCCACAGCAGGATGCGGTCGAGCGCATGGGTGGCGGCGACGAGATCGTCGCGATCGGTGGCGAAGATGATGCGATCGACCAGCGCGTCGACGGTCGGATCCTTGATGCCCATCAGATTGCGCGAACCGGGCGAATCGGCAGCTTTCGAGCTCCAGAAGTCGCGTTGCTCGTTGCCCGGCGATTCCGACTGCTGGAGGATGCCTGTGACGACATCGAAATCAAAATTGTTGACGCGGTTGATGTACTGCGTCTGGTCGATGATGCGCAAAGTGGCATCGACACCGATCTTGCGCAGATTGGCGATGTAGGGACTGGCGATCACCTGGTCAGTGTCGTTCCAGCCGAGGATCTCGAACTTGAACGGCGCGCCGGTCTTGGCATTGACCATCTTGCCGCCCTTGATCACCCAGCCCGCCTTGGCGAAGAGATCGACTGCCTGTTTCAGGTACTTCCGTTCCGCCTGCGGCGAATCGTAGACCGGCAGCTTGAATTCCTGGGTGAAAAGTTCGGGCGGCAGCTTGTCGCGGTATTTTTCCAGGATCTCCAGTTCCTTGCCTTGCGGCAGTCCGCTCGACGCCAGTTCTGTGCCCTGGAAATAGCTCGATGTACGGGTGTTGAAGCCGAAGAACAGGGTGCGGTTCATGCTCTCGAAATCGAATGGGATGGTCAGCGCCTCACGCACCAGCCGGTCCTGGAACAGCGGCCGCCGCTGGTTGAGGACGAAACCCTGCATCGGTTGCGGCGCCTGGGTCTGGAAATCCTTCTTGATGACATCGCCGGCCTGGAATGCCGGGAAATTGTAAGCCGTCGCCCACTTACGCGAACTGTATTCGCGGTTGATGTCTTCCAGCCCGCCTTTGGTGAAGGCGAGCCAGGCAGCATTGTCGTCGAGGATATAGGTGTAGCGTCGGGTGTCGAAGTTCTCGCGGCCGATCTTCACCGGCAGCTTGGCCGCCCAGTAGTCCGGCACACGCTGCCAGATGATCTCCGAGCCGGGCTTGAAGCTGGCGATCTTGTAGGCCGCCGAACCGAGCGGGATTTCCAGGGTCGGCTTGGTCACGTCGCGTTTCTTGCCGTTGGCATCGGCGCCTTCCCACCAATGTTTCGGCAGCACTGCGAGGTCGCCGATGATCTTGGGCAGTTCGCGATTGCCCTTCTGGTTGAAATGGAACTCCACCTCGCGGTCCGAAATCGCCACCGCATCGGTGACATTCTCGAAATAGCGGCTGTATTGCGGGCTGTTGGCCTTGAGCACCTGGAACGACCAGATCACGTCATCGACGGTGATCGGCTGGCCGTCATGCCATTTGGCGCGCGGATCGAGCCGGTAAGTCGCGGAGGAATAGTCATCAGGATATTTGTAGGCATCGGCGATCAGCGGATGGCTGGTGCTGCCTTCATCGGTCGCCTGCTCCATCAGCGTGTCGTAGAGCAGGCCGCCGCCGAACCCGACCAGGCCGGCGGCCGGTGATCCCTGGACGACATAGGGATTGAAACTGTCGAATGTGCCTGGCACCACCGAATTCAGCGTGCCGCCCTTGGGCGCGTTCGGATTGACGTAGTCGTAGTGCTGGAAATTGGCGCCGTATTTGGACTCGCCGATCAGCGATGAGGTGGTGCGCCATTCGTCGGCGCGGGCAGCCTGCAATCCCGCCGCCAGAAGGGCTGCCGCCAGCAACGACTTGAGAAGCGTTCGGCCAACCGTCATGCACTATCCTCTTCGCGATGCCCGTTCATGGGCAATCTAGATGATTTGGCGCTCGTGAAAACCGTCATGCGCGGCTTTGTCGCCGCCTATGCGGTTTTCCCAATAAAAAAGCCGGGCTGAACCCGGCTTTTTCAAGGTCGTTGAGATGATATCGAAATTATTGGGCCGGCGCCGGTGCCGGTGCGGCCGGAGCCGGGGCGGCGGGAGCGGCCGGCGCGGCACCCTCAGCCGGCTTTGCCGGAGCGGCTGCATCGGCAGGCTTGGCGCCTGCATCGGCGGCGGCACCGGGTGCCGGCAGCGGCTTGGGATTGTCGGACAGCGTGCGCAGATAGGCGATGACGTTGGCGCGGTCCTCGTCCTTGGGCAGGCCGGCGAAGCCCATGGCGGTGCCCTTCACGAATTTCTTCGGCGAGGTGATGAAGTGGTTGATGTTGTCGTAGGTCCACTTCTCGGTGCCGCCCTTGGAGAATTCCTTCATGCCGGCCGAATAGGCAAAGCCTTCATGCTCGGCGACCGGGCGGTCGACGAGGTCCCACAGGTCCGGGCCGACCTTGTTGGGGCCGCCCTTTTCGCCGGAATGGCAGGCCTGGCACTTCTTGAAGACGGCAGCACCCTGCTCGACATTGGCGGTCGCCAGCAGATCGGCGATCGGCTTGGCCGCGGCGGCAGGCGCGGCCGGACCGCCTTCGGCGGGCTCGGCGGCCTCGATGGCGAAACCAGGCTTTTCCGGCGCCGGCGACGCAAACAGCGCATCGGACACAATGCCGACCGAGAAGACGACGAAAACGGTTCCGAGCAATCCGGCGAGCAGTTTGTTGACTTCGTTGGAATCCATACGCCCCTTGCTCCCTTTTCCGGCGGACAGAACCGTCCACTCCGTCCGTCGGTATCGTGACCGTCCTGCCAGGGCGGTCAAATCGGGCGGAAACTAGGTCTTTTGCTGCGGCGTTGCAACACCTATAAGGGCGCTTCCAGTGAGACCTTTTGCCACTTTCCCTGTCCTCTTTCGAGACGCCTTGCACCCGAAATGTCCACGCTGATCCTGATCCCGGCCCGCATGGCTTCGACCCGCCTGCCGGGCAAGCCGCTGGCCGACATCGCCGGCGCCCCGATGATCGTCCATGTCGCCCGCCGCGCCGCCGAAGCCGGCCTTGGCCGGGTGGTGGTGGCGACCGACACGCAAAGCGTGGCGCAAGCGGTGCGCGCGCACGGTTTCGAGGCCGTGATGACGCGCATGGATCACGAATCCGGCTCCGACCGCATCCACGAGGCGCTGGTCGCGCTCGACCCCGGGCGCAAGGTCGAAACCATCGTCAATGTGCAGGGCGACCTGCCGACCATCGATCCCCGGATCATCGCCGCGTCGCTCAGGCCTTTCGAGGACAGTGCGGTGGACATCGCCACGCTCGGCGTCGAGATCGTCCGCGATGAGGAAAAGACCAATCCCAATGTCGTCAAGATCGTCGGCTCGCCGCTTTCCGGCAGCAGGCTGAGGGCGCTCTATTTCACCCGTGCCACAGCGCCTTGGGGCGAGGGGCCGCTCTACCATCATGTCGGCCTCTACGCCTATCGCCGCGAAGCACTCGAGCGTTTCGTCGCGCTGAAGCCGTCGCCGCTCGAACGGCGCGAGCGGCTGGAACAGTTGCGGGCGCTGGAAGCCGGCATGCGCATCGACGCCGAGATCGTCCAGTCGCTGCCGCTCGGCGTCGACACGCCTGAAGACCTCGAACGCGCCAGAACAATCCTTTCAACCTGAGATATCGGCATGCCTGAAAAGACCAACAGAATATCCTTCCAGGGCGAACCGGGCGCCAATTCCGACACCGCCAGCCGCAACATGTTTCCTTCGATGGAGCCGTTGCCCTGCCCGACCTTCGAGGATGCTTTCAACGCGGTCGAGACCAACAAGGCCGACCTCGCCATGATCCCGATCGAGAACACCATTGCCGGGCGCGTCGCCGATATCCATCATCTCCTGCCGGAATCGAAGCTGCACATCGTCGGCGAATATTTCCTGCCGATCCATTTCCAGCTGATGGTGCTGCCAGGCGTCAAGCGCGACGAGATCAAGACGGTGCACAGCCACATCCATGCGCTTGGCCAGTGCCGCAAATACGTTCGCAAGAACGGTTGGAAGGCGATCGTCGCCGGCGACACGGCCGGCGCCGCCAAAATGGTCTCCGAGGTCAAGGACCGCAGCATGGCGGCGCTGTCGCCGGCCCTGGCCGCGACCCTCTACGGGCTCGATATCATCGAGCAAAACGTCGAGGACACCGACTCAAACGTCACCCGCTTTGTCGTCCTGACCAAGAACAAGCAATGGGCCGAGCGTCCTTCGCCCGACGTCAAGATGATGACGACCTTCATCTTCCGCGTCCGCAACGTGCCGGCCGCGCTCTACAAGGCCATGGGCGGCTTCGCCACCAACGGCATCAACATGACCAAGCTGGAGAGCTACCAGCTGGGCGCTTTCACGGCGACGCTGTTTTACGCCGACATCGAGGGCCATCCCGACGACCCGCTGGTCAAGCTGGCGCTGGACGAGCTTCGTTTCTTCTCGCGCGAAGTGCGCATTCTCGGCGTCTATCCGGCCAGTGAGTCGCGTGAGCAGTGGAAGGTTGCGGACTAGATCACCGCGCCCAGCGGCACATAGTCGATCTCCATGAACGTCTCGACCTCCGGCACCCAGCGGTCGCGCACGAAGGCGACATGGTCGGGATGGTCGTTGTATCTGGTGTAGGCGGCCTGGTCGGCGAACTCCATGGAGAAGCCGAAACGATAGTCGTTCTTGGGGCTGATCTGCCGCAATTGCTCGAAATGCGTGACGCCCCTGATCGCGGTGAGAATCCTCTTGGCGTCGACCAGGAACCGCTTTTCCTCCAGCGAATGCGGCGGATGCTTCAGCGTGAAAACGACGGTGTGACGGATCATGTCCTGCTCCTGCAATGTCTTTAGGTGTTCGCTGCCATCATTCTGAATCGACCCAGGCGCGGATGAGGTGATGCGCAATGGCGCCTTTCGGCGGCGTGATCAGATTGTCCTGGTGCGTCCTTTCCAGCATCCGGCGCACCTCGTCGCGAAAAAACCAGCGGCAGTCCTCAAGCTCGTTGAGGTCGGCCTGGATATCGTCATTGAGCGGCTCGCCGAAGCAGCCGATCATCAGCGAATAGGGGAACGGCCAGGGCTGGCTGGCGTGGTAGACGACGCGGCCAAGCCGGATGCCGGCCTCTTCCAGCGTCTCGCGGCGCACCGCCGCCTCGATCGTCTCGCCCGGCTCGATGAAGCCGGCGAGGGCCGAATACATGCCAGGCGCGAAATGACGGCCGCGCCCGAGCAGGCACTTCTCCCGCGTCGCCGTCAGCATGATCGCCACCGGGTCGGTGCGCGGAAAATGCTCGGTGCCGCAATTCGGGCAATGCCGCTTGTAGCCGCCGGCCCGCATCTGCGATTCCGTGCCGCATTTGCTGCAGAAGCGATGGCTGGCATGCCAGGCGAGCAAAGCCGCCCCTTGCGCCATCGCGCCGGCCGCCGCCTCGTCGATCAGCCCTTGCATGTAGACCGAGCGGTAGTCGATGGCCTTGACTGTTTCCGGAAGCTGTTCGGGTTCGACGCCGGCGGGCACGGCCAGCACCGGTCCTCGTTCGGAAAAGCCGAGCAGGATGCCTTGCGCCAGGGAAACCTTGAAGGGCTCGCTCTCGGTCGCACCGAACCAGGGATCGAGAGCGCCGCCATCGCCGAGCTTCAGATAGAGCCGGCCGCCATGCATCAGAAGCAGCCGCGTCGCCGGATCGGCCAGCGCCTTGTCGACCGAATCGTCGGCGCGGTTCTCGGACTGCCGGTCGATCGTGTTGCCGGCGAAGCCGACGAACTGGCTCGGCTCGCGCAAAGGCGCGTCAAACAGGCGGAAGCTCATGGGGACTCTGGAATATGTTGAGGGATGGACACGGGGAACGCTTATAGCGCCGCCTTGATCGTTTCGGCAAACCGTCGCAAGTCGGAACGTTGATAGGGCTCTCGCAGGCCATGTCCCCACACAGGACCTGGCCAGCCGGGATCGCCTTCAGAACGCGCGATGACATGGATGTGCAACTGGCGCACGATGTTGCCGAGCGCGCCGGTGTTGATCTTGGTGCAGCCGGTCGCTTTCTTCAGCGCCTGCGCCACCATATTGGTCTCGAAGGTCAGCATCGCCTGGTCGAGCGGCGTCATGTCGTGGATTTCCTCCGCGCCGGGGCGCTGCGGCACCAGCAGCAACCAGGGCCAGCGGCGGTCGTTCATCACCCGCAGCTCGCACAGCCCAAGCCACATCAACTGCTCGCTGTCCGCCTCCAGCCGTGCGTCCAGCGTGAATCCGGCCTTCAGGCCCGGCAGCATCGGCGTTTCCCTTGCTTTTCTTGTTTTCCTCAAACGCAGGAACGCTAGAGCGGCGGCAGGGGGGCTGCAAGCGAATCATTGCGTCCCTCACGCTTTGGTGCGCCAATTCCATATTTTTGCGATTTCTGCGGCGCACTTGCATTTCGTCGCGCAATTGCCGATATGGAAAGCGGGAGGTTGGTGGTGGACGATCCACTCGCCAACCGGGTCAGGTCCGGAAGGAAGCAGCCCTAACGAGCCCGGAACGGGTCATTGTTCCAGCCTCCCACCTCATCGGCCCCTCTCGCGACATTGACGACGCATTGCAGCGCGGGCGAGACTATGCGCAGGAATCGGCCGCCTTCGGGCGCGGCCATTTGGAGCTTTACGGGCGTATGAGCGAAGCCGGAAATTCGGGACCAAAGAGCCTGGAGATAGGCAAGGCCGCCGCCTATCGCGTGCTGGCACGCAAGTACCGTCCTTCGAACTTCTCCGAGCTGGTCGGCCAGGAGCCGATGGTGCGCACCCTCACCAACGCCTTTGCCACCGGCCGTATCGCCCAGGCCTGGATGCTGACCGGCGTGCGCGGCGTCGGCAAGACCACGACGGCGCGCATCCTCGCGCGCGCCCTGAACTATAAAACCGCTGATATCGACCAGCCGTCGGTCGACCTTGCCGTCCTCGGCGAACATTGCCAGGCGATCATGGAAGGCCGCCATGTCGACGTCATCGAGATGGACGCCGCCTCGCACACCGGCATCGACGACATCAGGGACATCATCGAGCGCGTGCGCTACGCGCCGGTCTCGGCCCGCTACAAGGTCTATATCATCGACGAAGTGCACATGCTGTCGACGCAGGCCTTCAACGGCCTTCTGAAGACGCTGGAAGAGCCGCCGCCGCACGTCAAATTCATCTTCGCCACCACCGAGATCCGCAAGGTTCCGATCACCGTCCTGTCGCGCTGCCAGCGCTTCGACCTGAGGCGCATCGACGCCGGCGCGCTGGTCGCGCATCTCGCCTCGATCTCGGCCAAGGAGGGCATTTCGGTCGACGCCGACGCGCTGGCGATGATCGCGCGCGCCGCCGAGGGCTCGGCCCGTGATTCGCTCTCCATCCTCGACCAGGCGATTGCCCATGGCGCCGGCTCTGTCGGCGCCGATGCCGTTCGGGCGATGCTGGGGCTTGCCGACCGCGCCCGCATCGTCGACCTGTTCGAACATGTGATGAAAGGCGATGTCGCGGCGGCCCTTGGCGAATTCCGTGCGCAATACGATACCGGCGCCGATCCGGCCGCCGTGCTGACCGACCTTGCCGAATTCAACCACCTCGTCACCCGGCTGCGTTTCGTGCCGACGGCCATCGAGGATGCCTCGCTATCCGAGGACGAGCGGCAGCGCGGCGCCGATTTCGCCAGGACGCTGTCGGTCAGGGTGCTGTCGCGGACATGGCAGATGCTGCTCAAGGGCATTCCAGAGGTGCAGTCCTCCAACCGGCCCGTCAGCGCCGCCGAAATGGTGCTGATCCGGCTGGCGCATGCCGCCGACCTGCCGACGCTGGACGAGGCGTTGAGATCGCTTGAAGGCGCCGCGCCGGCGCAGAATGGCGCGCTGCGCCCAAATGGGGCGCCTGCAGGCAACGGCAACGGCAACGGCGCCAGCGCGGTGGCGCAGACGCGCATGCCATCTGGCCCGGGCGGCGCGCAGACCATGCGGCTGGTCGAAGCCTCGCCTGCGCCCGTTGCCTACGTCGCTCCGCCGGAGCCGGTCACGGAGGCGCAATCGGCGCCGCTGAAATCGCTGGCCGACATCATTGCCCTGGCAGACGCGCAGCGCGACATCGCCTTCAAGGTGCTGGTCAAAAGCTGCATCCGGTTTGTACGCATCGAGCCCGGCCGCATCGACGTCGGCCTGACCAGCGATGCGCCCAAGATGCTGCTCAACGACCTGACGACGAAATTGCGCGCCTGGACCGGTCGCAGCTGGCTTGTCTCGCTGTCGAAGGAAGAGGGCGGCCAGACGCTCGCCGAAATGGAATCGGCCAAACGCGAGACGGCTTTTCTCGATGCCAAGAGCGACCCGACAGTGGCCGCCATCCTGGCGCGCTTTCCCGGTGCCAAGATCATCGACGTGCGCATTCCGGACGCGCCGGAAGCCGAAACGGCAGAGGCCGAAGTGCCGGTCGAGCCGCCGGCTGACGACGATGAACCCTGATCCAGCTACGAATCCGCAAAGGACCCGACCATGAAAGATCTTCTCGGCCTGATGGGCAAGGCGAAGGAAATGCAGGCCAAGTTCCAGGCCATGCAGGACGAGATCGCCACGCTGGAAGCGTCCGGCCAGGCCGGCGGCGGCCTGGTCAATGTGACGCTGACCGGAAAATTCGAGATGAAGTCGTTGAAGATCGATCCGTCTCTGTTCAAGGAAGACGATGTCGAGATCCTGGAAGACCTCGTGCTGGCCGCTCACAACGACGCCAAGACCAAGGTCGAGCAGATCATGCAGGAAAAGACCAAGGCGCTGACCGCGGGCCTGCCGATCCCGCCGGGAATGAAACTGCCCTTCTAGCATTCGGCGCGCCTCCGTGATCGACATGGCCGAAGAGCCGTCCGAAAGACTGATCGAGCAGCGTATCCGCAACAGGATCTACGAGATCCTGGAAATCCTGGCCGATTGTGACGACGGCGTCGATCTCGTCGGCATCAAGGGTTATTTCTATCTGTTCGAGGATTTCCTCCATCGCCCATCGATCGAAGCCGGCACATCGGCGCTTTCGAAGGACGAGCGCGCGATCGTGCTGGAGATCGCCGAATTCCTCGAGGCGGCAAGCGAGACAAATCCGGACTTCACCAAGGCTGAGTTCATAGACAGCGGCTGGCCGGGAAAGATCGCGCCGACGGCCAGGGAGGCGCGGACGCTGTTCCTCCGGCGCGGCCTGTTTTCGGAGAAGGTCGAGGAGCTTGAGCCTGGCCAGCCGGCCGCGATAGCGGCCGGGCGGTAGATCGCTTCAGGAAAAACCGCGTGGTGCTTTCCCTTGGGGCAATTGCGGCGAAACAAAGAGAGAGCGGTCATCGCTTTTGTGAAATGACGGCTCGATCTATCTGGAAAGCCACGAAATTGTGCCAATTTGGCAACAGTACGTTGTTAATAACGTTTTGGCCATCATTTTGCCCGAAAGTGTCTCATTCTTGCCGCAGCCTGGGGCGGGCACGAAGTGAGAGGGTTACCTGTTGATTTCCACGCGATGGAAGACGCCGCTGTTGCTCGGCGCCGTCATTTCACCCCTGTTTTTGGCTGCCTGCAGCCAGACCACTTCACACGGCATGTCCGTCGCCAGCCTGACCGACGCCATCACGCCGGGTTTCCTGAGTTCAGGGGCCTACAGCCACACGCCGAAGGACAAGGAATGCCTGGAACGGGCGATGTTCTTCGAGTCCAACCGCTCGAGCCGCGACGGCATGATCGCGGTCGGCACGGTGGTGATGAACCGGCTGCGCTCCGGCAACCATGGCAGCACCATCTGCCAAGTGGTGGGCGAGCCCGGGCAGTTCGCGCCTGGTGTCATGACAAGGCCGATGAATTCACGCGCAATGCCCGATGTCGAGGAAGCCGCCGACGCGGTGCTGAAGGGCGAGCGCAAGTCCAAGCTCAAGAACACCATGTTCTTCCACACAGCCGGTCTCCGCTTCCCCTACAAGAACATGCACTACACCATGGTTGCCGGCGGCAATGCCTTCTACGAGAAGCGCGGCCGCAACTGGCAGCCGCTGCCGGATGAGCCGCAGGTCGCTATTGCCTCGGCGGCGCCCGACAAGTCAGCCGCGCCGGTGACGATGGTCGCGTCCGCCGAGCCGGTGCGTCCAGCCAGGACGGCAACCGTTCGATCCGCTCCCGCCCAGCAGACCTATGTGACCGCCGCCGCCGCGCCGGCCGCGAAATCCGCGCGTGTCTCGCAAGAGCCGACGGTGGTGGCGATGCAGGAGCCGATGGAAGAGCCGGATGCCGCGCGTTTTGGCGGAAGCTTGAACACAAGGGTCATCTCGTCGGTTCAAGACGCACCGCAAGAGGCGTCGATGGGGTTCCAGTCGACGCCTGAGAACACAGACGCCATTGGCGCGATGATTGTCAGCCAGGGCCGGCCGCTCGAGACCAACTGATCTGCGCCCCGCGGTCCGCCAAGGCCCAATATGGCGGTCATGCGGATGCAGATGTTCCAAAGCGCTCTGAAAAATCCTGGAGCGGTTCACCGTTTCGCGGAAACGGTGAACCGCTCCAGCTTTTCGTTTTGACGCAATTCCGGACGGAAAACCGCTTCGCACTTTTCCTGGAATTGCTCTAGATCAGAGCGATGTCGAAGCGAATCGCCGGTCCCGAGATCGAACGTCTGATCCAGCTCCTGGCCAAGGTGCCGGGGCTGGGACCCCGTTCGGCCAGGCGTGCCGCCCTTCATCTGATCAAGAAGAAAGAGCAGCTTTTGTCGCCGCTTGCCGCCGCCATGGCCGAGGCGGCCGACAAGGTGCGCATCTGCTCGACCTGCGGCAATGTCGATACATCGGACCCTTGCATGATCTGCACCGATCCGCGCCGTGATGCCGGCACCATCATCGTCGTCGAGGACGTCTCCGACCTGTGGGCGCTGGAGCGCGCGGCGGCGATGAATGTGCGCTACCACGTGCTCGGCGGCACGCTGTCGCCGCTCGACGGCATCGGCCCCGAACAGCTCAACATCCGCTCGCTGATCGACCGTGTCGCCGGCGGCGAGGTCAAGGAAATCATCCTTGCCGTCAACGCCACGGTCGAGGGCCAGACCACCGCGCATTACCTCACCGACCAATTGTCCGGTTTCGACATCAAGGTGACGCGCCTTGCGCATGGCGTGCCGGTCGGCGGCGAACTCGATTATCTCGACGAGGGTACGCTGGCCGCGGCGCTGCGTTCGCGGACGGCGTTTTGACAAAGTTGCGGCAGAGGATGCGGAGCATGATTTTTGCGCGTGCGAAGGAACGCAAACCTCTCAGATTGGCTCTGTTTTCCTTTTTTGCAGTTCTTCTCTCGGTCTTTTCCACCCCCGCCTCCGCCGCAAAGATCGACGACCAGTTCCGCGCCTGGCTGCAGAACGACCTCTGGCCACAGGCCAAGGCGAAAGGCATTTCCAAAACCACCTTCGACGCCGCCTTCGACGGCATCAAGCCCAATCTGAAGCTGCCGGACCTGGTCAAGCCGGGCGAGAAGGCGGCCACGCCGCAGAAGCAGCACCAGGCCGAATTCGGCTCACCCGGCGCCTATTTCGCCGAGAAGACGGTTCGCGCGGTGACGGCGGGCGGGCGCGCGCGCGAAGCCGCCAATGCCAGGACACTTGCGGCCATCGAAAAGCGCTATGGCGTGCCGGGCGAAGTGCTGCTGGCGATCTGGGGCCGCGAGACCGGATTCGGCGCGGCGAAGATGCCTTATGACGCCTTCGAAGTGCTGGGCACCAAGGCATTCATGTCGACCAGGAAGGACTTCTTCCGCACCGAACTGCTTGCCGCACTCGAGATCGTCGAGCGCGGGCTGGCTCCGGTCGGCGCGATGAAATCGTCCTGGGCCGGCGCGCTCGGCCAGCCGCAATTCATGCCGACCTCGTTCCTGAAACATGCCGTCGATTTCGACGGCGACGGTCGCGTCGACATCTGGAACTCGACGCCGGACGTGTTGGCCTCGATCGCCAATTATCTCGTCCACTATGGCTGGGTAAAGGGTCGTGGCTGGGGATTCGAGGTGACGGTGCCGGAAAGCGTTTCCTGTTCGCTGGAAGGCCCGGACCAGGGCAAGAAAATCTCGCAATGGGCTGATATGGGCATCAAGCGCGTCGGCGGCAAACCGTTTCCAGTGAGTGAGCTGAAGGCCGAAGGCTTTCTGCTGATGCCGGCAGGGCGCAGCGGCCCGGCCTTTGTCGCCACGCCCAATTTCTACGTGCTGAAGCAATACAACACCAGCGACCTGTACGCGCTGTTCATCGGCCATGGCGCCGATCGCATCGCCCATGGCGATCAGAACTTCGCCGGCAGCTGGGGCGCGGTCGGCGGGCTGCACCGTTCGGACATCGCCGCCCTGCAGCGGGCGCTGGAGGCCAAGGGCTATGACGTCGGCAGCGCCGATGGCCTGCCCGGCTTCAAGACCCGCCGCTCGATCGGCATATGGCAAGCCAAGAACGGCCGCGCCGCCACCTGCTTTCCTGACGCCGACCTGGTCGCAGTGCTGAAATAGCTCCGAAATTAGCAGATTTTTCTCGATCGGCAGCCTCGATTGGCTGGCCTATGCGTCGACACCCCACCGGCCTTTCTGGCCCAATGAGCCGTCGTATAAATGCTCGTTGCCCGCCACGGGGCCGCCGGATATGGTGTTGACCAACTGGACAAAAACCACGACGGTAAGTGGGCAGAGGGGCCGTCTCCAGGCCCCGAAAAAATTCCGCAACCCTGAGCCGGGAACTCAGGTCAACAAACAACAAAACAGGGAACAATCACAATGATGATGGAAAAGTTTGCTCTACGCTCTCGCTTCCTGCTCGCGGGTGCCGCCATGTCGGCGCTGCTTCTGGCCGGCGCGCCCGCCGGTGCGGTCACGCCCGCCGACACGCTGGTCGAAGGTTTCGCGATCGACGACATCATCTCCATGGATCCGGGCGAGGCGTTCGAGCTGTCGACCGCCGAGGTCACCGGCAACACCTATGATCTGCTTGTCCGTCTCGACCTCAGCGACACCTCCAAGGTCAAGGGCGACCTTGCCGAAAGCTGGACCGTCTCCGATGACGGCCTGACCTACACGTTCAAGCTCAAGCCCGGCCTGAAATTCGCTTCCGGCAATCCGATCACGGCGTCCGATGTCGCCTGGTCGTTCGAGCGCGTCATCAAGCTCGACAAGAGCCCGGCCTTCATCATCGGCCAGTTTGGCATCAGCGGTGACAACGTCACCGAAAAAGCCAAGGCTGTCGACGACGGCACCTTCCAGTTCACCGTCGACAAGGCCTATGCGCCGAGTTTCGTGCTGAACTGCCTGTCGGCAACGGTCGCTTCGGTGGTCGACGCCAAGCTGGTCAAGGAACATGTCGCTTCGGTCACGCCGAGCGCCGACTACAAATGGGACAATGACTTCGGCAATGCCTGGCTGAAGACCGGCTATGCCGGCTCCGGCGTCTTCAAGCTGCGCGAATGGCGGGCCAACGAAGCCGTCGTTCTCGAGCGCAACGACAATTACTACGGCGAAAAAGCCAAGCTTGCCCGCGTCATTTATCGCAACATGAAGGAAAGCTCGGGCCAGCGCCTGGCGCTCGAGGCTGGCGACATCGACGTTGCCCGCAATCTCGAACCGAACGACCTCGACGCCATCGCCAAGAACGCCGACCTCACCACCACCAGCGCGCCCAAGGGCACGGTCTATTACATCAGCCTCAACCAGAAGAACGCCAACCTCGCCAAGCCGGAGGTGCGCCAGGCGTTCAAGTATCTGGTCGACTATGATGCCTTGAGCTCCACCATCCTCAAGGGCATCGGCGAAATCCATCAGACCTTCCTGCCCAAGGGCGTGCTCGGCGAATTGGATGAGAATCCGTTCAAGCTCGATGTCGCCAAGGCCAAGGAATTGCTGGCCAAGGCCGGTCTGCCCGACGGCTTCAGCGTAACCATGGACGTACGCACCGGCCAGCCGACGACCGGGATGGCGGAATCGATCCAGCAGACGCTCGGACAGGCCGGCATCAAGCTCGAGATCATCCCGGGCGACGGCAAGCAGACGCTCACCAAATACCGCGCCCGCAACCACGACATCTATATCGGCCAATGGGGCCAGGATTATTTCGACCCGAACTCCAACGCCCAGACCTTTGCCTCGAACCCGGACAATTCGGATGGGGCCAAGACCAAGACGCTGGCCTGGCGCAACGCCTGGGACATTCCGGACCTGACCAAGCAGACGGAAGCGGCACTGCTCGAGAAGGATGCCGGCAAGCGCGCCGACATGTACAAGGATCTCGAGAAGAAAATCCTCGACACCAGCCCCTTCGTCGTCATCCACCAGCAGCTGGAAGTGGCCGGCCTGCGCAAGAACCTCAAGGGCTTTGCGCTCGGCCCGAGCTTCGACACCAACTTCGTCGGACCGGTGTCCAAGGAATAGTGCTCGCGGACACGCCGCATGAGCGCGGTTGAAAAAGAAGTGGCGGCGGGGCGCGGCAGCGCCCGCGCCGTCGCTATTGCATCATCGCTTGGCCGTTTCCTGGTCATTGCGATCACGACCTATCTTGGTCTGCTCGCGGTCACCTTCTTCATCGGCCGCGTCATTCCGATCGACCCGGTGCTGGCGGTGCTCGGCGACCGGGCGCCGGCCAATGTGGTTGAGCGCACGCGCCGCGAGATGGGTCTCGATTTGCCGTTGATCGAGCAGTTCTACATCTATGTGAAGAATGCGCTGAACGGCAATTTCGGCGTCTCCGTGCTGACCACCAATCCGGTCATGACCGACATTCGCCGGGCGCTTCCGGCCACGACGGAACTGGCGACCCTCGGAACGCTGATCGGCGCGTTGTTCGGCGTGCCGCTCGGTGTGCTGGCCGCGGTCAGGCGCGGCAGCCTCATCGACCAGATCGTGCGCGTCATCGGCCTGATCGGTTATTCCGTGCCGATCTTCTGGCTGGGGCTGCTTGGGCTGGTGCTGTTTTACGCCAAGCTGCAATGGGTTGCCTTCCCGGCGAGGCTCGACGTCGTCTACGAATACACCTTTACGCCGATCACCGGCTTCTATCTCCTCGACTCCGCAATGCAGGGGCAGTGGGACGTTTTTTACGACGCCTTCCGCCACATCATCCTGCCGGCCTCGCTGCTCGGCTATTTCTCGCTCGCCTATATCAGCCGCATGACGCGCTCGTTCATGCTCAACGAATTGTCGCAGGAATATATCGTCGCGGCGCGCGCCAAGGGCCTGTCGGAAACCCGCATCATCTGGGGCCACGCGCTGCGCAACGCAGCGGTGCCGATGGTGACGGTGATCGCGCTGTCCTATGCCGGACTGCTGGAAGGTTCGGTGCTGACCGAGACCGTCTTCTCATGGCCGGGCATCGGCCTTTACATCACCAATTCGCTGCAGAACGCCGACATGAATGCGGTGCTCGGCGGCACCATCGTCATCGGCTCGGTGTTCATCGCCATCAACCTTCTCTCCGACCTGCTGTATCGTGTGCTCGATCCGAGGACGAAGTCCGCATGAGCGTCGACACCATCCAGAGCCGTCGCGACTGGCTGCTCAGCGAGCGGCCGGCCTCGCGCATGCAGGCAAGGCTCGGCCGCGCCTATGTGGCGTGGCGGCGCTTTTCCGCCAACCGGTTGGCGTTTCTGGGCCTGCTCATCATCATTGCCCTGCTGGTCGTTGCCGCCCTTGCAGGCGTGCTGGCACCTTATTCGCCAACGTTCGGCGACCTGAAGAACGCGCGCCTGCTGGCGCCGAGCGCCGAGCACTGGTTCGGCACCGACGATCTCGGCCGCGATATCCTGTCGCGCATCCTCTACGGCTCGCGCTGGACGCTTTACGTGGTCATCCTGGTTGCCATCATCGCCGCACCCATCGGCCTTCTGGTCGGCACCGTTGCAGGCTATGCCGGTGGCTGGACCGATGCCATCCTGATGCGCATCACCGACATCTTCCTCGCCTTTCCCAAGCTGATCCTGGCGCTGGCCTTCGTCGCAGCACTTGGCCCCGGCATCGAGAATGCAGTGCTGGCCATCGCCATCACCTCATGGCCGCCCTACGCCCGCATCGCGCGGGCAGAGACGCTGACGGTGCGCAATTCCGACTACATCAAGGCGGTGCAACTGATGGGCGCTTCGCCCTTCCGCATCGTGCTGCGCCATATCATGCCGCTTTGCATTTCGTCCCTGATCGTCAGGGTGACGCTCGACATGGCCGGCATCATCCTGACCGCCGCCGGGCTCGGTTTCCTCGGCCTCGGCGCGCAGCCGCCGCTGCCCGAATGGGGCACGATGATCGCGTCCGGCCGCCGCTTCGTGCTCGATCAATGGTGGGTGGCCGGTGCGCCGGGCTTCGCCATCCTCATCGTCAGCCTCGGCTTCAACCTGCTTGGCGACGGCCTGCGCGACGCGCTCGATCCGCGGAGTGGCGACCAATGAGCGGAGAAACGAAAACGCTTCTCGACGTAGACGACCTGCGCGTCACCTTCCCGACCCGCACCGGGCTGATCGAGGCGGTGCGCGGCGTTTCCTTTTCGCTCGGCCGCGAACGGCTCGGCATCGTCGGCGAATCCGGCTCGGGAAAATCGCAGACCGGCCGCGCCATCATGGGCCTGACGCCACCGCAGGCGCGGATATCGGCCAACAAGCTCGCCTTCGACGGCATCGACCTGCTCACCGTCTCGCCACGCGAACGCCGGGCGCTGCGCGGCAAGCGCATCGCCATGATCCTGCAGGATCCCAAATATTCGCTCGACCCGGTGATGAGCATCGGTCGCCAGATCGTCGAGACGTTGCGCACCCATGAAAAGGTCGGCAAGGCGGAGGCACGCGACCGTGCGCTGGCCATGCTGGAGGCGGTGCAGATCCGTGATCCCTCTCGCGTCTTCAATTTGCATCCGCATGAAGTTTCGGGCGGCATGGGCCAGCGCGCCATGATCGCCATGATGCTGATCGCCGGTCCGGAAATGATGATCGCCGACGAGCCGACCTCGGCGCTCGACGTCACCGTGCAGCTCGATGTGCTCGGCATCCTCGACCGGCTGGTCAGTGAGCGCGGCATGGGGCTGATCTTCATCTCGCACGATCTGCGCCTGGTCTCGTCCTTCTGCGACCGCGTCATCGTCATGTATGCCGGCAAGGTGGTCGAGCAGCTCACGGCGTCCGAACTCGGCCAGGCCCAGCACCCCTACACGCGCGGCCTGCTCAATTGCATGCCCAAGATCGGTGCCGACCGCCACCCGCTGCCGGTGCTCGACCGCAAGCCGGAGTGGGCGGCATGACTTCCGCGATTGCCGTCGACAGGCTGGAAGTGATCTTCGACCGTTTTCGCGCACTGAAGGGCGTCAGCCTCGACGTGCAGCCGGGCGAATCCTTCGGCCTGGTCGGTGAATCCGGCTCCGGCAAATCGACGCTGCTGCGGGCCATCGCCGGCCTTGCACCGGTCGCTTCGGGCGGCATCGCCGTCAACGGCAAGACGCTCGGCGCACGCCGCGACAAGGCCTTCTACCGTGAAGTGCAGATGGTCTTCCAGGATCCGTACGGGTCGCTGCACCCGCGCCAGACCGTCGACCGTCTGCTGCAGGAGCCGCTTGCCATCCATGGCTTTGCCGACGGCGAAAAGCGTATCCAGCGGGCGCTGGACGAAGTCGGCCTCGGCAACGGTTTTCGGTTTCGCTATTCGCACCAGCTCTCCGGCGGCCAGCGCCAGCGCGTGGCGATCGCGCGTGCACTCATTCTGGAACCGTCGATCCTGCTGCTCGACGAGCCGACCTCGGCGCTCGATGCCTCGGTGCAGGCGGAAGTGCTCAACCTGCTGGAAGAGGTACGCAAGCGGCGCAAGCTGACCTTCCTGATGGTCAGCCACGACCTCGCCATCATCACCCATATGTGCGAGCGGCTGATGGTGATGCAAAGCGGCGAGGCGGTGGAGAATCTGGCGGCGGCTGAACTTGTCGAACGCCGCGTGACCAAGGATTATACGCGCAATCTTTTGCGGGCCAGCGATGGGTTTGTGAGAACCGCCTGAATTCGTTTTCTCTTTGCGCCGAACAACCATCTTGGGGACTGCCCGTGGAGGAATGGAAATTTGCGGATCCGCCCAATCTCGCGGTGTTGTCGGACAAGAGCCTATTTAAACGTGGCGACTGGATCGCATACGTTGTGCATGAAGATGACGACGACGACAGCTACAACGACGAAGGTGGCAGTTGGCAATTCTACAGTAGCGACATTCGAGATGGGGATGAACGCGAGATAATGCTCGTAGGCCTGCAAGAGGTGGTTCAACTGGATGAAACCATCCTGGAGTTGGCCGATTTGCCGAAAGGTTGGCGTGCTTGGCGCGCCTCGAAATCGTCGCCATGGCGGCGCGCCAAGTCACGCCCCGTACCCTCCAACGACAACGAGTGACCCGCCAAAGCCTTAAGTCTGGGCTTGCACCGGTTCGCCGCTCTCCACGGGTGGCTCTTCCTGGGCTTTCGGCTCCTTGATCCTGAACCACGTCACATAAAGCGCCGGCAGGAACAGCAACGTAATCGCCGTGCCGGCAATGATGCCGCCCATCATGGCATAGGCCATCGGGCCCCAGAACACTTCACGTGCGATCGGGATCAGCGCCAGGCTGGCGGCGGCGGCCGTCAGCGCGATCGGGCGCATCCTGTGTTCCGTCGCTTCGATGACAGCGGCCCAGCGGTCCTTGCCTTCCCGGACGAGATCCTCGATCTGCACGATCAGGATGACCGAATTGCGGATCAGGATGCCGATCAGCGCCAGCACGCCGAGGATGGCGACGAAGCCCAGCGGCGCTCCGCTCGGCACCAGGGCCGCCACCACGCCGATCAGGCCGAGCGGCGCCACCGCCACGACCAGGAACAGGCGCTGGAAGCTCTGCAACTGCACCATCAGGATCGTTGCCATGACGAACAGCATCAACGGCACGACGGCGGCGATCGGTCCCTGACTTTTGGCACTCTCCTCGACCGAGCCGGCGGTGGCGATCGAATAGCCCGGCGGCAGCTTGGCGGTGAAGGCATCGACCGATGGCTTCAGTTCGTTGACGACCGTGGCCGGCAGCACGTCGCCGACCAGCCCGGCGCGCACGGTGATGGTCGGGATGCGATCGCGTCGCCACACCGTCGGTTGCTCCAGATCGTAGCGGAAGTTGGCGACCGCCGCGAGCGGGATCGCCTCGCCGGTGCTGGTCGGCAACTGCATGTTCTGCAACGTCTCGATCGAGCCGCGTTCGGCCCCGCGGGAGCGGGCCACGACATTGATCAGGTAAGTGGCGTCGCGCACCTGCGTGATGGTGGCGCCGCCGACCGTACTGTTCAGCGCGCTGGCGATGTCGGAGGAGGTGATGCCGAGCTGGCGTGCCTTGTCCTGCAGCACGTCGACCCTCAGCACGCGCTGCGGCTCGTTCCAGTCGAAGGTCGGCGCGGCGAGCTTTGGATTGGCGGAGATGACACCGGCGAATTGCTGCGCCAGTTCGCGCACCGTCTGGATGTCGGGACCGCCGACGCGGTATTGCACGGGGCGGCCGACCGGCGGTCCGAGTTCGAGCGGCTTGACGAAGGCGTCGGTGCCGACGAACTCCTCGCGCAGCAGCTTTTCCAGCGCCGGCTTGACCCGGTTGCGGGCCTCGATGCTCTTGGTGACGATGACGGTCTGGCCGAAATAGGGGTTGGCCGGCTGCACGTCATAGGCGAGCACGAAACGCACCGCGCCCTGGCCGATATAGGACGAGAAATGGTCGATGTCGGGATTGCCGACCAGTGCCCGCTGCTCGAACCGCTCCATCTGGTCGCGCGTGTCGGCGATCGAAGAATTCTGCGGCAGGTTCCAGTCGACGATCAACTCCGGCCGGTCCGATGGCGGGAAGAACTGCTGCTGCACCAGGCCGAAGCCGGCGATCGAGCCGGCAAACAACAACACGGTGGCGATGATGGTCAGCCAGTGATGGCGCACCGAGCCGACAAGCACGCGCCGGAACAGCGAGGTGAAGCGGCCCGGCTGGTCGTGATGCTTGGTTTTCATCGTCGCCGGCAGGATGGTGACGCCGAGCAGTGGCGCAAACAGCACCGCCACGATCCATGACACCAGCAGCGAAACGGCGATGACCACGAACAGGGTGAAGGTATATTCGCCGGCGGCGCTGTTGTTGAGGCCGATCGGGATGAAGCCGGCGACAGTTACCAGCGTACCGGTCAGCATCGGAAAGGCGGTCGATGTGTAGACATAGGTCGCCGCCTTGCGCAGATTGTCGCCGACCTCAAGCCGCGCCACCATCATCTCGACCGCGATCATCGCGTCGTCGACCAGAAGGCCGAGCGCGATGATCAGCGCACCCAGGGAAATACGCTGCAGCGAAATGCCGAGATAGGCCATGACCGTGAAGGTGATGGCCAGCACCAGCGGGATCGACAGCGCCACGACGAAGCCGGCGCGCATGCCGAGACTGATGAACGACACGGCGAGCACGATGGCGACCGCCTCGAACAGCGCACGCGTAAAGCCCGAGACGGCCTCCTCGACGATGACCGGCTGGTCGGCGACCAGATGCACGCCGACACCGACCGGCAGGTCGGCCAGCACCTTGTCCATCTCCTTGTGCAGCGCCTCGCCGAATTCGAGCAGGTTGGCGTTGGGTTTCATGCCGATGGCGAGCCCGATCGCGTCCTGGCCGTTGAAACGGAACAGTGCCGTCGGCGGATCGACATAGCCGCGTGTGATCGTCGCCACGTCGCTCAGGCGGAAGAACCGGTCGTTGACGCGCAGATTGATGGCGCGCAGGCTTTCCTCGGAGGTGAACTGCCCGCCGACACGCACGCTGATGCGCTCCGGCCCGGACTGGATGACGCCGGACGGCGTGATCGCGTTCTGCGCCTGCAGGCTGGCGACGATCGCTTGCTGGTTGAGGCCGAGGGCGGCGATCTGGCGGGTTGAGAATTCGAGATAGATCGCTTCGTCCTGGGCGCCGACCAGGTCGACCTTGCCGGCGTTGGGCACGGTCAGGATCTTTGTTCTGGCATCCTCGACATAGTCGCGCAACTGGCGCGGCGTCAGCCCGTCCGATGTGAAGGCGTAGATGTTGCCATAGACGTCGCCGAAGCGGTCGTTGAAGAACGGTCCCTGCACACCCTGCGGAAACTGCGCCCCGATGTCATTGACCATGTTGCGCACCTGAATCCAGTTCGGCACGACATCGCGTGCCTTGGTGGTGTCCTTCAGGTTGACGAAGATGACGGTCTGGCCGGCCGTGGTGACGGACTTGGTGTAGTCGAGGCTGTCGAGTTCCTCGAGTTTCTTCTCGATGCGGTCGGTCACCTGCTGCACGGTTTCCTTGACCGAGGCGCCCGGCCAGTTGGCCTGGATGATCATCGTCTTGATGGTGAAGTTGGGATCTTCTTCACGGCCGAGATTGAGGTAGGAGAACACGCCAGCCACGACGAAGACCAGCATGAAATACCAGACCATGGAGCGGTGGTTGAGCGCCCAGTCGGAGAGATTGAAGCCTTTCATGAGGCCCCTCCCTCGGGCGCTGTCACCTTCTGGCCTTCGCTCAGGCTGTGGACGCCCGCCGTGACAACACGCATGCCGGCCTCCAGCCCCTCTGTCACCGTGAAGGTGCCGCCATTCTTCGACGCGACCTTTATGTCGCGTGCGTTCACGCTCGATGTCTGCGGGTCGACGATCCACACTTTCGCGGAACCGTTCTTTTCGAACAGCGCCGACATGGGCAGTTCGATCGTCGGTGCCACCTTGGTCACGCGGGTCGCCGTCACCGTCGAGCCGAGCCGGAAGGCCTGTGGCGGATCCGTGAGCGTCAGCCTGACGCGCCGGGTGCGGGTCGAGCCCTCGGATTGCGGTGCGATCTCGCGCAGCTTAGCCCCGGTCTGGATCGTCGGCAGCGACTGCAGGATGACCTGGAAGGGCGTGCCGGCCGCGAGATCACCGGTCAATTGGTCGGGAATGTCGACCACCGCCTCGCGCAGGTCCGAGCGCGCCACGGTGACGACGGTCTGGCCGGGCGAGACCGTCTGGCCAACTTCGGCGCCGACAGCGGTGACGACACCGTCGAAATCAGAGAACAGCCTGGCATAGCCGAGCTGTTCCTGCGATTTGGCAAGCGAGGCCTTAGCCCGCTCGACACCTGCCTCCGCAGCTTTGCGCGCCTGCTGCGCGGCGTCGAAGACAGCTTGCGTGGCGTTGGCCGAGGCGAGTAACTGGCGCTGCCGTTCCTCGCTGGCGGCGGCGTTGGCGAACTGCGCCTCGGCATTGGACAGTTCCGCCTTGGCCGCCTGGAGCGACAACTCCAGCGCGGTCGGATCGAGTGCCGCTATCGTCGTGCCCTTGCTGACGATGTCGCCGACCTGGACGTCGCGCGAGACGACCCGGCCAAGCAGACGGAAGGCCAGATCGGCGCTGACCTGCGGTTCGACGGATCCGGCAAAACCGAAGACTTGCGTGGTGCGCGGCTCGATCACCATCGACAGCACCGGCCGGATGATCTCGGGCGGCTTTTCCTCCGACCTGGAGCAGGATGCCAGCGCGCCAAGCATGAGCACGCCGAGCAGGACGCGCGGCGCCCGGCTCATTGGCCCGCTCCTGATATCTCGATCGTCTGTCCAGGGCTGAGCAGCTGTCCTCCAGCGGTGACGACGCTCTGGCCTTCGTCCAGCCCCCTGGCGATCACGACCGTGCCCGAATTGAACGCCAGCACTTCGACCGGCGCCATCGTCACCGCCTTGGTCGAGGGATCGACGATCCAGACCGCCGGCTTGCCGCCGCTGGACGTCAGCGCCTGCCAAGGCAGCAGGATCGCCTTCGCCGGCTTGGCGCTTACCGAGCCGATGACGGCTGCTCCCAGCGGCATGCCGGCGGGCGTGTCGGGAATGGCGACCTTGACCCGGATCGAGCCCGAAGCCGGGTCGACCGCAGGCGAGATTTCGCGGACCTTGCCCGTTGCCCTGACCTGCGGACCGGACAACAGCGTGATCGTCACCGCAGGCGATGCCGGTGTCTTGGCGATCAGCGTCTCCTGCACGTTGAACACCGCGTCGCGGTCGCCGTCCTCGGCGACGGTGAAGACGGTTTGCGCGGCTTGCACCACTTGGCCGGTTTCGACTTGGCGGGCGGTGATCACGCCGGCGGCACCGGCCTTGAGCTCGGTGAAGGACAGGTTTTGCTGGGCGTTGGAGAAAGCGCTCTGCGCGGCTTCGACGCTGCCTTGTGCCACCTTCAGGGCCTGGTCCGCGGCGTCATAGTCGCGCCTGGTGGTGAAGCCCTGCGCCAGCAGCGTCTTCTGCCGCTCGAAGGCGGCAACGGACTGGGTCAGTTGCGCCTTGGCTGCATCAAGATCGGCCTGCGCCGAGCGCAGGTCGGATTCCTGCTCCTGCGGGTCGATGCGGGCGAGCACCGTGCCTTGATCGACATGCTGGCCGACATCGACAAACCGTTCGGCGACGCGACCGCCGACCCGGAACGACAGATTGTTCAGCGTACGCGCCGCGATCACCCCGGTCAGCGAAGTCCTTGGCGCATAGTCGGCCATCGCCACCGTTTCGGTGCGCACCATGATCTGCAGTTTCTTGTCCGCCGCTTCCTGCTTCTGACAGCCGGCCAGAAGCAGCGCCGCCGTGCAGGCGAAAAGCGCCGGGGCGGCTGGAAAAGACAAAAGACCGGGAGCTTTGACCGATGGCTGCGAGACGGGCGAAGTCACGTTCCTGCTCATGGGCTCTCCCGGCCGCGGGCCGCTCGCTGATCGCGGTGCCTCGCGGCCATCCAGAGGATAGTCGATCCCCGGGAAAAGGAAACCGGTCTCGTACGTGTATCGCCCGACTGGCTAAGCGCCGGGATCTGCCCACCGCAGGCCCAATCGCCTGCCGGTGGTGCCGACTTGAGGAAAACGTGAAATAAGGTCAGAAGACATCTCAACGGCATCAAACAGGACGGGCGCCGGCCCGGTGAGGGATACGATGAAGAATTCAGCCATTTCCGAACGCAAGAACCAATCGATTTCCCGCGGCGTCGGCATGACCACGCAGATTTATGCCGACCGGGCTGAAAATTCGGAAATCTGGGATGTCGAGGGGCGTCGCTATATCGATTTCTCGTCGGGCATCGCCGTCGTCAACACCGGGCATCGCCATCCCAGGGTGATCGAGGCGGTCAAGGCACAGCTCGACCGCTTCACCCACACCTGCCACCAGGTGGTGCCCTATGAGAGCTATGTGCGCCTGGCCGAACGGCTGAACGGCATGCTGCCCGGCAAGTTCGAGAAGAAGACGATCTTCGTCACCACCGGGGCCGAGGCGGTAGAGAACGCCATCAAGATCGCCCGCAATGCCACCGGCCGTCAGGCGGTCATCGCCTTTGCCGGCGGCTTCCATGGCCGCACCTTCATGGGCATGGCACTGACCGGCAAGGTCGTGCCTTACAAGGTCGGCTTCGGCGCCATGCCGGGCGATGTCTATCATGCGCCGTTCCCTGTGCCGCTGCACGGTGTCTCGGTCGCCGACTCGCTGGCCGCGCTCGACCGGCTGTTCAAGGCCGATGTCGATCCGGCCCGCGTCGCCGCCATCATCATCGAGCCGGTTCAGGGCGAGGGCGGCTTCTACGACGCGCCGCGTGACTTCCTGGTTGCGCTGCGCAAGCTTTGCGACCAGCACGGCATGCTGCTGATCGCCGACGAAGTGCAGACCGGCTTTGCCCGCACCGGCAAGATGTTTGCGATGGATCACCATGAGGTGGCCGCCGACATCACCACCATGGCCAAGAGCCTGGCCGGCGGTTTCCCGCTGGCGGCGGTCACCGGCCGCGCCGAAATCATGGATGCACCCGGCCCCGGCGGGCTCGGCGGCACCTATGGCGGCAGCCCGATCGGCGTTGCCGCCGCGCACGCCGTGCTCGACGTCATCGAGGACGAAAACCTGTGCGACCGCGCCAACACGCTGGGCGCAAGGCTGAAGCAGCGGCTGCAGTCGATCCGTGACGACGTGCCCGAGATCGTCGACATCAGAGGCCTCGGCTTCATGAACGCGGTCGAGTTCAACGACGTCAAGAAGGGCCTGCCGTCGGCCGAGATCGCCAATGCGATCCGGCTGAAGGCGCTCGACAAGGGCCTGATCCTGCTGACCTGCGGCGTCTACGGCAACGTCATCCGCTTCCTGGCGCCGATCACCATCCAGGACGAAGTCATGAATGAAGCACTCGACATTCTGGAAAGCTCGATCCGCGAAGTCTGCGCCGCCTGAAAGAGCAGCGCCACTTCGCCTAAGGACCTACCTCAAAGCGAACCTGTCGTCAGGAGCTTGGATTCTGTAGCCAGGCGGGAATGTCCCGCTTGGCATGCAGTACTCGCCACACATCAATATGGTCGGGCTGCTCAAGATAGAAAATCAGATATGGATAGCGCTTGAGTTGCACACTCCGCAGACCAGGCAATCCAATTTCGTAGCCATACCTTAGAGAGCCGGATGCTGGATGGCTGCCTATCAGTTTGTAGGCATTTTGAAGGTCCTCGACATAGCCCAACGCCGTATGCGAACCAACTTCGCGTGCATAATAATCAACGGCGTCCTCGATATCCCGCAGAGCGAGGTTTCGAGGGGTAATTGCCTTTGTGGCCACTTAATTTATTGGCCCTGCGCTCGTTTTCGCAGCGCGGCGAAATAGTCATCGTCTACGGGAGCGCCCGGCGCGGATGATGCGCCTTCGAGGAGCAAACCGCGCAGAAGTTGACGATCCTGATCGTGGCGGATCAATTCACGCACATACTCGCTGCTCGTACCATAGCCGCGATCCGTCACTTGCTGATCGACAAAATGCTTCAGGCTGTCGGGCAGTGAGATATTCATGGTGCTCATTCAGACATTTTATTGCGTATGGCAAAAATTGGCAACTCTACGCGCTGGCCTTGGCTGGCTCCATGTTCTGAAACGCAGCCAGTGCCGCTTTCAGCCCCTCGGGGCCAGCGGCCACCGTCTGCGGCGTCGGCGAGAAGCCGGCGCCCAACATCTTGCGGCCAAGCATATGGTCGCCCGGACGGTTGACCGATTCGATGCCGAGCAGCCGCTCGCCGGCGTAGTGGTAGATCGAGAATTTGTTGTCGGGCAGGTCGCCCAGCACGACATGGCTGTCGCCGCCGGCGGTCAGGCCGACCATCTGCAGCTTCATGTCGCCGATGTCGGACCAGAACCATGGCACCGCAGAATAGGCGTCGGCATGGCCTGATATCGTGCGCGCGGCAAGCCGCGCCTGGTCGGTGGCATTCTGCACCGATTCCAGCCGCACGTCGCCGCCGGTGAACCAGTGACGGTAAGAGGCAGCATCGCCAATAGCGAGAATCTCCGGCACCGAAGTCCGCATCTGGTGATCGACGCGGATGCCGTTGGCGATGCCGAGGCCAGCTTCCTGTGCCAGTTCGACATTCGGCACGGCACCAATGCCGACAATGACCATGCGCGCCGGCAGTCTTTCGCCTGACGAGGTGATCGCGGCCACGACATGACCGTTTTCGCCTTCGAGCCCGGCGATCGAGGTGCCGGTGAGGATGCGCACGCCCGTCGCTTCCAGCCGTTGCCGGACGTGGCTCGCCACCACCGGCGCCACGGCGCGGCCGAGCAGCCGGTCCACCGCCTCGACCACTGTCACCGTGCGGCCGGCGGCCCGCAACGTGGCTGCGATCTCCAGCCCGATGAAACCGCCGCCGAGGATGACGACTTCGTCGGTTTGCGCGCTGAGGTCGCGGATCAGCCGCGCATCGGCCAGCGAGCGCAGCGACAGCACCCCGGACAGATCGGCACCGGGCAGCGGCAGCGTGCGCGGGCGCGAGCCTGTCGCCAGGATCAGGTGGTCGAAGGCAAGCGCACCACCGCCGGCAATATCCAAACTGCGGCGTCCGGCATCGATGCGATCGATCCTGACGCCAGGCCGGTAGTCGATGGCGCTGCCGGTGTAAAAGGCCTCGCCGCGCAAGGGTTGTGGCTTGGCCTCGGCATCCTTGATGAAGGTCTTCGACAGCGGCGGCTTGTGGTAGGGCAGTTCGTCCTCATCTCCGACGAGGATCACCGGCCCGTCATAACCGTCCTCGCGCAGACTTGCGGCCGCTTGCACGCCCGCATGACCCGCGCCGACAATGACCACACCGTTCTTCATCGCACTCAATCCCGATTCTACCCTAGGATGTTCCGCCAGATGGCAATTGTCTGGCACCGCTGCAAGCGAGCTTTTGCGGGTCGCATCCGGGATGGCGGCTGTCAATCGCACAGTTCAGCGGCAAGACCGGTGCAGGAAAATGCATAAAGTTGACAGTCGCAGTTTAGAATAATTCTAAACTGTTGTTTCGATTGACTTTTCTTGCGGATTGTCATTGACATCCGACGGTGTCGCAGCTTTATGGAAGCTCGCGCGTCAGCGCATCCCTTTAATGTCTGGGCCTTGAACCCTTTCGATTGGAGGCATTTTGGTGTCTTTCTTCCGCGAACCGCGCGATGGCGCGGCATCTCTTGCGCCCAATGGCCCGCAGATGGCCTGGCGCCGGTTGCTGCGCGCGCCGTTTACAGAATTTCCGAGAAACTGGAGAGTGATCATGACAGCACGATATGGCAGCAGGCTTGCGGCGATCGGCGCCACTGCCCTGCTGACGGCGGCGGTATTCGTGTTGCCGGCAAAGGCGGAAACAGATGTAAAGGCGGTCATCAAGACCTATTCCGACATCGCGCTCGCGAAATACGAGGATTCGCTGACCACCGCGCAAGCGCTCGACAAGGCGGTCGACGCGCTGCTCGCCACGCCATCGGTGGAAACCCTCAACGCTGCCCGTGACGCCTGGAAGGCATCGCGCGTTCCCTACCAGCAGACCGAAGTCTACCGCTTCGGCAACAAGATCGTCGACGACTGGGAAGGCAAGGTGAATTCCTGGCCGCTGGATGAAGGCTTGATCGACTATGTCGCCAAGAGCTACGGCACCGAATCGGACGCGAACGCGCTCTACACGGCCAATGTGATCGCCAACAAGGAGATCGAGATCAACGGCAAGAAGGTCGATGCATCGAAGCTTTCGCCGGAATTCCTCTCCGGCACGCTGCAGGGAGCCGGCGGCATCGAGGCCAATGTCGCCACCGGCTATCACGCCATCGAATTCCTGCTCTGGGGCCAGGACCTGCATGGCACCGGCCCGGGTGCCGGCGAGCGCCCCTACACCGACTACGACCTCAAGAACTGCACCGGCGGTAATTGCGACCGCCGCGCCGAGTATCTGAAATCGGCCAGCGACCTTCTGGTTTCGGATCTTCAGGAGATGGTCGGCAACTGGAAGGAAGACGGCGCCGCCCGCAAGGCTCTTGTCGATGGCGAGCCGAGCACGGCGATCTCGACGATCTTCACCGGCATGGGCTCGCTGTCCTACGGCGAACTGGCCGGCGAGCGCATGAAGCTCGGCCTACTGCTGCATGATCCGGAAGAGGAGCACGATTGCTTCTCCGACAACACCTACAATTCGCATCTCTACGACGCCATCGGCATTCGCGCGGCCTATCATGCGAGCTACACGCGTCTCGACGGCACCATCGTTTCGGGTCCTTCGGTGGCCGATATGGTGAAGGCGGCCGACCCGGCGATCGACAAGGAACTGTCTGACAAGCTCGATGTTTCGGTCGCCAAGATGGAGGCGATCAAGGCGCGTGCACTGGCCGGCGAGGCCTATGACCAGCAGATCGCCGAGGGCAACATTGAGGGCAATGCCACCGTCCAGGCGGCGATCGATGCGCTGATCGATCAGACCAAGTCGATTGAGCGCGCCGTCGGCTCCCTGAAGCTCAGCACCATCGCCTTCGAAGGGTCCGACAGCCTCGACGCGCCGGACAAGGTGTTCAAGTAAGGGGTAAACGACGGAGACTGGCCCGGAGCCGGACAACCGGCTTTGCAACGGCCTCCGCCAGAAGATCAAGCCACACGGCGCGGGAGACGCCGTCAGCCAGCCGAGCAAGCCAATGCTGATTTGTCATTGCAACATCATCACCGAGAAGGAGATCGAGCAGACGATCGTCGGGCTGCTGGACCAGGATCCCTGGCAGTTGATCGTGCCGGCGAAAATCTATCATGCAATGCAAAAGCGCGGTCGCTGTTGCGGCTGCTTCCCAAATGTGGTGGAAACGATCATTCGGGTCACCGAAAACTACCACGCTCGCTCGGAGGCGAGCGGCGTGGATGTCGTTTCACACCTGGATCGCGTCAGAGGCCTGCGCATCCAATACGGGAGCAGAATTCATGAAAGGCGATCCGCAGATCATCGAGCGGCTTAACGAGGCCCTTTTTCTGGAGCTTGGCGCCGTCAATCAGTACTGGGTGCATTTCCGTCTGCTTGAGGACTGGGGATACGCCAAGCTGGCAAAGAAGGAGCGGGCGGAATCGATCGAGGAGATGCACCATGCCGACAAGCTCGTCGCCCGCATCATCTTCCTCGAAGGCCATCCGAACCTGCAGTCCGTGGCGCCGCTGCGCATCGGGCAGAACGTCAAGGAAGTGCTCGAATCCGACCTTGCCGGAGAATATGACGCACGTACCGCCTACAAGCGTTCGCGCGAAATCTGCAACGACGCCGGCGACTACGTGACGATGAAGCTGTTCGAGGAATTGCTGGCCGACGAGGAGGGTCACATCGACTTTCTTGAGACGCAGCTCGACCTGCTTGCCTCGATTGGCGAGGAGAAATACGGCCAGCTCAACGCCGCATCGGCAGACGAGGCGGAGTAAGGGCATGCGGGAATGCGGCGCCTGCTAGAATTCGTGCGCCGCTCGCGGCGGGCCAATGGCTCGCCGCCCCCTGAGAAGACGCCAGCCGGATTGGCGCGTCGGCGCTGTGTCATGCTCGTGTTGGCGCTTACCTCTTCGGCGATGGCGGGTGATCTTCAGCCGGCCGGCTTCGCCACCACGCGCACCGACCTCAATGCGAAGGATCAGGCGCGCGTCATTGCCGTCACCAGGCCGACCACGGATTTTTCCAGGCCAGAGCCGTTCGAATTGATGCAAGGTGGCGCCGGCACGTCCCGAAAGGACGTCAGCCGCGATTCCTTCTCGCAATCCTCGGCCAACATCACCTTCGAGGAAGAGGGCGACTTCAAGCTCGGCAATGCCCTTTTCCGCAAGAACTGGGTCTCGTCGCCATCCTCGACGCAAGCGTCGGACGGGCTCGGCCCGCTGTTCAACGAACGTGCCTGCCAGAACTGTCATCTGAAGGATGGCCGCGGCCGCCCGCCGCAAGGCGACCCCGGCACCACGTCGATGTTCCTGCGGCTGGCCCGCGACGCCAGCAGCGTGGAAGAGAAGGCGGCGCTTGCCGACCATGAGGTGCTCAACTTCCCCGACCCGGTCTACGGCAGGCAATTGCAGGAGCTCGCCGTACCCGGCCTGCCCGGTGAAGGCAGGATGCATATCGATTACCAGGAACGTAAGGTGGAGCTGACGGACGGCTCTGTGATCTCCTTGCGCAAACCGAGCTATTCGGTTGACGGCCTTGGCTACGGGCCGCTTGACCCGCGCACCACGCTGTCGCCGCGGCTCACACCGCCGATGATCGGCCTGGGCCTGATCGAACAGATCGCGCCGTCTGATATTCTCGCCCAAGCCGATCCGGACGACAGGGACGGCGACGGCATTTCCGGCAGGCCGAACATCGTGCGCGATAGCCTGAACGGGGAACTGACGCTCGGCCGCTTCGGCTGGAAGGCGCAGACCGCGTCGATCCGCCAGCAGGCGGCGGATGCCTTTGCCGGCGACATCGGCATCTCGACGCTCGAAGAGCCGAGGCATTGGGGCGATTGCACTGCTGCGGAGGCAAAATGCCTCGCCATGCCGAACGGCGTGCAGCAGCGTCTTGGCCCGGTCGAGGCGCCGCCGCCGGTGATGGATCTCGTCACCTTCTATTCGCAGAACCTGGCCGTGCCGTCGCGCCGGGACCTCGACCGGCCGGACGTGCTCGCGGGCAAAAAGACATTCTACGAGATCGGCTGCATTGCCTGCCATACGCCGAAATTCGTCACGCGCCGCGATACGCCCAATAAGGCGCAGGCCTTCCAGTTGATCTGGCCCTATTCCGACTTCCTGCTGCACGACATGGGGCCTGATCTGGCCGATGGCCAGGCCGTGGGCGATGCGACGGGCAATGAGTGGCGCACGCCGCCGCTGTGGGGCATCGGCCTGACCGAGACAGTCAACGGCAATTCCTTCTTTCTGCATGACGGGCGCGCGCGCAGCCTGGCTGAGGCGATCCTGTGGCATGGCGGCGAGGCGCAGAAAGCGCGCGACCGTTTTGCCGCCGCTAACGCGACCGAGCGTGACGCATTGCTCAAATTCCTGGAGTCACTGTGATGTTCAAGCGTTCTGCATTGTTTTTCGCTCTTCCGCTGGCCCTGCTGGGCGTTGTCCCTGCGTCGGCGGCGGTCAAAGCCTCCGACATCATCCAGCGGGCGATCGATGGCTTCGTCCGCCCGGCCTATGCCGGCCTGCACGAGCATGCGGAAGCCTTGACCGGATCCATGCGCAAGCTGTGCGTCACGCCCTCGCAAGGAGAGCTCGATGCCGCACGCGCCGAATTCTCCGCCACCGTCTATGCCTGGTCGTCAGCCGAAATCATCGGCTTCGGGCCGATCAAGGAGAACAACCGGCTGGAACGCATGCTGTTCTGGCCGGATCGCAAGAGCATTGGCCTGAAGCAGGTGCAGGCGGCGCTGTCGGCGAAGGATCCAACCGCCACAGATCCGGCACAGCTGGCCGGCAAGAGCGTCGCCATGCAGGGGCTGGGCGCGCTGGAGTTCGTACTTTACGGCGACGGCGCCGATGCACTGGCCGGCAAGGATGATCCCTACCGCTGCGCCTATGGCACTGCTGTTGCCGGCAACATCGAAACCATGGCCGGCGAGGTCAGCGCCGCCTGGAACAAACCGGACGGCTTTGCAGCGATTTGGGCCAATCCGGGGCCGCAGAATGCGCTCTACCGCGACGGCAACGAAGCGGTGACGGAACTGGTCGGCGTCTTCATCAATGAGCTGGAAATGGTGCGCGACGTGCGCCTGAAAGGGTTTTTCGGCGGCAAGCCGGACGCGGACAAGCCGAAACAAGCGATCTATTGGCGCTCGCAAAACACCACCGCGTCACTGGCCGGCAATCTCTCCGGCATCGATACGCTGTTCCAGGCCTCGAAACTTGGCGACGCCCTGCCGGCCGATGCGCGCTGGATGGCCGAATCGATCCACATCCAGTTGGTCAACGGTGTCGCCACCGCCAAGGCCGTCAGCGGTCCAATCGACAAGGCGCTTGCCGATCCGGCATTGCGCGACAAGCTCGAGCATTTCGCGCTGATCACCTCCAGCCTGTCGACCCTGATCGGGACCAGGTTGACCGCTGAATTCGGCCTGACCGCAGGCTTCTCCTCGCTGGATGGGGACTGAATTGAAAACCCCGCTGATAGATCGCCGCGATTTCCTGAGAGCTGCAGGCGTTGGCTTCATGGCCGCGATGGCGCCATCGGCCTGGGCAACGACGCTTTCGGCCGACGCCGTCTTCGCCACCGCTTTCGTCAAACGCGACGGCAGCTTTGGCGCTGCCGTCCTGTCCGAGGCCGGCAAAGTCCTGCATGCGATCGATCTGCCCGATCGCGGCCACGATGTCACCTTCGATCCCATATCGAAACGCTCGGTGGTCTTCGCGCGCCAGCCCGGCACCTTCGCCGTGGTTTTCGACCATTCGGGCCGTGATGCGCCGCTGACCATCGCCAGCACCGCCGGCCGGCATTTCTTCGGCCATGGCGTGTTTTCGGCCGACGGTGCGCTGCTCTATGCCACCGAAAACGACTTCGACAACGCCGCCGGCGTCGTCGGCGTCTACGATGCGCGGGCGAAATTCAGCCGTGTCGGCGAGTTCCCGACCTATGGAATGGGTCCGCACGAGCTTCTGCTCCTGGGCGATGGCAGGACGATTGCGGTAGCAAATGGCGGCATCGAGACCCATCCGGATTACGGCCGCGCCGAGCTCAACATTGCGACCATGAAGCCGTCCTACGTGCTGATAGACCGCGCCACCGGCGACCTTATCGAGAAGCACGAATTGCCGGCCGCACTGCATCAGCTGTCTATCCGCCACATGGACACAGATCCATCCGGAACCGTCTGGTTCGGCTGCCAGTACCGGGGGCCGGGCACCGATCGTCCGTTGCTGGTCGGTCGCGCCACGCGCGGCAAGGATCTGCAACTGCTCGACATGCCGCAGGACGTTTTGTCCGGCTTCCGCAACTACATAGGCTCGGTCGCCGCCAATCCAGCTGCCGGCACGGTCGCGGTCTCCTCGCCGGAAGGCAACTCGCTTGTCGTGCTCGATTCGGCCAGCGGCCGGGTCGTCGCGAACAGCGCGCTGGTCGAGGTCTGCGGCGTGGCACCTGACGGAACCGGCTTCATGGCCACCACCGGCGCTGGCGAGATCGTCGAGGGCAGTGGTGCGACACGCTCCGAACCGGACTATGTCTGGGACAACCACATGCTGCGCATCGAGCAGGCCGCATAGGCCACAAGCGAAGCCGCTTAACGAATTATGCACTATCCCCTTGCGGTGGCGGGCCGTGGCGGGCACAGGGAATTGTTTTCGAACCGGTTGCTTCATGAAATTGCTTGCCATCGACTGTGCCGCCAACCTCTGCGCCGCTAGCGTCTATGACGCGACGGCGAAGCGGGAGCTCGGCCGCTCGGTGCTCGATCTCGGCAAGGGCCATGCCGAGCAGCTGATGGCGGTCATCGCCGAAGCGCTGGAGGCAGGCGCAACCGACTATGCAGGTCTTGGCGCCATTGCCGTGTCTGTCGGCCCCGGTTCCTTCACCGGTCTGCGGGTCGGCGTCTCGACCGCGCGTGGCCTGGCGCTGGCGCTGAAGATACCGGCAATCGGAGTGACGACACTGGAGGCGCTGGCTGCCGAAGCAGCGACGGCATTTCCCGGTCGCACCGTGCTGGCGGCGCTGGATGCCGGCCGTGAGGAGATCCACGCGGCCTTTTACGACGAAAGGTTAGTCTTGACTTACGGTCCGGCCGTGGCCACGCTGGCCGACGTGGTGGCAATGGCGATGGAAACGTCTCCGGTGCTTGCCGGCACCGCTGCAGCGCTCATCAGCGCATCGGCCGGGCGCGAATTCGATGTCGGCCCTCGGACGGCCACCGCCGACATTGTCACCTACGCCCGCCTGGCTGCCGCCAAGGGCGCGGGCGAACGGCCGAAACCACTCTATCTGCGCGGCGCCGACGCCAAGCCGCAGGCCGGGTTCATTCTTTCAAGGATCAGACCATGATCCCGAAAAGTGGAAGCCGGTTTTCACGGACAACGGTTCCCGTTTGTCCAGAGATCATGGTCAAACAAGAAAACAAAAATTAGATGCGCATACCTTTTCTCCAACCACGCCGCCGGGACTATGCGCTCGAGCCGCTGAGGATCGCCGACAGTCCGGCGGTCTCGCTGCTGCACCGCGAGGACTTTGTCCGCCCCTGGACCGATGGCGAATTCGCGGCCCTGCTCGAACAGGACACTGTGTTCGGCTATGCCGCGCGCGAAACCGGACAGGGCTCCAAGCCGCCCGTCGGCTTCGTGCTGGCGCGGCTTGCGGCAGGCGAGGGCGAGATCCTGACCGTCGCGGTGGCGCGATCGCATCGCCGGCAGGGGTTGGGCTGGCAATTGATGGACGCGGTGCTGCGCGAACTGCACGCGCAGCGCGCCGAAGCGCTGTTCCTCGAGGTCGACGAGACCAATGTCGCGGCGATCGCGCTTTATCGCCGGCTGGGCTTCCGCGAGGTCGGCAAGCGGCCGAATTACTACAGGTCGGCCGAACACGGACCGACCGGCGCGCTTGTCATGCGCCGCGATCTTCGCTAGCGAGACGGCCGGGATGGGGCGATGATCAAGAAAATCAGGATTTTCCTGGCGCTGGGCCTCGTTGTCGCCGGTTCGCTGGTCCTCGTGCCGTTACAGATACTGTCGATGAAGACCGGCTGGTGGCCGGAAACCTTCATCCTCAAGATCTGGCACAGGCTGATCATCAGGGCGCTCGGCATGCGCATCCATGTCAAGGGGACGCTGTCCAACAAGCGCCCGCTGCTGGTTGCGTCCAATCACATCTCCTGGACCGACATCATGGTGCTCGGCTCTTTTGCCGACGTAAAATTCATCGCCAGGGCTGATATGGAAGGCTGGCCGCTGATCGGCATGCTTTCGAAGCTGCAGCGTACCGTGTTCATCGAGCGCGAGCGCAAGCGTTCGTCGAGCGACCAGGCAAGCGAGATTGCCAGCCGCATGGCCAAGGGCGATGCGATGGTGCTGTTTGCCGAGGGCTCGACCGGCGACGGCAATATGGTCCTGCCGTTCAAGAGCACGCTGTTCGGCGCCGCCTCGATGGCGATTTCGGAAGGCGCGGCGGAACAGGTGTTCATCCAGCCGGTGGCGATCGCCTATACGCGTCTGCACGGCGTGCCGCTCGGCCGCCGGCATCGCCCGCTTGCCGCATGGATCGGCGATGAGGATTTGATGCCGCATCTCAAGGTATTGCTGGCGGAGGGCGCGCTCGACGTCGAGGTGCATTTCGGCGAGGCAATCGCCTTTTCCAAGGGTTCGAACCGCAAGGAGACGTCGAAACTGATGGAAAGCCAGGTGCGTGAGATGATGCAGGCGGCGCTTGCCGACCCGCGGCCGAGCCGCTAGCCCCGGCATGCCCTTGCTGGCGTGGGCTGAGAATCGTCTGTTTTTTGTCACGGAAAGGCGTTAGAAGCCGCCTTATGGACTTGAACACGATAGAAAGCGACGACATCGGCACTTTGGCTGGACAGCCGGCAGTGCTTTCCACGGCAGCGAGAAAAGTCTTCATCAAGACCTATGGCTGCCAGATGAATGTCTATGATTCGCAGCGTATGGCCGATGCGCTGGCTGCCGACGGCTATTCCGCGACCGATGCCATTGGCGAGGCGGACCTGGTGCTGCTGAACACCTGTCATATCAGGGAGAAGGCGGCCGAAAAGGTCTATTCCGAGCTCGGCCGTATCCGCGACATGAAAGCCGAGCGTGCCCTGGCCGGCCGCGAGATGCTGGTCGGCGTCGCCGGCTGCGTGGCGCAGGCCGAAGGCGCCGAGATCATCCGCCGTTCGCCGGCCGTCGACCTGGTCATCGGCCCGCAGACTTATCACCGGCTCCCCGACGTGCTGGCGCGGGTGCGCGGCGGCGAAAAGATCGTCGAGACCGACTACGCCATCGAGGACAAGTTCGAGCATCTGCCGCAGCCCAAGCGCGCCGAGGTCATCAAGCGCGGCGTCACCGCCTTCCTCACCGTGCAGGAAGGCTGCGACAAGTTCTGCACCTTCTGCGTCGTGCCCTATACCAGAGGCTCCGAAGTTTCCCGGCCGGTGGCGCAGATTGTCGCGGAGGCTGAGCGCCTGGCTGAAGCCGGGGTGCGCGAAGTGACGCTGCTTGGCCAGAACGTCAATGCCTGGCATGGCCAGGGCGAGAACGGCCACGAGTGGGGCCTTGGCCGCCTGCTGTTCAGGCTGGCCGAAATCCCCGGGCTGGCGCGTCTGCGCTATACCACCAGCCACCCGCGCGACATGGATGACGAGCTGATAGCGGCCCATCGCGATCTGCCGTCGTTGATGCCCTATCTGCATCTGCCGGTGCAATCAGGCTCCGACCGCATCCTCAAGGCGATGAATCGCCGGCACACGGCGAGGGATTATCTGGCGCTGCTCGACCGTATCCGCACTGCCCGGCCTGACATCGCGCTTTCCGGCGACTTCATCGTCGGCTTCCCCGGCGAGACAGAAGCGGATTTCGAGGCGACCATGGAGCTGGTGCGTCAGGTGAATTACGCCTCGGCCTTCTCCTTCAAATATTCGCCGCGCCCCGGCACGCCAGGCGCCGAAATGGCCGATCATGTGCCGGAAACGGTCAAGGACGAGCGCCTGCAGCGGCTGCAGGCTCTGCTTGTGAAGCAGCAGCAGGACTTCGGCTTGAGCCTCGTCGGCAGCACCATCGACACGCTGATCGAGAAGCCCGGCCGTCAGGCCGGCCAGAAGGTAGGCCGCTCACCTTGGCTGCAGCCGGTTATTGTTGATGAAAAGGCCGGCGAAATCGGTGACATTATCCAGGTGCGAATCACGAAGACGGGCTACAACAGCCTGTTCGCCGAATTGGCCTGAGGGTCTCGGCAGATGAGGAGAGACGGTTGAGCGCAGCAGAGCTGAAGAACCTGCCCCCGGTACCGGCATCTGGGGCTTCTGACATGGCGCACATCGTTCTGACTTTCGACAACAACAAGCTTGCCAGCGCCCTCTATGGTCAGTTCGACGAAAACCTCGCCCGGCTCGAGCAGAAGCTTGGCGTCGACATCCGCTCACGCGGCAACCAGCTGACCATCAAAGGGTCCGCTTCTGCCGCCGAGCAGGCGCGCCGCGCCCTGGACAATCTTTACGGCATTCTCCAGAAAGGCGTCGATATCGGCCAGTCCGACGTTGACGGCGCCGTGCGCATGGCGATTGCCGCCGACGATCAGTTGACCCTGCCAACGCTGGAACGCAAGGGCAAGGTCTCCGCCGCCCAGATCGCCACCCGCAAGAAGACGATCTATGCCCGTTCGCTCAACCAGGACGCCTACATGCGGGCGCTGGAACGGTCGGAACTGGTGTTCGGCATCGGCCCGGCCGGCACCGGCAAGACCTACCTGGCGGTGGCGCACGCGGCGATGCTGCTCGAGCGCGGTATGGTCGAGCGCATCATTCTCTCGCGGCCGGCGGTCGAGGCCGGCGAGCGGCTGGGCTTCCTGCCCGGCGACATGAAGGAGAAGGTCGATCCCTATCTGCGGCCGCTCTATGACGCGCTCTACGACATGATGCCGGCCGACAAGGTCGAGCGCGCCATTGCCGCCGAAGTGATCGAAATCGCGCCGCTTGCCTTCATGCGCGGCCGCACGCTGGCGCATGCCGCCGTCATCCTCGACGAGGCGCAGAACACCACGCCGATGCAGATGAAGATGTTCCTGACGCGTCTGGGCGAAAACTCGCGCATGATCGTCACCGGCGATCCGACCCAGATCGACCTTCCCTCGAACACCAAATCGGGCCTGGTCGAAGCCTTGCGGGTGCTGGACGGCGTGGCGGGCGCGGTCACCGTGCGCTTCAACGACGGCGACGTGGTCCGCCATCCGCTGGTGGCGGAAATCGTCAGGGCCTACGACCGGGACGCCAAGCTGGCGCGTGGCCTCGGCGCCGAGAATTGATGTTGGCGATGCGGCTTCATGCCTGAGGACATAATATCCGGCGACGGGAATATTCCCGTCGACATCGACATAGCGGTTGAGGCGGGCAACTGGCCCGACGAGGCAAGCCTGACGCGGCTGGTCGATCGGGCCGTTAAGGCGGCTTTTGCCGAAATCGGCGTGGCGGGCCGTTCCGAACTCAGTCTCGTTTTTTCCGACGACGCCCATATCCAGGTTCTCAACGCCGGCTGGCGCGGCAAGGACAAACCGACCAACGTCTTGTCTTTCCCGGCTTTTCCGTTTGCGCAGGGCGGTCCGTTGCCGCCGATGCTGGGCGACATCGTGCTGGCCGCCGAAACGGTCGCCCATGAAGCGGTACTGGAAGACAAGCCTGTCGAGAACCATATCACCCATCTCGTCATCCACGGCCTGCTGCATCTGCTGGGCTACGATCACGAGACCGAGGCCGAGGCCGAGGCGATGGAAGCCGTCGAACGCGCGGCGCTTGCAAGGCTTGCCATTCCCGACCCCTACGCGTAACTACATCTGACCAATTGACCGGACGACGATGAACGACAAACCAGAGACTGCCGCCCGCCCCGACGCCGGCAGTGCAACCAAGGCTTCCGATACGTCGGAAGAGGGATCAAGTCCGAGTACCGTTGCCTCTGGTGCTAGCAGTACCTCTGCTGCTGCCGGCACCTCTGGTGCTGCCAGCATCGGCAGCGCTGCCAGCGAGACATCGCCTGCCGGTCCCTCCCTGTTCGACCGCGTTCTTGGCCTGTTCAGGCAACGCAACGGAACCAGCCTGCGGGAGGAAATCGCCGGCGCGCTTGCCGAGACAACGAGCGATGCCGGCGCCTTCTCGCCCGGCGAACGCGCCATGCTCAACAACATCCTGCGGCTGCGCGAAGTGCGCGTCGAGGACGTCATGGTGCCGCGCGCCGACATTCAAGGGGTCGAAATCACGACGACGCTCGGCGATCTGCTGGGCACCTTTGAGCAATCCGGCCATTCCCGCATGCCGGTCTATTCAGAGACCCTCGATGATCCGCGCGGCATGGTCCATATCCGTGATGTGCTGGCCCACATCACCAAGATCGCGCGCGTCAAGAAGGGCCGCTCGACCAGGAAAACACCCGTCGCCACGGTTCTCGATCTCGCCCAGGTCGATCTCGCACGCACCATTGGCGACCTCAATCTGATCCGCCCGGTGCTGTTCGTGCCGCCGTCGATGCTCGCCTCCGACCTGATGGCTCGCATGCAGACGACGCGCACGCAAATGGCGCTGGTCATCGATGAATATGGCGGCACCGACGGCCTTGCCTCGCTGGAAGACATCGTCGAGATGGTGGTCGGCGACATCGAGGACGAGCATGACGACGACGAGCCGATGATCACCCAGAGCGGCGACGGCGTGTTCATCGTCGATGGCAAGGCCGAGATCGACGACGTCGCCAAGATGATCGGCGGGGATTTCGCCGCCGGTGAACATGGCGAATATGTCGACACCATCGGCGGCATGATTTTCAACACGCTTGGCCGTGTTCCGGCCCGCGGCGAGGTGGTACAGGCCATACCCGGTTTTGAATTTCACGTCCTCGACGCTGATCCGCGCCGCGTCAAGCGCGTGCGCATCGTGCAGAGCCAGAAGGGTGAGCGTCGCCGGCGTGCCACGGCGCGCACCGAACAGGCGTGAGCGTTTCGCTCGCACGATGACTATCGACGACCCGTTCAAGCATCCAAGTCTGGGCTCTGGTGTTTTCTACAAGGATCCGCATGCCGCGCTGGACTGGCTCGAGGCGGCTTTCGGCTTCGAGCGCAGCATGGTGGTCAGCGATGCCGAGGGAAAGCTCATCCATGCAGAGATGCGGTTCGGCGACAGCTACATCATCGTCGATTCCGAATGGAGCGATTACGTCGCCAGCCCGGCTTCGATCTCGGGCAAGAACACGCAGTCGATCTATGTCAGGCTGAAGGGTGGCCTGGATGCGCATTGCGAGCAAGCGCGAGCCCTCGACGCTGATATAATCCAGAAGCCGGCGGATCAGTTCTACGGTGAGCGCCAGTATCGTGCACGCGACCCCGAGGGCCATGTCTGGACGTTCACGCAGACCATCCGTTCGGTTCCGCGCGAGGAGGCCGAGCGGCTGGGGGGCGTTCAAATCGAGGGTTGGCACCGGTAGGCAGGGCCGGAGCTGTGCATCTCAGCCAGCCCATCCGCCGTTTGGAGCGCGGAGCGCAGCCTGTTAAATCTTGTGTCCTGATTCGCGACTCGGAAGTATGCATGGAGCGCCTCACCGGCCGGATAATTCTGCTTTGGGGTTGGCGGCGTGCGCTCGTGGCGTTTCTCGCCGGCGCCCTCGCGGTGCTTGGGCAGGCGCCTTACGACTTCTTCGCCGCCTGTTTCGTCTCGTTCCCGCTGCTGGTCTGGCTGCTCGACGGCGCCACCGGCGAAGCTTCAGGCAGTCTGTTCCGGCGTCTGCGGCCGGCTTTCGCCGTCGGTTGGTGGTTCGGTTTCGGCTATTTCCTCGCCGGCCTCTGGTGGATCGGCTCGGCGCTGCTGGTCGAGGCCGACAGCTTTGCCTGGGCGCTTCCCTTCGCGGTGGTCGGCATTCCTTTCATGCTCGCCTTTTTCTATGGCTTTGCGGCAATCGTTGCCCGGCTGCTGTGGAGCAACGACATTGGCCGCATCGCCGCCCTTGCCTTCGGCTTCGGCCTGGCGGAATGGCTGCGCGATTTCCTGTTCACCGGTTTTCCCTGGAATGCCGTCGGCTACGCGGCCATGCCCGTGCCGCTGCTGATGCAGAGCGTCTCGGTGACGGGCATGATCGGCATGAACGCGCTCGCGGTGTTCGTCTTCGCACTGCCGGCACTGCTGGCGGCACGTCGGCACCTGCGCCTCGGCGCGGCACTGTTTGTCGTGCTCGTCGCTGCCCATGTCGGCTTCGGCTATATCAGGCTTGCCGCTCCCGAATCGCCAGCTTCACGCAGCCTGGATGTCCGCATTGTCCAGCCGGCCGTGGACCTGTCGGAAAAATGGGATGCCTCGGTGCGCGACCGCATCTTCGCGGTCCTGATGGGGCTCTCGGGCAAGGCGCCGGATCCAGGCCATCAAAAGCCGCAACTGATCCTGTGGCCCGAAACCTCGGTGCCGTTCCTCTTCACCGAGCGTCCGGACGCATTGACGGCGCTGGGGGATATGCTCGGACCCGGCCAGATGCTGATTGCCGGCGTCGTCCGCGAGGAAGGCGGCTCGGCCGCAAATGCCGACAGCCGCTACTACAACTCCGTGGTGGCGATCGACGACAAGGGTGAAATCACCGACGCCGTCGACAAGGTTCACCTGGTGCCGTTCGGCGAATACCTGCCTTTCGCCGATCTGCTCCAGCGTTTCGGCATCGAGCAACTGGTTGCCGGGCCGATGAGTTTCGCGGCCGGCAATGAGCGGCACGCCATTACGCTGCCCGACGGCATCCGTGCGCTGCCATTTATCTGTTATGAGGTGATCTTTCCCGATCTTGTGGCAGTTGACGCTGCGTCAGCGCAGCTTATTGTGAACGTTACCAATGATGCGTGGTTCGGCGACACGCCGGGTCCGTATCAGCATTTCAGGCAGGCCCAGATCCGTGCGGTGGAAAATGGATTGCCATTGGTGCGTGCCGCCAACAACGGCATCTCGGCCGTCGTCGATCCGCGCGGGCGCATCGTCGATGCGCTTGCTATCGACGCGCGCGGCGCCATCGATGCCCACATACCGACTTCCGGACAGGCGCTCATATCTCCCGGCCAACGGCGCATTAACGGAATGCTGATCATGTTGCTGTTTGCCGTTGGGGCAGCGCTGTTGAACGTAAGGCAAAGGCTACGGGTGAATTGACAGCCAACACATTAGAAACTCATACTGTAAGTGCCTGAAAATTTCTCGAAGCCGGTGGATCGTTCTGTTGGGGCAGTTGCCTCCGGCTTTGTTTGGGCAGGAAAAAAATAGAGAAAGCCGAAAAAATTCGGCGAGGAAAAAATGACAGAAGATAACAAGAAGAAACCGAATCCGATCGACATCCATGTTGGCAGTCGCATTCGGCTTCGCCGCAACATGCTTGGAATGAGCCAGGAAAAGCTGGGAGAAAACCTCGGCATCACATTTCAACAGATTCAGAAATATGAAAAGGGCACCAACCGCGTCGGCGCCAGCCGTCTGCAGGCGATCGCGTCCATACTCGGCGTGCCTGTCGCTTTCTTTTTTGAGGATGCGCCCGGCCAGGAGCCTGTGGCGGGCCGTGGATTTGCCGAGGACGCCTCGATGGCCTTCGCCGTCGAATTCTGCGGCAGCCCTGAAGGCCTTCAGCTCAACCGGGCCTTTGTCAAGATCGCCGACGCCAAGGTGCGCCGCAGGATCATAGACCTGGTCAAGTCCCTCTCCGCCGACGATCCCGACTGATCCTCAATCACGCCAGGACCGGCGGCGCCCCGCCGCCGGTGGCACAAGATAACGGCATCGACATTCATGCCAGAGCCGAAGCACCGCTTGACGAGCGGCGCTTCGCCCCGCTAACACGTGGCGCGCCAAAATCGGCAGCCTGCCGATCGTTTTTCAAGAGGGGACACCCGTGACGCGGCAGAACTACTTCTTTACCTCGGAATCCGTTGCCGAGGGCCATCCTGACAAAGTCTGTGACCGGATTTCCGACGAGATCGTCGATCTGGTCTATCGCGAAGCCAAGAAGACCGGCATGGACCCGTGGAAAGTCCGTGTCGCCTGCGAGACGCTGGCCACCACCAACCGTGTCGTCATCGCCGGCGAAGTGCGCGTCCCGGAAACGCTGCTGAAGAAGGACAAGGCAGGCAACATCCTCAAGGATGCCGCCGGCCATCCGGTCGTCAATCCGGCCAAGTTCAAATCGGTCGCCCGCAAGGCGATCCGCGAAATCGGCTACGAGCAGGCCGGCTTCCACTGGAAAACGGCGAAGATCGAGGTTCTGCTGCACGGCCAGTCGCCTGACATCGGCCAGGGCGTCGACAACGCTGCCGACCGTCAGGGCGAAGAGGGTGCCGGCGACCAGGGCATCATGTTCGGTTATGCCTGCCGCGAGACGCCGGATTTGATGCCGGCGCCGATCTACTACAGCCACAAGATCCTCGAACTGCTGGCTGCTGCCCGTCACGAAGGCAGCGGTGAAGCCGGCAGGCTCGGGCCGGATGCCAAGAGCCAGGTCACCGTTCGCTATGTCGATGGCAAGGCCGCCGAGGCGACGCAGATCGTGCTGTCCACGCAGCATCTCGATGCGAGCTGGGATTCGAAGAAGGTCCGCAAGGTCGTCGAACCCTATATCCGCGAGGCGCTGGGCGACCTCAAGATCGCCGACGATTGCATGTGGTACATCAATCCGACCGGCAAGTTCGTCATCGGCGGGCCGGACGGCGACGCCGGCCTGACCGGCCGCAAGATCATCGTCGACACCTACGGTGGTGCCGCACCCCATGGCGGCGGCGCCTTCTCCGGCAAGGACACCACCAAGGTGGATCGTTCGGCAGCCTATGCGGCGCGCTACCTGGCCAAGAACGTGGTGGCGGCGAAACTCGCCGACCGCTGCACCATCCAGCTTTCCTACGCCATCGGCGTCGCCCAGCCGCTGTCGGTCTATGTCGACTTGCATGGTACCGGCAAGGTCGACGAGGCAAAGCTCGAGGACGCGCTGCGCACGGTGATGGATCTGTCGCCGTCGGGCATCCGCCGTCACCTCGATCTCAACAAACCGATCTACGCCAAGACGTCGTCCTACGGCCATTTCGGCCGCAAGGCCGGCCGTGATGGGTCTTTCTCCTGGGAAAAGACCGATCTCGCCAAGGCGCTCAAGGACGCGGTCGCCGCCTGACAGCGGCGCCGCGAAGTCCCGCCATGGATCCGAAGGACAGACCAAGCCGCGCGACCGAAGCCTTTTTCGGTCGCCGGCGCGGCAAGACCATGCGTCCGCAACAGGCGGCCGCGCTGGAAAGCGGCTTCGGTGCATATCGGCTCGACCTGGCGGCCGAGCCGCCGGCCGATCTGCAAACTTTGTTTCAAGCCGATGTCAGCGCGGTTCGCCTCGAGATTGGCTTCGGCGGTGGCGAACATCTCCTGCACCGCGCGACCGAGGCGCCTTCGATCGGCTTTATCGGCGTCGAGCCCTTCGTCAACGGCATGGCCAAGATGATGATGGCGGTGCGCGAGAAACCGCTCGCCAATCTGCGGGTTTATGACGACGACGCCACAAGGCTGCTCGACTGGCTGCCGCAGGCCTCGCTCGGCGGCATCGATCTGCTCTATCCCGACCCCTGGCCGAAGAAGAAACACTGGAAGCGACGTTTCGTAAGCCCGGTCAATCTCGAGCGGTTCGCGCGCGTGCTGAAGCCTGGTTCAAAATTCCGCTTCGCCTCCGACATCGACACCTATGTCAACTGGACCTTGCTGCATTGCCGCGCGCATGGCGCGTTCGCATGGCAGGCTTGCGAGGCGGCGGACTGGCACCGGCCCTATGATGGTTGGCCGGGCACCCGTTACGAGGCCAAGGCCATTCGTGAGGGCCGGCGGCCGGCCTATCTTACCTTCATTCGGAAATAGGCTCGCGGTCTTAGAGCAATTCCAGGAAAAGTGTGAAACGGTTTTCCGTCCGGAATTGCGTCAAAGCTAGAATCGGCGGCCGATGCGATCGAAGGCGGCAGGCTCGACGCCGAGGTTGCGCAGGTCGTCGGCGCGCGGCCTGCGACCGGCTTCCACGGCCCGTGAAGCGGCCACGGCGCTGCCGAATACGGTGAAGAAGTCGCCTATTGCAGAAAATATCTTGCGATTGCTCATGATCATGTCCTTTCGCGCACGTGTGGCGCACGGCCACCTTTGTGCAGCGCAGCGTAAGTAGGTGCGTTTCAGCGCCAATCCCATGGGGGCCGCCGCATGGGCGCCATGCGCTCCATGCAACGCTGGCGGGGGCCACCTCGATGGCAGCGTTGCCCGACCAGCATAGCGGGCTTGAAACACAGGCCGCGATCGTCTATATCAGCCTCAAATTCTTGGTCGGTATGACGAAGAGTGGGTCCACCCGGTCCCGCTCTTTTTTATTACCTGCCGATAACTTGGTAGAGAACGACAGGGCTTCAATGACTGCAACGGCAAGCGAGGGCGACGATCGCATCATCCGCGAAAGCGGCATCGATGCGCGCATCGCGCTGATCGTCCAGCCGGTTCTGCGCGGCATCGGCTTCCGCCTCGTGCGGGTGCATCTGTCGGGCCAGAACGGGCTGACGCTGCAGATCATGGCCGAACGCGAGGACGGCACCATGACCGTCGAGGATTGCGAAGAGGTCAGCCGCGCGGTGTCGCCGGCGCTCGATGTCGATGATCCGATCGAAAAGGCCTATCATCTTGAAGTCTCGTCGCCCGGCATCGACCGGCCGCTGGTCCGCAAATCGGATTTCACGACCTGGACGGGTCATCTGGTGAAAATGGAAACATCGATGGTCGTCGCCGACCGCAAGCGCTTCAAGGGCAAGATCGCCGAAGCCGGCGAAGACGATGTGCTGATCGAGCGCGACAAGGCAGCCTATGGCGAGGAGCCGACGGTGCGCGTCCCCTATGACGCGATTGCCGATGTGCGCCTGATCCTGACCGACGATCTCATCCGCGATGCCCTGTCGAAGGACAACAGGGCGCGCAAGGAAGCCAAGAAGCGCCGCGGCGAACCGGACGACGACGAGTCGGGTGCGGAAGCGGACGCCACGGAAGAACACGAACAGGAACTATGATTGAGCTGCCGGGCGCAAAAGTCCGGCAAACAAGCTCGGGAGAAAAACGATGGTTGTAAGCGCCAACAGACTTGAATTGCTGCAGATCGCCGACGCGGTCGCGCGTGAAAAGTCGATCGACAAGTCGATCGTCATCGCCGCCATGGCCGATGCGATCCAGAAGGCGGCGCGCTCGCGTTACGGTCAGGAGACCAACATCCGCGCCGACATCAACCCGAACACCGGTGAGATGAAGCTGCAGCGGCTGATGGAAGTGGTCGAGAAGGTCGATGACTATGCCACGCAGATCGCCATTTCCTCGGCTCGCGAGCGCAATCCCGACGCCCAGCTCGGCGACTTCATCGCCGAACAGCTGCCGCCCATGGATTTCGGCCGCATCGCCGCCCAGTCGGCCAAGCAGGTCATCGTCCAGAAGGTCCGCGAGGCCGAACGCGACCGCCAGTATGACGAGTACAAGGACCGCATCGGCGAGATCGTCAACGGTACCGTCAAGCGCGTCGAATACGGCAATGTCATCGTCGATCTCGGCCGCGGCGAAGCGATCATCCGTCGCGATGAGCTGATCCCGCGCGAGAACTACAAATATGGCGATCGCGTCCGCGCCTATGTCTACGATGTGCGCCGCGAGCAGCGCGGCCCGCAGATTTTCCTGTCGCGCACCCATCCGCAGTTCATGGCCAAGCTGTTCACCATGGAAGTGCCGGAAATCTATGACGGCATCATCGAGATCAAGTCGGTCGCCCGCGACCCAGGTTCGCGCGCCAAGATCGCCGTCATCTCGCGGGACTCTTCGATCGATCCGGTCGGCGCCTGCGTCGGCATGCGCGGCAGTCGCGTCCAGGCCGTCGTCGGCGAATTGCAGGGTGAGAAGATCGACATCATTCCGTGGTCGCCTTCTGCGGCGTCCTTCATCGTCAATGCGCTGCAGCCGGCGGAAGTCGCCAAGGTCGTGCTCGACGAGGATGCCGAACGCATCGAAGTCGTGGTTCCCGACGACCAGCTGTCGCTGGCCATCGGTCGCCGCGGCCAGAATGTGCGTCTGGCTTCGCAGCTGACCGGTTGGGATATCGACATCCTGACCGAAGCCGAAGAATCCGAGCGCCGCCAGAAGGAATTCGTCGAGCGTTCGTCGCTGTTCATGGAAGCCCTCGACGTCGACGAGATGGTCGGCCAGGTGCTGGCCTCCGAAGGTTTCACCAGCGTTGAGGAAGTCGCTTATGTCGATTCCGGCGAGATCGCCTCTATTGACGGTTTCGACGAGGACACCGCTTCGGAAATCCAGACCCGCGCCCGCGAATATCTGGAGAAGATCGAGGCCGAGCACGACGACAAGCGCAAGGCGCTCGGCGTTTCGGACGAATTGCGCGAAATCCCCGGCGTCACCACCGCCATGATGGTGACGCTTGGCGAGGATGGCGTGAAGACGATCGAGGATTTCGCCGGCTATGCCGCCGACGACCTGACCGGCTGGAAGGAACGCAAGGACGGCGAGACAAAAGTCTATCCGGGCGTGCTGGCCAATCATGGCGTGACCCGCGCAGACGCCGAACAGATGGTTCTGGCCGCCCGCCTCAAGGCCGGCTGGATCACCGAAGACGAGCTTGCAGCCGAAGAAGTCTCGGCTGACGAAGCCGTTGGTGCGTGAGGTGAAACCGCATCGCACCGAACCCGCCCTTGGACGAGATGAACGATCGCACCTGCATCGTTACGCGCAAACAAGCCGAACCGGATGATCTGATCCGGTTCGTCGTCGGCCCGGATTCGGCCGTCGTTCCCGACATCAAGAGAAATCTGCCCGGCCGCGGTTGCTGGGTGAGCGCCGACCGCCTACATATCGACAAGGCTGCGGCGAAGAACCTCTTTGCCCGCGCCTTCAAGGCACAGGTGGTCGTGCCGCCCGATCTTGGCGGCATGGTCGACGGGCTGCTTTCCAGGCACGCTCTGGGCATGCTTGGTCTTGCCCGCAAGGCAGGCGCAATTTCGCTTGGTGCTACCAAGGTCGAGAGCGCGGTGCGCGGCGGATTGGCGCTTTTCGTGCTGCATGCTTCCGAGGCGTCCGATGACGGCGTGCGCAAGATCAGCCAGGCGCGACGGGCGACGGTCCATCTCGGTGGGCCCGCTATCCTTGCCTACAAACTTTTCTCCGAGGCCGAGTTGAGCTTGGCATTGGGGGGTACAAATGTGATACATGCTGCCGTTCTCGCGGGAGACGCGGGCAGGGCGGTCCAGAAGCGCATGGTTGCGCTCGACCGGTATCGGGGCGGTTCCCCGGACGATCTGGCAATGCTTGCGGCTGTTGCTGACGAAGATGATGCCGCAGAGGATATGGAATGAGCGATACGAAATCGGGTGACGACAATACGCTGAGTGTGACGCCGAAGAAGACCTTGACGCTGAAGCGCCCCGGTATGGAACAGGGCACTGTGCGCCAGAACTTCTCGCACGGCCGCACCAAGCAGGTCGTCGTCGAAACCAAGAAGCGCAAGTTCTCGATGCCCGGCGACAAGCCGGAGCCTGTTGCCGCCCCCGTCTTCACACCGAAGCCGGCGGTCGTGGCCGCACCCGTCGTCGTGCCGGAAGCACCGAAGGCGCCGCCACCCCCGCCGCCCCCGGCCCCGGTCGAGCGCAGCGGCATGGTGCTGAACGAACTGTCGCGCAGTGAAATGGAAGCACGCCGCAGGGCGCTCGAGGGCTCGAAGGTTCGCGAGGTCGAGGACCGCCAGCGAGCCGCCGAGGATGCCAAGCGTCGCGCCGAGGACGAAGAGCGCCGCAAGCGCGAACGCGATGAATCCGCGCGCCGCCAGGCCGAGGAAGAAGCACGGTTGCAGACCGAGGCCGAATCCCGCCGTCGGGCTGAGGAAGAGGCGCGTCGCCGCGCGCCATTGGCTGCCGAACTGGCAACAGTCGATGACGAGGAAGTGGCCAAGCCGAAGCGGGTTGGCGCCGGCGCACCGGTGCGCCGTCCGGTCACGCCTGAAGTGGCGCGTCCGGCCAAGCCGACCAAGAGCGAGGAAGATCGCCGCCGTGGCAAGCTGACGCTGAATTCGGCATTGTCCGACGAAGATGCGCGAGCCCGTTCGCTGTCGTCGATGCGTCGCCGCCAGGAAAAATTCAAGCGCGCGATGCACAATGAGCCGCGCGAGAAAGTCATGCGCGAAGTGATCCTGCCAGAGACCATCACCATCCAGGAACTGGCGCAACGCATGTCCGAGCGCGCGGTCGACCTGGTCAAGTTCTTCATGAAGCAGGGCCAGATCCTGAAGCCGGGCGACGTTATCGACGCCGACACGGCCGAGCTGGTCGCCACCGAATTCGGCCACACGGTCCGCCGCGTCGCCGAGTCCGACATCGAGGAAGGCCTGTTCAACATCGCCGACAATGCCGAGGACCTGGTTTCGCGTCCGCCGGTCGTGACGATCATGGGTCACGTCGATCATGGCAAGACCTCGCTGCTCGACGCGATCCGCAACGCCAATGTCGTCTCCGGCGAAGCCGGCGGCATCACCCAGCATATCGGCGCCTACCAGGTCGAGAAGAATGGTCACAAGATCACCTTCATCGACACGCCCGGCCACGCCGCCTTCACGGCGATGCGTGCTCGTGGCGCCCAGGCGACCGATATTGCCATCCTGGTGGTTGCGGCCGATGACAGCGTCATGCCGCAGACGATCGAATCGATCAGCCATGCCAAGGCGGCCGGCGTTCCGATCATCGTGGCGATCAACAAGATCGACAAACATGATGCCGATCCGCAGAAGGTGCGCTCCGAACTGCTGCGCCACGAGGTTTTCGTCGAATCCATGGGCGGTGAAGTTCTGGACGTCGAAGTGTCGGCGACCAAGGGCACCAATCTCGACAAACTGCTTGAGGCGATCCTGCTGCAGGCCGAAATTCTCGACCTGAAGGCCAATCCGGACCGTACCGCCGAAGGCGTCGTCATCGAGGCCCAGCTCGACAAGGGCCGTGGTCCCGTTGCCACCGTGCTGGTGCAGACCGGCACGCTGATGCCGGGCGACATCCTCGTTGCCGGCAATGAATGGGGCCGGGTGCGTGCGCTGGTCAACGATCGTGGCGTGCAGATCAAGGAAGCGCCGCCGGCGATGCCGGTGGAAGTGCTTGGCTTGCAGGGCACCCCGCAAGCCGGCGATCGCTTCGCCGTGGTCAACAACGAGGCCCGTGCCCGCGAGATCACCGAATACCGCCAGCGTCTGGCGCGCGAGAAGGCGGTTGCCAAGCATGCCGGCCAGCGCGGTTCGCTCGAGCAGATGATGTCGCAATTGCAGACAAGCGGGCTGAAGGAATTCCCGCTGGTCATCAAGGGCGACGTGCAGGGCTCGATCGAGGCGATCAACGCCGCACTCGACAAGCTCGGCACCGACGAGGTTCGTGCACGCATCGTCCATGCCGGCGCCGGCGCCATCACCGAAAGCGACGTGTCGCTGGCCGAGACTTCGGGTGCCGCGATCATCGGCTTCAACGTCCGCGCCAACGTCCAGGCACGTGCCGCTGCTGCGGCGGCCGGCATCGAGATCCGCTACTACTCGATCATCTACAACCTTGTGGATGACGTGAAGGCGGCTCTGTCGGGCCTGCTGTCGCCGGAACGTCGCGAGACCTTCATCGGCAATGCGCAGATCCTCGAAATCTTCGACATCACCAAGGTCGGCAAGATCGCCGGCTGCCGTGTCACCGAAGGCAAGGTCGAGCGTGGTGCGGGCGTGCGCCTGATCCGCGACAACGTCGTCATCCACGAAGGCACGCTGAAGACGCTGAAGCGCTTCAAGGACGAAGTTTCGGAAGTCCCCGGCGGCCAGGAGTGCGGCATGGCCTTCCAGAACTACGAGGACATGCGCGTCGGCGACGTCATCGAGTGCTTCCGCGTCGAGATGGTGACCCGGACACTCTGAGTTCGAGTGACTTGTCCATACCGGGCGGTGGTCGAAAGGCCGCCGCCCCAAGTCTATTGAGAATGCCCATATGAGACATGCGGCACGGTTCCATCCCGCGCCTCACGCTTTCAGGATTGAGAAAAATGCCCCGTCCAACCGCATCCAGCCCATCCCAGCGCATGCTGCGCGTCGCCGAACAGGTGCGCCATGCGCTATCCGAAACCCTGCAGCGCGGCGAGATCATCGATCCGCTGATCGAGAACACCGTGGTGTCGGTCTCGGAAGTGCGCATGTCGCCCGATTTGAAGGTCGCAACCGCTTTCGTCTCGCCGCTCGGCGCCAAAGATGCCGATGCGGTGGTCGAGGCGCTGAACAAGCATGCGAAATTCGTCCGTGGCCGTGTCTCCGGCGCGCTGCGGCAGATGAAGTTCATGCCGGAGTTCCGCTTCAAGCTCGACACCTCCTTCGACAATTTTGCCAGGATCAACGACCTCTTGAAATCGCCGGAAGTGGCGCGCGATCTGGGTCCTGAGGACCAGGAAAACGCAGACCAGGACAAAGACGACAACAAGGACACCGAATAGTGGCGCGTCGCGGCAAGAAGAAGGGCCGGCCGATCTCGGGCTGGCTGATCCTGGACAAGCCGGTCGGCATGGGCTCGACCGAAGCCGTCTCCAAGATCAAATGGCTGTTCCAGGCGGAAAAGGCCGGCCATGCAGGCACGCTCGACCCGCTGGCATCCGGCATGCTGCCGATCGCGCTTGGCGAGGCTACCAAGACCGTGCCTTACGTGCAGGACGGCGCCAAAATCTATCGCTTCACCGTTGCCTGGGGACAGGAGCGTTCGACCGATGACCTCGAAGGTCCGGTGACGAAAGAATCCGACCTGCGTCCGTCGGAAGCCCAACTGCTCGCCCTGCTGCCGAAATACACCGGCGTCATCATGCAGACGCCGCCGCAATTCTCGGCCATCAAGATCGCAGGCGAGCGCGCCTATGATCTGGCCCGCGACGGCGCGACGGTCGACATACCCGCGCGCGAGATCGAGATCGGCCGTCTGGACGTTGTCGAGCATGGCGCCGACCATACTGTTTTCGAGGTCGAGTGCGGCAAGGGCACCTATGTGCGCTCGCTGGCCCGCGACATGGGCCGCGACATCGGCTGCTTCGGTCACATCTCCGAATTGCGCCGGGTCGAGGTCGAGCCGTTCACCTCGGAAGACTTCGTCACCATCGCCGAACTGGAAGCCGCCCGTTTCGGTGTGGAGGAGGTCGACAGCTCGGACATGACAGAAGCCGCTGACACGGCAGAGGCTGCCGACAAGGTGGAAGCGCCAATCGACTTCGACGCCATCGATGCGCTTCTGGTCGACACGTCGGCTGCCCTCGATTGCCTGCCGCAGATCGCCATCAGCGATGACGCGGCAACCAAGATCCGCCTCGGCAACCCGGTCATCATCCGCGGCCGCGACGCACCGGTGGAAGCCGAAGAAGCCTGCGCCACGGCGCGCGGCAAGCTGGTCGCCATCGGTGCCATTGAGCAAGGCATGTTCAAGCCCAAGCGGGTCTTTGCCGGTTGATTCCTGTCGTCTAATGTCGAGGCGAGGACTCGCACGAGGGGCATATGGCAAAGACTGAGACCGTGAAGACGCGGGCACCGGTGAAAACGCGGCGGCCGCCGGTCGGTGCGTCGCCCGGCACGCTGATCGCCGACCCGTCGGCGCGTCGCTCGGAACTGCGTCTGACGCTGATCTCGCCCGAAAAATTCAAGACTATCGAAAATGCCAGCATCGACGACCTCAACACCCATTGCCACAAATGGCCGGTCCTCTGGCTCGACTGCACCGGCCTCGCCAACATCCCGCTGATCGAGGAGATCGGCCGCATTTTCAGCCTGCATCCGCTGGCGCTGGAGGACGTCGTCAACACCGGCCAGCGGCCTAAGGTCGACTTCTTCGAGGACCATGCCTTCGTCGTCGTCAGGATGATCGACGATGTCACCTCGCACCGCTATGAGCAGATCGCCGTCTTCTTCGGCAGCAACTTCGTCGTTACCTTCCAGGAGCGGGAAGGCGATCCATTCGATCCGGTGCGCAAGCGTATCGAAAGTTCGGCGCCCAACCGGCTGCGCGCCCGCGGCGCCGACTATCTTGCCTATGCGCTGATCGATGCCATCGTCGACAGCTATTTTCCGCCGATCGAGGCCGCCGGTGACATGGTCGACAGCATCGAGGACCAGATGCTGCATTCGCCGCACAAACACCAGATGCGGCAGCTACATGAATTGCGGCGTGACGCCAACGTGCTGAAAGGTGTGCTGTGGCCGATGCGCGATGCGCTGGCGACGCTGATCCGCAACGATGTGCCCTATGTGAAGGCCGAGACCAAGATCTTCCTCAACGACACGCTCGACCATGCGCTCAGGCTGATCGAACTGGTCGAGACCCAGCGCGATATGCTGACCGGCCTGATCGAGATGCACCTGTCGCTGAGCCAGGCGCGCACCAACGACGTTATCAGCTATCTCACCATCGTCTCGGTCATCTTCATGCCGCTCACCTTCCTGGTCGGCATCTGGGGCATGAATTTCGATCCGGAGTCTTCGCCCTGGAACATGCCGGAACTGAAGGCCTACTACGGCTATCCCTTGTCGCTGCTGTTCATGGCGCTTGTCGCGTTCGGGCTGATCGCCTTCTTCAAATGGAAGAAATGGCTTTGACAGGGATAAACCTGCCATTTTGGCCTGAAAAGCCGGCTTGTGAATTGGGCTGGTGTTTTCCGGGGAATTGCACTATATGCGCCGCAGCTTAGCGCTATGACGCTTTGCTTGCACCGGCCCCTGCTGGACGACATCCCGGCTGAGGGCGACCCGTTTCCTCAAACAGATAAGGAAAAACACGATGTCGATTACTGCCGAGCGCAAACAGGAATTGATGGGTGAATTCGCAACCGCCAAGGGCGATACCGGGTCTCCGGAAGTCCAGGTGGCCATCCTTTCCGAGCGCATCAAGAACCTGACCGACCATTTCAAGGACCACAAGAAGGATAACCATTCCCGCCGTGGTCTGCTTGCTCTCGTCTCCCAGCGCCGCAGCCTGCTTGATTATCTCAAGCGCAAGGATGACGCGCGCTACCAGACGCTGATCGAGAAGCTCGGTCTGCGTCGTTGACGAATTGACCGGCGGGCTTTCGAAGGAGAGCCCGCCGGTCGCGCATTCTGCCAGTCGTATCGACTGGCCAGACCCGGTTTCGATCGTGCAGAGGGCACTCGAAACCGCCCATGGACGGTCATGGGGCAGGATTGCAGGACGCTCGCGCGCACCGCGCCGAAACACCCGAGCCTCCCGTTGTCTTGCCCGTGGCTGCCCGAGAAAGGAAGCCAGGGAAAGGGCATCTCCGCGCACCGTGAAACGGCGCGGCCCTTTCCTCATATTAAGGACAAGAGATGTTCAATCACCACAAAGTGGAAATCGAATGGGGCGGTCGTCCGCTCATCCTCGAAACCGGCAAGATCGCGCGCCAGGCTGATGGCGCGGTGCTCGCCACCTACGGCGAGACCAAGGTCCTCGCCACCGTCGTTTCGATGAAGGAGCCGAAGCCCGGCCTCGATTTCTTCCCGCTGACCGTCAACTACCAGGAAAAGACCTACGCCGCCGGCAAGATCCCGGGTGGCTATTTCAAGCGTGAAGGCCGTCCGAGCGAGAAGGAAACGCTGGTTTCCCGCCTCATCGACCGCCCGATCCGCCCGCTCTTCGCCTCCGGCTACAAGAACGACACCCAGATCGTCGTCACCGTCGTCCAGCATGATCTCGAGAACGATCCCGACATCCTGTCGATCGTTGCCACTTCGGCCGCCCTGACGCTCTCCGGCGTTCCCTTCATGGGCCCGGTCGGCGGCGCCCGCGTCGGCTACATCAACGGCGAATACGTTCTGAACCCGCATGTCGACGAGATGCAGGAATCCAAGCTCGACCTCGTTGTCGCCGGCACCGCCGACGCTGTGCTGATGGTTGAGTCCGAAGCCAAGGAATTGGGCGAAGAGCTGATGCTCGGCGCCGTCATGTTCGGCCACAAGGGCTTCCAGCCGGTCATCGACGCCATCATCAAGCTGGCCGAAGTCGCCGCCAAGGAGCCGCGCGACTTCACCGCGCCGGACTATTCCGCGCTTGAAGCCGAGATGCTGAAGATCGTCGGCGACGAACTCAGCAATGCCTACAAGAACGTCGACAAGCAGAAGCGTTACGCCGCCGTCGACGCCGTCAAGGCGAAGGTCAAGGCAGCGTTTGCCCCGGCCGAAGGCGAAGATGCCAAGTACACTTCCGAGCAGATCGGTTCGGTATTCAAGGAACTCCAGGCCAAGGTCGTGCGCTGGAACATCCTCGACACCGGTTCGCGCATCGATGGGCGTGACCTCAAGACGGTCCGCAAGATCGTCTCCGAAGTCGGCGTCCTGCCGCGCACCCACGGTTCGGCGCTGTTCACCCGCGGCGAGACCCAGGCGCTGGTCGTTGCCACGCTCGGCACCGGCGAGGACGAGCAGTATGTCGATTCGCTGACCGGCATGTACAAGGAGAAGTTCCTCCTTCACTACAACTTCCCTCCCTATTCCGTCGGCGAGACCGGCCGCATGGGTTCGCCGGGTCGCCGCGAAATCGGCCATGGCAAGCTCGCCTGGCGCGCCATTCGCCCGATGCTGCCGAGCGCCGACCAGTTCCCCTACACGCTGCGTGTCGTCTCGGAGATCACCGAGTCCAACGGTTCGTCGTCGATGGCCACCGTCTGCGGCACCTCGCTGGCGCTGATGGATGCCGGCGTGCCGCTGGCCAAGCCCGTCGCCGGTATCGCCATGGGCCTGATCAAGGAAGGCGAGCGTTTCGCCGTTCTATCCGACATCCTCGGTGACGAGGATCACCTCGGCGACATGGACTTCAAGGTCGCCGGCACCGCCAACGGCATCACCTCGCTGCAGATGGATATCAAGATCGAAGGCATCACCGAGGAGATCATGAAGATCGCGCTGGACCAGGCCAAGGATGGCCGCCAGCACATCCTCGGCGAGATGGCGCATGCTCTGACCGGCGCGCGTTCGGAACTCGGTGAGTTCGCACCGCGCATCGAAGTGATGCACATCCCGACCGACAAGATCCGTGACGTGATCGGCTCGGGCGGCAAGGTGATCCGCGAGATCGTCGAAAAGACCGGCGCCAAGATCAACATCGAGGACGACGGCACGGTCAAGATCGCTTCGTCCAATGCCAAGGAGATCGAGGCGGCGAAGAAGTGGATCCACACCATCGTCGCCGAGCCGGAAGTCGGCGAGATCTACGAAGGTACGGTCGTCAAGACCGCGGACTTCGGCGCTTTCGTCAATTTCTTCGGTCCGCGTGACGGCCTCGTCCACATCTCGCAGCTTGCCAATGACCGGGTCGCCAAGACCTCGGATGTGGTTAAGGAAGGCGACAAGGTCTGGGTCAAGCTGATGGGCTTCGACGAGCGCGGCAAGGTCCGCCTGTCGATGAAGGTCGTCGACCAGGCCACCGGCAAGGAACTCGCCCGCGACAAGAAGACCGAAGGCGAAGAAAACGCCGCCTGATTGGTCTGAGACCATGAATCGAAACGGGCGCGGCTTATGTCGCGCCCGTTTTCATTTTCAGCCTGGGTTTCAAAGCGCTTAGACAAGTCGAGATCGAACAATGTCCGCCGAGCCGTTGAAGACGCTTTTCCATCCCTTCGAGGCGGAGGCTGTTCCTCTACCGGCCAAGGGCACGCGCGCCCTGTTTCTCGGCGCTGAGCCGGGTTTTCGCCTGCCTGAAGGCTTTGAGGCGACACTTCACCTCGTGCAGGGTTTCCGGCCGCATTTTAGCGCGCTGCAGGCGTCTGGCTTCGTCGTCACCGCGCAAGTGGAAGGCGATGGCTTCGATATGGCACTTGTGCTTGCCGGCCGGCATCGCGGCCTGAACGAAGTGCGCATCGCGCAGGCGCTTGAGTGCGTGGCGCCGGGCGGCCTGGTCGTCATTGCCGGCGGCAAGGACGATGGCATTGCCAGCCTGCGCAAGCGCGTTGACGAGCTTGTGCCGCTTGAAGGCCATTTGCCCAAATATCACGGCATTGCCTTCTGGCTGCGACGTCCCGCCGATCTGGCCGCCGCGGAAGAATTGCGCGCTGCCAACCCCGCTCTGCAGGTTGAAGGCCGGTTTCACACCGCGCCCGGCATGTTCTCGTTCGACCGGATCGATACCGGATCGAAATTGCTGGTCGAGAACCTGCCCAATGACCTGCGTGGCAGCATTGCCGATCTCTGCGCCGGCTGGGGCTATGTGGCGGCCGAGATCGCCGCCCGCTCCCCCGGCGTTCAGGCGCTCGACCTCTATGAGGCCGATTTCGCCGCGCTTGAAGCCGCGAAGCTCAATCTGGCAGCGGTCAACCAGTCGATCGCCAGGAATTTCTTCTGGATCGATCTGCTGAAGGAACCAGTCGAGAAGCGCTACGACGCGATTGCCATGAACCCGCCCTTTCACCGCAGCCGGGCGGCCGAGCCGGAGATCGGCGCCGGCATGATCCGAGCGGCGGCCAAGGCCTTGAAGCCGGGTGGGCGGCTGTTCATGGTCGCCAACCGTCAGCTTCCCTACGAACCGATCTTGGCGGCTGTCTTTTCGAGCCATGCCGAACTCGCTCGTGACGGCATGTTCAAGGTGCTTTCCGCTCGTCGTTGAAGCATGATCCCGAAAGTGGATACCGGTTTCGGAAAAGATCATGCTCAAAAACAGATATCGCGTCGCACTCAATGCAGATTGGCAACGCGCCGGACCTCATCGGTGATATGCACGTCGCCGACCCTGATCTTGAGGGGGGCGGGCCTGCCATACAGGTAGCCTTGCACCACCTCGCAGCCGGCTGCCCTGAGCAGTGTCGCCTGGCTTTCGGTCTCGACGCCTTCGGCAATGATGCTGACGCCGAGCGCGCGCGAAAGCCCGACGATGGTCGAGACGACCGCGCCGGAGCTGGAATCCGTGTCGAGGCGGCTGACGAAGGACCGGTCGATCTTCAGCTTGCCGAATGAGAAATCGATCAGGTAGCTCAAATTGGAATAGCCGGTGCCGAAATCATCGACGGCGACCGAAATGCCGATGTCCGCAAGCTCCTTCAGGATGGCGGCGGCGCGGTCGCGATCCTGCATCATCGCCGTCTCGGTCACTTCCAATTCCAGCCGTGACGGCTTGATGCCGGTGCTCGTCATGGTGTCGCGCACGATGCCGACGAAGTCCTTGGTCATGAACTGGACGGGCGAGATGTTGACGGCGACGAAGCAGTCGTCGGGCAGATGCCGGGCGTCGCTGCAGGCTTTGCGCAGCACCCATTCGCCGATCGGGCCGATCATGCCGGTTTCCTCGGCGATCGGAATGAACTCCATCGGCGGGATCATGCCGCGTTCCGGATGCCGCCAGCGGATCAGCGCTTCGTAGCCGACGATGCGGCCGGTCGGGAGATCGAGCTGCGGCTGGTAATGAAGGTCGAAGTCACCGCGCTCGAAGGCTGTATGCAGTTCGGATTCGATCCACTGGCGATGGTCGGCGACCCTGCCCATTTCGGCATGGAAGACGGACCAGTTGCCGACGCCGCTGGCGCGCGCGTTCTGCAGCGCCAGATTGGAGCGGCGCAGGATGAGGACGGGATCGACACCGTCCTTTGGCATCGCCACGATGCCTACCGACAGGCTGACCGATTGCAGGTGCGTACCGAGATCATAGGGCTCCATCATCTCGTCGATGAGCCTCTCTATGGTGCTTTCCAAGGACCCTGCGACTTGGTTGTCGGGGAGCAGGATCGCGAATTCACCGGCGCCGATGCGTCCGATCAGCGCGCGCGGCGGCACGCACGTCTTCAAGCGCTTGGTGAAGGCGCGGATCAGCTCGTCGCCCTGGCTGTAGCCGATGGCGTCATTGATCTGCTTGAACCGGTCGATGTCGATATCGATGAGGAACATCGGCTCGCCGGTCCGGCTGGTCGCGCATGCCGCCTCGGCAATCTTGCCGACCATCGCCGGACGTGCCACCAGGCCGGTCAGCTTGTCGAAATGGGTTTCCGTGAAGACGAAATCCGCCGATTCATCGACGCCGGCGAAGAAGGACATCGCGGCGACCGACGCCGCCAGTGCGCAAAGAGCGGCCATCACCGAGACCATCATGTCGGCGGAGATGCCGGCAAAGCCATCGCCGAGACCGAGCTTCAGGCCCCAGAGCCCGAGGACGAAACTGCCGAGACCCGAACTCGCTATGGTGAGCAGTCGGAACACCGGTGTTCGCTTCGGGTTGCTGACGGCGAGCATTGAAAGTTCCCCTGAGTACGGAGCTTTCTACCGGATATCTCCTTAAAATGAGTTTCCGCGAATGAATCCAATTTTATTGGACCGGAAGTATTTCTTGAGCGGATCAATGCGACTGGCGCTGAAACGGGGTTTAGCCGCGCGGCTTAAGCTTCGTGTTTTCAGCTGTCCGCCATTTCAAAACCGTCGCGCACCTTTGGCCGACAGGCGTTAGTCTCGCCCGCCGTCGGTCTGCTTCAATTCGTCGAGCGTCGGCATGGAAACGATGTGATAGCCGGAATCGACATAGTGGATTTCGCCGGTAACCCCGGAAGACAGATCCGACAACAGATAAAGCGCCGAACCACCGACCTCGTCGATGGTCACCGTGCGGCGCAGTGGCGAGTTTCGCTGCTGGTAGGAGAACATGTGGCGGGCGTCCGAAATGCCGGCGCCGGCGAGCGTGCGCACGGGCCCAGCCGATATGCCGTTTACCCTGATGCCGCGCGGACCGTAATCGTTGGCGAGGTAGCGCACGCTGGCCTCCAGTCCGGCCTTGGCGACGCCCATGACATTGTAGTTCGGCATGACCCGGACGGAGCCCGCATAGGTCAGCGTGATCATCGATCCGCCGTCCTTCATCAAGGTGGCCGCATGGCGGGCGACCTCGGTGAAGGAGTAGCAGGAGATCACCATGGTGCGGACGAAATTGTCCCGGCTGGTGTCGGCGTAGAGGCCTTTCAACTCGTTCTTGTCGGAAAAGCCGATGGCGTGGACGATGAAATCCAGCCCGCCCCATTCGTTGCCCAGGGTCTCGAACGTGGCGGCGACCGAAGCGCTGTCCTCGACGTCGCACGGCACGACCAGCGAGGCGCCGAGCTTGTCGGCCAGCGGCTTGACCCGGCGTCCGAAGGCATCGCCCTGATAGGTGAAGGCGAGTTCCGCCCCGTGTTCGGATAATTTCCGGGCGATGCCCCAGGCGATCGAATGATCGTTGGCGACACCCATGACAAGCCCGCGCTTGCCCTTCATCAATCCGTCCATGGCCGGCAAATCCTTATGCGGAATAGCGCTGGAAAACGAGCGTGGCGTTGGTGCCACCGAAGCCGAACGAATTGGACAAAACAGTGTCGATCCTGGCGTCGTCGATGCGCTTTCGCACGATCGGCATGCCCTCGAATTCGGGGTCGAGGGTCTCGATATGGGCGCTTTCGCCGATGAAACCGCCCTGCATCATCAGGATCGAGTAGATGGATTCCTGCACGCCGGCCGCGCCCAGCGAATGGCCGGTCAGCGACTTCGTCGAGGTGATGTACGGCATCTCTGGGCCGAACACCTCGCGGATGGCGCCCATTTCCTTGGAATCTCCCACCGGCGTCGAGGTGCCATGGGTGTTGATGTAGTCGACCGGCGTGGAAACCGTGGCCAGCGCCTGGCGCATGCAGCGGACCGCGCCCTCGCCTGAAGGAGCAACCATGTCGTAGCCATCCGACGTCGCGCCATAGCCGACGATCTCGGCATAGATCTTGGCGCCGCGCGCCTTGGCATGCTCAAGCTCTTCCAGCACCAGCACACCGGCGCCGCCGGCAATGACGAAGCCGTCGCGATTGACGTCATACGCACGGGAGGCGGTCGATGCCTTGTCGTTGAATTTCGACGACATGGCGCCCATGGCGTCGAACAGGTCCGACATCGTCCAGTCGAGATCCTCGTGGCCGCCGGCGAAGACGATGTCCTGCTTGCCCCATTGGATCAATTCATAGCCATTGCCGATGCAATGCGCCGAGGTCGAACAGGCCGACGAGATCGAGTAGTTGACGCCGTGGATCTTGAACCATGTGGCAAGCGTCGCCGATGCGGTCGACGACATTGCCTTCGGCACCGCGAACGGACCGATGCGCTTGGGACTACCGTTCTTCAGCGTCGTTTCGGCAGCTTCGACGATGGTGCGGGTGGATGGTCCGCCCGATCCCATGACGATGCCGGTGCGCTCATTGGTGATGTCGCTCTCGCCGAGGCCCGCATCCGCGATCGCCTGGTCCATGGCGACGTGGTTCCATGCAGCACCCTGGCTCAGGAAGCGCATCGCACGGCGATCGATCATCGCCGATGGATCGAGCGTCGGCGCTCCCCAGACCTGGCAGCGGAAGCCGTGTTCGGCGAAGGAATCCGAGAAGCTGATGCCTGATCTGGCGTCATGCAGCGAGGCTTGCACCTCGTTGGCATTGTTGCCGATCGACGACACGATGCCGAGGCCTGTGACTACGACACGTCTCATTCGCAACTCCTTCCAGGGATGCTGGCCAAGGGGGCCGGCCAGGGGTGCCGGTCAGCCGACCGCCGACTGCTTGGACAGACCGACTTTCAAATCCGTTGCCGCGTATATGGGTTCGCCATCCGCCTTCAGCCAGCCATCGGCGATGCCGAGCACCAGCCGGCCCCGCATCACGCGCTTGAAGTCGATGCCATATTCAACCTTCTTCACCGAAGGCGTGACCATGCCCTTGAATTTCACTTCCCCGGTCGACAGCGCCATTCCCTTGCCGGGTTCGCCAAGCCAGCCAAGGTAGAAGCCGGTCAGTTGCCACATGGCGTCGAGGCCGAGGCACCCCGGCATGATCGGATTGCCGATGAAATGGCAGGCAAAGAACCACAGGTCCGGCTTGATGTCGAACTCCGCGCGGATAAAACCCTTCTCGAAGGCACCGCCGGTCTCGCTGATCTCGGTGATGCGGTCGAACATCAGCATTGGCGGATAGGGAAGCTGGGCGTTGCCCGGTCCGAACAGTTCGCCGCGGGCGCAGGCCAGCAATTCGTCGTACTCGTAGCTGGATTTACCCGCCATCAATCTCATCCCATATCGTTCCGGGCCATCGGGTGCCCTTGTCGTTGGTTTCCTAACACAATCTGTTTCAGGCCGGAAACCGGCGTTTGCGCTTAGCCTGCTCGTCTGCCTGGGTCAATGCGCGCTATTGATCGCATTCGGACGACAGAATATATGTCCTGAGAGGTCCGGTTTCGGCAGACGTTCATTTTTTTGCCATTCTGGGCGTGTCTTGGGGCGGAACTGTGGGGTTCGACGAGAAGATGGACCTGGACGGCCGGAAGGAAAATGTCGCTGTGGACAAGCGGGTCCGTGAAGCCGGGCTGAGGCCGACGCGTCAGCGCATTGCGCTGGCCGATCTGCTTTTCGCCAAGGGCGACCGGCATCTGTCGGCCGAGGAACTGCACGAGGAGGCGGTTGCCGCCGGCGTGCCGGTGTCGCTGGCCACCGTCTACAATGCCCTTCACCAGTTTACCCAGGCGGGACTTTTGCGCATCCTCGCCGTCGAAGGCGCGAAAACCTATTTCGACACCAACACCTCCGACCACCACCATTTCTACATCGAAGGCGAAAACCGTATATTCGACATCGACAGCGGTCCGGTGACGGTTGCCAACCTGCCGGAGCCTCCGGAAGGGATGGAGATCGCCAATGTCGACATCGTCGTGAGGCTGCGCCCCAAACGCCGCGAATGACTGGCGAGGCCGGAATCATCTGCCAAGCCAGAATTATCGGCCAGGGATGAAACCCCTCGATCTCGTAATCCGGCTCGAATGGGCGATCGTGGCACTGGCTGCCGTCATTTTCTACGGTTCGACCGGCATCTCCTGGTGGCTCTTCGGATTGCTTATCCTGGCGCCTGACCTATCGATGTCGGGCTATCTGGCCGGTCCGCGTGTCGGTGCCCTTGCCTATAACGCCTTGCACATCCTGATCGTGCCCGTGCTGCTGCTCGGCGGGCACATGTGGGGCAATACGGCCGCGATGGCGGTTGCGCTGATATGGATCGCCCACATCGCCATCGACCGTGCGCTGGGCTACGGTCTGAAGCTGCCGACCGGCTTCCAGGACACCCATCTCGGCCGTATCGGGCATAAAGCCAGGACCGCGAAAGAGAATCAGTCCTTGACCCGTTCGCCGGGATAGGCGCCCCAGACGACCGACTGGGCAAGCCAGCCGGTGTGGCCGTCGAACGTCATTTCGCACCACTGGCCGTCGCAGGATTTGATCGTACCCATGACGCCAGGTTCGATCATCGCGACCACCCTTGCGTCCTTGTCGGGACTGTTGAGAAGGTTGATCTGGGTGCCCTTGCCACGCTGCCATGGTGCGACGATTGCCGTGCGTCGGCCGGAAAGCAGCGACTGGTTGATCCAGCCTTCCGAACCATCGGCATCGCGCACGCGGCGCCATGTGTCGAATTCCTGGATGATCTCCATCGGCAGGCCGGCCTTCATGTACATCCAGTCGACCGAGTAGTTGGCGCCGGGGCCGACGCGCGAGTTGACGCGGCCGGATTTCAGGCTGACGAATCGCGGCAGCGGCAGGCCGCTCGGCCCGAGCGTGACGACGCTCTGGGCAGGTGCAGCCGCACTCTGTGCCGCCGTAAGCGGAGAATAAAGCAGAGCGCCGAAAAATGCTGCACTGAGGGCCAGGCGAAGCGACGCGAAACCAGACACTTTCATTCCTTTCGGCGCTTGCCTCGGCGCCCCTTTTTCTTTGTCTTCGGCGGCACCGCTTGTTACATGGGTAATCGGCACCGCGACCGGCTTTCAGTTTCGCCGGTCTTGGTTAAAGAGGTCTCAACGAGATCGGGTTAGAGCAATCCCAGCAACCGTGTGAAGCGGTTTCGCGTTCGGAATTGCGGCAAATACTCGAGAGGGAAACAATGGCAGGCAAAAAAAGGCCTCTCGTCGTCATCACGCGCAAGCTGCCCGACCCGGTCGAGACCCGCATGCGCGAACTGTTCGACGCAAGGCTGAATGTCGAGGACCGGCCGATGACGCAGCCGGAACTGGTCGCGGCGGTCAAGGAAGCCGACGTTCTGGTGCCGACCATTACCGACAATATCGACGCGGCGCTGATCGCTCAGGCAGGCGACAACCTCAAGCTGATCGCCAATTTTGGCAACGGCGTCGATAAGATCGATGTCGCGGCTGCGGCCAAGAGGGGCATCACCGTCACCAACACGCCGAATGTCCTGACCGAAGACACCGCCGACATGACGATGGCGCTGATGCTGGCGGTGCCGCGGCGGCTCGCGGAAGGCGCCAATGTGCTCACCGGCGACAAGAAATGGGCCGGCTGGTCGCCGACCTGGATGCTGGGCCGGCGCATCTGGGGCAAGCGGCTCGGCATTGTCGGCATGGGGCGGATCGGCACGGCCGTAGCCAGGCGGGCCAAGGCCTTCGGACTGTCGATCCACTATCACAACCGCCACCGCGTGCTGCCGGCCGTGGAAGACGGGCTGGAGGCGACCTATTGGGAAAGCCTCGACCAGATGCTGGCCCGGATGGATATCATCTCGGTCAACTGTCCCTCGACGCCGGCAACCTTCCATCTGCTTTCGGCGCGGCGGCTGGCGCTGCTGCAGCCCACCGCCTATGTCGTCAACACCGCGCGCGGCGACATCATCGACGAGGAAGCACTGGTCAAGCTGATCCAGGATGGCAAGATCGCCGGCGCCGGCCTCGATGTCTACGAGCACGAGCCGGCCTTGAACGGCAAGCTGCTGAAGCTCGCCGCCAAGAACAAGGTTGTGCTTCTGCCGCATATGGGCTCGGCGACGCTCGAGGGCCGTATCGACATGGGTGAAAAGGTCATCATCAACATCCGCGCCTTCGTTGACGGCCACCGCCCACCAGACCGCGTGCTGCCGCTCAGGACCTGATGCTGTCGCGGTGCAATATCCGTGGCCTACAAACCGTAAGATAAGACTTACGGGAGGGCTTTGCGCATGGTGACCGAAGTCGGCCTGGCATAGCCGTCATGCGCCGTCCGTTCAGTTTCGCGAAAGCCGAGGCGAGCAAAGGCCGCATGGTTTGCGGTCAACTCGATCCGCGTCTGAAGCTCGATGGCGGCCTTGCCGCGGCTGCGGGCAAGGTCTTCGACCGCCTGCATCAGCTGCCGGCCGATGCCTTGTCCCTGGCAGTCCGGCGCCACGGCGAGCTTGCCGACATAGAACTCTGCCACCTTTTCAAGGGCAAAGACGCAGCCGACGATCCGATCGCCCCTGAGCGCCACGAAGCCGGTCTCCCGCCCTGCCTTGTCCCGCAGAGTGTCTGCGGTCAAAAGGTGGGCCGAGGAGGGCGGGTCGATGACGTCGTCCATCGAGGCGAAGGCATGCATGATCAATGCGAGCACATCGTCCCAACGGTCGAAATCGGTCGGGATCCGCCTGATGGAGACTGCTTCGATCCGGTCCAAGAATTCAGCTTCTCTTGTAACGGATGGTGTCGAAGCGCGCCGCCAGCCCATCATAAAGCAGCAGCCGGCCGACCAGCGGTTCGCCCACGCCGGTGATCAGCTTGACCGCCTCCATGGCCTGCAGCGTGCCGATGACGCCGGTCAGCGCGCCAAGCACGCCGACTTCGGCGCAGGACGGCACCAGGCCCGGCGGTGGCGCTTCGGGAAACAGGTCACGATAGCCTGGGTTGGGCTTGCCGTCCTTGCCGTCTTCGAAGGGCTTCAGCACCGTGACCGAGCCGTCGAAGCGTCCGACTGCGGCATGCACCAGCGGTTTCCCAGCGCTCGCGCAGGCATCGGCCACGGCGTAGCGCGTTTCGAAATTATCGGAACCGTCGACGACGATGTCATAGCGGGCGACGAGGGCAGGCGCATTGTCCGTGGTCAGCCGGAATGTATGCGGTTCGACTGTGGTATTGGGATTGATGCGGGCGATTGCCGCCTTGGCGCTGTCGGTTTTCAGCAGGCCGACAGTGTCGGTGCCGTGAATGACCTGACGCTGCAGGTTGGAGAGCGAAACGGTGTCGTCATCGACCACGCCGAGCGTGCCGACGCCGGCGGCGGCAAGATATTCAAGCACCGGGGCGCCCAGCCCGCCGGCGCCGATGACCAGCACCCGGGCCTGCTTCAGCCTCTGCTGTCCGGCGCCGCCGATTTCCGGCAGCACGATGTGGCGGGCATAGCGTTCGATCTCGTCTGCGGTCAGGGCGGCAGTGGTCATTGCCTGATCATACAGGCACGGAAAAACCTTGTCAGGGGTCTTCGGTTGGCCCAACCGTCCCATGGTCGACGGTCAGGAATTGCGCGCGGCCCTGGAGACTGGAAAACAGCGCAGCATCGGTTCCTGTCATGAATGCCTGGCAGTTCAGTTCCTCCAGGATGGAAAACAGCGCCGCGCGCCGCCCGCTGTCGAGATGCGCAGCGATCTCGTCGAGCAGCAGGATCGGCGTCATGCCCGACATTTCGCCGGTCAGCCTCGCGTGCGACAGCACGATGCCGACCAGCAGCGCCTTCTGCTCGCCGGTCGAGCAGAGCTCGGCCGGCATCGCCTTGGGGCGGTGCCGAACCACCAGGTCCGAACGGTGCGGGCCGTCGAGCGTGCGCCCGGCGGCGCGATCGCGCTCGCGGCCCTCGGCAAGCGTCCGACGGAAGCGTTCCTCCACATCGACCGCCGGCGCCACGGCAATCTCGGCTTCCAGCTCGCCTGAAAGGCCGATATCGGCCTGCGGAAACGGTCCCGTGTCGGGCAGCCTGTCGATCATGGCGGCCAGCAGGCGCACCATCTCGGCGCGCGCCGCGGCAATCGCCACACCGGTTTCGGCCATCTGCGTCTCGATAGCGTCGAACCAGCGGTCGTCCCGAGAGCTTTCGGTAAGCAGTCGGTTACGACCGCGCATCGCCTTCTCGTAGTCGATCGCACGTTGCCCGTGGCCGGGATCGATCGCCAGCACCAGCCGGTCGAGGAAGCGCCGGCGATCCGCGGCCGGTCCGGTGAATAACGCGTCCATGGCTGGCGTCAGCCAAACCACGCGCAGCCATTCCAGCATGTCCTCGGCCGAACGCGCCGAAGCTCCGTTGATGCGTACCCGCCTGCCGCCTTCGCCGGCGGTGTCACCGCCGGAAATGCCTGTTCCGATCTCGACCTGGCCATCAGGTCCGTCGAGCCGGGCATGCAGCGCAAAGCCGCCGTCGCCGCCCTCGCGCGCGACATCGGCGTAGGGCGCGCGGCGCAAGCCACGTCCCGGTGTCAAAAAGGAGATCGCTTCGAGGAGATTGGTCTTGCCGGCGCCGTTGTCGCCGGAAAAAACCACGGCACCTGGCGCCAGATCGATCGTCAGCGCCGCATAGTTGCGGAAATTAGTAAGTGTTAGCTTACTTATATGGGTCTGTGCCGGCAACCGCTATCCGCCTATAGAAGTCGCCGTAAATATCGCGCTTGCCGCCGGTCCACAACAGGACCGAAGTGCTGACACCGCGCCGCTACACGCGCATCGGCATCAGCACATAGAGTGCGGTCTCGTCGGCCATGTCGTGGATCAGCGTCGGCGAACCGGCATCTGCCAGCATGAACTTGGCCTCCGTGCCGGTCAGCTGCGCGGCAACGTCGAGCAGGTACTTGGCGTTGAAGCCGATCTCGATCGGATCGGATGAATAGTCAGCGGACAGTTCTTCGGTGGCGCTGCCTGAATCCGGATTGTTGACCGCAAGCGTCACCTGACCCTCGCTGATCGACAGCTTCACCGCGCGACCGCGTTCGGAAGAGATGGTCGAGACACGATCGACGGCGGCGGCAAAGCTCTGGCGGTCGATGATCAGCTTCTTGTCGTTGCCTGTCGGAATGACCCGCTGATAATCGGGGAAGGTGCCGTCGATCAGCTTCGAGGTCAAAACCACGCTGCCGATGGTGAAGCGGATCTTGGTGTCCGACAGTTCGGTGGTCACCGCAACATCCGGATCGTCGACAAGCTTCTGCAGCTCGCTCACCGTCTTGCGCGGAATGATGATGCCCGGCATGCCCTCGGAACCCGCCGGCGCGTCGATCTCGGCGCGCGCCAGGCGGTGGCCGTCGGTCGCCACCGAGCGCAGCTTCAGCTTGCCGCCGACCTCATGCGTGTGCAGGTAGATGCCGTTCAGGTAATAGCGTGTCTCCTCGGTGGAGATGGCGAACTGGGTCTTCTCGATCAGGCCTTTCAGGGCAACCGAGTCGAGACGGAAGATATGTGAGAAGGATCCGGCCGAAAGCTCCGGGAAGTCGGATTGCGGCAGGCACTGAAGGCGGAAGCTCGAGCGGCCAGACGTCACCGTCATGGCGTTGCCGTCCTCGTCCGTCTTCAGCATCACCTCGGCGCCATCGGCGAGCTTGCGCACGATGTCGTAGAGCAGATGTGCCGGGACCGTCGTCGCCCCGCCGCGCTCCACCTTGGCGGGCGTCGCTTCGGTCACCTCGAGGTCGAGATCGGTCGCCTTCATTTCGAGGCTGGCGCCTTCGGCGCCGAGCAGCACGTTGGACAGGATCGGTATGGTGTTGCGCCGCTCGACCACACGGTGGACGTGGTTGAGCGACTTCAGGAGATTTGACCGTTCCAGGATAACACGCATGACGAAACAGGCTCGCTTGAATGAATGACGGGTCACCAGTGAGCGGCGTCCCGCGAAAGGTCTGAATAGGCTCAGAATCTGCGTAAACTGACAGGAAAAAACCAGCAAACGCAAGCCCGCGCCGCCGGTTCAGGCCGGCTACGCGGGCTTTCTGGGGATAACGCGCCCGAAGTCCGCGAGCCAGTGTCGAAAAACCGAAATCCAGATCGCTTCCAGGCGATGCCACGAGCCCGATGCAGGCCCGGCGCCGCACTGGCAAGCCATTGAATTCCGGCGTTGTTTCGGTTCGGCCCTCCCGGAGGGTCAGGCCTGATCGTTGATCAGCCGCCTCAAAAGCTCAAGTTCCTGCGCCAGCGTGTTGTCGTTGCCGGAAAGGTCCTCGATCTTGCGCACGGCATGCAGCACCGTGGTGTGATCGCGGCCGCCGAAACGCCGTCCGATCTCGGGTAGCGAGCGCGGCGTCATCACCTTCGACAGGTACATGGCGACCTGCCGCGGCTTGACGATGGTGCGCGTGCGCCGGTTGGACAGCAATTCGGTCTTCGACACATTGTAGTGACGCGCCACGATGCGCTGGATGTCCTCGATACGGACACGCTTCGGCTCGCCTGTGCGATAGATGTGGCCGAGGATTTCGTCGATCCGGTCGATGGTGATCTGCGGCTCGAAGGATTGACGGAACAAAAGCTGATTGAAGGCGCCTTCCAGCTCGCGTCCGCTGCCGGTCACGGTGCGGGCGACGTGATTGAGGATCTCCTCCGAAATGTCGAGGGATGCGTCGTCGCTCCTGGCCGTGGCAAGGCGCAATTTGAGCATGCCGAGGCGCATGGCGAAATCGGGCGCCGACATTTCAAGCGCGACACCGCCATTGAGGCGCGAACGGACCCGCGGTTCGAGCGATTCCAGTTCCGATGGGGGCCGGTCGGCAGCGACGACGACCTGCTTGGCGCTGTCGAGCAACATGTTGATCAGGTGGCAGAATTCATGCTGGATCGACTTGCCCTGCAGGAACTGCATGTCGTCGATGATGAGCAGGTCGATGTCGCGCAGCTGCTCCTTGAGCGTCAGAGCGTTGTTGTCGCGGATGGCGGTGGCAAAGCGCCACATGAAATACTCGGCCGTGAGATAGACGACGCGCGACTTGGGGTTCTGCTTCAGCGATTCCGCGGCGATGGCCTGCAGCAAATGGGTCTTGCCGAGCCCGACGGTTGCGTGAAGGAAGAGCGGATTGAAGCGCACCGCGCTCGATTGCGATTCCGCCACTGCCTTGGCGGCGGCGAAGGCCACCCGGTTCGACGGCCCCTCGATGAAAGAGCCGAACGTGTAGCGTGGATCGAGCGGTGACCCCAGAACGTTGTGGCGGAATTCGCTCTCGACGGGTGTGCCCGGACGCGGAGTCGATGCGCGCTCCACCCGGCTGGGGCTGACTGTGCCTGCGGCAAGCGCCGTCTGCGTCTGCCGTGTCACCTTGCTGCGTGCCGGCGTTACCTCTGGCTCGGCCTGGGCGCGTCCCTGACGGGTTGCCGTGCGCACGACGATGTCGATCTTGAGAAGATCGGGATCCTCCTGCTTCCACAGTTCGGAGATGAGGTCGAGATAGTGGCCGTTGATCCATGAGCGCAGGAAGGCGGTAGGCACCGAGATGCGGACAATGCCCTTGGAAGCCTCGGCGACTTTCATGCGGCCAAACCAGCTCGAATAGACTTCGGTTCCCAGGCGCGCCTTCAACTGGGTCTTGACCCGGTCGAATTTCTGTTCCGCGTCGCTGGACACCGCCATGTCGTTTGCTCCGATCAAAGTTCCAGGAAATGGGAGGTCGCCCGTAAGTTCCCTTTCGATGCCGCTCTGCATGATCTTTTCCTTGTCCTTCCGTACCTGTTTTCCGCCGGGGATGCGCCTCCTGCATCCGGTTCCGGCGACCTAAGTCTTTGCTGCGATGTCCGCTGCCGCCGCCGGCAGGTGAACGTCGCCCATTATCCGTGGGAACCGGTGCCGGCCCATGGAAGCCAGTCCGCGTTGGGTATGTCAGGGCAATACAACACCGTCCGGCGAAAAGAGCGCCGGCGCGCCGTCTACCTGCCATGTCTAGTTACGCCAGTCCCCTACCGTATCGAAAAAGACAAACCAAAGCCGTCCGCGGACTTGATCCGCGTTGCAAATCCCGCCAATTTAAGCTGGCCGATTCAGGCTTGGGTTAAGAGCCAGAGCCCGTCCCTTTCGATAGATCGACACTACCGAAATCGCTGTGGATAGGGCAAGGCCACGTCTAACGGATTTTTAAGGAATCTGGTTAGTGGAGGCGGGTTCGAGTGGCATGCCGCGACGGCACATTTTAACAAAGCCATTGTGATTCAAACCCTTTTCCGGCGAATATGAAAAACCGGGCGCTGACAGAAATATTCTGAAATAATTCGCTTGACAGCGACTTCTCCCCGATCGGGCCAGTCCGGTGTGGACAAGCTGTGGATCACCATCTGTAAGCGTTTGAAAAATATAAGCTATTTTTGACAGCCAAGAATCATTAGGCCGGCGCTTTTCAAGCGTGCCGATCAACAGCAGTCATGCATATGCCGGCAAACTATTCCCTATTGTGAAATCCGCATAAGACGCCGTTTCCGGACATTCTTTTTAAGTGCTTGCCGGCAAACGAAAAAACCCGGCACAAACGGCCGGGTTCGAAGAACGTCAGTCTAGGCAAGTAATGTCAGGCCGACAGTACCTTAACCCGCTGAGCCAGTCGCGACACCTTGCGGGACGCCGTGTTCTTGTGAATCACGCCCTTGGTTGCGGCGCGCATCAATTCCGGTTCCGCGATCTTGAAGGCAGCCTGTGCGGCAGCCTTGTCACCGGAGGCAAGCGCCTCTTCGACCTGGCGGATATAGGTGCGGACGCGCGAGCGACGGTTCTTGTTGATCGCTGCGCGGCGGACGATCTTGCGCGTTGCCTTTTTGGCCGAGGATGTATTGGCCATGATGCCTCTCTTCTGATCTGGTCGGCGCATGCGGGATGCCGCAGGGCGCAAAAAACAAACGGGCTGCCACGGGGCCGCCTCGGTTGGTGCGGCTTATAGTTCAGCTTTTCCGGCGCGTCAACGCTGCCTGACCTTCTTTTTGGCGGCCAACAGCCATCCTCTTCGAAGCCAAGGGATTGGCGTCAGCGGTTGGTGAAATTCGGCTTCCGCTTCTCGGCAAAGGCCGCCATGCCTTCCTTCTGATCGTCCAGTGCAAACAGCGAGTGAAACAGCCGGCGCTCGAACCGCAATCCCTCGGCAAGCGTCGTCTCGAAGGCGCGGTTGACAGCTTCCTTTGCCATCATCACCGATGGCAGCGAGAAAGCGGCGATCTTGGCCGCGGCCTTCAGCGCCTCCTCGACAAGTTCGCCGGCAGGCACGACCCGCGACACCAGGCCAGAACGCTCGGCCTCGGCGGCATCCATCATCCGCCCGGTCAGGCACATGTCCATCGCCTTCGACTTGCCGACAAAGCGGGTCAGCCTTTGTGACCCGCCCATGCCTGGAATGACGCCGAGCGTGATCTCGGGCTGGCCGAACTTGGCCGTGTCGGCGGCGATGATGAAATCGCACATCATCGCCAGCTCGCAACCGCCGCCGAGTGCATAGCCCGCCACCGCCGCGATAATAGGCTTTCGCGCCCGCGTCAGTTCCTCCCAGCCGACGAAGAAGTCCTGGGCGTAGGCGTCCGCATAGGAGATGGACTGCATCTCCTTGATATCGGCGCCCGCCGCGAAAGCCTTTTCGGAACCGGTGATGACCATGGCGCCGATACCGGGATCGGCGCTGAACCCGTTCACGGCTGCCACCACCTCGGTCAGGATCTGGGAGTTCAGCGCGTTGAGCGCCTGCGGCCTGTTCAGCGTGATCAGCCCGACCTTGCCGTGCGTCTCGGTGATGATCGTCTCATAGGTCATGGCTGCTTCTCCTTGCTTACGCTCGTCTAGAGCGGTTCATCGTTTCACGGAAACGCAGAACCGCTCCATCTCCTTGTCTTGATGCAATTTCGGACGGAAAACCGCCCTCGCCTTTCCTGGAATTGCTCTGACTCATCGCTGGCATGTCCGGCAATAAAAGGTCGATCGGCCGCTCTGCACGATACGCTCGATGTGGCCGCCGCAACTGGGCTTGGAGCAGGCCTCGCCTTCGCGGTCGTAGACGGCGAAGGCGTGCTGGAAATAGCCCAGCGACCCATCGGTCTGCATATAGTCCCGCAGTGAGGAACCGCCGGCTGCGATCGCATCCGATATCACCGAACGAATGGCTTGCGCGAGGTGTTCGCTTTGGGCCTGGGCTTTCTTTCCGGGCCTGGCGATCGTGCCCGCCTCGCGCAGCGGCGACAGGCCCGCACGCCACAACGCCTCCGACACATAGATATTGCCGAGCCCGGCGATCAGCCTCTGGTCGAGAAGCGCTGCCTTCAGCGGTGATCTCCGCCCCTTCATCAATGAGGAAAGCAGCGCACCGTCCAATGTGTTGCCCGTAGGCTCGACGCCAAGTCCAGCCAGCATCGGATGAACGTCCGGCATTCCTTCCGCAAACAACATGAAGCCGAAGCGGCGCGGATCATTGAAGATCACGCGCGATCGGGTACCGGCCGGAGACACGACATGGAAGACGACGTGGTCGTGATTGGAGCTCTTCGAGCGGTCGTGCCGGAAGATGCCGGGCATGTCGCTGCCATCAGCCGTCTCGATGCGGAATGAGCCCGACATGCCGAGATGGCAGATCAGCGCGGGGCCGCCTTCCAGGTCCATCGTCAGATACTTGGCCCGGCGGCCGAGTGCCGTGATCGTCTTGCCGGCCAGTCGCTGCGCGAATTTCTCGGGAAATGGAAAGCGCAGATCCGGTCGGCGCGCCTCGACGCGGGCGATGGTGGCGCCTTCCAGAACCGGCTGAAGTCCGCGCCGGACGGTTTCGACCTCCGGTAACTCAGGCATGACCGCCGATCGCCGCATAGAAAGAAGTGCCGTAGCGTCCGGGCGCCAGCCCGAGATGCTCGGCCACGGTTTCGCCGATGTCGGCGAATGTCGTTCTCAGTCCGATGTCGCCGCTCTTGAGACCCGGTCCAGTGCCGATCACCGGAACCCGCTCGCGCGTGTGATCGGTCCCGGCCCAGGTAGGGTCGTTGCCGTGGTCGGCCGTCAGGATGAGAAGATCGCCCTGCCGCAGCCTCGCAAATGCCTCCGGCAGCCGCAGGTCGAAGGCCTCGAGCGCTGCAGCATAGCCCGCGACATCGCGGCGGTGACCGAATTCGGTGTCGAAGTCGACGAAATTGGCGAAGACGAGGTCACCGTCGCCGGCATCATCCATCGCACCCAGCGCTTCGTCGAACATCGCCATGTTGCCTGCCGCCTTGCGCACTTGCGAAATTCCGCGATGGGCGAAGATGTCGCCGATCTTGCCGACGGCGATGACACGGCTGCCACGCGCCGTCAGCCGGTCGAGCAGGGTCGGTTCCGGCGGGGGCACGGCGTAGTCATGACGGTTGTATGTCCGCTCGAAAGTGGCGGTGGTTTCGCCGACGAACGGCCGCGCGATCACACGTCCGATCCTGAGCGGGTCAACCAGCCTGCGCACCACCTGGCAGAATTCATAAAGCCGATCGAGGCCGAAATGGACTTCATGCGCGGCGATTTGCAGGACCGAGTCGACCGACGTGTAGCAGATCGGCTTGCCGGTCCGGATGTGTTCCTCGCCAAAGCGCTCGATGATTTCGGTGCCCGGCGCATGGCAATTGCCGAGAATGCCCGGCACCTTGCCTTCGCGGATCATCGCCTCGGTCAGTTCGGCCGGAAAGGCGGGAACCGTATCCGGGAAATAGCCCCAGTCAAGGCGCACCGGCAGGCCGGCGATCTCCCAATGGCCCGACGGCGTGTCCTTGCCGCTCGAAACCTCCTGTGCGGCGCCGTGGAAGGCAGTTGGGAGCAGATCCGTCCCGCTGCTGGCAAAGCCCAGCCCCGTTGCGGTTTCGGCGGCCGTGCCAAGCCCGAGCGAGGCCATGTGGGGGACAAACAGCGGTCCACTGCGAAGCCCTTCGCGATCCGCTCGCCCCTCGGCACAGGCTTCTGCAATGTGCGCAAATGTGTTGGCGCCGGCGTCGCCGTAGCGGTCGGCGTCGGCCGCTCCACCGATGCCGAAGGAGTCCAGGACAAAGAGGAAAGCGCGCGTCATCGAGTTGTTGCCAGTTTGACCGACCAGACATAGGGTTCCGCGACTTCATTGGCAATTCGGAAACCAAACGGCAACGGCTTGGCGTGATAGTCTGATGCATGTCGCCCAAAAGTGCGCAGCGGTTTTGGGATAACGACATGCACAAACAGAGATGCATGTCGCCCAAAAGTGCGCAGCGGTTTTGGGATAACGACATGCACAAACAGAGATGCATGTCGCCCAAAGGTGCGCAGCGGTTTTGGGCAACGACATGCACAAATGCACCGGCATGGATCGAGGACAACAGACTGTGGTTCCTGTCATGAGAGTTGCGCTGAAGACTTATGCCGCTCTCATGCTGGCGCAGGTCGGGCTCTGGTCCAATCCGGCGCATGCCGACTGGCGTGATGATATCGGCACGTTTCGCATCGGCATCGTTGCCGAGCCAGGCGCCGGCAACTCCGTTCCGGGGCTGGCACTGTTGACCGACGCCTACACCAAGGCCTTGGGCATGAAGGTCGAGTTTGTCGTTGCCCGCAACTATGCCGCGCTGATCGAGGCGCAGGCCAATGCCCGCATCGAATACGCGATCTATTCGGCCACCGCCTATGCGACGGCCTCGCAACGCTGCTTATGTATCGAACCGCTTGTGGCTCCGGTCGATTCAGACGGCTCGATCGGCATCCGCTCCGTTCTGCTGACGCGGGACGGCAAGCTGCCCGACCTTGCGGCGATGGACAGCCATCGTATCGCCATGGCGCCTTCGGACAGCGTCGGCGGTTCTCTCTTGCCATTGGCGGCGTTGGCGGCGGAAGGCCGCAAGATCGCGGAAGATGCGCCGTTTCTGGTCCATGCCGATTCGGCCGCGGCGGCCGAAACGATGCTGGTCGATGGCAAGGCCGATGGCCTGTTCGGTTGGGTGACGGCCGCCGCCGACAGCCGGCCGGGAGCACCGGGCACGCAGGCCAGGTTGGAGGCGGCAGGGCTCTCAGTGACGGCGCTTCGGATCGTATGGACGTCGGGCCTGCTGAGATATGGCCCACATGCGGTCCGCAGCGATCTCGACCCTGAAGCCAAGCGCCGGCTCACCGTGTTCCTCACCAACCTCAAGTCGACGACGCCCGATATCTACGACCTTCTGGAGTCGAAGCATCCCGGCGGCTTCGCCACCGTGGCGCCAAAAGACTACGAGATGGCCGCTGCTATCGTGCGCTTCGTTTCGGACCGTGGGCAGCAGCAGTAGCTGGAGCGGCCTTGCGCCGCGCCTGACTGCCTCTGTTCAACAGTCGCTGCAAGGGATTGCCACGCTTCTGCGGGGGCGCAGAAAATAGGTTTCGCCCATATTTATGTTGCTGAAAGCCGAGGTCAGCCCAAGCTTCTGTTGACTGCTCGCGCTCCATGCGATGACCGGCGTATAGCCGAGATTGCTTTCGACGCGGATGAGAAAAGTGTTGGCGACTCTGAGCGACGCCGGGACCGTTGTCGCGGTGGTGGCGGCGGCGCCACGGCTGGCGACGCCGGCTACCAATTTGCGTGACCACACCACCAGTGCCTGTGTCCCATCGGCCGAGACCTGGATTGCCGTGATGGTGATGGTCGGGTTTGAGCGATTGTAGGGTTGAAGGGTGACGCTGCCGATCTGCATGATGGCGTCGACATCCGCTTTGAGGACGCTTGTCTGCTGGGTGACGAGATCGGCCACCATGCTGCCGATACGACTGACCTTCTTGCTGGTCTCGATGGCTTGGGACGCTTCCATTGTGAGGAAATACATGATCAGCAGAATTGGCATGATCAAAGCGAATTCGACCGCTGCGATGCCGCGGCGATCCGACCAGAATCGACTTGCTTTGCGCCAAACTCCCGTAATCATAAGATGTGCCCCCGCACGCATCATGCTCATTGCCCTTTTCTTATACTGCTCGTGCATTCCGCTCAGTTGTCGAACGGCTCGTTCTGCCAGGTCACCGATGCGAAATGCAGGGTCTTGTTGCCGCCCATCGATTTGGCCAGCAGGTCGGTCATGATCGGCCATTTGTAAAAGACCCGCAGCATGTTCCTCGACTCCGCCGCACCCGCCGTAGTGGAAAAGGGCACTTCGGTGGTGCCGTTCGTCAACTGGACATCGTTGTTCTTGATCTTGAAGCCGGCCGCCGCCGCGTCTGCGAATGCCGTGTATTGGCGAAGATCCACCATCAACTGAAGCTTGCAATCCTGGGCGACGATGATCTGCAGTTTGTTGCAGATCGTGGTCTTCAACCCGTCTTCAGTGACGGTGGCCGCCTTTAACTGGCCGGTGCGCAACTGGCGCGCGACATCGTCGGTGATGTTGGCCATCACTTCCTGCGCGGCAAACGAAATGCAGCTTTCCAGAATGGCAAAGACAAGCAGCGCGAAGGGGACTGAAAGGATCGCGAATTCGATTGCCGTGGCGCCGCGCCGGTCACGAAGGAAGCGAACGAAAAACCTTCGGCGTCCCGCTCTGTGGTCGCCTGCGCAGCCGAATTCCGTGCTCATGTCCAATCCTGCCGATCTCTATGCGGTCTCGGAAGGAGCATTAGCGCAAACCAATTGAGGTCCGGTTTGGATGATCGTTAAAGTCGGCGCAGGCCTCTTAACCAGCCGATAACCGGAACGGCAGCCGGTCACGCCACCTATCGGCTGACGCTCATCTCCGCTTCGGAAGACTTCTCCGCTTCGCTCTTGTAGGAGCTTTCGCAATAGGGCGTGCAGGACATCGTCTGGATTTCGGCACGCCGATAGATGCGCACCGACGAAGCGGCCTGCCGCACGACGGTAACCTGCTCGTCGACGATGGGACTGCCGTCGGTATCGAGCACGACCAGATTGGTGACGCCGAAGCCTTTGCCGGTGAGCACGATCGTCGAAGCGTCCTGTACCGAAGCGTCGGCGATTGCCGGGTTGCCGACCACGATGGTGTCTGCGGGACGCGACAATTTGACGATCTTGGCCTGGTTCATCGTGACCTCGATGCCGGCGCCGGCCATGGCGGGAGCGACGAAGCTCGAGACGGCAAGAAGCGCGGCAATCAGGATTGACGATCTCGGCTGGGCCATTGAGGCGCTCCACGCAGGCGGACTGATCAACGGAACATGAACGAGATTGGTGAACCAACGGTTAAGCATACGATGTTGCCAATCGTGCGAATGGCCGGCAAGGGCGCCCGCGAGGCGCGGTCCGGTCGGGGCGCAAGCCTGCCAAACCCGGGACTGGAAGGCGCGGCGGTACTTTAGCCCGAAGTTAACCACGCAATATGTTCCAACCGGGAAAGGAATCGGTAAGGCTGTTTCTTAAGCCGATCGAAAGAGCTTCTCCCTAGATTGGCAGCATCCGATCAACCATCACAGAAGTTGACGGAAGTGCTGTAACACGTGGAGTAGGAGCTCTCGAATGTCTAATCTCATCGCACGTTTTGTGAAGGACGAATCCGGCGCGACCGCTATCGAATATGGTCTGATCGCCGCTCTCATCGCGCTCGCCATCATCACTGGCGCCGGCACGCTCGGTAATGCCCTCAACGGCAAGTTCACCAACATCGCCAGCACCCTGAACTCCGCGCCGAGCGGCAGCTGATCGGCTTATCGCCGAGCACTTAGATTGCGTTTCTGGAAAAGGGCCGCCGCGTGGCGGCCCTTTTTCTATGCCGCAGTCAATATAGGTCGTCTTTTCGCTCCTGGCCTCATCAATCGTTAATCGAACATACTTAGATTGAGCCCTGTGGAATCGGACAATAGGCATAGCGCCAATGCTTGAAGCCCTGATCTTGGTCGTTTTTCCGTTCTGCATGCTGTTTGCCGCGATCTCCGACATGCTGTCGATGACGATCGCCAATCGCGTGCCGGTGCTGCTTGTCGCCGTTTTTGCGCTGGTCGCGCCCCTGACAGGCATGGACTGGGCGGCCTATGGCGGACATTTCGCCGCCGGCGCCCTGGTCCTGGCCGTGACGTTCGGCCTGTTTGCGATGGGCGGCATGGGCGGCGGCGACGCCAAGCTTCTGGCCGCCACCGCGATGTGGATGGGCCTCAATGTCAATCTCGTGGAGTATCTTGTCGCCTCGACTATCATCGGCGGCCTGCTGACGCTGGCGATCATCCTCTACCGGAAGTCGCTGCTTGCGGCCGTTACCGGCCAAAATCCGTTTCTGCGCCATTTCGCCGACGAGGCAAAAGGTGTTCCCTACGGTGTCGCGCTCGGCCTTGGCGGCTTGCTGACCTATCCGGATTCGCCATTGATGGCATGGGCGCTTGCCAGGTTGGCGGCCTGAGCGCGATCTTATTTTTTTGTCTGTCAGCATTGCCGAAACCCCGTTCTCAACAGGGCTGGCCCGGCCATTTTGGCCGGTCAGGCCACATTCCGGCTAATTTATGTAAACCTTAAATTAATCACGATCGTAAGCATTACATTAACCTTGTTTTGACGATTGCCGCTGCAAAGTCCGGCTTGGCTACGTGGTTTGCCAGGGGCAAGGGTTCGAACAAATGCCAGCATCGCGATTGATAATTCTGAGCGTGGCGGTGGCTGCGGCGGGTGGCGCTGGCTATGTCGCGAAGAACATGGTGGCACCGCCGCCCCAGATCGTCGTCGATTCCGGCCCCCAGGCCCCGGCGGTGGCACTCCAGGATGTGCTTGTGCTTTCAGGCGACGTTCCGATGGGCAGCCCGATCCAAAACAGCATCGCCTGGCAATCCTGGCCCGCCGACGGCGTCAACGCGAATTTCATCACCCGCACCGCCGAGCCCGAGGCGCTGGACAAGCTGAAGAGTTCCGTTGCCCGTGTGGCGATGTATGCCGGAGAACCGCTGCGGCGGTCCAAGCTGATCGGCGAGGGCCAGAGCTTCATGTCGTCGATCCTGCCTTCCGGCATGCGGGCGGTCGCCACGGCCATCTCGGCCGATACGTCGGCCGGCGGCTTCATTCTTCCCAATGATTTCGTCGACGTCATCATGACCCGCAGGGCCGATGCCGCCAGCGGCGCCGCCGGCTTCAACACCGAGACCATCCTCAAGAACATCCGCGTCCTGGCCATCGACCAGACCATTCAGGAGGACGAGGAAGGCAAGAAGACCAGGGTGGGCCAGACTGCCACGTTGGAACTGACGCCCAAGCAGGCGGAGATCATCACCGTCGCCCAGCAGATGGCGGATCGCCTGACCCTGGCGTTGCGGGCGGTCGCGGACACGCAGGAAAAAAATCTGGGTGAGGCCGACTATCTCGTTTCCGGCAATGGCCGCAGGGGAACGGTGAGGCTGATCAAGTCGGGCGAAGTTTCCGAAGTGGGGGCAAGGAAATGAAGCTAAGCGGTAAACTGCCGGCAATCGTAGCCGCGGCATTCGGCCTGCTGCTCGTCGGATCGAATTTGCAAGGCAGCGTCGTCGAGGCAAAGAACGCGCAGGTCACGGCATCGACGGCCACCCAGCGCGTCAAGCTAGGCCTCAACAAGTCGGTGGTCATCGACCTGCCGAGCGATGCCTACGACATTCTCGTCGCCAACCCGGCGGTTGCCGATGCTGTGACCCGCACCGCGCGGCGCATCTATCTGTTCGGCAAGGCGGTCGGCGAGACGAACATATTTGTCTTCGGCCCCAATGGCGAGCAGATCGTCAGTCTGGACCTTGCCGTCGAACGCGACGTTGCCGGCCTTGAGGATTATATCAGGCGCTTCCTGCCGACGTCGGCCGTCAAGGTGGAACTGCTGAACGATAACGTCGTTCTCACAGGAACCGTGGACACCCCGCTGGATGCCAAGCGTGCCGAACAGTTGGCAAACATGTTCGTGTCGGGTGGTGAGGCAACGACGGGACAATATTCGCAGACCGCGGCCGGCGGTTCGGCCCAGAGCGGTGTCGACATCAACAATCCGGACCAGGAGCGCCGCACCAGCCAGATCGTCAACCTGATCCAGATCATTGGCGACGACCAGGTGACGCTGAAGGTGACGGTCGCCGAAGTCAGCCGCTCGGTGATGAAGCAGCTCGGCGTCAACATGGTTGGCAGCGGCGGCAGCAACGGCATTAGTTACGGCGCAATCAGCGACAACTTCACGGGTCTCGGCAAACAGCTGTCGAATTCCGGCTTTCAAATCGGCGCTTCAGGACTGCAGGCTTATGTAAACGCCATGGAGCAGTCCGGGGTGATGAAGACCTTGGCCGAGCCGACCTTGACGGCTGTGTCGGGCGAGAAGGCAACCTTCAAAGTGGGCGGTGAATACAATATGGTCACGGGTGTCTCGGCAAATGTATCGCAAGACAACCAGACCGGCCTGAAGACCTACAGCGTCGAAAAGATCGAGTACGGCATCGGCCTGGAATTCCAGCCGGTTGTGTTGTCTCCCGGCCGCATAAGTTTGAAAGTCAGGACGTCGGTTTCCGAGCCGACAACCGAGGGATCCGTATCGTTCTCCTCAGGCGTGACGAGTCCCGGAATGAATGCCCTGTCGCTGCGCAAGCGCCTTGCCGACACAACGGTGGAATTGCCATCCGGTGGCTCCATGATGATCGCCGGCCTGGTTCGCGACGACGTCAGGCAAGCCGTCAACGGATTGCCTGGACTGACAAAGATCCCGGTGCTTGGCGCGCTCTTCCGTAGCAGGGATTTCGTGCGAAACGAGACCGAGCTCGTCATCATCATCACGCCCTATCTGGTGAAGCCGGTGGCGCGCAACGACCTTGCCAAGCCGGACGACAATTTCAACGCCGCCAGCGATGGCGCCGGCATGTTCCTTGGCCGCGTCAATCGCGTCTACGGCACCATGCAGACCGACAAGCCCAATGGCCGCTACCACGGCGTTGTCGGCTTCATCTACAAGTAAGCGGGGAAGCGGACATGTCTCAGTCAGCATTGAAGGCAAGCACCATCGCCGCAACGACCCGTCTCGGCCGTTCACGGGTCTGCCGGCGAGCCGTTCCTGTCCTGGCGGTTGCGGTGGCGGCGCTGCTGGCCGGCTGCGCCCAGCGCGACAGCATCACGGTCGGCGCCATCCCGGACGATTACCGCACCAACCATCCGATCGTCATCGCCGAGAAGAACCAGAAGATCGACCTGCCTGTCGGCGCCGGTGACCGCGGCATGACCGGCTCCCAGCGCGATACGCTTCTTGGCTTCCTGGATGGCTATGACAGAAGTGCCGCCCCGACGCTGACGATCCAGGTCCCGAGCGGATCGGCCAACGAGGTCGCGGCGACCGCGGCGGCCCGCGATTTCGCCCGGCTGGCGGTTGCCAGCGGCATCAAGCGCAACCGGATTGTCGTGACTTCCTATCAGTCCGCTTCCGCCGAAGCCTCGGCCCCGATTCGCGTTGCTTATATCTCGGTGAAAGCCCAGACCGACAAATGCGGACGCTGGCCAGCCGACCTCGTCGACACGTCGGAAAACAAGCACTATGCCGATTTCGGTTGCTCTTATCAGAACAATCTTGCCGCCCAGATGGCTAACCCATCTGACCTGCTCGGCCCGCGTAAATCTGCCAATATTGATCCGGCAAATCGTAGCCAAGCCATCGATGTTTACCAAAAGAGAGGTATCTCGGACGAGTTCCTCGGCAATTCGGAAGTGACGTACTGAGCCGCCAGTCTCGGATAGAACAGGCCACGGGAAAGAGCATGACGATGAGCAACCTTGCCTACGACGCCCCGGTGGACGGCAGCGATACCTCGCAGCAGGACATCGCCGCGATGCAGGCGTTGCGGCCGATCCCGCGCATCTCGATCCAGGCATTCTGCGAGACCGAGGGTGTTGCCAACCCGGTCGAGCGCGCCGGCGAGGACCGTCGCATGACGAAGGCGCATCTCAAGGTCCACATGGGCGGTGTTCCCACTGCCATCGAATTCTACCAATCGGCGCCGACGCCCAATCTGATCCTGCTGGAATCGCGCAGCGAGCCCAAGCAATTGCTGGAACAACTCGCCCAGCTTTCGGAATATTGCGATCCGACGTCGAAGGTGGTGGTGATCGGCCACTACAATGATGTCGGCCTCTACCGGGAACTCATCCGCAACGGCATTTCCGAATATGTGATCGCTCCGGTCTCGATGGCCGACATCGTCAGCGTGGTGTCGTCGATTTTCATCGATCCGGAAGCCGAGCCGCTCGGCCGCTCGATCGCCTTCGTCGGCGCCAAGGGCGGTGTCGGCTCCTCGACGATCGCCCACAATGTGGCTTGGGCGATGTCCTCCCTGTTCAAATCCGAAGTGGTCGTCGCTGATCTCGATCTGGCTTTCGGCACCGCCAACATCAATTTCGACCAGGATCCGGCGCAAGGCATCGCCGAGGCGGTGTTTTCACCGGAACGCATCGATGAAGTCTATCTCGACCGGCTGCTGACCCAGTGCGCCGAGCATCTGTCGCTGCTGGCGGCGCCTTCGACGCTCGAACGGGTCTATGATTTCGATCCCGAGGCCTTCGCGCAGCTCATCGACACCGCCCAGCGCAGCGTGCCGCTTCTGGTGCTCGACGTCCCCCATGCCTGGACGGGCTGGACCAAGAACACACTGGTCAAGGCCGACGAGGTCGTCATCACCGCGACACCGGAACTTGCCAATCTGCGCAACACCAAGAACCTCATCGACATGCTCAAGCGGCTTCGTCCCAATGATCCGCCGCCCAAGCTGATCATCAACCAGGCCGGCGTCCCGAAGCGCCCGGAGATTTCGCCGTCCGATTTCGCCGAGCCGCTCGGTCTGTCGCCAATGTCGGTCATTGCTTTTGATCCGTTGCTGTTCGGCAATGCCGCCAACAATGGACGCATGCTTGGCGAAATGGATGCCAAGAACCCGGTCGTCGCGATGATCAACGAAATGGCGCATGTGCTGACCGGGCGCAGCGAAATCAAGATCAGGAAGAAGGCCGGGCTCGGCAGCCTGCTCGGCAAGCTCTCGCGCAACAAGAAGTGATGCTTCAGCAGTGGAATCGGTAGTCGATCATGTTTGGTAAAAGAGGCAGCGACGACGGCAACCGGTTCACGCCGGAATTTCGCCAGCCAGCACCGGCGCCTGTTGCGCCACCGGCTGCAGGTTCCGTGGACACGGCGGTTCTGACACGGCCTGCGGCGCCAAGCGCGCCTGTCGCGCCGCCGGCGCGCCGTGCGGTCGAGGCACCGCCATTGGCGCCTGAGCCGAAGCGGGCACAGCGCGAAAAGAGCGAAACCTATTACGATACCAAGAGCCAGGTCTTCTCCGCGCTCATCGACACCATAGATCTGTCGCAGCTTTCCAAGCTTGATCCTGAAAGTGCGCGCGAGGAAATCCGCGACATCGTCAACGACATCATCGCGATCAAGAACTTCGCAATGACGATCGCCGAGCAGGAAGAGCTGCTCGAGGACATCTGCAATGACGTGCTCGGCTATGGGCCGCTCGAGCCGCTGCTCGCCCGCGACGACATCGCCGACATCATGGTCAACGGCTCCAGGAACGTCTACATCGAGGTCAACGGCAAGGTCGAACAGACCGGCATCCGCTTTCGTGACAACCAGCAGCTCCTCAACATCTGCCAGCGCATCGTCAGCCAGGTTGGCCGCCGCGTCGACGAATCCAGCCCGATCTGCGACGCGCGCCTCCCCGATGGCTCGCGCGTCAACGTCATCGCGCCGCCGCTCTCCATCGACGGCGCCACGCTCACCATCCGCAAATTCAAGAAGGACAAGCTGACGCTCGACCAACTGGTCAAGTTCGGCGCCATCTCGCCGCAGGGCGCCGAAGTTCTCAAGATCATCAGCCGTGTTCGCTGCAACATCGTGATCTCGGGCGGTACCGGTTCGGGCAAGACCACGCTGCTCAATTGCCTGACCAACTATATCGACCGCGAGGAGCGCGTCATCACCTGCGAAGACTCGGCCGAGCTGCAATTGCAGCAGCCGCATGTGGTGCGCCTCGAAACCCGCCCGCCCAATCTGGAGGGCGAGGGTGAGGTGACGATGCGCGACCTGGTCAAGAACTGCCTGCGCATGCGGCCCGAGCGCATCATCGTCGGCGAAGTGCGCGGACCCGAAGTGTTCGATCTTCTGCAGGCGATGAACACCGGCCATGACGGCTCGATGGGCACGATCCACTCGAACAGCCCACGCGAATGCCTGAACCGCATCGAATCCATGATTGCCATGGGCGGTTATTCGCTGCCGCAGAAGACAGTGCGCGAAATCGTCGTCGGTTCCATCGACGTGATCATCCAGGCAGCGCGCCTGCGCGACGGATCGCGCCGCATCACCCACATCACCGAGGTGATCGGGATGGAAGGCGACGTTATCATCACGCAGGATATCGTCCTCTACAACATCAAGGGTGAGGACGCCAACGGCCGGCTGTTGGGTGAGCACGTATCGACCGGCATCGGCCGTCCGCATTTCTGGGAGCGTGCACGCTATTACGGCGAGGAGCAGCGTCTCGCCATTGCGCTCGAGGCGATGGAGAAACGCGCTGACTGACGTCTGCTGGGGTGTAAGGGTTCGGGCCAATGTTTGGAATTGACGGCACAGTACTGGCGTTTGTCGTGCTCGCCGGCTTCAGCGCCGGCGCCGTCGCTTATGCATTTCTGTTCACCCGGATCAGCAACGAGAAACAGGTCGGCAAGCGGCTCGAAACAATCAGGACCGCCGAGACGGATCGCTCCGTCGTCAAGGCCTCGCGCGACCGCGTGGCGGAAGCCGCCAAGCGGCGCAAATCGGTTCAGGATTCTCTCAACGAACTCGACGCCAAGCAGAAAACCAAGGACAGCCGCGTCAAGAAGCCGCCGCTGAAAGCCCAGCTTCGTCAGGCCGGCCTCAAGACCACCATCGAGCGTTTCTATATATATTCCGCAATATGCGGCATCGTTTTGACAATGGCCGCTTTCGTGGCCGGAGCCCCGCTGATCGCCTTGCCGGGCGTGCTGCTGGCCGGGGGGCTGGGCCTGCCGCGCTGGTTCGTCACGTTTCGCCGCGCCCGCCGGGTCAAGGCATTCCTCAACGAATTTCCAAACGCGCTCGACATCATCGTGCGCGCGGTCAAATCCGGCCTGCCGCTGAACGATGCCGTGCGCCTGATCGCCAACGAATCGCCCGAACCCGTGAAGACCGAGTTTCGCCGCATCGTCGATTCACAGCAGATGGGCCTCTCTATCCCCGACGCGACCTTGCGCATGCCCGAAACCATGCCTTGCACCGAGGCAAGCTTCTTCGGCATCGTTATCCAGATTCAATCGCAAGCCGGCGGCAATCTCTCCGAGGCGCTGGGCAATCTTTCGCGCGTGCTTCGCGATCGCAAGAAGATGAAAGCCAAGGTCGCGGCGCTGTCGATGGAAGCGAAGGCATCCGCCGCGATCATCGGTGCGCTGCCCTTCATCGTCGCCTTTCTCGTCTACCTGTCGAGCCCGGCCTACCTGATGCCGCTCTTCAACACCAGCGTCGGAAACCTGATCCTTGGTTGCTCTGCGGTCTGGATGTCGATCGGCATCCTGGTGATGCGCAAGATGATGAACTTCGAAGTCTAGGATGCTGGCATGACCGAGCAAGTCATCAAGACCCTGACGGATCCGAGCTTCCTGATCGCGATGCTGGTCGCGATAGCGGTGTTTGCGACCGTCTTCACCTTGCTGCCGGCGTTTGGCGGAAACCAGCTCAAGTCACGCATGAAATCCGTTGCGCTGGAGCGCGACGAACTGCGTGCGCAACAGCGCGCCCGGCTTGCGGTCGAGGCCGATCGCCGTCGCAAGGGCTTGCGTGAGGAACAGTCGATCGGCATGCGCAACATCGTCGACCGGCTGGATCTGAGACGCGCGCTCGCCGATGAAGGCACCTTGCAGAAACTCAAGGTGGCCGGTTTTCGTGGACAGAATCCGCTGACGCGGTTTCTTTTCTTTCGTCTCGTGCTTCCTTTTGTCGGTTTCGCGCTGGCCGCAATCTACATCTTCGTGCTCGGAGGACTGCCCGACAAGCCATTGGTCATCAGGCTGTTCGTCTGCATCCTCGTTGCTTACGGCGGCTTCTACGCGCCGGTCATCTACGTCAACAACCGCGCCACCAAGCGCAAGCAGTCGATCCAGATGGCATGGCCGGATGGGCTCGATCTGATGCTGATCTGCGTCGAATCGGGCATGTCGGTGGAAGCAGCATTGCGCAAGGTCGCCGACGAGATCGGCGCGCAATCGGTGGCGCTGGCGGAAGAGTTCATCCTCACCAATGCCGAGCTTTCCTATCTGCCGGAGCGCAAGCAGGCCTACGAGAACCTGGCAAGCCGCACCGGCCTGGATTCGGTCAAGTCGGTGTCGCAGGCGCTCGTCCAGGCCGAGCGTTACGGCACGCCGGTGGCGCATGCACTGCGCGTGCTTGCCGCCGAAAGCCGCGACATGCGCATGAATGCGGCCGAGAAGAAGGCGGCCGCCCTGCCGCCAAAGCTCACCGTTCCGATGATCCTGTTTTTCCTGCCGGTGCTCTTCGCCATCATCCTGGGTCCCGCCGGCATTCAGGTCAGCCAACGCGGTATCTTCGGCGATCATGCGGCGCCGGCAACAAACGCCCAGTAGCGGCAAATTCCTGCAGTGCACTTCAAACGAAGAGGCCGCGCTGCATGCAGCGCGGCCTCTTCGTTTGGGCGTCGGAATTGTGGTCTCAGTTGGTTGCGGATTTCGTCTTGTCCTGATCCTTGAGCTGGCTCCAGGCGTTCTGTTGGGCCAGCATCTGCCTGAGATAGGCGACATTTGCCTGCGCCTGTTCGGGCGACAGTTCCTGTGAGGCGATCTTCTCGGCCTCGTCGAACCGGCCTTGCAGGCCGACGACCAGCGCCAGGTTCTGGCGGACCCGGCTGTCCGCATTCGGCTGTTGCGCGGCCGAGCGCATATAGGTTTCGGCGGTGCGCAGATCACCTTCCAGCACATACGACATGCCAAGATTGGAGAGCACGGAAGGCTCGTTCGGCTTGAGGTCGAGCGCCTTGCGGTAAAGCTGGCGCGCATCGTCCTTCTGGCCGGTCTGGTCGAGAATGGCCGCTTCCGCCGACACCAGCCTCCAGTCGGGATATTCCGGTGTCTGAGCGCGGCGCACGGCGTCGAGCGCCGCCTCGAACTGGCCATTGGCGGCCAGCGCCTTGCCATAGGAGGCAAGCACGTCACGATCCTTGGGCAAAGCGATGGCGAGTTTGCGCATCACGGCCAGCGACTGGTCGGCATCGCCATCCATCTGCAACGCCGCCGCATAGTTCGTCGCTATCCGCTTGTCGTTGGGGTTCTTCGCGTAGGATTGGCCAAGTGCGCCGGTGGCATTGTGCAGTTCGCCGGCCGACATGCTTTCAAGCGGTTTGCCGCTGGTGCGTGCGATAGAGCCGGTGGAGAGCTTGTCGGTTCCGCAACCGGCGACGCCCGCCGTCAGCGCCAGCACAAGAGCCATGGTGATGAGCCGTTTTCCCCTGGTATTGATCCTGCGGTTGGTCGGCATGGCACCCTAAGCCTCCATTCATGCGCGGCCATTGCGTGGCCGTCTTCCCTCTCGCAGAAATATTCTGTTAACCCTAACGGACGGTTAAGAACGGCGACTCACACGGAGAACATCGCATGCCTGTCGAACTCGTCGGGAAGACATTGCCGGGCGCGCTGCCGGTCCATCTGGTCGCCAGGGACGGTCTGGACGCGGCCGGTCTTGCGCCGGCCGCCATCGCCTGGGCCAGGGCCAACGGCTTTTCCGGCGAGGCAGGCAGGACACTGGTCGTGCCCGGCGAAAACGGGGCGCTCGGCGGCGCCTTGTTCGGTATCGGCGATGGCGAAGGCGCGCTTGCCCTCGGCGCATTGTCGAAAGCCTTGCCGGAAGGCGACTGGCATTTCGCCTTGGCGCCGGCCGAGGCCGAACTCGCGGCGATCGCGCTGCTGCTCGGCGGTTATGTCTTTACTCGCTACGGCAAGAAGCCAGGCAGGGCGCTGCGCTTCGGCCTGCCGGCCGACGTCGATGCCGGGCGCGTTCGCCGCATTGTCGATGGCGTCTTCCTGACACGCGATCTGGTCAACACGCCGACCAGCGATATGGGTCCGGAAGATTTGGAGCAGGCGGTGCGGACCCTGGCCGCCAGGCACAAGGCCGAAGTCTCGGTGATCAAGGGTGACGATCTCCTCGACCGGAACTTCCCGATGATCCATGCGGTCGGCCGTGCGTCGACCAGCGCACCGCGCTTGATCGACATGCGATGGGGGCAGCAAGACGCACCGAAGGTGACGCTGGTCGGCAAGGGCGTCTGCTTCGACACGGGCGGTCTCGACATCAAGCCATCGTCCGGCATGCTGCTGATGAAGAAGGACATGGGCGGTGCCGCCAATGTGCTTGGCCTCGCCTCGATGATCATGGCTGCCGGGCTGAATGTGCGGCTGCGCGTGCTCATTCCCGCGGTCGAGAATTCGATTGCCGGCAACGCCTTCCGGCCTGGCGACGTGCTGGTGAGCCGCAAGGGCATCACTGTCGAGATCGGCAACACGGATGCCGAGGGACGGCTGGTGCTGGCCGACGCGCTGGCGCTGGCCGACGAGGAGGAGCCGCAGCTTCTAGTCGACATGGCGACGCTGACCGGGGCTGCCCGTGTCGCGCTCGGCCCCGATCTGCCACCGTTCTACACCGGCGACGAAACGCTGGCATCCGATCTGGCGGAGGCTTCCGTCGCGACGGAGGATCCGCTGTGGCGCATGCCACTGTGGCGGCCCTACGATGCAAAACTGTCGTCGAAGATCGCCGACATCAACAATGTCACCACGGACGGTTTCGCCGGCTCGATCACAGCGGCGTTGTTCCTGAAGCGCTTTGTCGAAAAAACCGCGGGCTGGGCGCATTTCGACATCTTCGCCTGGAATCCGGCTGATCGTCCGCATGGCCCCGCCGGCGGCGAGGCACAGGGCATCCGCGCGCTGGAGCGGATCATCGCGAAACGCTATGGCTGACAGTCGCAGGCGAAAGACGGCAATCGCTTTGACTGAAACGGAACCGAAACAATTTGCCGTCATGCTGGCGCGATGTCGATTGCGATGCGCCCGAGCCAGGCCTTGCGACTGTGGCAGCAGGTGATGCTGTCGCAGGTGCGCGACGACGCGCCCGATCTGACCATGCGCCAGACGGCGATCCTGTTCACCATCTATCTCGATCCGCCGCCGCACACCGTGCGCGGGCTCGCCGCCCGGCTCAATGTCACCAAGCCGGTGATCACCCGCGCCCTTGACACGATGGGCGCTTTGAAACTCGTCTCGCGCCATCGCGACGAGCTCGACAAGCGCAATGTTCTGATCAGGCGCACGGTCGAGGGCGCGCTCTTTGTCGAGCGCTTCGGCGATGGTATCATCGCCAAGGCGCTCGAACTGCCTATGTGAGCGAATTTACCTTTTCAACAGAGTGCTCGATTTGACTGCCAGGGATGCCCGCCTTCACGCTTTTCGCTCCGACCTTGCCGATGCACGGCTGAAGGGCGAGGTCGCCGCTGACCGCTTCGTCGCCGGCCGGCCGGCGCGGGTCATCGCGTCAGTGGCCGATATGCGCAAGGCGCCGCGGCCGGATGCCGGCGTCAACACGCAAGCCCTGTTCGGCGACGATGTCCTGGTCTTCGATGTCGCTGAAGGCTGGGCCTGGGTCCAGGCCGAACGCGACGGCTATGTCGGCTACGTCGCTGACACGATGCTGGGCAAACGGGACCATACGCCGACGCACATCGTCTGCGTGCCGCGCACCTTCCTCTACCCCGGGCCGGATCTGCGCTTTCCGATCGCCGGACAATTGTCGATGGGATCGACGGTGACAGTGACTGAGGCGGCCGAGACGCGCGGTACGCACTATGCGGTCCTGCCGTCCGGCGAGGCGCTGATCGCAGGTCACCTGCGGCCGCTCAGTGAAGCTGCCTCCGACTATGTCGCGGTTGCCGAGGCGTTTCTAGGAACACCCTATCTCTGGGGTGGCACTTCCGGTTTCGGCATCGACTGTTCGGGGCTGGTGCAACTGGCGATGCGCATGGCCGGCAGAGACGTGCTGCGCGATTCCGACATGCAGGCTGCGGCCCTTGGCGAGCCGCTGGAACCGGGACCTGATTTCTCCGGCTTGCGACGCGGCGATCTGGTGTTCTGGAAGGGCCATGTCGCCGTGATGACCGATGCCGACACGATGATCCACGCCAACGGCCACACCATGCTGGTGTCGCGCGAAGGCCTGAAGGATGCGGTTGACCGCATCGGTTATCTCTATGGTGGCCCGACAGGGTTCAGGAGGCCGTAGCCTTTCTTCCTTCGCCCCGTTCACGGGGAGAAGGTGCCCGAGGGCGGATGAGGGACAGCGCCAGCATTGAGAGGTTCGCGCCGCCCCCCACCTGCCTGCCGGCATCCTCTCCCCGTACCGGGGCGAGGAAAGCTCACCTCGATCACCTTTTGTTCCGATTTTCCTTGGCGTTCGCGCGCCGTCGCGCTACCTCTGGCGGGTGACAGTTGAGCCGCGCCTTGCCGAACAGAATGCCGCCGTGGCCCTGCCCGAACCATTCCTCAGATGGTTTGGCGAGAAAGGCTGGTCGCCGCGCGCCCATCAGATCGAACTTCTAGCGAAGGCCCAGGCCGGTCAGTCGGTCCTGCTGATCGCGCCGACCGGCGCCGGCAAGACGCTGGCCGGCTTCCTGCCTTCGCTGACCGAACTGGCCAATGGGCCAAAGAGAAAGCCGGGCCAGGCGCAGCGCGGTATCCACACGCTCTACATCTCGCCGTTGAAGGCGCTTGCCGTCGATATCGAGCGCAATCTCGGCAAGCCGGTGGAAGAGATCGGGCTGCCCGTCACCATCGAGACGCGCACCGGCGACACGCCGGCGCACAAGCGCCAGCGCCAGAAACTGGTGCCGCCCGATATCCTGCTGACCACACCCGAACAACTGGCGCTGCTGATTGCGGCCGGCGATGCCAGACGCTTCTTCGAAGATCTGCGCTACGTCGTGCTCGACGAACTGCATTCGCTGGTGACATCGAAACGCGGGCATCTGCTGGCGCTCGGCCTGGCACGGTTGCGCAGCTTTGTCCCTGGTCTGCAAACCATCGGGCTATCGGCGACGGTGGCCGAACCGGACGAGTTGCGGCGCTGGCTGGTCAGCCAGAATCCACCCAAGGGTTCGACAGGCCATGACATGGCCGAACTGATCGTCGTCACCGGGGGTGCGAAACCGGAGATTTCCATCCTCGACTCCGAAGAGCGCGTGCCATGGGCAGGACATTCTGCGCGCTACGCCACGCCGGAAATCTATCGCGAGATCAAACGCCACAAGACGACACTGCTGTTCGTCAACACCCGCAGCCAGGCGGAACTGCTTTTCCAGGAATTGTGGCGGGTCAACGAGGACACGTTGCCGATCGCGCTGCATCACGGTTCGCTCGACGTCGCCCAGCGCCGGCGGGTCGAGAAGGCGATGGGCGAAAACGCGCTGCGCGCCATCGTCGCCACCTCGACTCTCGATCTCGGCATCGACTGGGGCGATGTCGATCTGGTGGTGCATGTCGGCGCGCCAAAGGGGGCGAGCCGACTGGCACAGCGCATCGGCCGTGCCAACCACCGCATGGACGAGCCGTCCAAGGCGATCCTCATCCCCGCCAACCGCTTTGAGGTGCTGGAATGCCGGGCCGCCCTCGACGCGAACTATCTAGGCGCGCAGGACACGCCTCCGTTGATCAATGGCGGGCTCGATGTGCTGGCCCAGCATGTGCTCGGCTGCGCCTGCGGCGCGCCGTTCCGTGCCGATGACCTGTACGAGGAGGTGCGAACGGCAGCACCCTATGTCAGCCTCGACCGGCCGACATTCGACCGCGTCATCGACTTCGTTGCCACCGGCGGCTATGCGCTCAAGAACTACGAGCGCTATGCCCGCATCCGTTTGAACAAGGACGGGTTGTGGCGGGTGTCCAATCCCCGCGTTGCCCAGCAATACAGGCTGAATGTCGGCACCATCATCGAGGTGCCGGCGCTGAATGTTCGATATGTGCAGGCCGGCAGCAAAGGCGCGGCTTCGCGTGGCGGTCGGGTCCTCGGCAAGATCGAGGAGGCCTTCCTCGAAACGTTGACGCATGGCGACACGTTCATGTTCGCTGGCAAGGTGCTGCGCTTCGAAGGCATCCGAGAGAATGAATGCTTCGTGTCGAACGCGCCGGGCAGCGATGCCAAGGTGCCCTATTATGGAGGCGGCAAGTTTCCGCTTTCGACCTATCTCGCCGAACAGGTCCGCATCATGCTCGATGACCCGCAGCGATGGAAAAAGCTGCCCGAGCAGGTCGCCGACTGGCTGCGGTTCCAAGCCGACAAATCGGTGCTGCCCAAGCGCGACGACCTGCTGATCGAGACCTTTCCACGCGGCAACCGCCACTATCTGGTGGCTTACCCGTTCGAGGGCAGGCTGGCGCACCAGACGCTCGGCATGCTGCTCACCCGCCGCCTCGACAGGGCAGGAGCCAGGCCGCTCGGCTTCGTCGCCACCGACTATGCCTTAGCGATATGGTCACTGGGCGACATGGGCGCGATGTTCAAAGCCAGGAAGCCTTCGCTGAGCGCACTTTTCGACCAGGACATGCTGGGCGACGACCTCGAAGCCTGGCTGGCCGACAGCTGGCTTCTCAAGCGCACCTTCCGCAACTGCGCGCTGATTTCCGGATTGATCGAGAAACGCCACCCTGGCCAGGAGAAGAGCGGCCGCCAGGTCACGGTCTCGACCGACCTGATCTATGACGTGCTGCGCAGCCATGAACCGGACCACATCCTGCTGCAGGCGACGCGTGCCGATGCGGCGGCCGGCCTGCTCGATGTCAGCAGACTTGCCGACATGCTCTCGCGCATCCAGGGTCGAATCGTGCATAAGGCTCTCGAACAGATATCGCCGCTCGCCGTGCCGATCATGCTCGAGATCGGCAAGATGCCGGTGAACGGCGAAGCCGATGAGACATTGCTGATGGATGCGGCGACGCTGGTCGCGGAGGCCATGGGGCCGGAGATGGTCGAGGAATGAATTTTTCGCTGGCGCGCACATCGCTGATCGCCGAGGCCGATCTTGTCGGCATATCAGGCGAACGCGCCGTCTGCGACCCGCGCGGCGTGCTTTATTTTCCGGATCTGCGGCTTCTGGCCGTGTCCGACCTGCATCTGGAAAAGGGCTCGTCGCTGGCACGCCGCGGCACGCTGATTCCGCCCTATGACACCGGCGCGACCTTGCTGCGATTGCAGGCCGTCATCGCTGACTACCAGCCGTCTATCGTCATCAGCCTGGGCGACAGCTTTCACGATGGCGGCGGCGCCCAACGCATGCATGCAAGTTTCCGAGAGCGGCTGGAAGCGCTGATATCAGGCCGGCAATGGTTCTGGGTCGCCGGCAATCATGACCCGGAAGCGCCAGCCGACCTGCCTGGCGAGACGGTGCGTGAACTTGCTATAGGCTCGCTGCTGTTCCGGCATGAGCCATCGAAGCAGCGTGTCGAAGGCGAAATAGCGGGCCATCTGCATCCCTGCGCCCGCATCGTCCAGCAGGGCCGCTCGGTGCGGCGCCGCTGCTTTGCCGGCGACGGCGGCCGCATGATCATGCCGGCCTTCGGTGCCTATACAGGCTCGCTCAACGTGCTCGATCGCGCCTATGCCGGGCTGTTCCGGCTGGATACGCTGATGGCCTATATGCTGGGCGCCCAACGCATCTTTGCCATTTCCGGCTCGATGCTGCGGCCGGGCTAAACAGCCCTACCTGCCGTAATAGAGCGTAACCGTGTGCTTCGCCTCTGCAAAAAACAGCCAGCGCTCGACCAGCATGCCGGCGAACTGGATTGCAGCAGCGAGTACCGACAGCAACGCTGCCGGCGGCCAGGGCAGGGCGAACACAATGGCGAGCAGCCCCAAGGGCAACGCGAAGGCCAGAAGCTGCGTGATCTGGCGCAGCCGCGCGCTGTGCTTGCGCGCGATGCGGAAACCCATTTCCTTGAGCAGATAATTCTCTTCGGTATGCGGCCATTCCAGCGACCGCACCGTACCTCCCGCCAGCCCGGTCGCGGTGTTGGCGGTGGTCGCGATCTCCAATCGGTCGTTGTAGCGCCAGGTCGCCACTTTCCAGCCCCAGCCGATCAAGGTCAGCAGCAGGCAAGCCGCCAGAAGCATCTTCGAACCGAAGGCAAAGCCCTGCAGCAGCGCGTTCAGCAGCACGCTGCCGGTCATTGCCGAGAAGATGACATAGCCGGGCAGGGTGAAGCGGCTATGCCATTGGGCGATCGGCTTCAGCGACGCATAGATCATGCCGGTGGTGCAGACGGTGATGATTGCGCCGATGGTGGCCAGAGATCCGGCGATGCCGACCCAGCCATCGGTCTTGCCGAAGAATATCCAACCGATGCCGAACAGTCCCGCCGGAATGAAGGTGATGACCGAGGCAACACCTTCGCGCGACAGCCATGAACTGCGCCATTGTGAGAACGCCCGCCAGGCGCGTTCGGGTCTGCCGAGGTGGCCGGTCGAGGACAACAGGCCGGCCACGATCAGGCCGAGCGCCAGGCCCATGCCGATGAAGCCCAGCCAGAAATCGGGTGGGATGATCTGGAAGCCCCCGAGCACGCCGAGCAGCGCCAGCAGTCCATAGCCGGCACCGGTGGAGGTGGTGAAGAAGACGACGGAGAAGGCTGGATGCATGGGTCAGTTCGAAAGCATGCGGTCGACCCAGCCGAGGAAACCGCCTTCGGCCCGCACCGGTTCCAATGCCGGCGCGGCCACCGATGCGGCGCGCGCGGTGTGGGCGCGCGGCGGCAAATATTTGTTGGTCGGGCGATAGCCGAGCTCAGGCATCAGGTCGACGCCGCCACGCTCCGCCACCAGTTGCGAAACAGCCGACAGGGGATCGCCGAGATCGCCGAAATGCCGGGCACTGGTCGGGCAAGCGGCGACGCAGGCCGGCACGCGGTCTTCTTCGGCCAGATTGTCATTGTAGATGCGGTCGACACACAGCGTGCATTTCTTCATCACCCCGACATCGGTGTCGAATTCGCGTGCTCCATAAGGACAGGCCCAACTGCACAATTTGCAGCCGATGCACTTGTCCTCGTCGATCAGCACGATGCCGTCCGAAGCCCGCTTGTAGGAGGCGCCAGTCGGGCAGACGGTGACGCAGGCCGGCGTCTCGCAATGCAGGCAGGAGCGCGGAAAGTTCACCGTCCGTCCGCCCATCTCGGTGGTGTGCTCATAGCTGTGCACGCGGTTGAACCAGACGCCGTCGACATGGCCGCCATAGGGATCGATGTCGGTCAGCGGCGCCATGTGGCCGCCGGTGTTCCATTCCTTGCAGGCGGTGACACAGGCCTGGCAGCCGACGCAGGTATCGAGGTCGATCACAAGGCCGAGTTTCTTGTCGCTTTGACTTGGCAGACAGGTCATTTGGTCGCCTCTCTCGCCCTGCGGAATTCGGCGCCGAAAGTCAGTCTGTCGGGCGAGGGTTCGAAATGCGGCGGCTGCAGGAAACGCTCGAACTGCGGCTCGGTGAACCCGGCTTCTTCGGCTGCGCATTTGACGATGCGCACGCGCAGGTCGAACCACGCAGCCTGGCCCGTCACCGGATCGGAATTCGAATAGCGTTTGCCCTGCGCGTCGGCCGAGGTCTGGTCGCCGATGATATGGTTGAGCAGGAAGCCACGGTTGCTCTCGGCCGCGTCGTCCTTCAGCCCCCAGCTGCCGCGCCTTTTGCCGATGGCGTTCCAGGTCCAGACCGTGCTTTCGTTCACCCCGTCGATCAGCTTGATCTGCCCCTTCACTCTGCCGTTGATGCTTTCGACCCACACCCAGTCGTCATCGACAAGGCCAAGACCGGCTGCCGTCCGGTGATGCACGAACAGCCGGTTCTGGCTGGTGATCTGCCTCAGCCACGCATTCTGCGAACCCCAGGAATGGTACATGTGCATCGGCCGCTGTGTCAGCGCATGCAGCGGATATTTTTCGAGGTCGACGACCGCTTCCTCTAAGGGCATGTGCCAGAACGGCAGCGGGTCCATGTAGGTCTCGATGCGCCGGCGATCGCCTTTCGGCGGCACCACACGGCCATGGCCACGCGCGGCGAGCCTGAAGCGCTGCATAGGCTCCGAGTAGAGCTGGAAAACGATCGGTTCGGCTTTCGGGATAAAACCCATCTGCACTGCGAAGTCGAGATAGGAGCGGTTGGCCATCTTGTAATAGCGCTGGTCGTCCGCGAAATCATGATGCCAGAAGCCGCCATTGTCGATGTAGCGCTGCAACTGGTCCGGGTTGGCCTCACCCCTGCCGGTCGAGGTCCCATCCTTGCCGCGCCAGCCGGCGAGCGGGCCGATGCCGGGCGTGCGCTCATGGTTGACGATGTAGTCGGCATAGTCGCGGTATCTGGCCGAGCCGTCCTCATCGACGAAACCAGGCAGGCCGAGCCGGGCGCCGAGTTCGATCAGCACCGACTGGAACGGCCGGACGTCGCGGTCGGGCTCGATGACGGGATGGCGGATGGCGTCGCCCGGTCCGTCGGCATGACTGATCGGCCGGTCGAGCAGGCTGATGCAGTCGTGGCGCTCGAGATAGGTCGTGTCCGGCAGCACCAGATCGGCGAACGGCACGGTCTCGGAATAATAGGCGTCGGAATAGATGATGAAAGGGATCTTGTAGTTGCCCGCTTCGTCGCTGTCGGTCAGCATCGCCATGGTCTCGACGGTGTTCATCGAGGAATTCCACGCCATGTTCGACATGTACATCATCAGCGTGTCGATCTTGTAGGGATCGCCTGCCCAGGCGTTGCGGATGACGGTGTGCATCAGGCCGTGCGCGGCCAGCGGCGCGTCCCACGAATAGGCCTTGTCGATGCGAAGCGGCGTGCCGGCCTCGTCGACCAGCAAATCGTCCGGCCCGCAGACGAAGCCGAGCGGCATGCCGTCGAGCGGCGTCATCGGCTTGACGGTCTTGCCCGCCGGCTTCGGTCCGGGCGGCGCGGATCGGGGGTAGGGCGGCTTGAAGCGGAAGCCGCCGGGGACATCCACCGTGCCCAACAGCACCTGAAGGAGATGGATGGCGCGGCAGGTGTGAAAACCGTTCGAATGGGCCGAGATGCCGCGCATGGCGTGCATCGAGACAGGCCGCCCCTTGATCGTCTCGTGGCGGCGCCCGGCCCAGTCGGTCCAGGCGATCGGCAATTCGATCGTCTGTTCGAAGGCGACATGGGCGAGTTCGGCGGCGATCCTGCGGATCGTGTCGGCGGCAATGCCGCAGCGCTCGGCGACCGAGTCCGGTGCGTAACTCTCATCGAGGTAGCGGTCGGCGATCAGCTGGAACACCGGGACGCAGCGGCGCCCGCCGATCGTGAAGCTGCCGGTCAGCGCCGGTTTCGCACCGGCATCGGCGGCGCTGACCGGTGTTTTGGCCACTCTGTTCCAAGCCAGCGGATTGCCGTCGGCGTCGCGCACGAACAGCCCGTCATCGGCAGCACCTGGCTCCTGCACGACGAGAACATGGGCATTGGTGTAGCGCAGCAGATACTCGAGATCGACGCGACCCGCCTTGAGCAATTCGTGGATGAGGGCGAACACGAACAGGCCGTCTGTTCCGGGTCGGATGCCGATCCAGTCATCGGCAATGGCATTGTAGCCGGTGCGGCACGGATTGATCGAGACGACCCTGGCGCCGCGCGCCTTGAGCTTGCCGAGACCGATCTTGATCGGGTTGGAATCGTGATCCTCGGCGACACCGAACAGCATGAAATACCGGGTGTTGTCCCAGTCGGGCTCGCCGAACTCCCAGAACGAACCGCCGATCGTATAGAGGCCGCCGGCCGCCATGTTGACCGAACAGAAGCCGCCATGGGCGGCGAAGTTCGGCGTACCGAACTGGCTCGCCCACCAGCCGGTCAGCGACTGCGACTGGTCGCGGCCGGTGAAGAAGGCGAGTTTCCTGGGGTCGGTCCGGCGGATGTTCGACAGCCGTTCCGTAGCGATAGAAAACGCCTCCTCCCACTCGATCTCGCGGAACTCGCCGGAGCCGCGCGGGCCGGCGCGCAGCAATGGCTTCTTCAGCCTTGCCGGGCTGTAATGCTGCATGATGCCGGAGCTGCCCTTGCCGCAGATCACGCCGCGATTGACCGGGTGGTCCTTGTTGCCGTTGATGTAGCGGACCTTGCCATCCTTGATGTGTACATCGATTCCGCAGCGGCAGGCGCACATGTAGCAGGTCGTCTTGGCGATGCTGTCGGAAACGGCAGGCGAGCTGTCGACGCCGTCGCCTTCATCGGGCGCTCGCGTGTCGGCAAGCGGGCGTTGCGATGGTGCCGAATTCGCGCCGCGCGGCGGTTCCTGCATCATGATCCGGTGGCGCCTGTACGGCGCATGGATTTGGCCCGCGTCTTCGGTCCGGGGCCGCGCATGTAATGCTCTTCCGGGTGGTAGCGATCACCGGCAAGCCGCCGCCTTATGCCGCGGATCCAATGCGCAAGCAGGGATCTGAAACGCCCGATCATTCTGCTCCCTGCGATCTTTCGGCGAATTTTTTCTAACTTCGCCGGAAAACTTAGAATAAAGCTATCGATCTGTCTAATCAGTTGTTCTTGTAAATTCGATCGATATTGGTTCTTAATGCGGACATGACCCTGGACCAGTTGCGGATTTTCGTCGCCGTCGCCGAGCGCGGCCATATGACCAAGGCGGCGGAACTGCTGGGCATTTCGCAGTCGGCGGCATCGGCGGCCATCCGGGCGCTTGAAGAACAGCACGGCGTCCACCTGTTCAACCGCGTCGGCCGCAACATCGAGCTTGCCCAGACCGGCCATCGGTTCCTGCCCGAGGCCAAGGCCGTGCTCGAACGGGCCGCCGCTGCCCGCAATGTGCTGGAGCATGTCTCGCAGACCGTCACCGGCAGCCTCTCGATCGCCGCCAGCCAGACCATCGCCAGCTACTGGCTGCCGCGCCGGCTGGCTTCCTTCCACGAAGCCTATCCGGCCGTCAGGCTGAGCGTCTCCATCGGCAACACCAGGCAGGTCGAGGCCAATGTCCTCGATGGCGCGGCGGATCTGGGCCTGGTCGAAGGCCGCACCGAGTCCGATATCCTGCGCCGCACCAAGGTCGACGTCGACAAGCTGATGCTGGTGGTTGCCAGCGCGCATCCGGAGATCCCCGAAGTCGCGCCCGGCCGCCCTGACATCAAGGGCCTGCGCTGGATCATCCGCGAGGGTGGTTCGGGTACGCGCGAGGTGCTGGAGGATCTGGCACGCCACGAAGGCATTTCGCTCGCCGACTTGCAGATATTCCTGGTGCTGCCGAGCAATGAGGCCATTCGCCAGGCGGTCGAGGCGGGAGCCGGCGCCACCATCATTTCGGAGCTTGTCGTGGCCCGCGCCGTGGCCGAAGGCAGTCTGAGATCGGTGCCGCTCGAATTGCCGAAACGCGACTTCGCCATGATCACCCATCGCGATCGCCAAGCAAACCTAGCCCAGATGGCGCTTAAGGCGCATCTCGACGGCAAGGCGGATGCCCCGTCGGCGGGCTAGAGTATCAGAGTTTGCGGCTTTGCCGTTGGCTCGGAGGTCTTGGTACTTTGTATCGAGTGGCTGATTGAAACGCCTCACCACGACCTTCCTCCCCAGATGGGCTCGCTAGCGCTGTCCGCCTCGACGCTCAGCCGTCACTCTGGCAATCCGGCGTCCCGCAGCGCGCTTCCCAGAGTCTCCGCGAGCGCTGGCGCACAGCGCACGCCAGCAAATTGGCGCCTGTAGCGGAAGCCCGGCTGAAGCTCGCGCACGCGCGCGGCGGCGGCCCTCGCTTCGTCCAGCCGGCCGAGTTTGGCGAGCGCAGCGGTCAGTTGCACGTAGGTGATGCTGTGTGCCGGATTGGCTTGAACGGACTTGTAGGCTGCGCGACAAGCTTCTTCGTAACGCCCGCGCAGCAAATGGCTCATTGCTTGGGCGTCAAACGCGGCCCAAGCCCACGAATCGAACGGGCTTAGCCGGATACCCTTCTCGCTCCATTCTATCGCGCGCTCTGCTTCGCCGGCCCATCCGAGAACGACGCTGCCAAGAATGTAAGTCAGCGCCGATGACGGGCTAATGGCGAGGGCTGCGTCTAATGCCGTGAATGCAGCGGCGCGATCATGCGCGTCCATGCCGATCGAAAACCCTGCCCATGTCAGAGCGAGTGCATCGTCTTGTCCATGGACAATGGCCAATCGGGCGTGCCGGATCGAAGCCGCACGGTTGAATTCCTGCAGCCCGGCACGAAGGAACAAACAATGATGACACATTGCTGCATTGCCATGCGCAAGGGCATAGGCAGGCTCGAGTGCGATGGCACGCTCAAGAAGCGCCAGTGCTCTCGTAACTTGTTCCGGCATACCTGTATCGACATCAGGCTGGGCTTGAAGCACGAGATCGTATGCGTCGAGACTCTCTGGGCGCTTCCGCCTGACACGTTCAATTTCCGCTTTTCGCAAGCTTGGAGCAATCGCGCCCACCGCTGATAGCGCGATTTCGTCCTGAAGCGCGAAAATGTCCTCCGAACTGCGGTCGTAGCGCTCGGCCCACACGTGCGCGCCGGTCGATGCATCGATCATCTGAGCGGTTACGCGCACACTACCGCCAGCTTTGCGCACGCTGCCTTCGAGGACATATCGTACGCCAAGCTCGCTGCCGACCTGCTTCACGTCCACGGCGCGGCCTTTGTAAGCGAAGGTCGAGTTTCGCGCGATAACGAAAAGCCATTTTATGCGTGCCAGGCCGGTGATGATGTCATCGACCATTCCATCGGCGAAGTACTCCTGTTGCGGATCTCCGCTCAAATTCGAGAACGGCAGGACCGCGACGGAAGGCTTCTCAGGCAAGGTCGGCGCCGACGCGGTGCGGGCGGCTGCAAAACGATCGGGGACATTCGTCGCAACAGCCGGTCCTACATAGCGATAGCCTCGGCGCGGCAGTGTTTCGATCCAGCTCTCAGCATCCGCTGCGTCGGCCAATACCCGGCGCAAGGCCGCGATCTGGACCGTCAGGTTGTTGTCGGCAACCGCCAATTTGCCCCAGCCGGCTTCGACCAGCGCGTCTTTGGATACCGGTACGCCCGCGTTTTGGAGCAGCAAACGCAGAAGCGAAACGGCGCGTTGCCCAAGCATGGTCGGCTCGGCGCCGTGATACAAAATGCCCGCCACCTGATCGAGACGGAACGGGCCAAACTGATAAAGGTCGCCTCCGATTGTCATCCAACGCTTTTAGCAAATTTTTGGGAACGAATTCACGACTTTCCCGGCATCGACGGCCAATGTTGCACAGGTGCTTGCCGGAAGTAAGCACCCAGTCAAAGGAGGATCCTATGAGTGCCAATGCCATTATTCGCATGCCCGACGAGAAGAAGGGGATCATGCTGCGTGGTCAACCTATGGTCTTCCTCGTCACCGGCGAAAACACCAAGCACACGAGCATGTTCGACTGGACGATCCCAGCGGGATTCGCCACCGGACGGCATGTTCACCGTGTGCAGGAAGAGACGTTCTACCTGCTCGAAGGCGAGTGTGCGTGGCATGTCGGCGACAAGACGGTTCGCGCAACGCCCGGAACCTATCTGTTCATTCCACCGGGAGTGCCGCACGACATCACGAATGTCAGTGAGAGACCCGCCCGCGTGCTGATGACCGTCTCTCCGCCTGGCCACGAACGCTACTTCGAAGAACTTGCCAAACTCGCGGCGCAGGGTGCGCCGGACCCAAAAGCCCTCGCTGAGCTGCGGAACCGCTACGATACTGACCAGCTCTCGACTTTGACGACACGCGGGTAGGCATCTGTCACGGCGGCCCCACGACAGCTTCTGGCCCATTGCGACATATCGCGCTGGCGCACGAGCTTGGTCGCTATCGGCGCAAAGCGGACGTGATCTTCATCGCATCACGCCGAAGGTTATGGGTACACGACCTGGCCTAAAGCGGATCAGTAATCTCTGAAAAGCTGGACCGCTCGAAGAAAGCCTCAGCCGAACTTGCGTTGCGCATCCAGCGCCAGGCCAAGTCCGACCGAGCCGAACATGTCGCCTTCGATGACGGATGCCTGCGGCACCAGCGACAGGATCTCTCGTTTGGCCAGCGGGATCGCGGTCGATCCGCCGGTCAGGAACACCGCGGTGATGTCGGACGGCTTCACCTCAGCGTCCCTGATAGTCTGCCCGACCGTTGCGGTGACCCGCTCGATGTCCCTGGCAATCGTCGCGTCGAGCCCGCTGCGCGTGATTTCGGCGGTGAACTCCGCACCCGGCAGCTTCACAGCGACCTCTGCGGATGACCTGTCGGTCAGCTCTATCTTGGCCTTCTCGACACGTGCGGCCAGCGCGTGTCCGTAGCGGTGTTCGACGACGTGGATGAAACGGTCGACCAGGTCGGCGCGCTCGGCCTCGTAGCGGATCTGGCGCAGATGCGTCATCGCCTTGGCGGTGTAGACCAGGTTGATGCGCTGCCATGTGGCGAGGTCTATGAAATAGCTTGCCGGCAGGTTGCGCTTGCCGTCCTTGGTCGGCGTCAAATAGCCGAGTTGCGGCATGACATGGGCGATGCTCAGCAGCCGGTCGAAATCCGTGCCGCCGATATGGACGCCCCGGCTGGCCAGGATGTCGTCCTTGCGGTCGAGCGAACGGGAGCGCTGCGGCGAGACGCGCACGATCGAGAAGTCCGACGTGCCGCCGCCCATATCGATGATCAGCGCCAGCTCCTCGCGTGTCACCTTCTGCTCGTAGTCGAGCGCCGCCGCGATCGGCTCGAACTGGAAAGCGATGTGCTTGAAGCCCTGGGCACGCGCGGCGTTCTCGAGTTCGCTTTGCGCCTTCGCGTCGGCCTCGGCATCGTCATCGACGAATTGCACCGGCCGGCCAAGAACGACGGTCTCGACCGTATCGCCGGCATCGGCTTCCAGCCTCTTCTTGAGATGGCCAAGGAACATGCCGACGATCTCCATGAAGCCGATCGACCGCGATTTGATGCGGGTCTTTTCATGGGCCAGCGAACTGCCGAGCACGCTCTTCAGCGAACGCATCAGCCGGCCTTCGATGCTGTCGGTGTAATTGGCGATGGCCTGGCGGCCAAAGCAGGTGCGGTTGTCCTCGAAGTTGAAGAACACGGCACTGGGCAGCGTGACCTGGCCGTTCTCCAGCGCGACGAGGCGCGGCTGCCCGTTGCGGACCACGCCCACGGTGGAGTTCGAAGTGCCGAAGTCGATGCCGCCGAAGGCTGGTCGCATGACAAGTTCCTGCATTTGTCGTCGGCGAGCCGACAGGCGCCATGAGAAATCGCGCGCTGTCCGGGGACGGGCTGCTCTGCCGAACCGAATTGTTTGTGTCTGCCATTTGGCTGGGGAGCGCGGTCTACCGCATGCCTCGGCAAAGGGAAACCACTTTTCGGGGAAAATGCTAATCTCGCCGGAAGATCAGCCTTCCGAGCCAGCCGGTCAGCATGGCCAGCGATATCGCGAAGACGCCGTAGAGGAAGGAATAATTGTGGGCGACACGGAAGATCGACTGCTCGAAACCGGATTTGCGGATTTCGAGCTGGGCCGAGCTTTCCTTGATGAACAGACCGCTCTTGAACAGGAACGCGCGGGCTTTGTGGGTTCCAACCGGCACATTTGGCGCCAGCCTCACTGTGGCGCGGAAAAGGTTCTGCGACAGGAATTGCACGCCGCCGACATTCTCGCTGTAGAGCCCGGTAGCCGACTTGCGCTCCCGCAGTGCCGCCGTGAACTCCTCGATCGTCGCCGGGCTGTCGCCGGCATCGGCGGGCTGCATGTAGAGGTTGGAGGCGCCGAGCGACAGCTGCTTGTAGCTGTTGGGTTCGGTGATGTCCTGCAGCGGCCGCGTCGTCGCCACCGAATAGGAGACGGGCACGTTTTCGAAGGTCTCAGAGTCCAGATTGACCCAGACGCCGAGCACCCTGTCCTTGCGGCGCACCACCACCGGTTTGGGCGGACCTTCGAGCACGACGATGACGTCGTAGCGGCCCTGGCGCGCGACGAGTGGATCCGGGTTCTCCAGCGAACCGAAGATGGTCAGATCGGCACCAGAAAAACCGGCGGTGATCGAGACGTTGTCGGTGGAGAGACCGATCTGGATGCCTTCGGTCAGCGGGACCTGTGCCTTCGCCGGCACGGCGGCCGCAAGCAGCGACAGGACAATGGCGGTTGCGAATGTGTTGCGAGCCCTCATCAGTTGAGGCCCGCGGCAGAAAGCGAATAGAGGTTGGGCGGTGTGACGAAAAGATCGATCGCCAATCGTATCGCCACCGCCAGCACCAGCAGCGCCAGCAAGGCCCTGAGCTGCTCGCCTCGCAGCCTCTGGCCGGCCTTGGCGCCATACTGCGCGCCGGCGACGCCGCCCGCCATCAGCAGGAACGCCAGCACGACGTCGACCGTCTGGTTGGTGGTGGCGTGGACCAGCGTCGTATAGGCGGAGGTGAAGATGATCTGGAACAGCGAGGTGCCGATGACGACGTTGGTCGGCACTTTCAGCAGATAGATCAGTGCCGGCACCATGATGAAGCCGCCGCCGACGCCCATGATAGACGACAGGAAGCCGATGCCGGCGCCAAGGCCAAGGACGGGGATGACGCTGACGAACAGTTTTGACGCCCTGAAGCGCATCTTCAGCGGCAAGCGGTGGATCCAGTTGTGCTGGCCGGATTTCTTCAGCACCGGCGCCGCGCCGCTGCGCGTGGCGCGCAGCGCATTGACGCTTTCGACCAGCATCAGCCCGCCGACGGTGCCGAGCAGCACGACGTAGAGCAACGAGATGAACAGGTCGAGCTGGCCGAGCCTGCGCAGGAAGGCGAAGACGTAGATGCCGCCAGTGGAACCGACAATGCCGCCGGCCAGCAACACCCCGCCGAGCTTGAAGTCGAGCGTCCCTCGCTTCATGTGCGAAAGGACGCCGGAGACGGAGGAGGCAATGACCTGGTTGGCGCCGGTGGCGACCGCGATCGCCGGGGGTATGTTGTAGAAGATCAAGAGCGGCGTGATGAGGAAGCCGCCGCCGACGCCGAACATGCCCGACAAGAAACCCACCGCCGCGCCCATCGCCAGCAGGACGAAGATATTGACGGAAATTTCCGCGATCGGGAGATAGATGCCCACCCGTCAGTCTCGATCAGTTCTGCCTGTCGGCGAATGCAACCGTTGCGGGCATCTTGGACCGACAAGCCAATTCGTTCTTGCGCCGGAGGTGCTGCGAAGTCAAACCGCGCTACGCCGCCGAAACAAAAAACATCTCAATCAGTTAACAGGCGAATGTGTGGCAAGGGCGTCGTGGAAACGACGCCTCTGCCGTTATTTGCGCGCCAGCAGTGCCTTGACCAGGTTTTCGTCGACTTCGCCGGTCGCCGCCATCTTGTTGTCGGTCTGGAAAGCCATGATCGCGGTCTTCGTCTTCTGGCCCATCTTGCCGTCGGCGCCGCCGGCGTCGTAGCCGTTCTTGTTGAGAATGCGCTGGATGTTCTGGACGGCCTTCTTCATGTCGATGCTGGCGGTCGTCTGCGGCGCGCCGTCCTGCCAGGACTCGGGAATGTCGGCCGAATTGGCTGCCGCATCCAGCGGCTTGGCCTTCCACAACTCGGTCGCGGCGCGGGCGCGCTCGAGCTGCTCGGGCCGCAGCGCATTGGCGATCTCGTCACGCTTGGCCGCCGCATCCTTGTCGCCTGTCTTGGCGACGAGCGCGAACCATTTGTAGGACTCCTCGAGGTTCTGCTTCATGCCGACGCCCTTGGCGGCGAGGATGCCGAGATTGAACTGGCTGTCCTTGACGCCGACGTCGGCCGCCGCCTGGAACCAGTGCGCGGCCGATTCATTGTCGGTCACGCCGTCAGCCGCCATGGCAAACAGCACGGCCAGATTGTGCATGCCGCTGGCGTTGCCCTGTGCCGCGGAAAGCTGGTACCAGGTCTTCGCCTTCTTGATGTCACGCGCGACGCCGATGCCCTTTTCGTAGAAATTTCCGATACGGTATTCGGCCGGCGCGAAGCCGAGTTCCGCCGATTTCTCGTACCATTTGGCCGCTGCCGCCATGTCTTCCTTGACGCCGCGCGACTCGGCATAGCGCGAGCCGATTTCGAACAGCGCCTTGGCGTCGCCGCTGGCAGCGGCATCACGCAAGGCGGCCGGGCCGGCGTCAGCGGGAATGTCGAATTTTGCCGTCGTCGCCGGCGAAGCGTCCACCGGCGGAACCGCGCCCGTGGTGTCCTTGGCGGTGGTCGGCTCTGTCGCCATAGGCTGGATGCCGGTGGCGGTATCGGTATCGGCAGGTTCGGCGGCGACCGGAACGGTCGAGGCCGGCGCAGGCGAGGCTGTCGTCGTCTCGGACACCGCTGGGTTTGCATCGGCCGATGTAGCCAAGGCGACGGGGGCGGGAACCGGTTCTGCGATCGGCGCGGCACCCATCGACGGCTCGGCGCCTGACGGCATGGCAATCATTCTTTGCGCGGCCATGTCGTCCTTGGTTGCCGGTGCGGATGGCTCGGCCTGTCTGACGGCATGGTCCGGCGCGCTTTCCACTGCCGCGGGCTGCGCGTCCGTCTTTGGCTGGCTCGCGGCATCGAGCGAGGCGGTTTGCATCGGCTGCGAGGCGACGATTGGCACGACATCGTTGCTCGCCACCTGGGCCGGATCGGCGAAGAAGGCCTTGCCCAGTTGCAGGGCGCCCAGCGCCAGCAGGATCGCGGTTGTCCCCATCAGGATCGGCTTGCGCCGTGCCTTGAGCAGGTCGCCGATCCGCAGTGCCTTCACCGGTCCGGTCACCGTCGACTGGCGCTTCAGCGCATCGGCCTCGGCGGCCGCGGCCTGCGCCGCGCGCCGGGCAGCGGCGATGAAATCCGATTTCGCGGCATCGGTGTCGCTGGGCTTGGCCGGCTGGCCGCGCTCGTCACGCACGCGCTTCATGATGGCATTGAGGTCAGGTGCGCCGGAGCCGGGCTCCAGCGGCCGGTTGGCCATTTTCGGATCGAGCGGCTCGTCGAGATCGACGCTCGGTATTGGGGCACTCGGCGCTGAGCCGGCCAGTGGCGGGATATCCGCCTCCTTCTTGCCCTTGAAGGCGCGGGCCAGCCCGCCGAACAACGATTTGCGGCCGCCGGCCTGTCCGCCTTTCTCGGCGATCGTGTCCGAACCGAGCGCGGCCATGGCCGCCGCCGCGGCAGCCTCGGCCGGCGTGCGCGTGCCAATACCAATACCGAGGTCGCTACGCATGCCCAGGTCGCCGCGTGCACCCGGCTCATTGCGCAGGATGGCGGCGGCACGGCCATCGAGATCTGCCATGACCCCAGTCAATGGCAGGGGCTGATCGATATCCATCGACGGCGCGTCGACGGCCATTTTGGGTCGGCGCACGCCGCGCCAGTTGCTCGGCTCGGCCGGTGCCGCATCCAGCAATTCGCTCATCGCCTCGACCGGCTCGCCGGGTTCGAGCGAACCCAGCCGGTCGACGATCTTGAGCAACGTATCGTGGATGGCCTCGAACGTTCTCGAATTGCGTTCGTCGGAGCGCCGCGTCAGCGTTTCAAGCGTCTTCAAATCCTGGGCGAGGCCGGAAACCGCGGTCGCATTGGCGCTCGAACCGGCCAGCGATTGCACTGCGTTCTCGGCCGCTTCGCGCGCCGCGCCAAGGATGGAATCGCGGGTTCCTGCGAGCGACTTTTCAATTTCGTTGAGACGCGGGCTGATGTCCTCGAATTCCGGCAGCGGGGTGCTGGGCTTGGAAAGATGGGCCGACAGGCCGGCAACCTGTGCTTCCAGGCTGCGGATCAACGCCGGATCGATGCCGGCGACCTGTGCGGCCGACGCGTCCAGCCGGCTTGAAATGTCTTCGAGCCGGCTCTCCAGTCCGCGGATCGCCGCTTCGCCCGCGGGATCGGGCACACGCGTTTCAAGGCGCTTGGCGAGCGCCGTAAAGCGGGCATCGATGGCTTCCATGATGCCGACGCTGTCGACCTGCGGCATGCGCTGGTCGAGCCTGTCAGCAACCTCGTCCAGCCTGCGCTCGAGATCGCGGAACAGCATGTTGCCCTGCTCGATGGCGTCACCCTGGCGGCGTTCCATCATGCTCGACAGCACGTCGAAGCGTTGCTCCAGCCCATGGAAGATGTAGTCGGCGTCAGGCATGGCGGGTGCCTGGTCGATCTTGTCGGCGATGAATGCGATCTGCTTGGCCAGGCGCTCCATCGCCTGCTCCGGCAGATTGGCGCGGCCGGCGAGTTCGTCGACCCGGCCCGACAGCGTGCTCAACCGGTCCATGACCGCGTTGCCGGGACGATCCTGCGCCACTTCTTGAATCTGGCCGGCAAGCGAGTCGATCCGTCTCTCTATGCGCTCGAAAGCCTCGTGGTCGAATGAATTGGCTTGCGCGGCGACCGTCGATGCCACGATGGCGCGGGAAATCTCGTCCAGCCGCTCGTCGATCATGCCAAGCGTGTCGCTGCCGCGATTGTCTTGCTGGCTGGCGAAATGGTCGACAGCGCCGGCAAGCGTGCGCACCTTCTCCTCCAGCGAGCGCAGCGACAACGATTCCGGCAAATTGTTGACGGCATTGCTGATCTGCTCGAGCCGGGCGGTGAGAGCAGACAGGCCCGGGTCGTCCAAGCGCTTGCGCTGGTCGGCGTCGACGCGGTCTTCGAACGCCGTCCAGCGGCGATCGAAATCGTCCCAGCGGCGGTCGACCTTCTGCACGCTCTCTTCGCGTGCCAGCGTTTCGAGTGCGGCTTTGACCTGTTCGAGCTCGAGCCGCAGCATGTTGACGCTTCTGTCGTCGCTCTTCTCGGCCAGGGTCTGGATGGCGCCCGAAAGACGCTCGAACTCAAGGCCGAGTTCAGCACTGCCCTTGGCCGAAGCACCGGGCCTTGCGCCTGACTGGAAGGCCCGCTCGATGTCCTTGCGCAGCGCTTCGAATTCCCGCTGCAGGCCTGCGGTCATCTGGTGGCGCAATTCCTCGCGCATGCCGCGCAATTCGCCGGCGATCTTGCCGACCATGGCAACGCCATCCTCCTGGCCGCGCACGCGATCGATATCGCGGGCAATGGCCTGGTAATTCTGCTCGAAAGCGGCGGCTCCCTGCATCGGGCTCTTCGGACGCGACGCGAGCTGCGGGTCCTCATACCAGCGCTGCTGGCCAGAGGGCCGGGCGGCGGGGTAGCGCGCATCGGCACCATATTGGCGGGGATCGGGTTGGCGGAGTTCGGGACGTGCCATCGGATCCTCGCGCGTCCGCTCCAGCCGCTGCTCCAGTGTCTCCAGCGACTGGTTCAACTGATCGAGCGTGGTCTGCGGCCTGCGCTGCCTGCCGGCATTGAGTGTATCGAGATAGGACCGCTTGCTGTTCATCGGTGCGTCCGTCTTTCAGAATGGCTGGCTCGCGGCCAGTTCCCCCAGGTCCCTATCGGAACGAAGGCGACCGGCGGCGATGCCGCGGCGGAAGACGAGCTTCCCGGGCTCTCGCCCGCGCTCCGAAAAACCGTGAAAAATTCGATACAGGATAAACACGGGTAGCCGACGCGCCCACATTTCCCCCAACGTGGTAAACAACGCGTTAACCAAACTTAAGAAATCGAAAGGATGTTGGCTGCTGGCCTGACGGTGCGGCATAAAGGGCGGGGCGCAGAACGCCCTTGCGTCATCCTGCGGCAATCGGTATAGAATTGACGTAAACGTAAAAGGCGCATTGAGCGCATGTTTGCGATTTGTTTGTTGAAACCACGACTGGAAGCAGGCCCCCGCTTCCAGTCAGGCGACGCACGGTCCAGGACCGCGACGCCACCAGACGGGGAAAGCCAGTGACCATGAAGCTTATCTCGGCCGGCGAGACCGCGGCCAATACCAATATGTCTGCCGAAGCCGGCGAGGACCTCGTCCGCATCGGCGAGATGGCGAAGAAATATGGAGTGACGCTGCGCACGCTGCGTTTCTACGAAGACAAGGGCCTGCTCAACCCGCAGCGCGACGGTTCGACCCGTCTCTACACGCGCCGCGACAAGGCCCGCCTCAAGCTGATCCTGCTTGGCCGCAAGGTCGGATTCTCGCTGCGCGACGTCAAGCAGATGATGGATCTCTACGATCCCACCGGTTCAAACACCAAGCAGCTCAAGCTTGCGCTGGACAAGTCGGAAAAGCAGCTTGCCCGCCTGCAGAAGCAACGGGCGCTGATCGACGACGCCATCAACGAGCTCAGCGGCTCGATGTCGGCGGTGCGCCAGATGCTGAGCGAGCGTTCGGCGCCGCAGGCGAGCGCCGCCAGCTGAAGCAATTCCGTCAGGAATTGCGCCAGACACCAAGTCGTCTGCTGATTGTCCGAGTTCTGTCTAGCCGCGTGGCCTGCCACGCGGCTTTTCGTTGTCCTGGCCCACTCTTATGGCCTTTCGGCGCTGGCTTGCGCAACGTCGCGCCGCTACGCTCATTGCTCCAGGGGGCGGGGAATCTTGTCGCATCAAGAAAATTGACGTTTACGCAAACGTCAATTTTTGCTATCCCGCTCCCAATATGGGTCCGCATGCCGCCCTGGCTTGTCTTCGGGGCATTCGGACCGGGTTTGCAGGGTGGAGAAAAAGCATGCCGACATACAGGGCTCCGGTCCAGGATACGCTGTTCGTGCTCAACGAGGTTCTGGGTTATCAGCGTTATTCGAACCTTCCCGGATTTGCCGACGCCACGCCCGATGTGCTCGAGGCGATCCTCGCCGAAGGCGCCAAGCTCGCCGAAAACGTCATGCATCCGCTGAACCGTGTCGGCGACATGGAAGGCTGTGTGCGTCACGACGATGGCTCGGTGACCACGCCGAAAGGCTTCAGGGAGGCCTTCGACCAGTACCGCGAGGGCGGCTGGATGGGATTGGCCGCACCCGTCGAGTTCGGCGGTCAGGGCCTGCCCTATGCCGTGCACACCGCCGTCGCCGAATATATGGTCTCGGCCAATATGTCCTTGATGATGTATCCGGGCCTGACGCAGGGCGCGATCGCGGCAATCATCACCCACGGCACCGACGAGCAGAAGGCGACATGGTTGCCGAGGATGATCGAGGGTGCCTGGACCGGCACCATGAACCTGACCGAGCCGCATTGCGGCACGGATCTCGGCCTGTTGCGGACCAAAGCGGTGCCGAACGGCGATGGCACCTATAAGATTTCAGGCCAGAAGATCTTCATCTCGGCCGGCGAACACGACATGTCGGACAACATCGTCCATCTGGTGCTGGCCCGCATCGAGGGTGCGCCGGAAGGCGTCAAGGGCATCTCGCTGTTCATCGTGCCGAAGCTCAAGCTCGACCCGTCGGGCAATCCGGGCAACAGGAACACCGTCTCCTGCGGCTCGATCGAGGAGAAGATGGGCATCCACGGCAATTCGACCTGCGTCATGAACTATGACGAGGCTGAGGGCACGCTGCTCGGCGAGCCCAATGGCGGCCTGAAGGCGATGTTCACGATGATGAACGAGGCGCGCCTCGGTGTCGGCCTGCAGGGGTTGTCGCTGTCGGAGATCGCCTATCAGAACGCTGTCGGCTACGCCAAGGACCGTTTGCAGGGCCGCTCATTGTCTGGGCCGAAGTCGCCGGACAAGAAGGCCGATCCGATCATCGTCCATCCCGACATCCGCCGCAGCCTGATGACCATGAAAGCCTTCAACGAGGCCGGCCGCGCGCTGGCGCTGTGGACGGCGATCAAGTCCGACATCGCCCACCGCTCCGGCGATGACAAGGATCGCCAGGCCGCCGACGACTACACCGGCCTGATGACGCCGGTGGTCAAGGGCGTGCTCACCGACAAAGGGTTCGACCACGCCGTCATGGCGCAGCAGGTGTTCGGCGGTCACGGTTATATCGAAGAGCACGGCATGAGCCAGTTCGTGCGCGATGCCCGCATCGCCATGATCTATGAAGGCGCCAATGGCATCCAGGCGCTCGACCTCGTCGGCCGCAAGCTTGGTTTGCATGGCGGCCGCGCCGTGCAGGCCTTCTTCAAGGAGGTCGGCGAATTCTGCGAGGAGAACCGCGCTAACGAGAAGATGGCGCCGTTCACCAAGGCGTTGAAGAAAGGTCTCAACGATTTGCAGGCGGCGACCATGTGGCTGGTGCAGAACGGCATGGCCAAGCCCGACAATGCGGGTGCCGCCTCGACCGACTACATGCATCTCTTCGGCCTGGTCGCTCTGGGCTATATGTGGGCGCAGATGGCCAAGGTGGCACTTGGCAAGACGGACGCCAATGGCGCGCAATCCTTCTACGACAACAAGATCGTGACGGGGCGCTTCTTCATGGAGCGGATCATGCCGGAGACATCGGCCCATCTCGCCCGCATTTCGAGCGGCGCTGACACATTGATGGCACTGCCGGCGGAAGCGTTCTAAGCTCGACCTCACTGGCCTTTCTGTCTGTCGATACGCGGAGGAAATCGTGGCGACAAATCCCGCCGAAGTGCTCTCTTTGCCGAAGCCCGCCTGGGCGGCGGACGAGGTCGGCATGCTCTACGACATGGCGCATCGCTTCATGTCGGAGGAGATCGCGCCGCGCTACGACGAGTTCGAGAAGAACGAGATGGTCGATCGCGAAAGCTGGCTGAAGGCAGGTTCCGCCGGCCTGCTCTGCGCTTCTATGCCGGAGGAATATGGCGGCTCCGGCGGCACCTTCGCGCATGAGAGCGCCATCATCGAGGCCATTGGCCATGTCGGCGTCGACGGGTTCGGCATCGGCCTGCACAATTCGATCGTCGCCCCTTATATCCTCCACTACGGCTCCGAGGAGCAGAAAAAGAAATGGCTGCCGAAGCTGGCGACCGGCGAGCTGATCGGCGCCATCGCCATGACCGAGCCCGGCGCCGGTTCCGATCTGCAGGGAGTCAAGACGCGGGCGCAGAAGGATGGCAACCACTACAAGATCAATGGTTCCAAGACCTTCATCACCAACGGCCAGCTTGCGAACTTCATCATCGTCGTCACCAAGACCGATCCGGAGAAGGGGGCCAAGGGAACCTCGCTGATCGTCGTCGAGACCGACGAGGTGGAAGGTTTTCAGCGCGGCCGTAACCTCGACAAGATCGGGCTCAAGGCCAACGACACGTCGGAGCTGTTCTTCAACGACATGCGCGTGCCGACCTCCAATTTGCTCGGCCACGAGGAAGGGCAGGGCTTCGTCCAGTTGATGCAGCAACTGCCGCAGGAGCGGCTGCAGATCGGCACAGGCGCCATCGCCATGATCGAGCGGGCGCTGGCGCTGACCATCGACTACGTCAAGGAGCGCAAGGCGTTCGGCAAGGCGATCATCGATTTCCAGAACACCCAGTTCGAGCTGGCCGAACTCAAGACCGAGGCCACCATCGGCCGCGTCTTCTACAATGATTGCGTCACCCGCCACATCGCGGGCGGCCTCGATCCCGTGACAGCGTCGATGGCCAAGTACTGGCTCAGCGACCTGCAGGGAAAAGTCGTCGACGAATGCCTTCAACTGCATGGCGGCTATGGCTACATGAATGAATACCCGATCGCCCGCATGTTCCGCGACGCCCGCGTCCAGCGCATCTACGGCGGCACCAACGAGATCATGAAATTGCTGATCGGACGCTCTCTCTGAAGGCGACATCAGGCAAACCCAAGGAGCAAGCAAATGGCTGAAGCTTATGTCTATGACGCCGTGCGCACACCGCGCGGCAAGGGCAAGAAAGACGGATCGCTGCACGAGGTGCCGGCGGTGCGGCTTGCCGCCAAGACGCTCGAAGCGCTGCGCGACCGCAATGGGCTGGACACTGCAAACGTCGACGACATCATCTTCGGCTGCGTCGATCCGGTCGGCGAGGCGGGTTCGGTCATTCCGCGCGCCGCCGCCTTCGAGGCCGGCTACGACACCAAGGCGCCCGGCATGCAGATCTCACGCTTCTGCGCTTCCGGGCTCGACGCCATCAATTTCGGTGCCGCCAAGATCGCGCAGGGAGCGGACGAGATCGTCATTGCCGGCGGTGTCGAATCGATGTCGCGCGTCGGCATGGGCGCCTCGGGCGGTGCCTGGTTCATGGATCCTTCGGTCGGCCTGCCCGGCTGGTTCGTGCCGCAAGGCATCTCGGCCGACCTGATCGCCACCAAATACGGCTTCAGCAGAGACGACGTCGACGCCTATGCGGTCGAGAGCCAGAAGCGCGCCGCCAAATCCTGGGCGGATGGCCGCTTCAAGAAATCCGTCATCCCGATCAAGGACCAGAACGGCCTGACCATCCTCGACCATGACGAGCATATGCGCCCGTCGACCGACATGCAGTCGCTGGCCTCGCTCAACCCGTCCTTCGTCATGCCCGGCGAAATGGGCGGCTTCGATGCGGTCGCGGTGCAGAAGCATCCCGAAGTGGAAGAGGTCAACCACGTCCATCATGCCGGCAATTCGTCCGGCATCGTCGATGGTGCGGCGGCCGTTCTGCTCGGTTCGAAGAAGGCCGGCAAGGCGATGGGGCTGAAGCCCCGCGCGCGTATCCGCACCTTCGCCAACATCGGCTCCGAGCCTGTGCTGATGCTGACCGGTCCGGTCGACGTCACCGAGAAGCTGTTGAAGCGCGCCAAGATGAAGCTCTCGGACATCGACCTGTTCGAGCTCAACGAAGCCTTCGCTTCGGTGGTGCTGCGCTACATGCAGGCTTTCGACATTCCGCATGACAAGATCAACGTCAATGGCGGTGCCATCGCCATGGGTCATCCGCTCGGCGCCACCGGCGCGATGATCTTCGGCACGGTGCTGGACGAACTCGAGCGGCGCGATCTCAACACCGCTCTGGTGACACTGTGCATCGGCGCCGGCATGGGCACCGCAACCATCATCGAACGCGTCTGACGGGGAGAGAAACGATGAGCTACACCAATTTCGCCCTCGACACCGACGCCGACGGCATTGCGCTGGTCACCTGGGACATGCCCGGCCGTTCGATGAACGTCTTCACCGAAGAGGCGATGCGGGAATTGAACGCCATTGTCGACAAGGTGGCTGGTGACGCCGCCATCAAGGGCGCCGTGATCACCTCCGGCAAGGATACCTTCTCCGGCGGTGCAGATATCTCTTTGCTGCAGAAGATGCTGACGACCTTCGCCGCGGAAAAGGGCAAGGACGTCGAAAAGGCCACCAAGGCGCTGTTCGACAATGCCGGCATGATGACCGGCCTGTTCCGCAAGCTGGAAACATCAGGAAAGCCTTGGGTGTCGGCGATCAACGGCACCTGCATGGGCGGCGCCTTCGAATTGTCACTCGCCTGCCACGGCCGTGTCGCCGCCGATAGCGACAAGGTGAAGATGGCGCTTCCCGAGGTGAAGATCGGCATCTTCCCGGGCGCCGGCGGCACCCAGCGCGTGCCGCGGCTGACCGATCAGCAGCAGGCGTTGCAGATGCTGACCTCCGGCCAGACGCTGTCGCCGCAGAAGGCCAAGTCGATGGGCCTGATCCATGAGATCGCCGAGCCGGCCAGGTTGGTCGAGACCGCCAAGGCGATGATCAGGAATGGGCTGAAGCCGGTGGCGCCATGGGACGAGAAAGGTTTCAAGCTGCCAGGCGGCCAGATCTATTCGCCGGCCGGTTTCAATCTGTGGCCGCCGGCCATCGCCATCTTGCGCCGCGAGACCTATGGCAACTATCCGGCCGCCGCCGCGATCCTCAAATGCGTCTATGAAGGCCTGCTGGTGCCATTCGACACCGCCTTGCGCATCGAGCAGCGCTATTTCACCGAGATCATGCAGACCAGGGAAGCGGCGGCGATGATCCGCTCGCTGTTTGTGTCGCTGCAGGAACTGAACAAGGGCGCCCGCCGCCCGGCCGGCGTGCCCGAAACCAAGTTCAAGAAGATCGGCATTCTCGGCGCCGGCTTCATGGGCGCCGGCATCGCCTATGTCACCGCCAAGGCCGGCATCCCGGTGGTGCTGCTCGACCGTGATCTGGAGTCGGCCGCCAAGGGCAAGGCGCATTCCGACAGCCTGGTCTCGGATCAGGTCAAGAAGGGCCGTGCCAAGCCGGAGGACAAGGACAAACTGCTGTCGCTGATCACGCCGACGGCGGACTACGCCGACCTTGCCGGCTGCGATCTGGTGGTCGAGGCGGTGTTCGAGGATTCGGGCGTCAAGAAGAGCGCCACCGAACAGGCGGAAGCCGTGTTGAAGCCATCGGCGATCTTCGCGTCGAACACCTCCACTATCCCGATCTCGTCGCTGGCCAAGAATTCGGCGCGGCCGAAGAATTTCGTCGGCATTCATTTCTTCTCGCCGGTCGACAAGATGATGCTGGTCGAGATCATTTTGGGCAAGAAGACCGGCGACAAGGCGCTGGCCACCGCGATCGACTTCGTTCGCGCCGTCAAGAAGACGCCGATCGTCGTCAACGACACGCGCGGCTTCTACGTCAACCGCTGCGTGCTGCGCTACATGTCGGAAGCCTACAAGATGCTGATCGAAGGTGTGCCCGCGCCGATGATCGAGAACGCGGCGAAGGCAGCCGGCATGCCGGTCGGCCCCCTGGCACTGACCGACGAAACGGCCATCGACCTTGCCCAGAAGATCATGAAGCAGACCATCAGGGATTTGGGCGACAAGGCGGTCGATCCCAAGCAGATGGCGCTGATCAACACCATGGTCGACGATCACGGCCGCTTCGGCCGCAAGAACGGCAAGGGTTTTTACGATTATCCGGCCAAGCCCGCCAAGAAGAAGCTGTGGCCGGGCCTCAGGGATCTCTATCCGCAGCTTGCGCCCGAGAAGGTCGATTATGAGGAACTGCAGCAGCGGCTGCTGGTCACCATCGCGCTGGAAGCGGCACGGGTGATGGAAGAAGGCATCGTCACCGACCCGCGCGAGGCCGATGTCGGCTCGATCCTCGCTTTCGGCTTCGCTCCCTATACCGGCGGTGCGCTGTCCTACATCGACGGCATCGGCGCCAAGGCGTTCGTCAAGATCGCCAGAAACCTGCAGAAGAAATACGGCGCCGAGTTCAAGGCGCCCAAGCTGCTGCTCGACATGGCCGAGAAGGGTGAGAGCTTCTATCAGCGCTTCGATCCCTATGCGAAAGGCGAGACCAGGAAAGCGGCGTGAGTAAGCCTTGCACTGTGGACAAGATGGCGGTCCGGGGTTAGAACAGGGAAGGTATTTTTTCCTGTTCAAAGGAGAGCGACACATGCTCTCGCATGACCGTGTCTGGGCTGCCATTGATGCTCTTGCCGAGCGCTATTCGCTTTCGGCCTCGGGGCTGGCCAAGCGTGCGGGGCTCGATTCCACCGCCTTCAACAAGTCGAAGCGCCTGTCGTCGGATGGCCGGCCGCGCTGGCCCTCGACCGAATCACTGGCAAAGATCATGGAGGCAACGGGCGCTTCCCTCGACGAATTCACCGGTTTGATTGAAGGTCGGGCCGGGGCCAGCCATGCGGCTTCGGTCGCCCGCCGAAGCTCCGTGCCGCTGCTCGGCTTTGCCCAGGCCGGCGCCGGCGGCTTCTTCGACGATGCCGGCTTTCCAGCCGGGCAGGGCTGGGATCTGATCGAACTGCCGACGCAATCGACCGAGAGTTCCTATGCTTTGCAGGTGCAGGGCGATTCCATGCTGCCGCTCTACCGCAATGGCGACGTCCTCATCGTCGAACCGGGCGCCGTTACCCGCAAGGGCGATCGCGTCGTCGTCAAGACCACATCAGGCGAAGTGATGGCCAAGGTGCTCGAGCGCCAGACCGTCAGGTCGATTGCGCTGGTCTCGCTCAATCCCGATCATCCCGACCGCGATATTCCCATGCGCGATGTCGAATGGGTGGCGCGGATTGTCTGGGCAAGCCAATAGGTCAAGCTGGTGCGGCTTCTCCATCATGCGCTGGCGGTTCTGATGGTCCCTGTGATGGCAGCCATTGTCGTCACTGGCGGTCACATTCTGAAAGGTAGTGAAAGCGTCATCACCGTGGACCAGCTTGATCCGGGCGCCGATGCGATGGCGCAGCAGGCTGCCGGGACGCTGCCCGAGGAGCCGGCCACATCGGCCATCGCAGCTCCGCAGCCGGCGACGCATTCGAGGGCGATCGATCCCGAAATCGTCGCGCCGCCGGAACTGCCCGCCGACGGGCTTGAACGGATCGAGCCGCGCGAGCCGCTGAGCAAACTCGCGCTGGCCGTGCCGCCCAAGCCGAAAATGCCTGACGACTGGAACGGCACAAAGCTGTTCCAGCCGGTTGCGCCGGCCGCCGGCTTGATCGAGGCGAAGGGCTACTCGGTCGCGGTTTCCGGCATCGACATCGTCAGGCAGGACGAGATTTGCAGCGAGGACGGCAAGTCCTGGCCGTGCGGTGTCCGGGCGAGGACAGCGTTCCGCGCCTTCCTGCGCGGCCGCGCGGTGGTCTGCACGGTGCCGCCGCAGGGCGGCCGCGACGTGATCGCAGCCGAGTGCCGGATCGGCAAGCAGGATGTCGGTCAGTGGCTGGTCGAAAATGGCTGGGCGCGCGCCGCCAAGGGCGGCCCCTATGTCGAGGCCGGCGACAAGGCGCGCACGGGCAAGAAGGGCATTTTCGGATCGGCGCCCGATCTGTCGGGCATGCCGGCGATGCCGGCCGCGCCAAGCCCGGCACCTCAGGCGCCGGGTTCGATTCTGGAAGAGGTCGACGGCGTGCTCAAGCCAGCTGACCAGCCAGCGCCCGCTCAATGAGCGCACGCGTCTCGGCAACGCCATAGAGTGCTGCGAACGAGCCGAAGCGCGGGCCGCGCTCCTGGCCGATCAGCACCTGGTAGATCATCTGGAAGAAGGCGCCCGATACGCCGGGGCCGCCTTCCGGGCTCTGCTTGGAATGATCCTGATAGCGCTCGATCCTGCGTGCGACGTTGAGCGAGGCGTTCTGGATCGCTTCGCCGCTGGCGTCGGCGGGCAGCGCGCCAAGTGCTTCGTCGAGGGCTGCCAGCGCTTCGCGCTCGACCTCGTCGGCGGGCCGGAAGGTTTTCGTCGGCTTCACGAAATCGTCGAAATAGCGGATCGCATGGCCGACCAGCCGGTCGAGCTCTGGATGCGTCGCCGGCGTCACGCCTTGCGTATGACGTGAAATGAACCCCCACAGCACATCCTTGTTCTGCGCGTTGGAAGCGCTGACCAGATTGAGCAGCAGAGAGAACGGCACCGGCATGTCGATCGCTGGCGGGTTGCCGTCATGCATATGCCAGACCGGGTTGCCCAGCCGCTCCTTCCAGTCCTGGCGGGGATAGGCGGCGAGGAACGTGTAGTATTCATCCACGGCCCGCGGGATAACGTCGAAATACAGCTTCTTGGCCTGCCGCGGCCGTTGGTACATGTAGAGCCCGAGGCTTTCGGTCGGCGCATAGGTCAGCCACTCGTCGATGGTCAGCCCGTTGCCCTTCGACTTCGAGATCTTCTGGCCGTTCTCGTCGAGGAACAGTTCGTAGACGAAATGCTCCGGCGCCCGTCCGCCCAGAATGTTGCAGATACGGTCGTAGACCACCGCATTGGTCTGGTGGTCCTTGCCGAACATTTCGAAATCGACGCCAAGCGCTGCCCAGCGCATGCCGAAATCCGGCTTCCACTGCAGCTTCACGCGGCCGCCGGTGATCGAAAGCGTGGTCTCGGTGCCGTCGTCGTCGAAGGTGATGGTGCCGGCTTTGGCGTCGACATGCTTCATCGGCACGTAAAGCACGCGGCCGCTCTTCGGCGAGATCGGCAGGAACGGGCTGTAGGTCGCCTGCCGCTCGGGCCCGAGCGTCGGCAGCATCACCGCCATGATCTGCTCATAGCGCTCGGCGGCGCGCTTGAGCATCGCGTCGAAACGGCCGGCCTTGTAGTATTGGGTCGCGCTGGCGAACTCGTAGTCGAAGCCGAACGTGTCGAGGAAGCGGCAGAGCATCGCATTGTTGTGGTCGGCGAAGCTCGCATAGTCGCCGCCGAAGGGGTTGGGGACCGACGATAGCGGCTTGTGCAGATGCGGCTCGAGTGCGGCGCGGTCCGGCACGCTGTCGGGTATCTTGCGCATGCCGTCCATATCGTCGGAAAAGCACAGCAGCTTGGTCGCGACCTTGTCCTGCGTCAGGACACGGAAGGCATGGCGCACCATCGAGGTGCGCGCCACCTCGCCGAACGTGCCGATATGCGGCAGGCCGGACGGCCCGTAGCCGGTCTCGAACAGGACTGTTTGCGGAAAGTCGGCGCCTTTGTAGCGCTCGATGATCTTTTTGGCTTCCTCGAACGGCCACGCCTTGCTTTCGGTCGCGGCCGCCAGCAGCTCGGGGTTGAGATCGATGATGTTTGATCCCGCCATGTCACAGTTTTCCAAATCATCTGCCGGCCCGAAGGCGGGCCGCAGCAAGGGTTTTTCAACCGGTCTCTAGGCGTGCAGCGCCGGAGCGTCAACGCGTGCGGCGCTTTTTCCTTGCGGTGCAGAATGGGCGTTCCTAACTTCGAGGCCCGGTTCAAGGAGAAAAAATTGCCGACACCTCATGAAGCCCTGATCTATCTGATGGTCATCACCTCGGCCTCCGACCGCGACATGACCGATGTTGAACTGGCGCGGATCGGCGAGGTCGTCCGCTCCTGGCCGGTGTTCGAGGACTTCAACCACGACAGGCTGGTCGGCGTCGCCCAGGACTGCCAGAAGCGCCTGCACGAAAAGGATGGGCTGGAGGGTGTGCTGGCTGAAGTCGCCGAGGTCTTGCCCGAGCGGCTGCGCGACACCGCCTATGCCGCCGCCTTCGAGGTTGCCGCCGTCGACCTCGAAATGCGCATGGAAGAGGTGCGGGTGCTGCAGCTGATCCGGCGTCAGCTCGATCTCGACACGCTGACGGTTGCTGCCATCGGCCGCGCGGCCAAGGCGCGGCTGCGTACCCTGACCTGAAAGTCCTTGGCTTTAGAAAAAACTGACGGGGAAATAGCGCAGATAAAATTCGGCGAACGTGCCTTTCATTGAAATTTCCTGCAGCGCGTAGTCGATCGCTGCGGCCAGCGCCGGATTGTCCGCTTTGGTGGCGATGGCCATGCCCGTGCCCAGATATTCGGGCGCCAGATAGGGCCCGCCGGCAAAGCGGCAGCAGCCCGCCGCGTCCGAGCCACCCAGCCAGAAAGCCAGGCGCATGCCGTCGCCGAAGGCGGCGTCGACCTTGCCGGCCTTGAGATCGGCATACAGTTCTTCCGGCCTGTCGAAAGGGACGACCTGGACCGTGTTGAAATAGTCGCGCAGCATGCGCTCATGCGCCGAGCCTGATATCACGCCGACACGCTTGCCGTGCAATTTGTCAAAGACGGGCTCGGTCAGCGCCTTGCCCTTCGGCATGACGAAGCGCGCCGGAAACTGCAGATAGGAGCGTGAGAAGGCGTAGGTCGCGCGCGATTCCGGTGTGGCGGCGATGCCGGCGATGATCGCCTCGCCTTCACCTTTCTGCAGTGCGCCTTCCAGCTCGGCCCAGGGCAGGGCCTGGATCTGGCATTTTTCGACAATGCCAAGCTCGGCGCAGATGGCGCGTGCCAGATCGATGTGGAAGCCGGACAGCTTTCCCGCACCGTCGAGGAAGTTGAAAGGCGGGAAGTCCGTGGTGGTGAGGAATCTCAGCCGGGGCAGCTTCGAAAGGTCTGGCTTGGGCAGCCGCTCCTTGGCATCCCACAGCACCGGAACCTGAGGCGCCGCGGCGCGCGCACCGTCGGCGAACGACAGCAACCCGATCAGCATCGCAAAGGCGAAGGACCTCCACCGGAACGCCAAGATAAAACTCCGCCACAGTCGTGCTCGCACCGGTTTTGGTACGAAAATGGTACAGGCACAATGGTTTTTGATTTCAACACGCCGATTTCAGGATATGATTTAGCCGGTTTGCAAATCAGCTTCGGTCGCCTCGGTGAGAGGGAGCCACAAAATAAGTATGCGATTTGCAATCCGTGGTCGGTGGCGAAGTGTAAATCAGGCACGCATCATTGGCCGCAATGCACAAGGCAACATGGGGTTGATGTTGCGATGGGTCAGTTCGATCGCACGCTGGAATACATAGACCAACTGCAGCACGCCGCAACGGCGGCGGCGGTCTGCGAAAGGCTGCTGGGCATAACATCGGATTTCGGTCTCACCGCACTGATGGCGGGAACCGTCCCGCAGCCAGGCACGCCGGCCGGCCAGCAAAAGCAGCATGTGCTTCTCTGCGATTGGCCTGGCGAGTGGCTGGAGCGCTATGTCGCGCGCAACTATGTCGATCATGACCCGGTCGTCAGCCATATGAAACAGTTGCAGGCGCCCTTCCAGTGGCATGAAGCGTCCCAAGGCATCCGCATAGACAAGAGCAGCGGCGAGGTGATGGGCGATGCCGGCGCCTTCAAACTGCGCGATGGGTTGGCCTTTCCGCTGATCACGCTCGACGGCCAGATCGTCATGGTGTCGCTGGGCGGCGAGGCCGTGGAATTGTCCGCCGCCGAATTCGGCCAGGTGTCGCTGGTCTCGACCTACGCGGTTGGCCGCGCCATGCAACTCCACACCATGGCGAACAGGACCATCGATCATATCGTGCTGACGCCGCGCGAGCGCGAATGCCTGCAATGGGCCGCCGTCGGCAAGTCCGAATGGGAGATTTCGCAAATCCTCGGCATTTCCGAACACACCTCGGAGAAACATCTTCTTAACGCCAAAAGCAAACTAGGTGCCGTCAACAGGGTGCAGGCCGTCGCGGAAGCGATACGGCGCGGCTACATTAGTTAGGTCGGCCGTGCCGACCTGAAATCCTTGCCTACGCGATCACGCAATTTTCTCATCAAAGCACGGCCGTATCTTCCTCTGAACGCAGGAGACGGCGGAATGCTTTTTTCCCTTACAACCCAGGAATTGATGGAACGTCCCGACCTTTGGGAGGCCGTCCATCGTTTGCGCTACAAGATATTCGTCGAGGAGATGGGGTGGGATGACCTCAGGCGCCCCGACGGGCTCGAACTCGACCAGTTCGATCACGACGAGGCGGTCCATCAGATCGTCATCAGGGGCGGTGAAGTGGCGGGTTATCAGAGGATGTTGCCGACGACGCGGCCACATCTGCTGACCGAGGTCTTGACCGATCTTTCCGAAGGAACGCCGCCATCGGGTCCAAACATCTGGGAATTGACCCGCTACGCGGTGGCTCCCGGTTTTCGCGATGGTCGTCGCGGCGTTTCGACCGTCGGCACCGAACTGATTGCCGGTTTCGTCGAGTGGGGGCTGAAGCGCGGCGTCGACAAGGTGATCATCGAGTTCGAGCCGATGTGGGTGCTGCGCGCCTTGCAACTGCATTTCCTGGCGACCCCGCTTGGCTATCAGCGCACCTATGGCAACCAGCAGGTGGTCGCCACCTTGCTGACCTTCAACGAGCACACACTCGATGTGGTGCGGTCGCGCCGCAATCATTTTGCTCCCGTGCTGGCCAGGGGATATCCCGACATGCTCGGGCAAAGGCGTGCGTCATGAGATCGGAGACAGTCATGAGCACACACCCGCAACCTGAACTTCGCAACCACACGCTGGTGGTCACCGTGTCGTCGAGTGACGGCCGGCCGGTGCTGGACAGGAGGGCCTATGAAAGCCTGGCAAGGACCTTCCATGAAGCAGCCGACAATGAGGAGGTTCGCGTCGTCGTCTTGCGCGGCCTGGCAGGCTGTTTCTGTCTGGGCGGCGACTTCTCCGAATTCCTCGACGCCACCAAGCACCAGAAACTGATCGCCGCCGTCACCGACCTGTTCCGCACGCTGGCGACGTTTCCAAAGCCCATCCTTGCCTGCGTCGATGGCGATGCCGTCGGTGTCGGCTGCACCATCCTGTTCCATTGCGACATGGTGATTGCGTCCGATGAGAGCACGTTCAGGGTGCCGTTCGTCGATTTCGGCCTGGTGCCGGATGCGGCGACCAGCATCCTGGCGCCGCAGAAGCTCGGCTACGCCGGTGCCTTCCGCTTCTTCTGCCTCGGCGACACGCTTCGCGCCGAAGATGCCAGGGCGCTCGGCCTGGTCGCGGAGATCGTGCCGGGAGGCACCGTCGAGGAGGCGGCCCTTGGTCGGGCAAGACAGCTCGTCAAGAAGCCGGTCGCCGCCCTGCTGCAGACGCGCGGCCTGCTGAAGGGGAACACCGAGGCCCTCTGCGACCGCATCGATCAGGAGATCTCGCTTTTCCAGCAGGCGCTGCAGGATGATACGACGCTGCGGCGATTGCAGCGTATCGCCAGGCTGGCGGCTTAAGCATCATGATTGCGTCGCGCGGTTCCTTGCCGCGCGACGCAAAAAAGCGTCAATCCTGTTTTCCCAGGAATGACGGCCCTTCGCCGATGATCTTCTTGTCTTCCTTGCCGATGATTTCGAGATCGCGCCCCTCATAGGGCAGAGACGACAGGATGCGCCGCATAACCGCCAGCCGCGCGCGCCGCTTGTCATTGGCCCGTACGATGATCCATGGCGCGAATTCCTTGTGGGTGCGCTCGAACATTGTGTCGCGCACCTTGGTGTAGTCGTCCCACTTGGTGATGCCCGCAACGTCGATGGGCGAAAACTTCCAGCTCTTCAGCGGGCTGTAGCGGCGGTCGTGGAAGCGCTCGAGCTGCGTTTCCCGGCCGATGTTCAGCCAGAATTTGAAGAAGTGAATCCCCTCGTTGGAGATCATCCGCTCGAAATGCGGCGTCTCGTCGAGAAACTGCTCGTGCTGCTGCGGCGTGCAGAAACCCATCACCGGCTCGACGCCGGCGCGATTGTACCAGGAGCGGTCGAAGGTGACGAATTCGCCTGAAGTCGGGAAATGGTCGACATAGCGCTGGTAGTACCATTGCCCCAGTTCGGTCGGGGTCGGTTTGGTCAGCGCCACGTTGCGTGCGGTGCGCGGATTGAGGTACTGGCGCACCACGAAGATCGTGCCGCCCTTGCCGGCAGCGTCGCGGCCCTCGAACAGCGCCATCACCCGTTTGCCGGTCGACTGCAGCCAGGCCTGCGCCTTGACCAACTCGATCTGCAGCTTCTCGAGCGTCTCGTCATACTCGTCGCTTTTCATCTTCTTGTCGTAGGGATAGGCGCCGGCAGTCAGCTTGTTGTCCTCGACCCAGTCGGGAAGCACGGGGTTTTCGATATCGAACTCCCGCTCCTTGCCGCCGATCCTGATCTTCAGCGGCCCCGAAGTTGGCGCGGCGGGACTTTCCTTGGCTTTTTTCATCGAGACGAACCCTTTCCAGCTTCCGGACTCATGCTATGGGGAGCCTCCGGAACGGTCTAGTGGAAGTTTTTCCGCCACCGTGGACCGGGTGCGAAGGCATGGGTGCGGGCCCGCGGGCAGATGGCTGACCTGGACACAGAGCAGAGAGGCATCACGCAAACCATGGCCGCACGGCTGTGGAACAGCCGCTGGCTGCTTGCGGCCGGCGTCGTCGCGATCGTCGCCGTTTATGCCTTGGCCGGGATTTCAGCCTATGTCGTCCTTGCGGCGCTGCTGTTGCTGTTTGCAGCGGCAATACTGCCGGCCGCCGGCGCGCGCCAATCCACCGGCAGCGGCGCTGCCATCGAGGCCATCGGCCTGCAGCGGCTCTCGGGTGAATATCTGGCCGCCGCCGTCGCCGATCCGCTGATCATCTTCGACCGGGCTGCCACCATCGTCCATGCCAACGCCGCCGCCTTCGCCGCTTTCGGCGGCATCGCGCCAGGCATGTCGCTGTCGCTGAAATTCCGGGCGCCGGAAATGCAGGCTCTGCTGGATGGCGTGCTATCGGGCGATGTCGCCTCGGATGTCGTCGACTACATGGAGAAGCTGCCGGTCGAACGGGCTTACCGGGTGAGCGTGTCCTCGGTCGGTCACGCCACCGATCTCTATGTGCTGGTGTTCAAGGACCAGAGCGAAACGCGCAGGATCGACCGCATGCGCGCCGACTTCATCGCCAATGCCAGCCACGAACTGCGCACCCCGCTTGCCTCCATCGCCGGCTTTATCGAAACGCTGCGCGGGCCAGCCCGCAACGACGCGGCGGCGCGCGACCAGTTTCTGCAGATCATGCAGAGCCAGACCGGCCGCATGGCGCGTCTGATCGACGATTTGTTGTCGCTGTCGCGGCTCGAGATGAAACCCTATCTGAAGCCGGGAACCGAGGTGGACCTGCGCCAGACCGTCGACAGCGTCATCGACTCGCTCGGACCGCTGGCCAGCGAAAACGCCGTTGCCATCGAGCGGCGCTACGCCGATGGACCGCTTCATGTGCCTGGCGATCGCGATGAGCTTTTCCAGGTTTTCGAGAACCTCCTGGAAAACGCCTGCAAATACGGGCAGTCGGGTGGGCGCGTGGTTGTATCCATAGCGCATAGCGATGCCGGATCAGAGCCGGGCATCGACGTGACGATCAGGGACTTTGGCCCTGGCATTCCCGAGGAGCACATTCCGCGCATCACTGAGCGCTTCTACCGCGTCGATGTCGAGACCAGCCGGACCCAGAAAGGCACCGGCCTCGGCCTGTCGATCGTCAAGCATATCCTGACGCGCCACAACGCCCGGCTTTCGATCAAGTCCGAAGTCGGCAACGGCGCGGCATTCTCGGTTCATTTGCCGGCGCACTGATACCGCCCTAATTCAAGGGGACTGTTTCTTTTTTCTGTCATCCGGCTAGCGTATCAGCGGGGATTCGAGGAAACGACTCAAAATCAAAACACCCCGTGGGAAGGCATTTGCCATGCAGTCCGTGCACATCGTCAGCGCTTATGACGAAGAGTTGAAATATCTGTCGAAGCGCATCGCCGCGATGGGTGGCCATGCCGAGCGCATGGTCGAACAGGCGGTCACCGCTCTCGTCAATGCCGACCCGGGCCTTGCCCAGAAGGTCATCCGCGACGATACCGTACTGGACGAGGGCCAGCGCGAAATCGACGACAAGGCGATCATCATCATTGCAAAGCGTCAGCCGATGGCGGCGGATTTGCGCGAGATCGTCGGGACCATCCGCATCTCCGCCGACCTCGAACGGGTTGGCGATCTCGCCAAGAACGTTGCCAAGCGGGTGGTCGCCGTCACCGACGGACGCCAGCCGACCAGCCTGTTCCGCGGCCTCGAGGCCCTCTCCAACCTGGCGTTGACCCAGCTCAAGGAAGTGCTCGACGTCTACGCGTCCCGTTCGGTGGAGAAAATCGGCTTCGTGCGCGATCGTGACGACCAGATCGACGCCATGTACACATCGCTGTTTCGCGAATTGCTGACCTACATGATGGAAGATCCGCGTAACATCACCCCCTGCACGCATCTGCTGTTTTGCGCCAAGAACATCGAGCGTATCGGTGATCACGCCACCAACATAGCCGAGACCATCTACTACATCGTCACCGGCGATCAGTTGCCGGCTGAGCGGCCCAAGGGCGACAAGACCGACAAAATCAGCCTTTCCGAGACGCAGCCGGTGAAGTGAACGCCGCCTCTCGAACCCTCACCCGATTTACGATAAGCTTTCCGGGCCTTGCCTCTATCCTCGTCCGTGGATTTGCTCCGGGAGGTCGTGATGGAAAATGTTCGGAACCTGACCCCGGCGCCTGCGCCGATATCCGGCATTATCGCTTGCGGCGTTTACACGGCGGGGCGCCGCATCGCCGACATTCCCATCGAGGAAGCCGGCGAATGGGCAAAAAAATCCGGTCACGTCGTCTGGATCGGCCTGTTGGAGCCCGACCGTAACCTGTTGCTGCGCGTCCAGGCGCAGTTTCACCTGCATGAGCTGGCGATCGAGGATGCCGAGCACCCGCACCAGCGGCCGAAGATCGAGCAATATGGCGACGCCTTGTTCATCGTCGCCCGCACCGCGCAGCTGATCGAGGGCCGGGTCACCTTCGGCGAGACCCATTTGTTCGTCGGCTCAGGCTACATAGTCAGCGTCAGGCACGGTCCCTCGACGTCCTATGCCGCCGTGCGTCAGCACTGGGAAAGCTGTCCGCACTCGCTGGCCAAGGGCGAGGATTTCGTCCTCTATGCCATCCTCGATTTCATCGTCGACAATTACATGCCGGTGCTCGAGCAGATCGAGGACGAGGTCGAGGCGATCGAGGACAAGGTTCTGCTGAAGCCGATGACCGCTCCCGACATAGAGCGGCTCTATATGCTGCGCCGCGATCTCCTGCGCCTGCGCAATGCCGCGCTTCCGCTGGTCGAAGTCTGCCGAAGGCTGACCAGCGCCGAGCTGCCGCAGATCCACACCGCCATGCATCCGCTGTTCCGCGACGTCACCGATCACATCCGCACCGTTCAGGAGAAGATCGACAGCCTGCGCGAGGTGCTGGCATTCGCTTTCGAGGCGAGCTTGCTGGTCGGCCAGAGTCAGGAAACGGCCAACACCAAGAAGCTCGCTTCCTGGGCCGCAATCCTGGCGGTGCCGACGGCGCTCGCCGGCATTTACGGCATGAACTTCAGCGACATGCCGGAACTGAAGATGGAATACGGCTATCCGGTGGTTCTGGCCACGATCGCGCTGATCTGCGCGTTTCTGTATTGGCGGTTCAGGAAGAATGGCTGGTTGTGAAGTAGGGCAGTAGGGCAGTAGGGCAGTAGGGCAGTAGGGCAGTAGGGCAGTAGGGCAGTAGGGCAGTAGGGTGGCATTTCGTGAGCGCGACTTTCCGCGCACATACTGCCCTACTGCCTTACTCCCCTACTCCCCTACTCCCCTATTCCCTATCTACCTGCTCCGCCGCCGCTCCGATGCCGGCTGGAATGCCACGCGGGCGTGATACTTGCAGTAGGGACCGGTTTCGGCGGCATCGTTGCCGCAGAAATGGAAGTCCTCTGAAAGCGGATCGCCGTTCGGCCATTTGCAGGTCCGCTCGGTCAGCTCGACCAGCTGCAGATGCCGCGAGATCGGCAGCACGACATTTTCGATCGGGCGGATGTAATGGCGTGCCACGGGTTCGGCGTCGAACTGCGTCTGCAAAGCAGTGGCGCCGACCGATGTCGTGACATGGCGTGCCGTGGTTGCGGCGCGTGATACCGATTTCTGGACGGTCGATCCTTGCGCTGCCTTCTTCTGGCGTGCCGGCGTGGCGGTCGAGCGACCGCGGCCCGACAGTTTCAGCCGATGCACCTTCCCGATGACCGCATTGCGGCTGACCCCTCCAAGCTGCGCAGCAATCTGGCTTGCGCTCAGACCCTCCGACCACAGTTTTCTCAAGAGTTCTACCCGCTCGTCAGTCCAGTTCATGAGACCGCGCTCCTCTAAGCGTGCGGCAATCGGAATCCTTCTCCCGACCCGGCAACATTTGCCAGGGCAGACACCACATATATCTGGTGATTAGGTCCGCCGCACGAAATCTAGTTATTTCTCGACTACAACTACTCTATGCGCTGACTCGGTGACAAGAGTCCCAAGTGCAACACGAATCGGTTTTTTCGGTTTTCCCCAACTTGCCCGGTCGCTTATGAGCCGGCGTCCCGTCGGGGGGCTTGCCGCGCGCCACTACGCGACGTTTTCGTTGACTTCATGGCCGAAAAACAGGATAAGCCGCACAGGCCGCCGCTTTGGCGGCTTTTTTGATTTTCCGGTACCGGAGACGCATATAATGAGCGGTTCGGCGCTTTACGAGACCTTTGCTCGCGCACCCCTGGCCTTCGACCACGGGGAAGGCACATGGCTGATTACCGACAAGGGCGAGCGATATCTCGATTTCGCCGGCGGCATCGCCGTCAATTCGCTGGGCCACAGCCATCCGCACCTGGTCGCCGCACTCACCGAGCAGGCAGCCAAGCTGTGGCATGTCTCCAACCTCTACGAGATCCCCGGGCAGAGCCGGCTTGGCGAACGGCTGGCCGACGCCACCTTCGCCGACAAGGTGTTCTTCACCAATTCCGGCGCCGAGGCGCTGGAATGCGCGATCAAGACGGCGCGGCGCTACCATTTCGTCAAAGGCCATCCCGAGCGCTTCCGCATCATCACCTTCGAAGGCGCCTTCCACGGCCGCACGCTGGCGACCATCGCGGCTGGCGGCCAGTACAAGTATCTCGAGGGCTTCGGCCCCAAGGTCGAGGGTTTCGACCAGGTCGGCTTCGACGACATTGACGCCGCCGAAAAGGCGATCACGCCGGAGACGGCCGCGATCCTGATCGAGCCGGTGCAGGGCGAGGGCGGTATCCGCCCGGTGCCGACGCAGTCGCTGAAGCGGCTCAGGCAATTGTGCGAGCAGCACGGCCTGCTGTTGATCTACGACGAGGTCCAGTGCGGCATCGGCCGCACCGGCAAGCTGTTCGCACATGAATGGTCGGGGGTAACGCCCGACATCATGGCGATTGCCAAGGGTATTGGCGGTGGCTTCCCGATGGGCGCCTGCCTTGCCACGGATGAAGCGGCGGTCGGCATGACCGCCGGCGTGCATGGCACCACGTTCGGCGGCAACCCGCTTGCCATGGCGGTCGGCAACGCCGTGCTCGATGTCGTGCTGGAAGACGGCTTCCTCGAAGATGTCCAGCGCAAGGCGCTGCTGATGAAGCAGGGTCTGGCGTCGGTCGCCGACGAGTTTCCCGAAATCATCGAGGACATCAGGGGTGCCGGGCTGATGCTCGGCCTCAAATGCGCCATGCCCAACACCAAGGTGAACATGGCCTTGCGCGACCAGCACCTGCTGGCGGTTCCGGCCGGCGACAACGTCATTCGCCTGTTGCCGCCGCTCACCGTCACCGACGCCGAGATCCATGACGCGCTCAACCGCATCCGCGCCGGCGCCAAGGGCCTGGCGGAGGCGATCGCTTCCGCCGCGGCGAAGTAATCCCGGAATCATTGCTGATGTCAGTTCGCCATTTCACCGATCTTTCCACCGTTTCCGAAGGCGACCTGCGCTTGATGCTGGACGACGCGGTGGTGCGAAAGGCGCGGCTCAAGGCCGGCGAGCGCACCAAACCGCTCGAAGGCAAGGTGCTGGCGATGATCTTCGACAAGCCGTCGACGCGCACGCGCGTCTCCTTCGACGTCGGCATGCGGCAGCTCGGCGGCGAGACCATCATGCTGACCGGCACCGAGATGCAGCTCGGCCGTTCCGAGACCATCGCCGACACCGCCAAGGTGCTGTCGCGCTATGTCGATGCGATCATGATCCGCACCACCTCGCATGAGCGGCTGCTGGAATTGACCGAGAACGCCACCGTGCCGGTGATCAACGGACTGACCGACGATACCCATCCCTGCCAGCTGATGGCCGATATCATGACCTTCGAGGAACATCGCGGTCCGGTAGCCGGCAAGACCATCGCCTGGACCGGCGACGGCAACAATGTGCTGCATTCCTTGCTCGAGGCCTCGGCCCGGTTCCGCTTCAACCTCAACGTCGCCGTTCCCGAAGGCAGCGAGCCGGCGCAGAAGCATATCGACTGGTCGCAGGCGCATGGTGGCAAGCTGCACTTCACCCGCTCGCCCGAGGAAGCCGTCGATCAGGCCGACTGCATCGTCACCGATTGCTGGGTGTCGATGGGCCAGGAGCATCGCGCCCGCGGCCACAATGTGTTCTCGCCCTACCAGGTCAATGCCAAGCTGATGGCGAGAGCCAAGCCGGACGCGCTGTTCATGCACTGCCTGCCGGCGCATCGCGGCGAGGAAGTGACAGACGAGGTTATCGACGGACCGCATTCGGTGGTCTTCGACGAGGCCGAGAACCGGCTCCATGCCCAGAAGGCCGTGCTTGCCTGGTGTCTAGGCGCTTGAAGTGTCTGGGCGCTTGATCCCTGGGAGCTTGATCTGCGGGCGTGTGATGCCTATTTGCGCCGCATCACGCAAATCAAGCGCGTTTCGACGCATGCGCCCCGGAGGGCGGCATGGCCGCGCCCTGGAGCTTTGTCATGTTGGAAACCTATCAAGTGACTGAACATCACCCCAAACTCGGCGAATTCGGCTATGCCGGCGACGATCACGTCGTGCCATTCGAGGTCGGCCCTCTCGACGTGCGCGGCCGCACGGTCCAACTCGGGCCGATGCTGGACGCCATCCTCAGCCGCCACGATTATCCCGAGCCGGTCGCCCGCCTGCTGGCGGAGGCCTGTGTGCTGACCGTGCTGCTCGGCACTTCGCTGAAGTTCGAGGGCAAGTTCATCCTGCAGACCCGCACCGACGGACCCGTCGACATGCTGGTTGCGGATTTTTCCACGCCCTCGGCGCTGCGCGCCTATGCGCGTTTCGATGCCGACCGGCTGGAAGCGCTGGTCGCGGCGGGCGAAACCTCCCAGCAGACGCTGCTCGGCAGTGGCGTGCTGGCGCTGACCATCGACCAGGGCGCCCATACGCAGCGCTATCAGGGTATCGTCCAGCTCGATGGCGAGACCCTGGAAGACGCGGCACGCACCTATTTCCGTCAGTCGGAGCAGATCCCGACGGATATCAGGCTGTCGGTGGCCAAGCTTTTGACGCCCGGTCCCGGCGGCGCCCGCGAGCAATGGCGCGCCGGCGGTATCCTGGCGCAGTTCCTGCCGCAGTCGCCCGAGCGCATGCGCGTCCCGGACCTGCCGGGCGGCGATGGCGATCCGCGTGAGGAGATCCACGATCCGGTCGACAATTCCTGGCAGGAGTTGCTGGCTCTGCTCGGCACCATCGAGCCGACCGAACTCATCGACCCGACGATCGGCGCCGAGCGGCTGCTCTACAGGCTGTTCCACGAGCATGGCGTGCGCGTCTTCGGCGGCGTTCCGGTCGCCGACCAGTGCTCGTGCTCCAGGGACAAGATCCGCGGCATCCTCGAGGGTTTTTCCGCCCAGGAGATCAAGGACAGCACCGAAGACGGCGGCATCCACGTCGCCTGCGAATTCTGTTCGAAGCAATATGATTTCGACCCGGCGGAATTTGCGGCCCAGTAGAGTAGAAACCACGCCTCACCGGTCGCTCCGCGGCCGGTGAGGCGAAATCAATTCACCGTCCGCCGCGTCCCCGGCAAGTCCAGCGAAAACGCCGGAATGGCGATGTCGAACGTCTCGCCCCGCTTGTTGCGCATCGTGTAATGCCCGACCATGATGCCGGACGGTGTCGAGAGCGGGCAACCGGACGTGTACTGGTAGCTGTCGCCGGGATTGAGTTCGGGCTGGTCGCCGACCACGCCGGGGCCGCGCACTTCCTCGACCCGGCCGGTGCCGTCGGTGATGTGCCAATAGCGCGACAGAAGCTGCACGAAATCGTCCGACTGATTGTCGATCGTTATCTGATAGCCCCAGACATAGCGGTTCTCAGAGGGATCCGAACGGTCCTCCAGATAGAACGGCCTGACCTGCACTTCGATGTTGCGCGTGACGGCGCTATACATAAGCGGCTCCAAAAAACGGTTCCAGCGGAACTTTCGGCGCTCCGTGCGGTTAGGTCAACCGATCGAAGCCTCCTCTGGCCGACCTCGCGGGCAGGTGCCGACAAAGAATGTCATTTAAGTGACATATGACAATGATGGTGTGCGCGGACTGGTGACGCGCGACTCGGGCGCTCTGCTGAACTGTTGAAACCGGCCATCTTGCGGACCGGTTTTCCTGGAGTGACCGGATCTCGATGCAACTCACTCTCATAGCCGCCACGCTTTCAACCGTCCTCATCCTCTCGAATCTCGCCAGCATCGTGCTCGCCGCGTCGCGTCTGAGACGGCGTCGCACCATTGCGCCGCCGGCCGGCAAGCCGCGGCCGGTGTCGATCGTCGTGCCGTCGCGCGGCGTCGAGCCGTTCACGCAGGAGACGCTGGAGCGCGCCTTCTCGCTCGACTGGCCGCGCTATGAGCTGATTTTCTGCGTCGCCCATGCCGACGATCCGGTGGTCAAATTGATAAACAGGACGATCGTCCGGTTTCCGAAAGTGCCGGCCCGGCTGCTTGTCGGCGACGACCGCATCAGCGCCAATCCGAAACTCAACAATTGCGTCAAGGGCTGGGAAGCGGCGCGGCACGACTGGGTCGTCCTGGCCGATTCCAACGTGCTGATGCCGAGGGACTACATCCAGCACCTGATGGCTGCCTGGCGGCCCGGCACCGGCCTTGTCTGCTCGACGCCGATTGGTTCGCGGCCGGCCGGCTTCTGGGCCGAGGTCGAATGCGCTTTCCTCAACACGCTGCAGGCGCGCTGGCAATATGCCGGTGAGGCTCTCGGCCTCGGCTTTGCCCAGGGCAAGAGCATGCTCTGGAACAAGCCGATGCTCGACGCCAATGGCGGCATCCGCGTGCTGGCCGCCGAGATCGCCGAGGATGCCGCTGCGACCAAGCTGGTGAACAGTCTCGGCCTGCGCGTCAATCTCGTCGCCGCCCCCTTCGAGCAGCCGCTTGGCCGGCGCTCGTTTGACGAGATCTGGTCGCGTCAGGCCCGTTGGGCGCGCCTGCGCCGCGTCACTTTCCCGCTGTTCTTCGCACCCGAAATCCTGACCGGCGCCGTGGTGCCGCTGGTGCTTGCGTTGCTTGCGGCGGCAAGCGCCGGTTTCAGCCTCTGGGCAACCGCCCTTGCCGTGCTGGCGGCCTTCTATCTTCCAGAGTGCGCCCTGGCCTGGTCCAAGGGCTGGTACCTGTCGCCACGCATGGTCGCTGCGCTCATGGCGCGCGACCTGATCCTGCCGGCGATGTGGGGGCGCGGTTGGCTCGGCGGCGCCGTCGACTGGCGCGGCAATGCGATGACCATCGGCACCAAGACGGCCGAGCTGGAAGAGACGCCGTCCGGCGCCTGAAGGCCTCCTACCTGGCCTTCAGCGCCTGCGCGATGTCCTCGAGCAGATCGTCGGTATCCTCCAGGCCAACCGACAGCCTGAGCGTGCCCGGCCCGATGCCGAGCTCGGCGCGCGCCTCGTCGCTGAGATTCTTGTGCGTCGTCGTCGCCGGGTGGGTGATCAGGCTCTTGGCGTCACCGAGATTGTTGGAGATCAGGACGATGTCGAGCGCGTTCTGCAAGGCGAAGGCCGCCTGCTTGCCGCCCTTGACGTCCAGGCAGATCAGCGTCGAGCCGCCCGACATCTGCTTCTTGACGATGTCGGCCTGCGGATGGTCGGCGCGGCCGGGATAGATGACGCGCGCGATTTCCGGCCGTTCGGCCAGAAAATCCGCGATCCGGCCGGCACTTTCCGTCTGCTGGCGTACGCGCAGCGGCAGCGTTTCCAGGCCCTTCAGCAGCGTCCAGGCGTTGAAAGGCGAAAGGCTTGGGCCGGTATGGCGGAAATAGTCGTGCAGGTTCTCGTCGATCCACTTCTTGTCCGACAGGATGACGCCGCCGAGACAGCGCCCCTGGCCGTCTATGTGCTTGGTCGCCGAATAGACGACGACATGGGCGCCGAGCTGCAGGGGCTTCTGCTGCAGGGGCGTGGCGAAGACATTGTCGACGATCAGCCTGGCGTCGATCGAATTGGCAAGCGAAGCGACAGCGGCGATATCGACCACTTCCAGCGTCGGATTGGTCGGGCTTTCCAGGAAGAACAGCTTGGTGTTCGGCTTGACCGCCTTTTCCCAGTTGGCGATGTCGGTGCCGTCGACCAGCGTCGCCTCGATGCCGTATCTCGGCGCCAGCGTCTCGACCACCCAGCGGCAGGAGCCGAACAGCGCGCGTGCCGCCACGATATGGTCGCCGGCCTTGGCGCTGCACAGAAGGGCGGCCGTCACCGCCGCCATGCCGGACGCGGTGGCGCGCGCGTCTTCGGCACCTTCCAGCGCGCACATGCGCTTCTCGAACATGTCGACGGTCGGATTGGCGTAGCGCGAATAGATGAAACCCGGCTCTTCGCCCTTGAAACGGGCTTCGGCGGCTTGCGCCGTTTCGTAGACATAGCCTTGGGTGAGATAGATCGCTTCTGACGTTTCGCCGAAACCGGAACGCAGCGTTCCGCTGTGCACGAGTGCCGTCTGAGGCTTCCAGTTGCGCTTCTTGGTGCTCATCGCTTTTCTTCCAGACACAAAAAAACCGGCCGCGAAAGTCGCAACCGGTCCATACGGCCTTGCGGCCCGACGGTCCTTTAGCGACTTGTTTAACGTGGCTGCAAGCCGACCGGCCAAATCACCACGGGATAACGACCCTTTAGACCCGCACCGCGCTTGCGTCAATTGCCGGCTTCATTAAGAGGTTTGTACCAAGCAGGAGTGGAGCCTTGCGGCAGACAGGCATTCTTCCCGACCAGGACATATCGGCGCTGTTCCAGTCCGGCGCGCTGAAGTCGGCGCGTGCGCTCGATGCCGACCAGATCCAGCCGGCCAGCCTTGATCTCAGGCTCGGCGACAAGGCCTGGCGGGTGCGCGCCTCCTTCCTGCCCGGCCCCAATCACAAGGTCTCGGAAAAGCTCGACCGGCTGCAGCTGCACGAGATCAATCTGGCCGAGGGCGCGGTGCTGGAGACCGGCTGCGTCTATATCGTGCCCCTGCTTGAAAGCCTGGCGCTGCCGGCGGACATTTCAGCCTCGGCCAATCCGAAGAGCTCGACCGGGCGGCTCGACATCTTCACCCGCGTCATGACCGATCGCGGCCACGAGTTCGACAAGATCGCCGCCGGCTATCATGGCCCGCTCTTTCTGGAAGTCAGCCCGCGCACCTTCCCGATCGTCGTCCGCACCGGGTCGCGCCTGTCGCAGATCCGTTTCCGCATCGGCAATGCGCTGCTCTCGGAAGCCGAGTTGCACGACCTGCATCGCACGCAGATGCTGGTCGCCACCGAGCCGCCGAACATTTCCGGCGGCGGCATCGCGCTGTCGATCGACCTCAACGGCGATCAAAGCGGCTTGGTCGGCTATCGCGGCAAGCATCACACCGGCCTCGTCGATGTCGACAAGCGCGCGGCCCAGGAAGTCGTCGACTTCTGGGAACCGATCCACAAGAGCGGCGCCGGCGAACTGGTGCTCGACCCCGATGAATTCTACATCCTCGTCAGCCAGGAGGCGGTGCATGTGCCGCCGCTCTACGCCGCCGAGATGACGCCCTTCGATCCGCTGGTCGGCGAATTCCGCGTCCATTATGCCGGCTTCTTCGATCCGGGCTTCGGCCATTCCGCGTCCGGCGGCACCGGCAGCCGGGCGGTGCTGGAAGTGCGCAGCCATGAAGTGCCGTTCATCCTCGACCACGGCCAGATCGTCGGCCGGCTGGTCTACGAGCATATGCTGAAGCGGCCGCAGGCACTCTACGGCACCGATCTCGGCTCCAACTACCAGGCGCAGGGCCTGAAGCTGTCCAAGCATTTCCGCGCCGCGCGCTGACACTCATTGCCCCAAGGCAAAATACTTGCCTGTGCCGGTTCGGCATGCTTGGCTGCCTTGCCGCCCGTCAAGCTGGCGGCGTTCAAGGGGAACCAAGAAAATGCGATTTTCGAAATGGGTCATATCGGCGGCGGGCGCTGCCATGCTGGCAATGCTGGCCGGCTCTCCGTCGGTGCAGGCGGCGGAGAAAATCAAGATCGGCACCGAGGGCGCCTATCCGCCGTTCAACACCATCACCGCTGACGGCAAGGTGGAAGGCTTCGACATCGACATCGCCAATGCGCTGTGCGCGCAGATGAAGGTCGAATGCGAGATCGTTACCCAGGACTGGGACGGCATCATTCCCGCTTTGCAGGCCAAGAAGTTCGACGCCATCATCGCCTCGATGAGCATCACCGAAGAGCGCAAGAAGCAGGTCGCCTTCACCAACAAATATTATACGACACCGCTGGCTCTGGTGGCGCCGAAGGACACCGATCTCACCTCGACCGAACCGGCGGCCCTTGCCGGCAAGACGGTCGGTGCCCAGGCTTCGACCACGCAAGCCGACTATGCCCAGAATGAATATGGCAAGGCGGGCGCGGAGGCCAAACTCTATCCCACCCAGGAAGAGGCGATCACCGACCTGACCAACGGTCGTCTTGACGCCGTGATCTCGGACAAGTTCGTGCTGATGGACTGGCTGAAGAAGGCAAGCGACGGCTGCTGCAAGCTGGTCGGCGACGTCAAGGGTACCGAGACCCAGGCCGGCATCGCCGTGCGCCTGGACGACACGGCCCTGCGCGACAAGCTCAACGCGGCCATCGACGCGATCGTCGCCGACGGCACCTACAAGAAGATCCAGGCCAAGTATTTCGACTTCGATATCTATTGAGGCAGAGGCGCCTTTTTCCTTCTCCCCTTGTGGGAGAAGGTGTCGCCGGAGGCGACGGATGAGGGGTGTTCCAGGGAACGCCAACGTTTCACTCCGCTGGAACACCCCTCATCCGTCTCGGCGCTAACGCGCCGATCCACCTCCCACTTGGGGAGAAGGAAAGGCGCGCTCTCAAAGCGCCTTCACAGCCACCTTCACCGGCTGCTCGATCTCAAGCGGGTTGCGCAGCGGCAGGCCGAAATCCCCGGCCTCGATCTCGAAGACATCGCCGGCCTCGGTCGTGATGCCGTCGGCGAAGGACAGTGTCGCCGTGCCGAACATGTGCACATGCACGTCACCCGGCTGGCGGAAGGCCGCGTATTTGAAATGATGATGTTCGAGGTTGGCGATGGTGTGCGACATGTTCGCTTCGCCGGACAGGAACGGCTTCTCCCACAGCACCTCGCTGTCGCGCACGATGCGCGAGGTGCCGCGGATGTCGGACGGCAGGTCGCCGATCAGGATCTCCGGCCCGAACGAGGCGTTGCGCAGCTTGGAATGCGCGAGGAACAGATAGTTCACGCGCTCGGTGACGTGGTCGGAAAACTCGTTCGACAGCGTGAAGCCGACGCGGAAAGGTGCGCCGTCGTCGCCGATGACATAGATGCCGGCGACTTCGGGCTCTTCGCCGGCGTCCTTGGCAAAGGCCGGTGACAGGAGTGCGGCGCCTGGCGCCACCGCCATCGTGCCGTTGCCTTTGTAGAACCATTCCGGCTGCACGCCGATCTGGCCTTTCGCCGGCTTGCCGCCCTCCAGCCCCATGCGAAACATCTTCATGGAATCGGTGAGCTGCTCCTCGCCGTCGGCGCTCAGCTTCTTGTGCATGGAATCGCGCGTCGCGGCGGAGCCGAGATGCGTCAGCCCGGTGCCGGTCAGGTGCAGATGCGCCGGATCGGGGTGATTGATCGGCGACAGCAGCCGCCCCTTCTTGTAAGCGGCCTCGAGATCGACCGTCTCGCCAAGCCCCTTGCGTTCGATCAGCGCGACGAGGCCGACGCCGGTGCGGGCGGCCTCCATCGCCAGCGAATAGACGCTGCGGGCGCCATTGATGATCCGGGTCTTGCCGCCATTGCGGGCGACGACGCGGATGGTCTCGGCGTCGTCAAGGATCTGGGAGATCAGCATGATGAATCCTCTCTCATTTGCCTTGGCAGGGCTGCCAAAACGGCAAACCTTGCTCAGCGCGGCCGGGACCTCGTCCATGCCACGGTTTAAATTCTCAGTTCGGATTGCGCTCGCGGGCCTGGTCCCTCAGGGACTTCTGTTACCGGCGGGTTGCCGGCAGCGTCGCGATCGTATGCCTCCTGCTTTCCTCGACCAGAGCAGTTCACCGTTTCACGGAAACGGCGAACCGCTCTAACTCATTGTCTTGGCGCAATTCCGGGCGGAAAACCGTTTCACACTTTTCCTGGAATTGCTCTTAAGTCCGTTCAAGCCTTGTTCTTGTTGTAGACGTCGAAGATCACGGCGCCGAGCAGCACCAGGCCTTTGACCACCTGCTGCCAGTCGACATTGACGCCCATGATCGACATGCCGTTGTTCATCACGCCCATGATGAAGCCGCCGACCACCGCGCCGATGACCTGACCGACGCCGCCCATCGCCGAGGCGCCGCCGATGAAGACGGCGGCGATGACGTCGAGCTCGCTGCCGAGGCCCGCGGCCGGCACCGCCTGTCCCAGTCGCGCCGCGATGATCAGGCCGCCGAGCGCCGACAGCACGCCCATATTGATGAACACCATGAGCGTCAGCCGCTCGGTGTTGATGCCTGACAGCTGCGCGGCCTTGGCATTGCCGCCCATGGCGTAGATACGGCGGCCGATGGTCATGCGCTTGGTGACGAAGACGAACAGCGAGATCAGCACGCCCATGACGAGCAGCACGACCGGCAGGCCTCTGTAGCTGGCGAACTCATAGACCAGGAACAGCGCCAGGGCGCTGGCGACCAGCGTCTTGACGACGAACAGGGCAAAGGGCTCGGCCTCATAGCCATGGCGTTCGCGCTTGCGACGCGTCCTCACCCCGAAATAGGCATAGGCCAGCACGGCGATCAGGCCGAGCACGACTGTCGTCATGTGCAGGGTCACGCCGCTGCCCAGGATGGTCTTGCCGGCCGCGTTCACCACCGGCGGGACGAGCGTCAGCGGGCCGATCACATCAGGGATGAAGCCGGAGCTGAGCATTTTGAAGTCGTCCGGAAGCGGGCCGACCGAAGAGCCGCCGCCGAGCAGCGCCTGGCAGATGCCGCGGAAGATCAGCATGCCGGCCAGCGTCACAATGAAGCTCGGTATCCGGTGATAGGCGATCCAATAGCCTTGCGCGGCGCCGATCAAGCCACCCGCAACCAGGCAGACGATCGAAACCACCAGCGGATTGCTGAGCGGTCCCAGCTGCCAGATGACCATCATGTTTGCCGCCAGCGCGCCGATGAAGCCGGCGACCGACCCGACGCTGAGGTCGATATAGCCCGATACGATCACCAGCAGCATGCCCAGCGCCATCACGATAATGAAGGAGTTCTGCTGCACCAGATTGCTCAGGTTCACCGGTTTGAACAGCGTTCCCGACGTGGTGAACTGGAAGAACAGCATGATGACGATCAGCGCGATAATCAGACCGTATTCGCGCAGGTTCGTCGCCAGCGCCGAGACGGCGATGCGCGGGCGCTGTTCCTCGGCGACATTGCCCTGCGGGGCGGGGGCGGTTTCGGTGCTCATGCTGCTTTTCCTTCTCCCCGGACGATGGCGCGCATTATTTTTTCCTGGCTTGCTTCCGCCGCCGGCATTTCGCCCACCATGCGCCCTTCGTTCATGACGTAGATGCGGTCGGTAATGCCGAGCAATTCCGGCATTTCCGACGAGATGACCACGATCGCCTTACCCTCCGAGGCAAGGCGCGCGATGATCGTGTAGATTTCATACTTGGCGCCGACATCGATGCCGCGTGTCGGCTCGTCCAGGATCAGCACGTCAGGGTCGGCAAACAGCCATTTCGACAGCACCACCTTCTGCTGGTTGCCGCCGGAAAGATTGCCGGTCATCTGATAGACGCTGGACGCACGGATATTGGTCTTCTTGCGATAGTCGTTGGCGACGGCGAGCTCGCGCATGTCGTCGATCACGCTGTGGCGGGCCACGCCGCCGAGATTGGCCAGCGTGATGTTGTGCTTGATATGGTCGATGAGGTTGAGCCCGTAGGTCTTGCGATCCTCGGTGACGTAGGCGATGCCGTGTTGGACCGCCTTGCTTACCGAGGACACATCGATCGGCTTGCCCTTGAGCAGCACCTCGCCTGTGATGCGGCGGCCGTAGGAGCGGCCGAACAGGCTCATGGCGAATTCGGTGCGCCCGGCGCCCATCAGCCCGGCAATGCCGACCACCTCGCCCTTGCGCACATTGATGTCGATGCCCTTGATCACCTGCCGCTCGGCATGGAGCGGATGATAGACCGACCAGTTCTTCACCTCGAACACGATCTCGCCGATCTTGGGCTCACGCGGCGGATAGCGGTCGTCGAGCGAACGGCCGACCATCGAGGTGATGATGCGGTCTTCCGAGATATCTTTCTTGGCCAGCGTCTCGATGGTGCGTCCGTCACGGATGACGGTGACCTTGTCGGCGACCCGGTTGATCTCGTTGAGCTTGTGCGAGATCAGGATCGAGGTCATGCCTTGCCGCTTGAATTCGAGCAGCAGGTCGAGCAGCGCCTGGCTGTCCTTCTCGCTGAGCGACGCTGTCGGCTCATCGAGGATCAAAAGCTTGACGTCCTTGCTCAGCGCCTTGGCGATTTCGACCAATTGCTGCTTGCCGACGCCGATATTGGTGATCAGTGTCTTGGGGTCCTCCTTGAGGCCCACCTTCTTCAACAGGGCGGCGGTGCGCGCCTCGTTGGCATCCCAGTCGATGACGCCGAATTTCGCGTGCTCGTTGCCGAGGAAGATGTTTTCGGCGATCGACAGCATCGGCACCAGCGCTAGCTCCTGGTGGATGATGACGATACCCTTGTGTTCGCTGTCCTGGATGCCCTTGAACTGGCATTCCTGGCCTTGGAAGATGATCTGGCCGTCATAGGTGCCGGAGGGATAGACGCCCGACAGCACCTTCATCAGCGTCGACTTGCCGGCGCCGTTTTCGCCGACCACGGCGTGGATCTCGCCTTCCTCGACGCTGAGATTGACGTTCGACAGCGCCTTCACGCCGGGAAACGTCTTGGTGATGTCGCGCATCTCCAAAATCGTCGGGGCCATGGGGACTACCGCTCCTTGAGAGCTCGGCAAACATTGCCGGCGAGGTCGGTGACAATACCGGGCTCGCTGGTGAACGAAAAGGGGCCCTGCGTTGCGCAGGACCCCCTGACTTTGTAACCGGGATTACTTCAGTTCGTCGGCCTTGATGTAGCCGGAGTCGACGACCAGCGCCTGGTAGTTCGACTTGTCGACTTCATGCGGCGTCAACAGGATCGAGGGAACGACCTTGACGTCGTTGTTGTAGGTCTTTTCATCGAGTCCGTCCGGCTTGCCGCCCGAGAGCACCTTGTCGACGAGCTCGACGGTGGCCTTGGCCAGTTCGCGGGTGTCCTTGAACACGGTCGAGTACTGCTCGCCCGAGATGATCAGCTTGACCGAAGCGGTCTCGGCGTCCTGACCGGTCACGATTGGCCAAGGCTGAGCCTCGGTGCCGTAGCCGACGGCGCGCAGCGAGGCGGTGATGCCGCGCGACAGGCCGTCATAGGGCGAAAGAACGCCATCGACGCGGCTGCCATCCGAATAGTTGGCCGACAGCAGATTGTCCATGCGTGCCTGGGCGGTGGCGGCGAGCCAACGCAGCGTGCCGACCTTGTCCATGCCGGTCTGGCCGGACTTGATCTTGATCGAGCCGTCGTCGATCAGCGGCTGCAGGACGGAGATGGCGCCATTGTAGAAGAAGAAGGCGTTGTTGTCGTCGGGCGAGCCGCCGAACAGTTCGACGTTCCACGGCTTGGTGTTCGGGAAGCGTTCCTTGAGGCCCTTGACCAGCGAATTCGCCTGGATCACGCCGACGCCGAAATTGTCGAAGGTGGTGTAGTAGTCGACATTGGCGGTCTTCTTGATCAGGCGGTCATAGGCGACGACGACGACGCCCGCGTCAGCGGCCTTCTGCAGAGCATCCGACAGGGTGGTGCCGTCGATCGAAGCGATGATCAGCGCCTTCGGGCCTTTGGTGATTTCGTTTTCCAGCTGGCTGAGCTGGTTGGGGATGTCGTCCTGCGCGTATTGCAGGTCGACGGTGTAGCCGAGAGCCTCGAGCTGGGACTTGACGGCATCGCCGTCATTGATCCAGCGCTGCGAGGTCTTGGTCGGCATCAGCACGCCGACGAGACCCTTGTCGGCTGCGTGCGCCGAGTAGGTCATGGCAGCGATGCCAAGGGCCGCGACGGCGGCCAGTGTCTTGATGATTTTCACTTTAACTCTCCCTGTTTGATGGACGCGGCACCCCGGGGGTCGCGGGCNGCGCAATCGTGCAGAAGCGCCAAGGCACCGCTGCCGTCATATCGATCTCCGGTATCCTCCCATGGCCCCGAGACGCTGATTCAATCGATACGATTTTTCTCGTCGGCGACCGTCACGTCTTGGAACGCGCGGAGGGTGTGGGTCTTTGCCATAACTGTCAAATGCGATCTTTGATGGTTGCTATATCATGGTTGGTATATGTATTGCGACGTGACGGGCTGACCCCGATGTCGGTCGTACACGAGCAGAAGGCAGGGAAAGCGATGGCGCGGCCAGCGAATCCGACAACAGCTTCAGATGGTTACAGAGAAGCACCGGGCGATGGCGAAACCCTGCTGCGCAGCGGTCTCAGTCTGCGTCACATGCGCATGATCGTCGCGCTCGACGACCATGGCCGGGTCAGCGCGGCAGCCCAGGTTCTGAACATTTCGCAGCCGGCGGCCTCGCGCATGATCGCGGAGATGGAGGCGGTGCTGGAGGTCAAGCTGTGCGAGAGGCTGCCGCGCGGCATCACCTTGACGCCATACGGCAAGGCTTTGGCCAGGCGCGCGCGCTCGATCCTGCTGGAGATGCGCGAGGTCGACCGCGAGATTTCCGAGCTCAAGGCGGGCAAGGGTGGTTCGGTTTTCCTGGGTGCCGTGACCGCGCCGGCAATCGAGCTGGCGGTGCCGGCAATTCGTGAAATCCGCCGCATCTATCCGCGCATCGAGATCACCATGCAGGTCGAGACCTCCAATGTGCTGGCACGCGAGCTGATCGCCACGCGCCATGACTTCATCATCGCGCGCATCCCGGACGACCTCAATCCGCGGCTGTTCGAGTCGCGCGTCATCGGCGTCGAGAAAGCCTGCCTGATCGTGCGCCGTGGCCACCCGCTCACCAGGGGCAGCGTGGTGCGGCTGGAAGACACCGCCGCCTATGACTGGGTCTTTCAGTCTGGCGGCTCGCCCTTGCGCCAGGCGATGGAGAGCAACTTCCTCAACCGCAACATCGCTTTGCCGGACCGTATCCTGAACACCAGTTCGCTGCTCCTGACCCTGGTCATGGTCGCGCAATCCGATGCCATCGCACCGGTCTCTGTCCAGGTGGCGAAATTCATCCAGAACCCTGACGGGCTGGCCGGCGCCATCGACGTCGTCCAGACCGAATTCGACATCGAGGTCAGGCCCTACAGCCTGATCACGGTGAGGAATCGCGCGCTGTCGCCGGCCGCCAAGATGCTGCACGACTTCATTCTGAGGGAAGTGGGATGATGGCTGGATCAGGTAAGCTTCTCCGGCGAAAGCGCCGCCAGGCCGAGGCCAGCGAAAGCGCACTGGGAACATTATTTCCCGCCGATGCGTTCATGATCTTGCAAGGGACGATTTCTTCTGGAGGCTGAACATGCGCAGCTTCGAAATCATCGACCTGCTTTGCGTGATCGAGGCCTGCAAGCACGATCGATCGGTCGGCAATTTCGTGTCCATGGCTGAAGGCGTGGAAGAATTGCGGGTGTTGACCGGCGATTTCGTTTCATCGGATGACGCGGCGGCAAACGCCCTCGCAACGGTGGCGCTGGCGAGAGGCTGCTCGGTTGTGTTCGACGAACAGGCAGGCGCTGAAATGGTTCTGACGCCTTAGACTGGAGCGGGTAGCGGGAATCGAACCCGCGCGTTCAGCTTGGGAAGCTGACAAGCTACCATTACATCATACCCGCGTGCGCCCTCGTTAGCATGAGGGTTGGCCTTCGGGCAATCGCAAAGCGGTCCGTTTCGGCACGACGCCGTCGTGCTGCGGATCACGGCGCGCCTGCGGCCGTGAATTGCCGGTTTGCCTTCGCGGCCTTGTCGCTGGTGGCGAAACTTGGCCAGTATTTCGAGATGGCCAGCGTCGCGCCGGCGGAAGAGAAGTGGCCATAGTCGAAGTAGAGAAATTCATTGGTCTTGGCGTCGGCGTATGAACAACCGGCCGAGTCGCACAGATACGTCAGCGGATCTATGAAATCGGCCCCTTTGGTGAACGGCAGAACCCGTGCGTTGATGCCCGGATCCATAGCCATAGGCCAGGACGTGGTTCCGGCATGCTCCCGCTTCACCAAGAAAGCGATCTTCTGGACGTCGGCGATGAATTCCGGAGACTGGCCGACGGTATAGACCTTGACCCCCATCTCGCGAAGCCGGTCGATCGTCTTCTGCAGGCCGGCGAAGCCCTTGGCCTGGTAGTCGGTCCATCGGCCGCTCAGGATCACCGCCTGGATGTTTGCGTCGCGAATGATCGACAAGGCCCGTTCGTTGAAGCGGGTGCAGGCGGGCCGAGCATAGGAAAAATAGGTCAGGTCGGGCGGACAGCCGGCATAGGTGTATTGGATGACATTGGCCTGGATTTTCTGGGCGTTGGGCTCAAGTCCCGATACATAATGGGCAGCGAAAGAATCGCCCCACAGCAGCACATCGGTGGCAAAGCCCGTTGTACGGGTGCAGTCGGCGAGATTCCAGTCTTCGATGCGGGTCCCGTTTTCGTTGAAGCAGATGCCGTTGCGCCAGTCGCCGACCCGGATACGTTCGGTCGAGAAGTCCGGGAACCGTTGCGGGAAACCGTTGCCCAGTGCTCCGGCCAAACCACCGGCGCACAGCAGCGCGATGGCCGTCGCCGAAAAGGCGAAGATAGGCAGCGGTGCGGTATAGGCTCGTTTCTGGCGGAAGGGCTGCTCGATATATTTCCAGGAGAATGCCGCCAGGGCGAAACTGGCCACCGTCATCGCGACAATCGTTGGCACACCGACGGTCTTCAGCGAGAGATAATGGACGAACGAGTTGATCGGCCAGTGGACGAGGTAAAGCGAATAGGAAATCAGGCCGACCCAGACCAGCGGCGCCAACCGAAGCACGCGAGTGGCGACAGGTGCCGGCCTGTCGGCGTTATCCTGGCCGGCATAGATCAGCAGTGCTGTTCCGATGCAGGGGAATAGGGCATTGTAGCCGGGAAACGGATCGCTGTCCGAAATCATCACAAAGCCAAACGCAATCAGGGCAAAGCCGGCGAGGCCGATCAGCTCCACCGCCAGCCGACCGGCTGGGACCGGAGGCTTGCGCAACATCAGCATGGCGCCCAGCGCCAGCTCCCATATGCGCGTCGGCAAGAGATAGAAGCCTGCCGTCGGTGCCAGCGAGGTTGCTATGACTGCCAGGGCAAAGCTGCCGACGGCCATCGGCAGAAGTACCGTCAGCCAGCGCTTCGAGACGTATCGGTGGATCAGATAAAGCAGGATCGGCGCGAAGATATAATACTGCTCTTCCACCGAAAGCGACCATGTGTGCAGGAGCGGCCGCAGTTCTGCGTCGATGGAGAAATAGTTCGTCGTTTTCCAGAAATAGATATTCGACCAGAAGGTCGAGGCGGCAATCACGCTAAGGCTGAATTCGTGGAGATCCGAAGGCAGAAGGATGAACCAGGCGGCAATGCTCGCGAGCAGGATGACGAAAGTCAGCGCCGGTAGGATGCGCCGGGCGCGGCGCCAGTAAAAGCGGCCGATCGAGAACTGGCCCCGCTCAAGATCATCGAGCAGGCTGCCGCTGATCAGATAGCCCGATATGACGAAGAAGATGTCGACACCGGTGAAGCCGCCAGGAATGGCGGACACGCCGAAATGGAAGAGCACGACGGGCAGCACCGCAACGGCCCGCAGGCCGTCGATGTCGCGCCGGTAGTTCATCCGGCCGGCTCGCGCGCGACCACCATGATCCGTGCGGCCGCACCCGACACGCTCATGCGGCGATGCCTTCGGTCGTGCTGAAAATTCCGGCTCGTCGATGTCACTGGCTTACCCTCAGGCAGCAATTTTGCTGCGCTGCAACATGGGTGTCAAGGCATATATTGGCTGTCGCGAAATCCGCCAGGAACGCACAGGATCAGGCGCCGGGCAGATAGATTACCGCGTAATCGTCCGAGTAGGCCCGTTTCCAGCCCAACTGGTCGAAGAAGGGAATCCGGCTGTCGTCGGCCGACAGCAGCGCCCAATCTATTGCGTATTTCTTCAGGCGGGCTTCGAGGAGCGGCTTGCCGTCGCCGCGTCCGGTGTCGTTGTCGCTCTTTGTGAAACCGCCCAGGAACAGTTGGTCCGTCCGTCCATCGATATAGGTCTTGAACCCGTGGAAAATCAGCGTGCCACCGAAATTGTAGGAATTCAGCACATTGCCGGATAGATGATGGCTTTGCGCGAATGCCAGCGCCCCGCTGGCCGATGTCTTCGGACTTGGCGCTACCTGATAGACGCTGCCGAGCACAGCGACCCCGCCGATCAGCAGAACGGCTGCCGTGCCGCAGATGGCGTAGAACCGTCTGGCTAAGAATCTCTCCAGCCCGTCGCGCTTTTCGGCCAGCCAAGCGGTGGCTGAAAGCGAGGGATATTGCTGTGCGACCTCGGCCGCCATCACCAGCGGAATCAGCAGGAAGAACAGGTACATGAAGCGCACATGGGCGAGATAGACATGCAAGGTGAAGACGACGAACAACGCCTTGGCCCAGCCAATTCGCAATCGGGACACCAATAGCCCGAAAAGCGCCAGCAGCATCACCGCTTCCTGGACGGGACTGTCCGGCGGATTGAACGGTTTCCATTCCATGATCAGCGACACTGCCTCATTGCCGTAAGCCACGGCGAGCGTCGCCAGGATGGCCTGGACGCCGTACGGGTGGATCAGGCTGACCAGCGGGCAAAGCAGGCCGAACGCGATCCACTTCGCCAGCAGGGCCGGTTTTGACAGGCCCGTGCGCGCCAGCAGATCGAGACCGGCGAAAGCCGCGATGACGAAGCTCAAGGTGAAGGTGGCGTGCAGGTTCGCCCATAACACGACCAGCACAAGCAGCCACCAGGGCGGCGCCCGTTCTTCCCTTGCCGCACCGAAGAGCACCGCCGTCCAGATGACGATGATCGGGAAGGTGAAGACATGCGGACGCGCCGTGAAGATCGGGTTGATCAGGAACACCGCCGCGAAGGCCAGTGTAATCGCCAAGATCGGTTTCAGCCATGCGCTGAGAAACCACCCCATCAGGAAAACCGTCAGGGAGATCGAGGCGATGATCGCGGTGACGACCCCGTTCCAGCCGCCCGCCCGGTAGGCAAGAGCCAGCAGGACCTGTCCCAGCCATTCCTTGGCAATCCAGGGCTGGCCTGCAAACGTGTAGGAATAGGGATCGACGGTCGGAAATGTCCGGTTAGTCAGGAAATCCAGACCGACCTTCACTTGCCACCAGCTGTCGGGATCCTGCAGGGTGGCGCCTGCCTGGGCACCCAACGCACCCGCCATCGCCAAGGCGGCGAGCAGGCAGAAGATCAGCCTGTTCCGCTCGTTGTACGTCGCGGCCTCCGCACTGGCCTGAGCGTCGTTCATGGGTGCGCCGCCTCTAATCGGTTCCGGTGACAGTTGGGTTCAAGGTGTTGGATTGGCGGGCTGCCGCCGAGGCTTGTCGGCCACCCGAACTGTGCGGTCGGTGCTGTCGTCCCCACGTCCCACAAACACGAAGCGGGCCGAGCCAAGATAGAAAACCACCGAATAGACGCAGATTCCCGCGAGGTGGACCAGCGGGTTTTCGACGATGCCTGCTGAACGGGCGGCGATTACGACGGCCAGATTGATGCTGTAGGCGACCAGAAAGACACCCCCGTAGCGCAGCGCGGTCCCGGGCTGGAAGCCATCGGCTCTGCTGAAGGTCCATTGGCGGTTGAGGAAGAAGCCGAGGACAAGGCCGGCGGCATAGCCCGTGGCGTTGGCAAGGATGTCGCCCAGACCCAGCGCAAGCCCGGCCAGAATGACCGCGTATCCCAGCGCCATGTTCAACAGACCGACGGCGCCAAATCGCAGCATCCTCGGGAAGTCAAACGGCAGGCTTGACCACATGCGCAAAATATTGGGCTCCGACAGGTACCTTGGTGAGGAAGCGCTCGAACGGCCTCAGTCTCGCAAGCATCCGAGGAAAGAAAATCCGGTAGACGATCCTCGTATTGGCAAGGCCCGCCTCGGCCATGCGCCCGCGCATCTCGCGCGAATTTATCAAAACCGCGTTTTCGTCGAAGGCACAGTTCCTCACCGCGTGCGTGGTCAGCGGGTTCCAGGGATTGTGTTCGAAGACGAAGAAGCTGCCGCCATCGGCCAGGACCCTGCCGATCTCGGCGAACAGCCCGATCTGCAGATTCTCGGGGATATGGTGGAAGACGCAGGCCGCGAAGGCCAGGTCGAAGCTGCCGTCGGCAAAAGGAATTGTCTTGCCGTCGAAATGCGTGAAGGCGGCCTGATCGGGGAAGCGCTTGCTGGCGATGTCGAGCGATTCACGCGAAGGATCGAGCAAGGTGATCTCGGCGCCGGGAAACGCGCTCCGCATATGGCCGAGCGAATTGCCGACGCCGGCGCCGAAATCCAGTATCCGTCGCGGTTCGACACCAGCCCGCCGCAGCGTCGCGGCGACGTCGTCGATCTTGTACCTGGCGAAGAAATCCGGGTTTTCGCCGCTCAGCCTTATGCTTGCGGCATGCTGCTCCTGATATTCCCGCGCAAACTGGTCGAATTCCGCCTCAAGCACGTGCGGCCCTCTTTGCCATCTCCTGCAGGCGATGGACCGGCAATTCGCCGTCCTCCACCGCCTGGCTGCGCGAAACGATCTCGTTGACGAAGTAGAGCGGCCGCCGCTTTGTCTCCATGTACATGCGCCCGAGATACTCGCCGAAGATTCCGAGCACCATAAGCTGGACGCTGCCGAGGATCAGCACGATCGCGGCAAGGCTGGTCCAGCCGGGCAACACGTTTCCGACCGACCATTCGAGCAGCGTGTAGCCGAGCACGACCAGCCCCAGAAGCCCGAACATCATTCCGAGCAGCGAGGCGAACCGCAAGGGCACGATGGAGAAGCTGGTCATCGCGTCGACCGCCAGAAGAAGCATTTTCTTCAGCGGATAGTGGGTGGTGCCGGCAAAGCGGCGGTGCCGCTCATAGGGAAAGGCCACCTGTCTCAGCCCGATCCAGCTCACCATGCCGCGAATGAACCTGTAACGCTCTGGCATCGCGTTCAGATGGTCGAGCGCGCGACGGTTCATCAATCGGAAATCACCGGTATTCGGGGCTATATCGACGTCGACCATGCGGCGCAGCAAACGATAGAACATGGACGCGGAGGCGAGCTTGAACCAGCTTTCGCCATCGCGCGTCAGCCTCTGGCCGTAGACCACATCGAAGCCTTCGTTCATCTTCGTCATCATCGCGCCGAGCAGTTCAGGCGGATCCTGCAGGTCGGCATCGAGAATGAGAATGCGCTGGCCGCGACAGAATTCGAGCCCGGCGCTCAACGCGATCTGGTGGCCGTAATTGCGGGCGAGGTCGATGGCGACGACATGGTCGTCCTTTTCGGCCAGCTGCAGAATGGCCTCGCGCGTACCGTCGGTCGCGCCATCGATGACAAGGACGATCTCGTAGGAAGGGCCTTGTTCAAGGCATGCGGCCGTTACCCGCCGATGCAGTTCGGCCACGCCATCCAGCTCGTTGTAGCATGGGATGACCACCGACAGCATGACGCCGCGTCGCGCGGTGTTTTTCTCCGTCTCCACCAAAGCCTTGCTCCCGCTATTCGATTGGGAATAGCGGCAATTGGTTAGAAAACAGATAAGCCAGTGGGATCGGCCGCAACCGTCGGTCGGCCATCATTTCTGTCGCACGCGGCCACCGGCCGAACCGGCAACTCCATGCGGAGGCGGGCGCCTTGCCAGGAGCCCGCCACTATCCGGATCGAGCCGTCGTGCAGCAGTGCGATCTGCCGGGCAAGGTTCAATCCCAGGCCCGCGCCGCGCGATTGCGGCTGCAGGCGGTAGAAGGGCTCGAAAACATTCTCGTGCTCATCGGCAGGAATGCCTGGGCCTTCGTCGCGGATTTCGACGCCGCCGGTTTCATCGATCGCTATGGTGATCGTGCCGGAACCGCCGCCATGATCGATGGCGTTGCGCACGAGATTTGCCAGCGCCCGCTCGATCTGCAGCACGTTGATCTCGACATGGACCTTGTTGGCTGGCGGCTCGAAGGCGAGATCGTAGCCTGCTTCGATGGCAAGCGGGGCGAAGTCGGCAGCAACCCGGCTGGCAAGATCGCAGAGGTCGATGATCTGGCGCTGGTCCGCCGGGCGGTCGAGCAGTTGATGGTCGAGCAGCTGCTGCGCAAGATGCGACAGGCGCTCGATGTCATGCAGCAGGCGCGCGCTTTGCGGTTCCTGTTTCAGCAATTCGGCGCGCGTGCGCAGGATGGCGATCGGCGTGCGCAGTTCGTGCGCGGCGTCGGTGAGGAAGCGGTTGTGCCGGTCATAGCCCTGGGCGAGGCGGGCCAGCGTCTGGTTGAAGGCATGCACCAGCGGCGCGATCTCCTGCGGCACATTCTTGACCGGCAGTTGCATCGCACGGGTGCCGATGTGGATGCGCGCGGCCTGCTGGACGGTGTCGACGAGGCCGGCAAACGACCGGCGCACGACGGCTGGCGTCGTCACCAGGGTCGTGGCTCCCATGACGAGGACGATCGGCAGCAGCAGGATGACGATGATGGCCGCGAGAGCGGGAAGCGCCTTCTCCCAGTTCCTGCTGCCGTCCGGGTTCTTGGCGACGTCGATGGTGGCCGAAATGGTGACTTCGAGGCCGTCGGTCTCTTCCCGCGACGATCGCGTCGCGGCAATGATCTGAACCGTGCCAGCCTTGGTCGAAACCCTTTCGAGATAGGCCTCCGGCCTCAAATCATCTTCGGAAAAACCGACGGTGGCGTGATCGACCTGGCCCAGCAGATCGCCAAAATTCCTGGTGTAGACGTCGGGTATGCTGCCGAAGCGGATGCTCTGGCCGCTGTTGTCGCGGATGATGTACCAGACATTGGGGAAACCCTCACGAAACGAACGCAACCCATCGGTCTCATGGACGATCAATCTGCCGTTGCCGTCACGATCGACGGCATCCTTGAGGGCGGCGACGGCAGCCTCGTTGTCGACAAGAAGCCGTGGATCGGCGATCCACAGCGCGGCCGCGCACAGCACGATGAAGACAAGAAGCGTCGCCGCCTGCAGCAGGATCATCCGCCGCACCAGCACCCATTGCAGCGATCGCGTGCGCGGCTTCTTCACGAGGCGGCCCGCAAGAGATAACCGAGGTTGCGGATCGCCCTGATCTCGATGCCGGCAGCGACGTCGTCGAGCTTGCGACGCAGCCGCGAAATGTGCGCATCCAATGCATTGGAGCCGATCTCGTCGTCGAGAGCATAGACGGCTTCTTCCAGCGCCCCGCGCATGATCGTCCGCCCCGGCCTGCGGATGAGCGTTTCGAGCACCAGCCGCTCGCGCCGCGGCAGTTCCAGCGCCTGATCCTCGACAAGCGCCTCTCGATGGCGGAAGTCATAGGTGAGGCGGCCGACCATCACCTGATTGGCACGCGTGGTGAACGAACGCCGGTGCAAGGCATTGAGCCTGGCGACCAGTTCCACCGTGGCGAACGGTTTGACCATGTAGTCGTCGGCGCCGGCGTCGAGCCCCGCCACGCGATCGTCGAGCCCGCTGAGCGCCGTCAACGCGATCACCGGCACGTCCAGATGCAAGGCCCGCAGGCGCGGGATCAGGCTGAGGCCATCGCCATCCGGCAGCCGGCGGTCCAGCACCACCGCGTCATGGTGGCCGAGCCGCGCCACGGCTTCGGCATCCGCCAGTGTCGCGGCATGGTCGACGATGATGTCCTGGCGCTCGAGCGCGGTCTTCAGCACCGAGGCCATTTCCGGCTCGTCCTCGATCAGCAGGATGCGCATGCGCACTCTCCGTCACAGGCAGCCGGCACGCTGTGGCAATTCATTCGCATTCCAGCTTCGGTTGACGAAAATTGGTGATGAACCATCGGCCGCCCGAGGCGCGGGCATAGAACGTATAGAAGCATTCCTGGCGCTCGATATAGCCAGGCGTTTCGGTTTCTTCGTAGACGGTTCCGTGTTTTGTATGGCGAACTTCGCCGCTGGAGCTTCCGGAAACCGCATTGGTGGATATTTTCCGCCATTGATAGGCCCGCTCGCCCCGGCCGAGATCAACGACGGCGGTCGGCGGCCCGTAGTCCAGAATGACCGATTCGACCGGTTGCCCGATGTAGTTCTTCATGATGTCGGAGGCGCATCCCGTCAGCGCCAGCACGATGGCGACGAAGAACGCCTTGGAGATCCACACCAGATGGTTCGCGTTGCGTTTGGACATATCCGATTCCCGTCATCAAGGTCATCCGCGGCACCGAATGCATGTCGCCCAAAAGCGGTCCCGGTTTTGGGACAACGACATGCACAAAACAAAACCTGAAGCGGGCCGCATGATCCGTTTCGATGCGACGCGCTTTAGGACGTGAAGATTGCATCGGCATTACGCAGGACCTGGCACACAAATGCGGTCTGCCGACACGCGTCGATGACGGTGCGGATGGAGGCAAAGCAATCGCGCGGCCCCGTTGCATCCGGGCGCCGCGCAAGGTCGTTCGAGCAAAATACAAAACAGGTTCGACGGAACCCATGGCCTGCCCTAGAACCGGTAGTTGATGCCGGCCTTCAGTTCATGGCTGCCGATCGTCGCCTTGGATTTGCCCAGGGCGGACGTCGTTTCGACGCCTGGGGTGCGCACATAGTCATATTCGACCTTGGCCGAGAGGCCGCCGGCAAAACCCTGCTCGATGCCGCCGCCGACCAGATAGCCGAGTTTCCATCCGTCGATATCGTTCACCTTGTCGCCCTTGTCGAATTTGGTCATGGCGACGCCGCCGGTTCCAAACAGCAGCGTCTGGTCGAAGCTCAAGCCGGCCTTGGCCTTGGCGGCACCGCGCCATTTTTCCTTGATCTTGCCGCCCCGGACGTCGTGCTCGGCGCCACCCAGATAGGAGCCCTCGATCTCGGCACCGAGAACCGCTGGACCCATCTGCTGGTTGTAGCCCGCCTGAACGCCGCCGCTGAGGCCGTTCCTGCCGGCAAACGGGTTCGGCATCCCGGTGAACGCCGTGCCGCCATGCACGCCGACATAGGCGCCGCTCCACTGGAACGCGGGGGGATCATTGTAGGCGGGCGAAAGGTCGGCGGCCATCGCCGGCCCCAGGAGGCACATGGCAAGGGCACTTGCCGTCAGGATGATCTTTGCTTGAGAGAACACTGCATTACTCCAACACGCGCGCGCATCCGGCAATCGATGCGCAGGTTTCCCGAAGAACTCGACCGTTGAGGCGGTCGGGCTCCGATTTGGTGTCTTTCAGGGATGGTTGCGCGGTCCTGGGACTGGCTTTCGCCAGTTGTGGTAGGGGGTCAGATCGCCCGCGCGGCCAATCGCCTGAAAGACGCCGACCGTCTCGCAGGCGAAAATTGCGCGCACATTGCGGGAAATCGAAAAATGAACGTTTTTCGCTTTGTTTTCAATAAATTAAAGCGATGTTGTTTACGCAAATTTAACAGTCTGGCGCGGGTTTAGTCCGTTTGGCAGCACAAGCCTGCCATGCAATCGCGCGGTGCAGGCCGTTGGCATCCCGCAAAACTCCCGGCTTGAAGCGGACAAGCCAAGTGCGTATGTCTGGCCGACGCCCTCGAGCCTGGGTGCCTCAATCGGGAGACGAGCCTTGTCCGCACTGACGCGCTTTCTTGGCGACTCGCCGCTCAAGGTGATCCTGAAACTGCTGGTGGTGTCTTTCCTCGTCGGCCTGGTCATGAATGCCTTCGGCTGGTCGCCGATGGATGTGCTCTACGGCATCCGGAAGTTCTTCATGGACCTGTGGAATCTCGGCTTTCATGCCATCGACCGTTTCCTCGGTTATATCCTGCTGGGCGCGGCTATCGTCGTGCCGGCGTTCATCCTGTTGAGGCTCGCCAACTACCGGAAGTAGAGCATGATCCCGAACCGCAGGTCCGCGTCAGCGAACCCTGGCACCGGTTTTTGGACAAGATCGTACTATCGGGCGCAGCCTGCGGCGACCTCGAACAGGATGGCATGGCGCGCGGCAAGGGCGGGCACATCGGTGGAATAGCCACCGCCTATGACGCCGCAGACCGGAACGCCCTGCGCGCGAAAATGGCTGATGACCATGTCGTCACGGGCGCGCAGGCCGTCATCCGACAGCGACAGCCTGCCAAGCCGGTCATCTGCATGGACGTCGACGCCGGCATTGTAGAACACGATGTCCCAATGCGCCTGTGCGGACAGCTCCGGCAGGATGGCGGCGAGCCTCTCGAGATAGGCAGCGTCACCCGTGCCGTCGGGCAGCGCGACATCGAGGTCGGAGGCGATCTTGCGCACTGGGTAGTTGCGGTCGCCATGCATGGAAAAGGTGAATACGCGCGGGTCATCGGCGAGAATATCCGCCGTGCCGTCGCCCTGGTGCACGTCGAGATCGACGACCAGGATGTTTCGTGCCGCGCCTTCGGCCAGCAGCACCAATGCGGCGACGGCGACATCGTTGAAGGTGCAGAAGCCCGCGCCTTGCGCGCGCCGCGCATGGTGGCTGCCGCCGGCAGTGTTGCAGGCGATACCGTGGCGCAAGGCCAACCGCGCCGCCAGCACCGTGCCGCCGGTGGCAAGCTGCGCGCGCAGCGAGACGCGGGGTCCGATTGGAAAACCGATCTCGCGTTCGATCTTTTCGGGCACGCGGCAGTTGATGACCTGGTCGACATAGTCCGCCGCATGGGCAAGCTCCAGCCATGAAGCCGGCGCCGGTTCGGCGGTGCTGAGCGCGTCGGGGCCGGCGAGGCCGCGTGTCCGCAGCGCCTCCATCAGCAGGGGATATTTGCTCATCGGAAAGCGATGGTTGACGGCGAAGCCGGCGTCGTAGTCGGGATGATGGACGATCTGCAGAGGCATGAACTCGTATCCGGCTGGCTCACGCCAGACCGGGATTTCGGTTGGCCGTCAAGGGATAGGTGATTGCGCGGTGGCCGGAAAATGGGGCACATCGACGGTTCCATCAAGCCGCAATCAGCAAGGCAGCAATCCTTGGACAAAGGCGCAACCCCAGCCGACGCCGGATCCCCGATCCTCTCGGGATCGCCGCTTCACTCCGGATCATTTGTCGTCACCAACCGCTCCGTGCTCGCCATCGCGGTGCCGATGACGCTAGCCTATCTGACGACGCCGATGCTCGGCCTCGTCGACACGGCTGTCGTCGGCCAGTTCGGCGATGCCGCCTTGCTCGGCGGCCTGGCTGCCGGCGCACTGATCTTCGACGTCGTCTTCACCTCTTTCAATTTCCTGCGCTCGGGCACCACCGGCCTTGTCGCACAGGCATTTGGGCGTGGCGATGCCCTGGAGGAACAGGCGGTGTTCTGGCGAGCCGTGCTGATCGCGGTTATCGCCGGCATCGTGCTCGCTGCCCTTGCGCCGCTGGTCGCCATCGCCGGGCAAAAATTCATGGGCGCCGAACCGCGCGTCAGCGAGGCGATGGGCGTCTACATCAGGATCAGGCTGCTTGCAGCCCCCTTTTCGCTGATCAACTACGCCATCCTCGGCTACGTGCTGGGGCGCGGCGAGGGCGGGCTTGGACTGGTGCTGCAATTGGTGCTGAACGGCATCAACATCGCGCTGTGCTTCCTGCTTGGGCTGGAACTTGGCTGGGGCGTCGCCGGCGTTGCCTGGGCGACCGTCACCGGCGAGTTCCTGGCCATGCTGCTCGGCCTGGCCATCGTGATCCGCCGGTTTCGCGCGGCCCCGCCCTTGCCGCGCCATCGCCTGCTCGACATGACCGCCTTCCTGCGCATGCTGTCGCTCAACCGCGACATCATGATCCGTTCGTTCTCGCTGCTCGCCGCCTTTGCATTGTTCACCCGCCAGGGCGCGCAGTTCGGCACGGTGACGCTGGCCGCCAACGCCGTGCTGATGAATTTCTTCCTCGTCGCCGGCTATTTCCTCGATGGCTTTGCCACCGCCGCCGAACAGCTGGCGGGCCGTGCCGTCGGCGCACGTGCCGCCGCACCGTTCCGTCAGGCCGTGCGGCTGACGCTGTTCTGGGGTTTCGGGCTGGCGGGAGCCGCGACGCTGGTAATGCTGTTTGGTGGCGCCAATCTGGTCGCCCTCGTGACGACATCGGAGGACGTTCGTTCGGTGGCCGACATCTACCTGCCATGGGCGGCATTCACGGCGCTGAGCGGTGTGCTGGCGTTCCAGATGGATGGCGTCTTCATCGGTGCGACCTGGTCCCGCGACATGCGCAACATGATGCTGCTGTCGTTCCTGGTTTTCGCGGCCGCGCTGCTGACCCTTGCGCCCGCCTTCGGCAACAATGGACTGTGGGCGGCGCTGCACGTCTTCCTGCTGGTGCGAGGCTTCAGCCTGCTGACGATCCTGCGGCTCAGGGTACGGACGGCGTTTTAGACGTGCCCCCGGAAGGCCCTGCGCCGTTCAGGACACCGAACGCCAGCTCTCGCGATAGGAATTTTTTCTTGACTCGGTGATCTCAGCTATGGTACATTTTTGCCCATGGTGCTGATTTGCGCCAATGACCCGCCGCACTGGCGGGTTTTTTGTTTGATGCGCCGTCAGCCAACGCCCGGCGAAAGCTCCGAAGGAACCCTTTGACCCGAGTTCGTTGCACCATCTGCGAGCGGGCCGTCAGCCGCGACCTGCGCTCCTGAGAGCAGTTCAGAGTTGCCTGGACGCCCAGAAGTCGAGGCGGCTGTCGCGCAACTCGCAAATCGACCTCAGCCGTTCTTTTTCGACGAAACGGGCCATTCCGGAAAGAATACGGCTTGGCAGCGAAGGCCCGGCATAGATCATGCCGGTGTAGAGCTGCACCAGATCGGCACCCGCACGGATCTTGTCCAGCGCCGTATCGGCGGAATCGACGCCGCCGACGCCGACGATGGCAAGCTCCGGCCCGAGCAGTTTGCGCATCTTCGCCAGCACGATGGTCGAACGCTCGAACAGCGGCTTGCCGGAGAGCCCCCCGCTCTCGCGCGCGGTGTCGCCGCTGCGCAGTGGCGGCCGGGAGATGGTGGTGTTGGAGACGATGACGCCGTCCACCCGCTTTTCCGTGACTTCGGCGGCGATGTCCGCCAGTTCTGCCTCGACCAGATCCGGCGCGATCTTCAGGAACACCGGCGGCCGGGCGGTTGCCGCGGCGCGCGCGGCCATGACCCGCGACAAGAGCTCGCCAAGCTGCTCACGGGCCTGCATGTTGCGCAGGCCCGGCGTGTTGGGCGAGGAGATGTTGACGGTCAGATAGCTGGCGTATTGCGCAAACCGGGCGGCGCCGCGCTCATAGTCGCCGATGCGGTCGCTGCTGTCCTTGTTGGCGCCGATGTTGACGCCGACGATGCCGCCACGCCCCTTGCGCGCGGCAAGGCGCTTTTCGGCCGCCGCATGGCCTTCATTGTTGAAGCCCAATCGGTTGATCACCGCATCGTCGGCCGTCAGCCGGAAAATGCGCGGCTTCGGATTGCCGGCCTGCGCCAGCGGCGTGATCGTGCCGACCTCGGCAAAGCCGAAGCCCAGGCCAAGCAGCGCGTCGGGCACTTCGGCGTTCTTGTCATAGCCGGCCGCCATGCCGAGCGGATTGGGGAAATCGAGGCCGCAGATGCTGACCGTCAGCCTGTGGTCGCGGATCGCTGGTGCACCAACCGGAACGCCGCATCGCAAGGCCGCGATCGACAGGCCATGCGCGGTTTCCGGATCGAAGGCGAACAGCAGCTTCTGGCCGAGCCGGTCGAGCACGCTCATTGCCCCTCCAGTGCCGGGAACTGGTGCACACCATCGGAGCCAAGCGGCAGTGGCCGGACCCACAGCACAGCCTTGAGGCCGAGCGGACCATAAAGATGCGGAAACAGCGCACCACCGCGCGAGACCTCGTATCTCAGCGCAGCACCCAGGCTGGCGCCGTCGATGGCGACCAGCAGAAGGTCGGTCTGGCCGGCAAAGTGCTTTGCCGCCGTTTCCTTGACCTGCGCCGCCGTGGAGAAGTGGATGAAGCCGTCTGCGACATCAATCGGCGCGCCGGTGAAGCGGCCATGCGTTTCGGCCTCGCGCCAAAGCGCCTGCGGGGTTATCTTGTAGATAATCTGAGACATGGTTGCGCTATAGAGCAGTTCCAGGAAAAGTGTGAAACGGTTTTCCCGGGAAAAGCGCATAGCGCTTTCCCTTGGGAATTGCTTCAAAAGATTCCGAACCAGCCATTCGGGAAAGGCCACGCCAAGGGTCTTCCCCATTTCCGGCGCAAACATGCGATATCTGAGGCCTTTGCCATGGAGGACAACATGCGTCTGCAGCACATCTTGATCCCCGCTGCGCTCGTTTCGCTGGTCGCGGCTTCAGCTTATTCGGAAGAAACCGACCGCTACCGGCTGGAAAAGTCGGCCACCGGCTATATCCGCATGGACACCCAGACCGGCGCCATGTCGATCTGCGACGAACGCTCCGGCCAGCTCGTCTGCAAGATGGCGGCCGACGAACGCGCCGCTTTCCAGGACGAGGTCGACCGCTTGCAGACCTCGATGAAGGCGATGGACGAGCGCGTCACCAAGCTCGAGAATTCGCTCTCCGCCCGCCTCGAATCGAAACTGCCGAGCGAAGAGGATTTCAACAAGACGATGGGCTACATGGAGCGCTTCCTGCGCGGCTTCATGGGCATCGTCAGGGATATGGACAAGGACAACGGCGCCCAGCCCAATTCGCAGAAGACCTGAGCGTTTCAACCACGGGAGGCGGCGCACTGGCTTTGCCGCTTGAAAACAGCGCGCAGCCGCTCATAATCGTCCAGTTGAACCCGAAAAGCCAAAAATCATCGGGGATTCGGGGAGGGACATTTGCCGGCAGGCTATTCTTTCGTCATCGCCGACGATCACCCGCTGTTTCGCGGTGCGCTGCGCGAAGCGCTCGCCGGCATCGGCAATGTCGCCGCCATCCATGAAGCCGGCGATTTCGAGAGCGCCAAGGCGCTGGTCGTGGCCAACGAGGACATCGACCTGGTGCTGCTCGACCTGTCGATGCCGGGCGCCAGCGGCCTCTCCGGCCTGATCTCGCTGCGTGGCATCCATCCGGCGGTGCCGCTGGTCGTGGTGTCGGCGCATGACGATCCGGCGACCATCAGGCGGGCGCTCGACCTCGGCGCTTCCGGCTTCATCTCCAAATCGGCCAGCATGGAAGAGATCCGCAGCGCCGTGCAATCGGTGCTTGCCGGCGATATTGCAGCACCCGTCGGCGTCGATCTCGGCACCGAGCGCGACCCTGAAATATCCGACCTGATCAAGCGGCTGCAGGCGTTGACGCCGCAGCAGACCCGGGTGCTCGGCATGCTGGCCGAAGGCCTGCTCAACAAGCAGATCGCCTATGAACTCGGCGTCTCCGAGGCCACCATCAAGGCGCATGTCTCCGCCATCCTGCAGAAGCTCGGCGTCGACAGCCGCACCCAGGCGGTGATCCTGCTGTCCAAGATCGGCAGCGACCCGCTGCAGCCGGCGGGTTAGACCGCTATTCCGCCGCCGGCGCCAGCGGCCTGACCCTGGCCATCATCGAGCGCAGTACCGCTGGTTTGAGCGGTTTGTTGATCACCGCAATCTCGAGCCCGCCGGCGGCCGTGCGCACCTCGTTGGAGCGGTCGGCGGTGACCAGCACGGCCGGCAGGGTGTCGCCATGGATCGCACGCAGCCTGACGACGAGTTCGAGACCGGTTTCGCCGTCGAGATGGTAGTCGGCAAGGACGATGTCCGGGCGGTGTATCTTCGCGGTCTCCAGATCCTTTGAACCGGACGCGGTGTCGACGTTGCAACCCCAGCCTTCGAGCAGGAGCCGCATGCCTTCGAGGATGCGGGCGTCGTTGTCGATGCACAGCACGTGCAGACCGGCCAGCGAGGCCGTCGCGCGGGCGGGAGCCCTGGCTTCGATCTCGCGTCGTGCCTGCACGGCCGCGACGGGCAGGATAACGGAGAATCGCGTGCCCTTGCCCGGACTGGAAAAGATGCGGATCTCCAGGCGCAACACCCGGGCGATGCGGTCGACGATGGAGAGGCCGAGACCGAGGCCCTCGGCCTCGCGCGCGCCCTCGTCGAGCCGGGTGAATTCGCGAAAGACGGTGTTCAGCTTGTCGCCGGCGATGCCGATGCCGGTGTCGATCACCTGGATCTCGGCCAAATCGCCGCGCCGCCTGACGCCAACCAGCACGCGGCCGCGGCGCGTGTATTTGATGGCGTTGGAGACGAGATTCTGGATCAGGCGGCGCAGCAAATTGCGGTCCGTCGTCACCGTCAGCGATGACGGCATGATGGTCAGCTCGAGCTTCTTTTCGGCGGCGAGCGGGCGGAAGTCGTTGCCGATCTGGCGCAGCAATCCGTCGAGGTTGAAGGCGGTGTCATCCGGCTTCATCGCGCCGGCATCGAGGCGGGAGATGTCGAGCACGGCGCCGAGAATCGTCTCGACCGATTCCAGCGAGGATTCGATGTTCACGGCCGCCTTGCCGGCAGGTCCCTTGCCGGCCTTCTCGATCAGCGAGGAGCAATAGAGCCGGGCGGCGTTCAGCGGCTGCAGGATGTCGTGGCCGGCGGCGGCGAGGAAGCGCGTCTTGCCGAGATTGGCCTCCTCGGCCAGCATCTGTGCCTGCGCCAGTTCCTCATTGACCCGGGTCAGCTCGATGGTGCGCGTCTTGACGCGCTGCTCCAGCGATTCATTGGCACGCTTCAGTGCCAGGTCCTGCTCGACGCGCCCGGAAATGTCGGCATAGGTGGCGACGATGCCGCCGTCCGGCATCGGGTTGGAACGCAGTTCCAGGATGCGGCCCGAGGTTTTCAGCTCCATCTGCCACGGACTGACGAAGCTGGTCAGCCGGTTGAGCATGGCCACACGCTGATCGGCAGGGATGTCGCCGCGCTCGGCGAGATGGCGCAGGATGCGGTCGAGCGAGACGCCGACCTGGCCCATCTCGTCGGGCAGGTCGAACAGCGCCCGGTACTGGCGGTTCCAGCAGATCAGGCGGAAATCGCGATCGAAGACGGTGATGCCCTGTTCCATCTGGTCGAGCGCGATCTGCAAGAGGTCGCGGTTGTGCTGCAGCGCCTCGGTGGCGTCGTCAAGCAAGCGGAAGGCATCTCGGGATTCGCGGTCGTGGCGCCGAAACAGCAGCGACAGGATCAGCCGTGCCGAGGAGGAGCCGACGGCGCTGGCCAGCAGCTGCTCGGAAAAGCGGATGACGTCCATGCTCGCCTGTTCGTTGCCGTGCAGCGAGGTTCCGTTGGTCTTTTCGAACGACTGGAAAGAGCGCTCGGTGCGCTCGACGCCGAGATAGCGCCCGATCGTGTCCTTCAGGTCGTTGACGGTGATGGCGGTGCGGAAACGGCGCAGGCTGGGCATCGGGCCGGCATCGCGCGGCACGAAGATCGACGCCTGGATGCGTTCCAGCGGCACCGACGCGCGCGACAGCGAGCCGAGCACAAAGAACACCGCGTTGACCGACAGGCTCCACAGCACGCCGTGGTTCAGCGGTTCGGCGACGGTGCCGAACAGGGCCTGCGGCCGCAGCGCCTCGAAGCCGAACAGCCCGTGCACGATGATGCCGGTATCGGCCGCGGCAAGCGACGGCAGGAGCAGCGTGTAGCCCCAGACGAGGATGCCGGCGACCATGCCGAGTGCCGCACCCCGGCCGTTGGCGCCGCGCCAGATCAGCCCGCCGATCAGGGCGGGGGCGAACTGGGCGATGGCCGCGAACGACATCAGGCCGATCGACGACAGGCGCGCGCTGTTGGTGCTCTCGCGGTAGTAGAGGAAGGCTATGAACAACAGGATGAAGATCGCCCCGCGCCGCACATTGAGGATCAGCGTCGACCAATCCTCGGTCTCGGAGGTCGAGGTCTTGAGCAGGCGGCGCACGAACAGCGGAATGACGAGATCGTTGGAGATCATGATCGACAGCGCCACGCTTTCGACGATCACCATCGCCGTCGCCGCCGACAGGCCGCCGATGAAAGCCGCCATCGCCAGCACATCATGGCCGCTGAACAGGGGCAGCGACAGCACATAGAGATCGCTGCTGGTTCCGGTGCCGACCAGCGACAGGCCGGCGAAGGCGATCGGCAGCACGAACAGGTTGATCGCCACGAGGTAGAGCGGGAACACCCATGTCGCGGTGCGCAGTTCGGCCTCGCCGCGGTTTTCGACGATGGTGACGTAGAACTGCCGCGGCAGCATGATGATGGCAAAGCCGCTGAGGCACGTCAGCACCAGCCAGGTGGCGAGCGAGGTGTTGTAGCTCATCGCCTGCCGGACCTGCGCGTTCTCGGCGAGCTTGTCGAACATGTCGCCTGGGCCGCCGAAGATCAGGAAGGTGACCATCAGGCCGATCGCCAGGAAGGCGGCGAGCTTGACCACGGTTTCGACCGCCACCGCCAGCACCAGCCCGTCCTGGTGTTCGGTGGCGTCGGCGTGACGGGTTCCAAACAGCACCGCGAACAGCGCCAACAGCATGGCGACGACCAGCGAGATGTCGCTGACGAAGGGATCGAACGAAGGCGGCGATCCCGTATAGTGCTCGACCATCAGGCTGACCGAACCGGATATCGCCTTCAACTGCAGCGCGATATAGGGCACCGCGCCGATGGTGGCGATCAGCGTGGCGATCGCCGCGACGGTGAAACTGCGTGCGCCGAGGAAATCAGCGATCGAGGTGATCTTCTCGGTCTTGGCCAGCCGCACGATACGGTTGAGCAGCGGGAAGCCGAAGACGAAGACGAGCACCGGGCCCGTATAGATGCCGAGGAATTCGAGGCCGCGTTCGGAAGAGAGACCGACCGAGCCGAAGAAAGTCCAGGATGTGCAGTAGATCGCGAGGCTGAGCGCATAGATGAAAGGCCGCCCCCGGCTCGGCTCGGAGATGGCCGAGCGGCGGTCGCCGAGGCTGGCGATGGCAAACAGCAGCGTCACATAGGCGACCGCGATGATGACGATGAACAAGCCCTGCACGCTTGGACTTTCCTCCTCTGCCGTCTTTCTATCCGGCTTGCCCGGACGCAACCACAGCTTGGCGTCCGAGTCCATTGCAGAGCTGTGCAGGACGGCTATCAGGGCGGCGCGTCGGTGTCGTTATGGTGAAGATCGCCGCTGAGCGCCGTGGAAAATACGGCCAATGACGACCTCCTCCAAACCCATGCGATAGAGGATGATGTGCTTGCCGTGGACGAACTGATGGGTCCTGCCTTCATAGAGCCGGCCCATACTCGGATAGTCGCCGAGCAACTCAAACACCGCGTCGAGTTCGCGCAGGTACTTTTCGGCCTGAGTGTGGCCGAAGTTTTCGAAGGTGTGTCGGTAAATGTCTTTCAGATCGCGTTCGGCACGATGCGTTATCCTATGGCGCATGCGGGAGTTCGGCACGCGCTTCCCGAATAATGTCGTCGATCGACTTTTCGCTGACCGGGCTCTCAAAACCTTCGTTGATCGCCGCCTGAATCGCTTTCCGCTTCTCGCCGGGCGAAAGCGCGTCAAACCAAGCGCGCTGCTCCTTTGTTGGAGCCGCCCACGGACAAACATCAATGCTGATGGTTTCGAGCATGTTCATGAGAACATTATAGGCGAAAACGCCTATAATTTCCAGAAATTCAATGCTGGCTTTGCCGTGCCGTAAATGCGGGAAACCTTGCAAAGAGCGATTGATCGCTCGCGTCAACAACCAGGGGCCCATGCCGTGCTCGGCGGCAATCTGGTCCAGCGTGGTCGTTTTGCAGTGATTCGGCGGCATCTGTGTCGATTTGCATCGCGGGGATATGAAATTTCACGCCCTTGTACGCAACGCGTCAAATTCGGCAGAGCTGCCGCCCAAAGTGCCGTAAGGTAAGGAGAAAGCGGTTATTTTCTCCCTTTTACCCATGTTGCGTCAGGAGGTTTTTGTTATGTTGCCTCAGGTCGATGCCGCAAGGACGGAAACGGCAGCTCGGCCAGTCACGACAAGGAGGGTCGAATGCTGAAAGAATTCCAGGAATTTATTTCCAAGGGCAATGTGATGGACCTTGCGGTCGGCGTCATCATCGGCGCGGCCTTCGGCAAGATCGTCGATTCCCTTGTTAACGATATCATCATGCCGATCGTCGGCGCGATTTTCGGCGGCTTGGACTTCAACAATTATTTCCTTGGCCTCTCCTCGGCCGTCAACGCAACCTCGCTGGCCGACGCCAAGAAGCAAGGCGCGGTCTTTGCCTACGGCAGCTTCATCACTGTCGCGTTGAACTTCCTCATCCTCGCTTTCATCATTTTCCTGATGGTCAAGGCGGTGAACAACATGCGCAAGCGGCTTGAGCGCGAGAAGCCCGCTGCACCGGCCGCTCCGCCGCCCGCCGACGTCGCGCTGCTCACCGAAATTCGCGATCTGCTCGCCAGGCGCTGACCACGGGCAGCATTTGCTGGACCAAAACCCCGGTCGTTGGCGGCCGGGGTTTTCTGTTTTCGCATCTGGTAAGGACCGCTGACGAAAACCGCAGACCAAAAACGGATCCGCCCATGACCCTGATCGACAGCTTGCGCACCGAGGCCCGTGCGGCACCCGAAAGTGGCATTGTCGCCGTCGTCAATTACGGCCGCCTGCGCGAAGGCATGATTCCGCTCTGGGCCGGCGAAGGCGACCTGCCGACGCCAGCCTTCATCACCGATGCCGCGTCGAAGGCGCTGGCCGGCGGCGAGACATTCTACACCTGGCAAAGGGGCATCCCCGATCTCAGGCAGGCACTCTCCCGTTACTATGCCAGGCATTTCGGCAAGAATTTCCCGGAGGAAGAATTCATCGTCACCGGCTCCGGCATGCATGCCATCCAGCTGGCGCTCGACGCGCTCGCCGGCGCCGGCGACGAGGTGGTCTACCTGTCGCCGGCCTGGCCGAATTTCGATGCCGCAGCAGGGATAGCGGGAGCCGTTCCAGTCGCGGTCACGCTCGATCATTCCGGCAATGGCTGGTCCTGCGACGTCGAGAAGATCGCCGCTTCGATCACGCCGCGCACAAAGGCGCTGTTCATCAACACGCCGTCGAATCCCACCGGCTGGACCGCCGATCACGAGACCTTGCAGGCGATCCTCGCTCTGGCGCGCGCGAAGAACCTCTGGATCATCGCCGACGAGATCTATTCACTGTTCCACTATGGCCACGGCCGCGCGCCGTCCTTCCTCGACATAGCGTCGGCGGAAGACCGTATCCTGTACGTCAACTCCTTTTCCAAGAACTGGGCGATGACCGGCTGGCGCGTCGGCTGGATCAAGACGCATCCGAGCTTGCAGCAGGTGTTCGAGAACCTGATCCAGTATTCGAGCTCCGGCGTCGCCCAGTTCATGCAGCGCGGTGCGGTCGCCGCCCTTGACGAGGGCGACGCCTTCGTCGCCGAACAGGTGGAGCGGGCGCGCAAGGCGCGCGACCTTGTCTGCGGCATCCTCGGCGCCACCGGCCGCGCTGGGTTTACGGTGCCGCAGGGCGCGTTCTATCTGTTTTTCACAGTCGATGGCATCACCGATTCACGCACTGCTGCCTTCGACATCGTTGACAAGGCCAATGTCGGCCTGGCGCCAGGCACCGCTTTCGGCCCCGGCGGCGAGGCGTTTTTGCGGCTGTGCTTCCACCGCCGTCTCGACCAGATCGAGGAAGCGGCGCACCGGCTGGCGAAGTGGATGAAGAACGCCTGAGCCGCTGACGAAGCCCGAATTGAAATCGCTCCGGCGAGCCAGATGGCGGCCGGAGTAGAGTTCCAAACGGCATCAGCCGCCTGACTTGGGCACCAGCAGGGGAATGATGCGGTCGCTCTTGGCCACCGAAGGCCGACCTGCCGAACCATAGGGGATGCCGAGCGCATCCCAGGTCTCGACCAGCGCATCCTGCAATTCGGCGATCAGCGCATCGGAATGGAACGGCGTTGGCGTGATGCGCAGCCGCTCGGTGCCGCGCGGCACGGTCGGGTAGTTGATCGGCTGGATGTAGATGCCGTGCACGCCGAGCAGGCGGTCGCTGGCCATCTTGCAGGCCTCGGGATCGCCGACCAGCAGCGGCACGATGTGCGTCGGCGAATCCATCACCGGCAGGCCGGCGGCCGACAGGATGTGTTTGGTTCTCGCGGCCTGCTGCTGCTGGGCGTCACGCTCGGCCTGCGAGCGCTTGAGATGGCGGATCGACGCGGTCGCGGCGGCAGCGATCGCCGGCGGCAGTGCCGTGGTGAAGATGAAGCCCGGCGCATAGGAGCGCACGGCGTCGATCACAGCGCTGGTGCCGGTGATGTAGCCGCCCAGCGTGCCGAATGCCTTGGCCAGCGTGCCTTCGATGATGTCGATGCGGTCGGCCAGGCCTTCGCGCTCGGTGATGCCGCCGCCGCGCGGCCCGTACATACCGACGGCATGGACCTCGTCGATATAGGTCATGGCGTTGTAGCGCTCGGCGAGTTCGACGATCTCTTTGATCGGCGCGATGTCCCCATCCATCGAATAGACGCTTTCGAAGACGATCAGCTTGGCGCGTTCGCGCCCCGCCGCCTGCAAAAGGCTTTCCAGATGCGCCACGTCATTGTGGCGGAAGATCTTCTTTTCGGCGCCGGAACGCCGCACGCCTTCGATCATCGAGGCGTGGTTCAATTCGTCCGAGATGATCAGGCAGTTGGGCAAAAGCTTCGCGATGGTCGAGATCGAGGCTTCGTTGGAGACGAAACCGGAGGTGAAGACCAGTGCCGCTTCCTTGTCGTGCAGGTCGGCAAGCTCCACCTCGAGCTCTACCAGCGGGTTCGAGGTGCCGGAAATGTTGCGGGTGCCGCCGGCGCCCGAACCCATCTTGCCAGCGGTATTCTGGAACGCGGCGATGACGTCGGGATGCTGGCCCATGCCGAGATAGTCGTTGGAGCACCAGACGGTGATTTCCTCGGCGCGGCCATTGGAACGCCAGATGGCGCGCGGGAACTTGCCCGCGATCCGCTCGAGGTCGGCGAAAACGCGGTAGCGACGCTCGGCATGGAGCTGGTCGATCGCTTCCTCGAAGAACCGCTGATAGTTCATGTCGACTTCCCAATTTTTGCGCGGGATCATAATCATTGGCCTGTTGGTCGTCCACCTGGCCTTTTTGGTCAAAATGCCACGCCCCGGACCTGTTCCTAACGACCGCGGATCGTGGCCTATTCCCTTGATGTGGATGAACTTTGTTTCAGGACAATGCCACTGGCCGGCAATGCCGGTTACCAGGGGTCCAATGGCCATGCGGCGGGCTTTCCAGTAGAGCGGGGTTGAGACAGTTTCCGATAAATCTTGGATAAGCGAGGACGCGGATGACAGTTTTGGTGACAGGCGGCGCCGGTTACATCGGCAGCCATATGGTCTGGGAGCTGCTGGATGCCGGCGAAAGCGTGGTCGTTCTCGACCGTCTTTCCACCGGTTTCGAATGGGCGGTGGCGCCGGAGGCCAAGCTGGTCGTCGGCGATGTCGCCGACAAGGAATTGGTCGGCGCGGTCATCAGGGAGAACAAGGTCGACGCGATCATTCATTTCGCCGGCTCGATCGTGGTTCCGGAATCGGTCGCCGACCCGCTCGGCTATTATGAGAACAACACCTCGAAGACGCGCACGCTGATCGAAACCGCGGTGCGCGAAGGCGTGCCCAATTTCATCTTTTCCTCGACCGCCGCCGTCTATGGCGGCGCCGGGCTGGAGCCGGTGCGCGAGGACGCCCGCCTGGCGCCGGAATCGCCCTATGGCCTGTCCAAGCTGATGAGTGAGTGGATGCTGCGCGACGCATCGATCGCGCATGGCCTGCGCTATACCGCGTTGCGCTACTTCAACGTCGCCGGCGCCGACCCGAAGGGCCGCACCGGCCAGTCGACACCGGGCGCAACCCATCTGATCAAGGTCGCATGCGAGACGGCACTCGGCAAGCGGTCGTTCATGCAGGTGTTCGGCACCGATTATCCGACGCCGGACGGCACCTGCATGCGCGACTACATCCATGTCAGCGACCTGGCGGCGGCGCATCGCCTGGCCCTGCAGCGGCTGCGTGCCGGGGGACAAAGCCTTGTCGCCAATTGCGGCTACAGCCATGGCTATTCGGTGCTGGAGGTCATCGACAGCGTGCGCCGTGCCTTTGGCCGTGATTTCGAGGTGAAGATGGGCGACCGTCGCCCTGGCGATGCCGCGGCGGTGGTTGCCAATTCGGATCTCGCCCGCGCCGAGCTCGGCTGGACCCCGCAACGCGACGATCTCGACCAGATCGTTGCCGACGCGCTCGCCTGGGAGCGCATCCTGACCGGCAAGAACTCCGCGCGCGGCTGAGCCGGGTTCTCCCAAGGGCTCGCAAGGCGGGCAGCGAAGCGCTATTGAAGGCGTTCGCGGCAAGGCGCGGAGGCGCGGCGCCGCGAGGAGATTTTGGGGGAATGGCATGAAAATAACGGTGCTCGGGGCCGGTGTCGTCGGTACGGCGGCCGCCTATTATCTGGCCAGCGACGGCCATGAGGTGACGGTTATCGAGCGCCATCCGGCGGCGGCACAAGGCACCAGCCAGTCCAATGCCGGCCTGGTGTCACCGGGTGACGCCACCGCCTGGGCCTCGCCGGCGGCTTTGAAGACCTTCCTGCGCGGGCTCTACAACCATGATCTCGGCATCAAGGTCAGGCTGCGCCTTGATCCCTATTTCCTCGCCTGGAGCCTGCGTTTCCTGCGCCAGTGCACGGTGGCGCGCCTGCGCGCCAACACCGACATCAAGCTCAGGCTCGCGCTCTATTCGCGCGACTGCATCAATGCGCTTTCGGAAGCGACCGGCATCCATTACGACGAGCGCAAGAAGGGCATTCTCTATTTCTTCCGCTCGCAAAAGAGCCTCGACACCGGCACCGACAATTACCGTTATCTTGCCAAGCACGGCCTGCCGATCGAAATCGTCGGCCGCGACCGGCTGGTCGAGCTGGAACCGGGCCTTGCCGGCGTCAAGGACAAGATTGCCGGCGGCGTCTATTCGCCAACCGACCAGACCGGAGATTCCAAGCAGTTTGTCGACAGGCTGGCCGCCTATGCGGCCGAGAAGCTCGGCGTCAAATTCCTGTTCGGCACGACAGTCGAAGGCCTCGACATCGAGGGCGACCGGGTGCGCGCGGTGATGACTTCGGCCGGCCCGGTCGCCGGCGATGCGGTTGTCATCTCGATGGGGCCGGAAAGCGGCCTGCTCGGGCGCCGTTACGGCATCGACCTGCCTGTCTATCCGGTAAAAGGCTATACCGCGACGATTCCCCTGGAGGACGAAAGCAAGGGACCGACCATGGGCGGCGCCGACGAGGACCGGCTGATCGGCTATTCCAGGCTGGGCAACCGCTTGCGGATGTCCTCGACGGCCGAATTCACCGGCTTCGACCGCACTTTCAAGCCCGCCGATTTCAAGACGATCATCAGCACCGGCAAGGATCTTTTCCCGGGTGCCTTCGACGAGAAGAAGGCTGTGTTCTGGGCGGGTCTGCGCCCGATGATGCCGAACTCGGTGCCGGTCATCGGCCAGGCGCGCTACAAGAATCTCTATCTCGACACCGGCCACGGCCATGTCGGCTGGACCATGGCCTGCGGTTCGGGAAAATTCCTCGCCGACCTCGTTTCGGGCCGCAAGCCGGAGATCGACCCGCAGGGGCTGGTCTACGGGGGCTAGGATGTCGGGACCGCAAGTCGCCATCGACCTTGGCCGCATCGAGCGCAACGCGCGCACCATCGTCGAGCGCTGCGCGCTGTCGGGCATAAAAGTGTTCGGCGTCACCAAGGGCACTTGCGGCATGCCGCAAGTGGCACGCGCCATGCTGCGCGGCGGCGTCGCCGGCATCGCCGAATCGCGTTTCGAGAACATCCGCCGGCTGCGCGACAGCGGCATCAACGCACCGATCATGCTGCTGCGCAGCCCGCCGATGGCGCGGGTCGAGGAGGTGGTGCGCACCGTCGACATCAGCCTGCAATCGGAACTCGCCACCATCCGCGAAATTTCGCGCATCGCCGAGCGCATGGGCCGCGTCCACGACATCATGCTGATGATCGATCTCGGCGATCTCCGCGAAGGCATCTGGCCGAACGACCTGATCCCCACGGTTGAGCAGATCCTGCAGTTCAAGGGCGTGCGCATCGCCGGCATCGGCACCAATCTCGGCTGCTTCGGCGCCATCATGCCGACGCCGGAAAACCTTGGGCAGCTCGTCGCCCATGCCTACAAGACCGAGCGCCTGTCCGGCAAAAGCCTCGACGTGATTTCCGGCGGCGCATCGTCGTCGCTGCCGCTGCTGCTCGAAGGCAGACTGCCGGCCGGCATCAACAATCTGCGCGTCGGCGAGGCGATCCTGCAAGGCGGCGTCGAGACCTTCCGCGATGTGCCATGGGCCGAGCTCGAGCCCGATGCCTGCCGGCTGACCAGCGACATCATCGAGGTCAAGCTCAAGCCGTCACGGCCGATCGGCCAATCGGGCTACGACGCCTTCGGCAACCAGCCGGTCTTCCCCGACGAGGGCGACAGGCTGCGCGCCATCGCCAATATCGGCCGCGAGGACGTGCTGGTCGAGGGGCTGACGCCGATCGCCAGGGGGATCCGGGTGCTGGGCGCCTCCAGCGACCATCTGCTTTTGGATGTCGCCGATGCCGACCCGCCGCTGGCCGTCGGCGACCGCGTCGCCTTCCGCATGAGCTATGGCGCCATGCTTTTGGCGATGACCTCGGAATATGTCGAGAAGGCCCCGATGCACGATGTCGAGGATTTTTCCGGCCGCAAGATGGTGCAGATCACGGCCGGGCCGGGGGCTGCCGGCATCCTGGCCCGGGAAGGCACCGGCGCGCGGCTGGAGGCGATGAATTTCGACGTCGTCGAATTGGCCGATATCGAGCGGCCGCCATCGGGACTGGTCCGGCTGACCGCCGGCGCCGATCGTCGCGTCGCGCACAAGGCGCTGACCGCGACGGCGCGAGCCACGCATTCCTTCGGCCTGATCTGGATCGATTCCATCGCCGCCCTGATGCCCGAGGACGAGGACGGCATCGACCTGCCGGAAGGTTCGGTCCTGGCGCGCTCGCTTGGCCTCGACCACAAGGCGGGCGCGCTGCAGCCGCAGCTGTCGCCGGAGAATGTCGTCATCGTCGGCCTGCGCCACGCCGATCCGGCCGAGGCGCGGGTGCTGAAGGATTCGCGCGTCTCCGCCTTCACCATGACCGATATCGACGCCATGGGCATGCGCGACCTGATGCATGAAGCGATCCGTATCGCCACATCAGGCGCGCAAGGCTTTCATGTCAGCTATTCGCCGACCGCGACCGAATTCGCCGGCTGGGCTGCGGGCTCCGGTGGGCTGACCGTGCGCGAAACACATCAGGCGATGGAGGCGATCGCGCTCTCCGGCGGCTTGCTGTCGATGGATGTTTCGGGCCTGACGGCGGATCTGGAGCCGCGGATCGGCACCGACGCGGTCAACTTCGTCATGTCTGCCTTCGGCAAACGGATTCTCTGATCAGCCCTGCACTTCCACTGCCGCCCGCCATGCGCTGACATAGTCGACCCAGGCTGGGTCTATAGGCCGTTCTATTCTTTCGCCCTTGCCTTGCGTCGCCGGCCGATCGCATGCCAGCAGCGCCGCGCCGATGCTGGTGCCGGTGGCGGCCTCGGACGCAACCACGGCGCGCGCCGTGGCTGCCGCCAGCATGCCGACAAAGAGCCGGTTGCGGGCAAAGGGGCCTTCGACAGTGGTCGGGCCGTCGGCGCCGATCAGGTCGAGGCAGGTCGCCGTCATCAGCGCCAGATAGAATGAGATGGCGGCAAAGCGCTGGCCATTGTTGATGCCGTCGGCGTTGAGCCATGCCGCGGCATGGTGCGGGAACGGCCCCGAACCTTGCTGGGTCGACGGCAGCAGCAGCGTCTTTCGCGCCACCACGGCGCCGACATCGGCTTCGGTCCACTGCTCCGGCTGGTCCTTTGTCAGCACGGAAAACTCGCGGCCACCCATGAAGCGCGCAGAGGGAACGGGATCGCCGAGCGCGTTGACATTGACCAGCGTGTCGCGCGCCGCATCCAGCACAATCTGCTTGCCGCCGACCGCCATCGACACCACCCAGGTGCCGGTCGAGACGACGGAGAAAGGCGGCTTGTCGGAGAGAAGATGCGGCAGCAGCGAGGCGTTGGAATCATGCAGGCCGCAGAACACCGGCGTGTGCGGATCCAGTCCGGTTCGCACAGCAACGGTGGGCAGGATCGGGCCGAGGCGATCGCTGGCCGGCCGCACCGGCGCCATCAGGCTCCGCCACTCCAGCCTGTCGACCAGGGATGAAAAATCCGCCGTCCACGGGTTCCACAGGTCGGTGTGGCAGCCGAGCGAGGTGACCTCGTTGGCGGCGATGCCGGTCAGGCGCAAGGCCCAGTATTGCGGGTACATCAGCAGCGCCGCGGCCCTGGCGAATTCCGCCGGGAAGCTCTTCTGCTGCCAGAAGAATTGAGCACCGAGATTGAGGCCGAGCGGCAGGCGCGGCGTGCCGGTCTCGGCAAAAGGCGGGCGGATCGCGTCGTAATCCTCGGCCATCCCGTCGGGGCCGTCGAACTCATAGTCGAGCACCGGCAGCACCAGTTCACCCGCCGCGTCGACCAGCACGCCCGTCGCGCCGTGGGTGGTGATCGAAATGGCGTCGATACGCTGTTCGCGGTTGAGGCCGGCAAGGCTTTCGAGGATGAACGCCCACAAGGCCTCGACATCGTGGTGCGGGTAGGGAGCCTGCCGCACCGGCGCATTGGACGTGCGGCGCAGCGCCACCTCGCTCAACGTCGCGAGGTCGACCAGCGCCACCTTGGCGTTGGTCTTGCCGATGTCGATGACGGCGATGTGGCGCATCGCACTCATGCCATGTGGAACATTGTTTCCAGCTTCACGGCCACCGGCTCGTTGTCCGGCCTGGTCTCCATGATGTCGGCCATGTGGGCCCACCAGCGCTGCATCACCGAATGTCCGGGCAATTCGTCCATGCGGTGGTCGTCTTGCCGCCACAGCACACCGAACAGGATATTGGTCTCCTCGTCGAGATGGATGGAATAATCGGAGACGCCGGCCTGCTTCAGCAGCGCGACCAGCGACGGCCAGATCTCGTCATGGCGCTTCTTGTACTCTGCCTTCATGCCGGGCTTCAGCTTCATCTTGAACGCGTATTTCTCGGCCATCAACGCCCTCCGCGCAGCCGCCGCCAGACGATCGGCAAGGCAATGACGATGATCAGCAGCAGGCCGATGAAGATCGACATGACGATGCCGGGCACGTTGAGCAGGCCAAGTCCGAAGGTCACCAGCCCCATGATGAAGGCGGCGAGCACGACCCCAAGAATGCTGCCGGCGCCACCGAGGATACTGACGCCGCCGAGCACCACCATGGTGATGACTTCCAGCTCGTAGCCCTGTGCGATCGAGGGCCGCGTCGAACCGAGGCGCGAGGTGATCAGCACCGAGGCGATGCCCGACATCAGCCCGGTCAGGCAAAACAGGATGAACTTGGTGCGGCCGACGCGCACGCCGGAAAATTGCGCAGCGACCGGATTGTTGCCGATGGCGAAGACGCGTCGGCCGAAACTCGTGCGGTGCAAGAGGAACCAGTAGACGACAGCCGCGATCAGGAACAGCACCAGCTCGAACGACACCACCCACCAGACATAGCCCTGGCCGAAGAAGGCGAAGCTTGAGGGATAGCCTTTGTAGGCCTGGTCGCCGAGGATGATGAAGGCGATGCCGCGAAACAGGCTCATCGTGCCGATGGTGACGACGATCGAGGGCAGGCCGAGCCTTGTCACCAGCAGACCGTTGAAGGCGCCGCAGCCGAGCCCGACAACGATGCCGATTGCCACCAGCACCGGCGTGCCGGCGCCGGCCTGCACCGCCATGCCCATCATGGTCGACGCCAGCGCAATGATGGCGGCCACCGACAGATCGATCTCGCCCGAGATGATCAGCAGCGCCATGGCAAAGGCGATCAGGCCCTTCTCGGTGAAATTGAAGGTCAGATCGGACAGCGAGTACGGGTCGAGGAAATAGGGCGAGGCGAAGCTGTTGATGGCGAAGATGGCGACGGCCACCACGACCAGCAGCGCCTCCCAGGAAAAGATCGCCGAACGCAGCGGCTTGTCGAGCCGGTCGGGAATGTGGCGCGGGGCAGGGATGTCGGTCACGCCTCCGCCTTTCTCAGGATGATGCGGCCCTGTTGGCGCTCGCCGCGCGCATTGAGCACGACGGCCAGAATGATTGCGCTGCCCGAAATCGCCATCTGCCAGAAAGGCGAGATGTTGATGACCGGCAGAGCGTTGGAGATGATGCCGAGGAACAGTGCGCCTAATACCGCGCCGCCGACCGAGCCGATGCCGCCGGCGATCGAAATGCCGCCGATGACGCAGGCGGCGATGATGTTGAGCTCATAGCCATTGGCGACCTCGACCGAGGCGATCACGTAGCGCGAGATCCAGAGATAGCCCGACAGGCCGCCAATCATGCCGGAGATGCAGAAGACGATGAATTTCGTCCGGCCGACATCGATGCCGGCATAGACCGACGCCGTCGGGTTGACGCCGATCGCGTAGATCGAGCGGCCGAGCGCGGTGCGTGTCATCACAACGAAGAACAGCGCAATGACCAGGATGGCGATCCACGACAGCACCGGAATGCCGAGGAGGGCCGCGCGCTGGAAGCCGATGAAGTCCGGGCTCATCTTGTCGGCATTGACCCAGGCGCCACCGGACAGGACGAAGGTCGCGCCGCGATAGATGGTCAGCGTGCCCAATGTCACCACGATCGAGGGAATGTTCAGCCGCCAGACCAAAAGGCCGTTGATGGCGCCGAGCACAAGGCCGACCAGCAGTGCGACGACGATCAGCAGCGGGATCGGGATCGCCGGATGTGCTGCGTTCAGCATCGCCACCACCATGCCGGTGAAGCAGAGGTTGGACGCCATCGACAGATCGATCGACCGGGTCAGGATGACCACCATCTGGCCGAGCGCCAGGATCATCAGGATCGAGGTGTCGTTGAACACCTGACGCAGATTGGCCGGATCGGCGAAGGCCGGAAAACGCGTCGAGATCAGCCCGATCAAGACGATGATGGCAGCAGCCAGCCAGATTTCGCGGTATTTGAGGAAAGCCTTCATGCCGCGATCCCTGCTGCCGTCCGAACCAGCGTCTCGGCGTCCAGCTCCTTGTTGTCGTAGACCGCCGCGACAAGCCCCTCGCGCATGACCACGACACGGTCGGACATGCCGAGGATTTCGGGCAGCTCGGACGACACCATGATCACCGACAGGCCTTGCGCCACCAACTCGGCCATGAAGCCGTGCACGGCGGCCTTCGAGCCGATGTCGATGCCCTTGGTCGGCTCGTCCAGGATGATCACCTTGGGCGACGTCGCCAGCCATTTGGCGATGACGATCTTCTGCTGGTTGCCGCCCGACAGTGTGCCGACATCCTGGCTGAGCGAAGAGGCCCTGAGGTCGAGTCGCTCGGTGTAGGAGCGGGCCAGATCGAACTCCTCCGACAGCCGCAGCAGGCCGGACTTCGACGTGCGCTTGAGCGAAGGCAGCGAGACGTTCTGGAAGATCGGCAGGCCGATCACCACGCCTTGCTTGCCGCGTTCTTCCGGTACGTAGACGATGCCGGCATCGATCGAATCCGCAGCCGATTTCGGCGCGATCGTCTTGCCTTCCAGCGTGATCGTGCCGGCTGAGGTGCGGGTGATGCCCGATATCGCCTGCATCACCTCGCTGCGGCCGGCGCCGACAAGGCCGTAAAAGCCGAGGATCTCGCCCTTGTGCAGTTCGAAGCCGATATCGTTGAATTCGGTCGGATGCGACAGGCCGGAAACGGAGAGCACCGGTGCGCCGATCTCGGCCTTGCGCTGCGGGAAGATGTGATCGACCGCGCGGCCGACCATCAGGCGCACGATCTGGCTCTGGCCGGCATCCTTGATCAGGCCTTCGCCGACCATCTCGCCATCGCGGAATACCGTGTAGCGGTCGGCGATGCGGTAGATCTCGTCGAACTTGTGGCTGATGAACAGGATCGCCTTGCCGTCGCTCTTGAGGAACTCGATCAGCAAAAAGAGCTCCTCGATCTCCTTCATGGAAAGCGCGGCGGTCGGCTCATCCATGATGACGATCTGCGCGTCGATCGACATGGCACGCGCAACCGCGACCAGATGCTTGTTGGCGATGCCGAGGTCCTTCAGCCGCGCGTCGGCGTCGATATGGCCGGCATGCATGGTGTCCAGCACTTCGCGCGCGTTCTTGCGCATCGTGCGCCAGTCGATGGTGCCGAAACGCGTGCGTGGCGCGTGGCCGAGAAAGATGTTTTCGGCGACGCTCAGATCGTCGAACAGCACGGTTTCCTGGTGGATGGCGGTGACGCCATGGCCGAAGGCGGCATGCGCGCTGGGCAGGGTGACGGCGTGGCCGTCTATGCTGATCGTGCCCCCGTCGGGCTGGTAGATGCCGGTCATGATCTTGACCAGCGTCGACTTGCCGGCGCCGTTCTCGCCGATCAGCGCCGTCACCTGGCCCGGATAGAGCGACAGGCTGACATTGTGCAACGCGCGCACGCCGGGAAAGCTCTTGGAGATGCCGGACAGCGTCAGGCGTGGAGCCGGGGCCGGAGGCCGCTCCTTCACCGCGCCGTGTTGGGCTGTCGTGTCCATAGTCGTATCAAGCCCTGAAACAAGGTTCGTTTAAAGCCGCGGCGGGACGTGAGCCCCGCCGCGTCAGCTCTAGAGAACTCCAGATCAATAGATCTTGGAGAACTTTTCGATGTTCGACTTGTCGAACTGGAAGGGCGGAGCCATTGCAGCCGAGTTGGTGTCGTCGAGCGTGACCTTGCCGACGCGGCCGATCGACAGCGTGGCGCCGGGCTTTGCCTCTTCCTTCTTCACCGCCAGATCATGGGCGAGGTAGACGGCCGAGTAGCCGAGGTCGATCGGGTTCCACAGCGCAACCGCCTGGCTGGAACCGTTGTCGATGAACTTCTTGAACTCGGACGGCAGTGCGAGACCGGTGACATTGACCTTGCCGATCAGGTTCTCGTCGGTGACGACCTGGGCGGCGGCAACGACGCCGACGGTGGTCGGCGCGATGATCGCCTTCAGGTTCGGATAGGACTTCAACAGGCCCTTGGCTTCGTCGGTGCTCTTGGCCGAATCGTCATCGCCGTAGACGGTGGCGACGAGTTTGATCTTGGGGAACTTCTCCGGCAGGATTTTCTTGGCCGCGTCGATCCAGGCGTTCTGGTTGGTGGCGGTCGAGGAGGCCGACAGGATGGCGACCTCGCCGCCTTCCGGCAGGTGGTCGGCGGCAAGCTTGATGATGGTCTCGCCGATCAGGCCGGTATCGGACGGGTTGAGGTGAAGCTGGCGGCCTTCCTTAGCGACGCCCGAATCCCACGAGATGACGGTGATGCCGCGTTCCATGGCCTTCTTCAGCACCGGCACCAGAGCGTCGGCGTCATTGGCCGAAATGGCGATGGCGTTGACCTTCTGCGCGATCAGCGAATTGACCACTTCGATCTGCGCTTCGGCGGTCGCCTTGGTCGGGCCGGTGTAGATGATGTCGACATCGCCGAGTTCCTTGGCCGCCTCTTCGGCGCCCTTGTTGGCGGCATCGAAGAAGCCGTTGCCGAGCGACTTCACCACCAGCGCGATCTTGACGTTTTCGGCGTAGGCGGCATTCACGAACATGGCGGCTGAGAATGCAGCCGTCACCATCAATTTCTTCAAGAAGCTCATCGAATTTCCTCCCTTGAGCGTTGCATTCCATCGCCGCTGCGAGCGCGAGTTGGCCTCAGGCCTGCAGTGAAGATTCTTCCTTGTTGGTTGCGGATGTGCGGGCGACGATCAGCGTCACGCCGGCGGTCTCCAGCATCTTGGCTTCACGATCCTCGATGCCGTCATCGGTGATGACGGTGGCGATGCGCGACAGGCCGCACAGGATGAGGCTGGAGCGTTTGCGGAATTTCGAGGAATCGACCAGCACCACCAACTCGTCGGCCTGGTCGATCAGTTTCTGCTCCGCCTGGATCAAGAGCGGATCGCCCTCCATCAGGCCGAGCGGCCCCAGACCCTGCGCACCCATGAACATGCGGCGCGCATAGAAATTGCGCGTCACGTCGTTGTCGAAGGGCGACAGGATGATGTTCTGCTCGCGATAAATGGTGCCGCCCGACAGCATCACCGTATTCTTGGAGTGCTTGAGCAGGTGCTCGGCGATGGGGAACGAATTGGTGAAGATCGGCATGCGGCGGCCGGTCAGGAAATGCACCATCTGGAAGGTGGTGGTGCCGCCATTGATGATGATCGGTTCGCCGTCGTTGCACAGCTCGACCGCTTCACGCGCAATCGCCCGCTTCTGCGAGGCGTTGATGGTTTCGTTGACGGAAAAGGGCCGGCCGGCCAGCCCGATGAACTGCGGCGGCGAGATTGCCTCGGCGCCGCCGCGCACGCGGCGCAGGCGCTTCTGGACGTGGAGAGCCGCGATATCGCGCCGGATCGTCGCCTCGGAGGACTCCGTCAGGTCGACCATCTCCTGCACCGTCACCACAGGCTTTTCCTGGACGGCGGACAGAATGATCCTGTGGCGCTCTTTTTCGTGCATGGTTCCTCCCTGCCCGGGCATCTAGGCACCCAAAACGCGCAGTGTCAATCATTTCCGATCATATAATTTCATTGTGCAGTGCAATATGATCGATATTGATCGTTTGTGATTGACAAGCCGACCGCTTCCGTGGAAATTCGGGCCAAATGGCCGCGCCTTCTGCGTGCCTTCGGGAGGATTTCTTATGCTCGACAAGCGCACCGGCGCGCGCCTCGCCAATCTGTGGGACGAGGCCAAGGCTCACGCCATGAGCGGGCCGGAACTTCTGGTCTACCGTTCGAACACACTTGGTTCCGACAAGCGGGTCACCAACTATGGCGGCGGCAACACGTCGTCGAAGATCTGGCAGAAAGACCCGCTCACCGGCGAGGATGTCGAAGTGCTGTGGGTTAAGGGATCGGGCGGCGACAGCGCCTCGATCAAGCTGGACGGCTTTGCCACGCTCTACATGGACAAGCTGCGCGCGCTCAAAGGCCTCTATCGCGGCGTCGAGCACGAAGACGAGATGGTCGGCTTCCTGCCGCACTGCACCTTCAACCTCAATCCGCGTGCGGCTTCGATCGACACGCCGCTGCATGCCTACGTGCCGAAGCCCTTTGTCGACCACATGCATCCCGATGCCATCATCGCCATTGCCGCGGCGAAGGATTCGAAGGCGCTGACGAAAGAAATCTTCGGCGAGGCCATCGGCTGGCTGCCGTGGAAGCGCCCTGGCTTCGAACTTGGCCTGTGGCTGGAGAAATTCTGCCTCGAACACCCAGCCGCCAAGGGCGTCATCCTGGAAAGCCACGGCCTGTTCACCTGGGGCGACACCCCCAGGGAATGCTACGAGACGACGATCTCGGTGATCAACCAGGCGATCGAATGGTTCGAGCGCCGCTCCGAGGGTGTCGCTATCTTCGGCGGTGAAGCGGTCAAGTCGCTCGACGCCACTGAGCGCCGTGCCATCGCGGCCAAACTGATGCCGAGGATTCGCGGCCTGATCTCGGAAAGGAGCCACAAAACAGGCCATTTCGACGATTCCACTGCTGTGCTCGAATTCGTCAACTCCAGGGATCTGCGCCCGCTGGCGGCACTCGGCACCTCATGCCCCGACCATTTCCTGCGCACCAAGATCCGCCCGCTGGTCATCGAATTCGATCCGGCAAAGCCCGATGTCGATGCCGTCATCGCGCGTCTTGCCGACGACATCGCCGAATATCGCGTTGGCTACCAGGCCTATTACGACAGCTGCAAGCATCCGGACTCGCCCGCCATCCGCGATCCCAATGCCGTCGTCTACCTGATGCCCGGCGTCGGCATGTTCACCTTCGCCGGCGACAAGGCGACGGCGCGCATCTCGGGCGAATTCTATGTCAACGCCATCAACGTCATGCGCGGCGCCTCCACCGTGTCGTCTTATGTCGGCCTGCCTGCACAGGAAGCCTTCGACATCGAGTACTGGCTGCTCGAAGACCTGAAGCTGCAGCGTATGCCGAAGCCGAAGTCGCTTGCCGGCCAGATCGCCCTGGTCACGGGTGGCGCCGGCGGCATCGGCCGCGCCACGGCCAACCGCCTGCTGCGCGAAGGCGCCTGCGTGGTGCTGGCCGACATCGACGAGACAGCACTGGCCAGCGCCAATGACGAACTGGCGAAAGTCTACGGCAGGGACTTCGTGCGGCCGGTGCTGATCAATGTCACCTCGGAGGAGCAGGTCATTTCGGGCTTTGCCGAGACAGCGGTCGAGTTCGGCGGCATCGACATTCTGGTGTCGAATGCAGGGCTGGCCTCCTCGGCGCCGATCGAGGAGACGACGCTGGCGCTGTGGAACAAGAACATGGACATCCTGTCGACCGGTTATTTCCTGGTCTCGCGGGAAGCGTTCCGGCTGTTCCGCGCGCAGAAGATTGGCGGCAACGTCGTCTTCGTCGCCTCCAAGAACGGCCTTGCCGCATCGCCGAACGCCGCCGCCTATTGCACCGCCAAGGCTGCCGAGATCCATCTCGCCCGCTGCCTGGCTCTGGAGGGCGCGGAGGCGCAGATCAGGGTCAATGTCGTCAACCCGGACGCGGTGCTGCGCGGCTCGAAGATCTGGACCGGCGAGTGGAAGGAACAGCGCGCCGCCGCCTACAAGATGTCGACCGACGATCTGGAGGAGCACTATCGCTCGCGTTCGATGCTGAAGCGCTCGGTCTTCCCGGAAGACATCGCAGAGGCGATCTATTTCCTGGCGTCCGACATGTCGGCCAAGTCGACCGGCAACATCATCAATGTCGACGCGGGCAACGCCCAGTCGTTCACGCGCTGAGCGGAGGGGACGATGGAACACATCATCTCCGCCGGCCTCGTCGACAAGGACAACGCCGCGCGCAAGGCCAACCTCGAGCGCGACTACGCCTCGCTCGGCGAGCGGCTCGACCGTCGCGGCATCGCCATCGACGCTATCAGAGACAAGGTCGAGAAATTCGCGGTCGCGATCCCGTCCTGGGGCGTCGGCACCGGCGGCACGCGCTTTGCCCGCTTTCCCGGTGCCGGCGAGCCACGCGATATCTTCGACAAGATCGAGGATTGCGCCGTCATCCAGCAATTGACGCAGGCGACGCCGACCGTTTCCCTGCACATTCCGTGGGATAAGGCCGATCCGAACCGGCTGAAGCAAGCGGCCTCGCGCTTTGGCCTCGGCTTCGACGCCATGAACTCCAACACCTTTTCCGACGCCAAGGACCAGAAGCTCTCCTACAAATTCGGCTCGCTGTCGCATGCCGACGCCGGCACGCGCCGGCAAGCGGTCGAGCACAATCTCGAATGCATCGAGATCGGCAAGACGCTCGGCTCCAAGGCGCTGACGGTGTGGATCGGCGACGGTTCGAACTTTCCCGGCCAGGTCAATTTCGCCAAGGCATTCGAGCGCTATCTCGACGCCATGAAAGAGGTCTACGCCGGACTGCCCGCCGACTGGAAGCTGTTCAGCGAGCACAAGATGTACGAGCCGGCCTTCTATTCCACCGTCGTGCAGGACTGGGGCACCAACTACATGATCGCGCAGGAGCTGGGCGACAAGGCGTTCTGTCTCGTCGACCTCGGCCACCATGCCCCAAACGTCAACATCGAGATGATCGTGTCGCGGCTGATCCAGTTCAAAAAACTCGGCGGCTTCCACTTCAACGATTCGAAATATGGCGACGACGATCTCGACGCCGGTTCGATCGATCCTTACCGGCTGTTTCTCGTCTTCAACGAACTGGTCGACGCCGAACTTTCCGGCGCCGAGGGGTTCGACCCGGCCCACATGCTCGACCAGAGCCACAACGTCACCGATCCGATCGAAAGCCTGATGCTGTCGGCAGTCGAGGTGCAGCGCGCCTATGCGCAGGCGCTGCTGGTCGATCGCAAGGCGTTGGAAGGTTTTCAGGATAGCAATGACGCGTTGATGGCGACGCAGACGCTGAAAGCGGCCTACCGCACCGATGTCGAGCCGATCCTCGCCATGGCGCGGCTGAAGACCGGCGGCGCCATCGACCCGGTCGCCGCCTATCGAGCGGCGGGTTACCGCGCCAAGGTTGCAGCGGAACGCCCTGCAGTCGCTGGCGGTTCGGGCGGCATTGTCTGAGGCCGAGCCGGCCCCCTCATCCGGCCGCTTTGCGGCCACCGCCCTCCGGGCGTTCGTTGTTCGAAAAGCCAAGCAGTTGGCTTTTCGCCCGCTGCGCGGACCACGCCTCACCCCCGCAGGGAGAAGAGACTGGCGTCAGCGCTGACACCTCCTCTCCCCTCGGGGAGAGGTCGGATTGCCCCGAATTGCCCTTCGCAATTCGGTTGGCAATCCGGGTGAGGGGGCTCTTTCTCGTGCTCCCTTAATTGTTAGTGGACTCGATCCGTCCAACACGGTCTTCTAGGCATCCCCCCGCCCGGAGAACCGCCATGCCTCTCAACCGTCGGACACTGATCGCCGCCAGTCTTTCCATCACCTTTGTCCTGGCGCCGTTGACGAGTGTCTTCGCCGCCTCGCCGGCGCCGGCCAAGGGCGAGCACGGCATGGTGGTGACGGCCCAGCATCTGGCGTCCGAAGTCGGCATCGAGGTGTTGAAGAAGGGCGGCAATGCTGTCGACGCGGCGGTTGCCGTCGGCTATGCGCTCGCCGTCGTCTACCCCAATGCCGGCAATATCGGCGGCGGCGGCTTCATGACCATCCGCTTCAAGGACGGCAAATCGACCTTTCTCGATTTCCGCGAGCGGGCGCCGCTGGCGGCGACAAAAACCATGTATCTCGACAAGGACGGCAACCCGGTGAAGGGCGCCAGCCTCGACGGCTATCTCGCCGTCGGCGTACCGGGCTCTGTGGCTGGCTTCGAGATGGCCCGTGAAAAATACGGCAAATTGTCCCGCCAGGATCTGATGGCGCCGGCAATCGGCTACGCCAAGGACGGGTTCATCCTCAATCAGGGCGACGCTGCCTCGTTTGCCGGCAGTGCCGACAGGCTGGCGAAGGACCCCGCGGCCGCCGCCATATTCCTGAAACCCGACGGCAAGCCCTATGGCATCGGCGAGCGGCTGGTCCAGCCCGACCTCGCCGCCTCGCTCGCCGCCATTTCCGAAAAGGGTACGGATGCCTTCTATAAAGGCGCCATCGCTGACGCCATCGTCAAGGCGAGCGGCGCCAAGGGCGGCATTCTCGCCAAGCCGGATTTCGAGCAATATGCGGTGCGTGAGCTCAAGCCCGTGACCTGTACCTATCGCGGCTACGAGATCACCTCCTCGCCGCCGCCCAGCTCCGGCGGCATCATCATCTGCGAAATCCTCAACGTGCTGGAGGGCTATCCGCTGTCCTATCTCGGCGCAGGTTCCGCCGAGACGGTCCACGTCATGGTCGAGGCGATGCGCTACGCCTATGTCGACCGCAATTCAGCGCTTGGCGATCCTGATTTCGTCGACAACCCGGTCTCGAAACTGCTTGATAAGGCCTATGCCAAGGATATCCGCGACAAGATCGACCCGTTCCGGGCCGGCGTGTCGCAGGATTTGATGCCGAAGGGCTTTGGCGAGAGCAAGGAGACGACGCATTATTCGATCATCGACGATGCAGGCAATGCGGTCGCGGTCACCTACACGTTGAACGGTTCCTTTGGAGCCGGCGTCGTCGCCGACGGCACCGGCATCCTGCTCAACAACGAAATGGACGATTTCACCCAGAAACCCGGCGTGCCCAACCTCTATGGCCTGGTCCAGGGCGAGGCCAACGCCATCCAGCCGAAGAAGACGCCGCTGTCGTCGATGAGCCCGACCGTGGTCGCCAAGGACGGCAAGCCGTTCATGGTCATCGGCAGCCCCGGCGGCTCCCGCATCATCACCATCACGCTGGAAGCGATCGTCAATGTCATCGACCACGGCATGAACATCCAGGAGGCGATTGACGCGCCGCGCATCCACCATCAATGGCTGCCCGACAAGGTGTATGTCGAGCCGTTCGGCCTGTCGCCGGACACAGAAAAGCTGCTGGCCGGCATGGGATATCACCTCGATCTCGCCGACCAGACCTGGGGTCAGGCCGCCGGCATCCTGGTCGGCGGCAAGAGCCTGGCGGAAATCGAGAAAGGCGGCGGCGCGCGCTACAACGGCGCCATCGACAGCCGCGCGGCCTCTGGCGAGGCGCTCGGATACTGACAGCTCGGAGGAAAAGCTTGGAGCAGCGTGGCGATTCGGGTTGATCGCCCGCTGCTCAAGTAGATCGGCTCACACCGACTTGACCGTCACAAGACCAGCGTGAGGGTGGACGCAACCAGCATCAAGGCGGCAATGCCGACGAACAGCGCATAGATGCGCGGCCGGTCGAGCAGCAGCGCATTTCCGGAGATCCAGGCGGATGTGGCGCCGCCAAGCGCGAAGAGGAAGCCGTTGCGGTGCCCGAAGACCATCGATGCGGCCATCAGCCCGCCGATGATCAGCGCACCGAACACGATGATCACGGCAACGGCATATCTCTCGAAATCATTGCCGCTTCCCATGCTCGGGCCGATTGCGTTCAAGGTTGGCAGGTCGTCCGGATCGAAAGGGTTCGTCGACCCGTATTCGTCTTGACCGGCAGGCTCTCGCATCATTCGTTCTCCGTATAGCGGCAACAAATCATCAAGCCTTGCCGAGTGCAACCCGATCACGCTGCCTTGATGCGTTCGACCGGTCCTTGACGTCTTCAGGTGGCGGCTTGCTGCCGGCTTTTGGTTCTTGGCCGTCTTTGGTCTCTCAGGCAATCCAGGAAACGGCTGCCCAAAGGCGACCGTAGCTCCCTCTATCATGGAATGCATTCGTGGAGGAAAAATGATGCGGGGCGCGGATTGGGCTTCGCAAACCGTGATTCGGACGGTGACGTCGCACAGGGTTGTTGTACGGGCGAATCGCCTTGCGGCCAGTGGGCGTCTGCGCTTGGCATGCGGTTGCGTGAAAGTTGACTGGGCAGGCATCTTAAATGTTGACTAGTATACTCATGTTTCATAGTCACCGGGCAGTGGTCACTGGAGACCAACCCCCCGAAAAGCAGGGCCGGCCGCATTGCAGAGAGACCAAGAGCCCCAGTCGAGAGCCGCGCCCGATCATTTACGCAGCCGAATGACCCGGCGCCAGGCGCTCGGGCTTTTTACGCTGCCGTTCGCCGGCATGGGGTCCTCCACGGCTGAAGCCCGTCCGTTGCGCATCGTCTGCCTGGATGACGGGTTGACCGAGACCTTGCTCATGCTCGGTGTCAGCCCGGTCGCCATTGCCGATCGGGAGGTCTGGGAGAAATGGGTGGTCGAGCCGCGGCTGCCGCCCGACATTGCCGATCTCGGCACGCTGCTCGAGCCCAATCTCGAATTCCTGCAGCAGCTCAGGCCCGACATCATCCTGTCCATGCCGTATCTCGACGGCATCAAGCCGCTGCTCGAACGCGTGGCTCCAGTGACGACGATCGGGCTCTATACCGAGGCCGGGCAGCCCTATCGGCGCGCGCTCGAGGCGACGCGCCAGCTCGCCGGGCTTGTCGGCAAGGAAAGCGAAGGCGAGGCGCTGATCGCGGCGACAGACGCGTATCTTTTGGAGGTTCGCCAGCAGCTGGCGCCGCTTTCGGCACGGCCGATCTATGTCGTCAGCTTCCTGGACCCCCGCAATGTGCGCGTCTACGGCGCAAAGAGCCTGTTTCAGGAGGTGTTCGACCGCATCGGGCTCAGTAACGCCTGGACGGCCGAGACCAACTATTGGGGGTTTTCGACCGTCGGCATCGACGGGCTGGCGACATCCAGCGATGCGCGCCTCGCCTATCTCGAACCCTTGCCTGAGGGCGCCGGCGGCACGCTGACCGAAAGTCCGGTCTGGAATGCCATGCCCTTCGTGCGCAACCGCTCGATCATGCGCCTTCCTGCCGTCCTGATGTTTGGCGCGCTTCCATCCGCGAGCCGTTTTGCTCGGGTCCTGGCATCGGCGATGACCGCGGAGGCCGCCCATGGCTGAGGATGCTGCCATTGCCCAAAGGGGGAAGCCTGCGTCGGCCGGCCGGGCCTCCGTGTGGAGCTTTTCCAGCAATCAGCCGGTAGGCGCGATCCTGCTTTGCGCGGTGCTGCTCGCGGCTGCGGCAGCGGCAACCGTCTCGAACCTCACCGTGCAACTGCCATCGGCGCTCTGGCTCCAATCGCTCGCCGCCCCCGACATCGCTGACATGCGGCAGGTGCTCGTCCACTATGCCTTCCTGCCCCGGCTTGCGATCAGCCTTTTGTGCGGTGCGGCGCTCGGGCTTGCCGGAACTGTCCTGCAGCAGGTTCTGCGCAACCCGCTCGCCTCGCCTGAAACCGTCGGCGTCTCGGCCGGTGCCTATCTGGCGCTGGCACTGGCGACGCTTCTGTCACCGTCCCTGCTTGCCTTCGGCCGCGAATGGGTGGCGCTGGCCGGCGCATTTATGGCCCTTGCTGCCGTCATCGCTCTGTCCTGGCACAAGGGCCTGTCGCCGCTTTCGGTGGTGCTGGCGGGGCTTGTGGTCAGCCTCTATGCCGGCGCCATCGGTGCCGCTCTCATCGTGCTGCGGCACGAATGGCTGGCCAGCCTGTTCATCTGGGGCGCCGGTTCGCTCGGCCAGCAGGATTGGTCGACGACGCTGTGGCTTTTGCCACGCATCGGCACTGCTGCGCTTGCGATCTTCTTCATGGTGCGGCCCCTGACCCTGCTTGGCCTCGACGATGAAGGCGCGCGCAGCCTTGGCGTGCCGCTCGGCGCCTATCGCTTCGCCGGACTGGCGGCCGCCGTCGCGCTGATCGCCTTTGTCGTTGCCGCTGTCGGCGTCATCGGCTTCGTCGGCCTGGCCGCGGCGACGCTCGCGCGCATCGGCGGTGGCCGGCGGCTTGGCCAACAGCTGGTGATGGCGCCGCTGATCGGCGGCGCGTTGCTGTGGGCCGCCGATCAAGGCGTGCAGATCGCCACCGGGCCGCAAGGCGACCTGCTGCCGACCGGAGCGATCACAGCACTTCTCGGTGCGCCGCTGCTGCTCTGGCTGCTGCCGCGCCTTGCGCTTGGCTCGGAAGCCCCGACCTTGATGGCCGTGCGCCTGCCGCGCGCAAGCCGGCCCGGCCTTGTTCTGATGGCACTCGGCCTGGCTCTGCTTCTGCTGCTCGGGCTGGCCCTGCTCTATGGACCGGGTCCGCATGGCTGGACCTTCGCCTTCGGCGACGAGCTGCAGCCTTTGCTGTCGTGGCGGTGGCCTCGCGTGCTTGCCGCGCTGAGTGCCGGGGCGATGCTGGCGCTTGCCGGGCTGATGATGCAGCGGCTGACCGGCAATCCGATGGCCAGCCCCGAAGTGCTGGGCATCAGTGCCGGTGCCGCCCTTGGCATGATGGTGGCGCTGTTTGCGCTCGTCGATGCCGGGCGCCCGGTTCAGACGGCGGCGGCAACGATCGGCGCCTTCGCCACTTTGCTGGTGACGCTGGCGATCGGCCGTCGTGCCGCCTATGCGCCGGAGCGGCTGCTGCTTGCCGGCGTTGCCCTGACGGCCTTGTTCGACGCGCTGATCCTGGTGCTCACCGCGACCGGCGATCCTCGCGCCATGCTGCTGCTCAACTGGCTGACCGGTTCGACCTATGGCGTCGATGTCGGTGACGCCCTGCTGACCGGTGGTATCGCGGTCTGCCTCTTCGCGCTCGCGCCTGTCTTCGTGCGCTGGCTCGACATCCTGCCGCTCGGCTCCGCCGCCGTTCAGGGCCTTGGCATCAACCTGAAGAGGGCGCGGCTTCTCGTGCTGCTGGCCGTCGCGGCACTCACCGCGGCTTCGACGTTGATCGTCGGTCCGCTGACCTTCATCGGCCTTATGGCGCCGCATCTTGCTCGTCGCCTTGGCCTTTCCCGTGCGCTGCCGCAGGCCATTGGCGCGGTGCTCGCCGGCGCGCTGATCATGGTCGCCGCCGACTGGGTGGGCCGGATCGCCATCTTCCCGCGCCAGATCCCGGCCGGTCTCGTCGCCACGTTGATCGGCGGCCCGGTGCTGATGTGGCTGCTGCGCCGCCGCTGACCGTTTTGCCCTGGAGATATCCATGTCCAAGATATCCATGTCCAACGCGACGCCAGCCCTGATCGCCAACACGGCGGTCCACGATCTCGTTCCGGCGCAGGGCGGCGCGCCCTGGCGGATATTCCTGCATGTGCCGTCCGGGCCGGTGCCCGAGGCCGGCTGGCCGGTCCTCTACATGACCGACGGCAACGCCGTCATCGGCACGGCGGTCGACGCCATGCGCGCGCAGGCCTTCTATCCCACGGGCACCAATGTCGGCTGGGGCGTCATCGTCGCCATCGGCTATCCCGTCGACGGCGCCTATGATCCGCTGCGCCGCTCACGGGATCTCGGCCCGCCGCCAGGCAAGACCTACCCGCCCTTCCACGAAGGCACGCCCGAAGTCCGGACCGGTGGGGCAGGGAAATTCCTTGCTTTCATGGAGGATGAGCTGAAGCCGTGGGTCGCCAGCCGGGTCACGGTCGATGCCAGCCGCCAGGCGCTTTACGGCCATTCTTTCGGTGGCCTGTTTGCGCTCTACGCCCTGTTCACGCGGCCTTCTTCCTTTCAGACCTGGATCGCGGCGAGCCCCGCCATCTATTGGGAAGAGCGTGCCATCGACCGCTTTCTCGAAGCCTTCGAGGCCGCCATTCCCGATGGTTTGGCGGCGACCATGATCCTGTCGGCCGGCGAGTACGAGACCGAGAAGCTGGCGCCGTTCCAGATTGGCGCCGAGGACGAGGAAAAGCGCCTGAAGCAGAAAAAGGTGACACGCACCGACGCATTCGCGCGGGCAATGGCGCAGCGTCTTGACGCTCTCCCGGGCGTGCGCGCCAGTTTCGAACTGCATGCCGGCGAGAACCACATGTCGATCCTGCCGGTCACCGTCAATCGCGCGGTGCAGGCGGCGTTTGCGGTGAGGAGGGACACCGCCCTTTGCTGAACGCCGCAGCAAGACGGTCGGCGCTGTCATTCCTGTGAAGGGGAGGCGCTCAATCGGCGGTAGGAGACGCCGCCGAAGTTTGCCGTCACAAAATCCGTGACGAACATCTTGCGCTTGCCTCCGTCGCTGCAGGCGTAAACCGGCCAACCGGCATCGCTGCATTCGCTGGCAGCGCAGATGCGCGCCAGGCAGTTGCCGATAGTCAGCCGGAAGCCGCCCTTGCCGGCGAAGCCTTGCAACAGGCTGCCGTCCGCCGAGCGCCATGTCCGCGCACGGAATTCCGCCCGCAAAAGCAGTGGTTCGAGAGGGACCGCAAGGTTGTTTTCGCCGGCACGCCCTGCGAGCTGCAGACGGAAGCGCGCCATTGCGGTCGCGTATGCAGTCACAAGATCGGCTTGGCGAAAATAGGCGGTTGCCAGGCTTGGGCGGTCAAGCAGATGAGACGTCCAGTCGCCTGCCCCTACCGGCCTCACCAAGGCAACAAAGGCAAGAAAGGCGAAGCAAGCTCGTGACATTTCCAGCAGCCATATCTGTCTCGGCGTGCCGGTTTGCCCCCCGGTTGCCCTCCCATAACATCCCGCCAATCGGCGCCCGGCGCAAGCCGCTTGCTAAGGCAGTTCAGAAGGCCGCCGAGCAAGGGATCCTGGAGCCGAAGACGGTGACCCGCATCGACGAACCTGTGCGGGCGATCGCGAGAGGGTGGCGGTGTTTGCGGCAAGGGATCTTGACCAGCCCAGGGTTTCCTAGCCGATGCGAGCCGGCGGCAGCTCGAACAAAGTGGCGCCGTTCTCCCGGCCGCGCTCGACATAGCCGATGACGCCGAACCATCTTGCGACATCCGGCCCCTGGAGCCAACTGCGCGAATGGATGGCGAGGTTGCCGGCGAGCGCCTGGATATGCCTGATATGCCGCTTGCAGAAACGGACGGTCGTGGCCCGGAAGAAGTCCTCCCGTGCGGCGAACAGCGTGTCGGCGGCGTCGCTGTTCTCATGCCAGGCGATGATCGCCACGGCCTTGTCGCCCTCGACAAGCGCGTGTGCGCGGCCCTCCTTCAAATTCATCATAAGGTTGTCGTAGGCGATCTTGCTGTCCTTGCCGGCAGCGACGTATTCGTCCGACATCCGCTTGGACAGACCGCGAAAGACATCCTCCAGATCCCCAAGCGTTGCTGCGCGTGCTCTCATTTCACCTCCTGCAGCCCCAACGGGCAGTTTGCCCTAGGGTTGAGGGGTGGCCAAGCAAATTAAATCCGCCGGCGGGCTAATGTGCGCAAAGTGATTCCACTTGGCGATGCAGGCGGCGACGCGACGGGGGTGCCCAGAACTGCCCTTCCCGAGAGATGGGTGACAGTTCATTCCGGATAGATGGGTTACACTTTCGGCCCTTTGCAAGGAGAGCAAGGTGCCTTGGAAGGAGTGTAACGTCATGGAAGAGCGGCTGAAGTTCGTCGCCCGGCTGCTGGACGGCGAGAAGATGGCGGTGCTTTGCCGGGAGTTCGATATCTCGCGCAAGACCGGCTACAAGATCCTCACGCGCTACAACGACAGCGGCCTGGAGGGGCTGACGGACCGATCGCGGCGGCCCTATCGCCACGCCAATCAGCTTCCGTTTCAAATCGAGAAGCTGATTGTGCGCCTCAAGCAAGACAAGCCGACATGGGGTGCGCCGAAGATACGCGAGCGGCTGGCCCGGCTGTATCCGGATGTGCACCGGCCCGCGATCTCGACGGTGCATGCCGTGCTCGACCGCCACGGCATGGTCGAGCGCCGCAAGCGCAGGCGCAACAGGGCGACGGGGACACCACTTTCAAACGGCTGTCGCCCTAACGATCTTTGGTGTGCCGACTACAAGGGCGAGTTCATGCTCGCCGATCGGCGCTATTGCTATCCGCTGACCATCACCGACTTCGCCAGCCGTTATCTCATCGCCTGCGAGGCGCTCTCGACCACCAAGGAAGCCTATGCCTTCACCGTGTTCGAAGGCGTTTTCAAAGAGTTCGGCCTGCCCAGCGCGATCAGGACCGACAATGGCGTTCCCTTCGCCACCCCCCACCGCGCTGTTCAATCTCAGCAAACTGTCGGTCTGGTGGCTGCGCCTGGGCATCGACATCGAGCGCATCAAGCCGGGCTGTCCGCAGCAGAATGGCCGCCATGAGCGCATGCACCTCACCCTCAAGAAGGAGACCACCAAACCGGCCGGCGCCAATTTCCTTCAACAGCAGGCCAAGTTCGATGACTTCATCGACGAGTTCAACTCACAACGCCCGCACCAGGCGCTCGACATGGACTGCCCGGCCGAGCGCTACACGCCCTCAACGCGTCCCTACACCGGCTTGCCCGATCTCGACTACCCGTTTCACGACAAGGCCGTCACCGTCACCACCTGCGGCCGCATCTGCTATAACCGCAAGAAGATCAACCTCAGCCTTGTCTTTGCCGGCCAGACCGTCGGAATCAAACAGGTCGAGGACCATATCTGGCTGGCTAGCTTCATGGACTATGATTTGGGATATTTCGACCATGAGACATGCAGGCTCGAACCACTCCAAAACCCCTTCGGGCCAAAAGTGTTACCCATGTCTCCGGTATAAACCGTAACCTATGTGTCCGGAACGGACCAACGGGAAAATGGTGCCCAGAGGCGGAATCCAAGCGACGGAAAACTCGCTCTGTTTCCAAATTGTTAGGCCTACGCTATAGCCGGGCTGGCCAACAAAAATACCAACAAAATATTTCTGTGGATTGGTTCGGTGTTCTGGACACGATCTGTTCGCGCAATTGCTCTTTCACACTCCTTGCAACAGAATTTGTTACGCGGCTACAAGGCGATCGGATGCGGCGGCGACAGGCACTCGGGAAGCACCTGCCGGTCGAGCTAGGCGCGACCCCGACTGTTGATCAGATCGGCATGCGGGCACTTCGCACGAGGTGCGCCGGCAGTAGCCCATGCACCTTGTTTTTTCAGACGTACTCGCGTTCAGAACTGCAAATTGGGCGGCGCGATGCCCAGCTGAAGAGAATTGCGTCGAAGTAATCTGAAGGCCGGCTCGAGGGCTCTCCGATGGCCGGAGCGCAAGGGAGCTTTGCTGCGCCCATGCGGGTAGGTTCACACTCCGCGTATTCGGCGACATCCGACAATTGTGTCGGCTTTGTCGTTTTGACGACACAGCCTTTGTTCGGCGGGCGCCTGGACGTTTGGCTAAGCCGCTGAAAGCAAACATACAACACTGTTCCTGGCGCGCTATCATCTAGATTGGCATGAAGTTTGCGCCTGGTCGAGAGAGCGGGAGCTGCTTGACTCGGCAAAAAGTGAACAACGGGAGATCACAGATTTGTTGCGAATGAACACCTTGGCCGCTGGCGGCCATGCGTCTGCCGCTAGAGCCACCGTATGGTTTGAAAATGCTGCGAGGGACTGCAGTACGCGTGTCGATCGCACATGATTTGCTGGCGGCTCCAACAATGGGCGTTGCAGATGTACATACGGTGGGCGGCCGGTTACGTCCTGTTCGTGATGGCATTCTTCGTAAGCGCTATGGCTGCGAACGGACAGGAGACCAGCCTTGTCGGCATTTACCAGGGTTCGGAGCTAACCGCGGCCGCCAACCATCTGGGACAAGGCGGATACGAGCTGTCGGGTGGAACCAAAGTGTCTTTCGACAAGTGGTACCATAGCAAATGGATCGACATGCGATTTGAAATGTTGACGCAGCTGTCGGATGATTTCGGTCTCCTGTGGGGCGCGAGCACCGGCCAACGTGCCGAAAAGGTCCGAATCGACCCAGGTGTGAAACTCGGCTTTATTCTGCAAAAGCGACCGACGCTATCCACGACGCTTTCTCTCACCGTCAGTTCGATTTTGGGCGGGAACCTGACGGAACGACCTTGCACGGCTGACTATGGCGCCATCGGCGGTTTCCAGACAGTGAATTGCCGTCTGGCCACGTCGCAACTCCGGCCTGCGGACACGTTGAAATATATGGCAAAAATTAATCCAAGCCGCTTGAAAGTCGATCTCCGGTTCAGGAGTAAATTCTAGCGATAGGAGCATAGAAGGTACATTTCGTCATGAAGAACAATCCAGACAGGAAGTTTATTATGCACAAAACACACTTCTTCCCGGTAGGACTCGTTGCCGGTCTTTTCATGTGCCTGCTGACGGCACCCGGTTTTGCTGGCGATCTCGATACGGGGGTCAGCGGCAAGGGGAGGGCCGGAACGCCAACCACGGAAAGCAGTAGCTCGGACTGCCGACAAAATGCCGACGGGACCTTTTGCTGGATGAGCCCGGATATTGGTGAAGCATGGGCATCGGGCCATACCGGTTCTGGGGTATCGGTGACTGTCGTAGATGACTTCACGGGACAGCGCCGAGTCGATGGAGATCTCGGTCGCGGTACGCAGAGGCAGCGACATGGGGAATGGGTCGCGGAAATTGCCGGCATGGTGGCCCCTGGTGCATACATGTTCAAGCATGACTTTTCCGACAAGTCCTCGATCAGGCTGCAGGAGGGCCTCAATGTCATTAATCTGAGCTACAGCGTTCCGCAGCCCCTGAGCCAGCATACGCTCGAGCAGTCGATTGTCGATGCGGCTCAGGCGGGTGCTGCGGTCTTCACAAAGTCAGCCGGAAACAAGTCCGTACCGGTAGGTACCCCGACCGAAGGGCATATTGATTTCCTAGCTCTTGAGCTGATTGGGACGCAATCGACAATTTTGGTGGGTGCGCTCGAGCACAATGGCACTCCCGAAAACAAGGCAAAGCTGGCCTCCTATTCGAATTACGCCGGTTCAGATTCGGAGGTGCAGAACCACTTCCTCACGGTGGGGGTCGAAAGTGACAAGATTGGGCTATCCGGGACGTCTGTCGCGGCACCTGTGGTTGCAGGCTATGCCGCCATCCTTGGCAGCAAGTTCACGTTAGCAACACCGACACAGATTGCTAATCAGTTGCTGGATACGGCTAGGACCGACATGCTCGTCAACTACAATCCGGCGACTTACGGCCGCGGCGAGGCCAGCCTTTCGAGGGCATTGGCACCAGTTTCGATAAGGTAGACGAGCACTTCGATCGAGCAACTGATTCTGTGAGGCGTTGAGAGCCACACAAATCGCCTCCCAGAATTCAGCAGCTGTGCCGTTGTCCGATCCAGTCATAAACAAGAGCCACTGCGTTCTTATCGAAGTCCATTGCCGGTAAACAAGGCCGAATAGCGCTTTCCCATCTCATGTATGAAGGCAGAGCCATGTCCTTCCGCTCAATCACAGCCGCATCACCTTCTTCTCCTGCAGGGCCAGTTCTGACCAAGGAAGAGCGGAGCGCCGGCGGCACCTCTGCGTCATGGTCTTCCCAGCCTGGTGCTCGAACGGCGAGAGCGCCCGAACTCGAATGTGACATCCCTGGAAAGAGGCATCAAGCCGCAGCAGCTGGTGTCGGTCGAATATTCCAAGGTCCTATCAGCGCCTGTCGCGAGGTTTTCCGGGCGTGAATTTTCGATTGGGCGATGCGTTCGCGCTGAGTGGGGTCTTGGCGGAGCAGGTCGGGGAGCAGTTCGACTGTGTCATAGGGTTGCTGGCCCGCATCCCTGCTGGAAGACCCGTGATGCAAATCACCTAACGATCCTTTGTCACATATTAGAGGCGCCCCTACGTCGTATGCTCTTTCACTCGCCGCTCCACTGGCAGCCCCGTGCAAATCCGACGGCCAGCATGTTTCAGGTACGATTAGGCGGGCGCTGGATGACTAGGCTGGGGTGGCTTCTGGCCGCTGCAATCTTGACGGAGGGTTTATAGAATAGGCAATGACGCGGGATTTAGAGTTGGTGATCCGGCTCGGCCTCTTCGAAAGGTGTCGCGGAAGCCGGTCGCCGTGACCAACTCCAGGTACCGCGATAGTCGCGACGAGAAGACGGGGACGTGAGTGGCTGCACCGAACCGCCGTGCGGGTGTCCGAAGAGCAATGTTAGGCGGCTAACCTGCGGCAAGTGAAAGCAATAGAGCTAAGTGACTGATAATGTAACATTATCGTTCGTTATGTTGGTGCGACAGGTGCGGCGGATTTTTGCAATTGGGTTGCCAAAAGCGCCGCCGTGATTCATCCTGCTTTCGATGATTCTGCATCCCGAAATTCTCCTGCACCATCACGCCGCGCTTGCCGGCGCCCCTTTGACCGCGCCGATGGCAATGGTGCCGACCTGGCTGCGCCGGGTCGTTCTCGATGCGCACAGCCTTGCGGCGAAACAGGTTGAGGACATTGCCATCACTGCCGGCGCCGCCATCGGCGCGCTCGATGCGGTGGTCCGCCGGCAGGAGCGGTGGGCCGGCGCGTGGCGGCAGCGGCTGGGGCTTGCGGCGGCGGCGGCAACGGTGAAGCAGGCGGGCCGCATCGAGGATGAAAGCGCGCTGCGCGACGCCGTACTGCTCACACGACCGGGCGATTTTTTGTCCTCCAGGTCGACAAACCCCGGTCCCGCCGGGCTTTTGCTGCTCGGCTGGCGCCGGTTGGCAGCCCGGCCTGGGGACGAATTGCTGATAGTGAAAAACCTTGCTGCGGTGTTAGAAGAGTTTGGCTACGCCCCGAATGATGAGGTGGTCAGCGATCTGGCGGATGATCTGCGGCAACTCGGCGCCACAGAAGGCGCAGTCGGCACGCTGACCGGCGCGTTCATGGTTGCAGAACGATACGGCTTTGAGCGCGCCGTCGGCGCATGGTTCGCCGACGCCCTGTTGGCGCAACGGCTGGGCTGGACCCATGCTGTACCGCTGCTGGGCGCCGACACTGGACAAGCGCCCGACCGCGTCGATCGGCGGCCAGTCCAGTGGCGACAAGCATCGAGACAAATCCTGAACGTGCCAAAAGTCTGCTTGCTGCGCAGGCGCGCGCCGCGTTGCGGGCCGTCGATCTTTTCGCAGAGCTTGAGCGCCGGGCGGACCGGCTGCTTGCCGTTGCCCCAAGACTTAGGGCCAAGGCAGCAGACGCCGTTGTCGAAAAGCTCTTGTCCGAGGACGCGATCGTCGCTTCGGAAAGGATTGCCGGCATCAGCGATCGCGGACTGCGCCGGCTGTTCGATCGGCTGGTTGAGCTTGGCGCCATCCGCGAATTGTCAGGCCGCCCGACTTTCCGAATCTATGGGCTTTGACGCTAATGGTCGAGGCGGCGCGTGCGAGAAGGGGGAAAGGTCGATCAGCTGACCATCGATCAGGCGAACGGCGATCAGCTGACCAGCTGTTTGACCGGGAGCTGGATCATCTGCCGCCGGAGGCGCGTTGGCGCGAATGGATGAACCGCGTCGAGGCAACCATTTTTGCCGCGAGCGAACCGGTTACACGCGAAACGCTGGCCCGAGTTGTCGGCAAGAGCTGCAGCGTCGATCTGCTGATCGATGACATCCGCGAGGAGCTGCGCGGCCGGCCCTACGACCTCGTCGCGGTTGCCGGCGGCTGGAAGCACCTGACGCGCCCGGCCTATGCCGATGCCATTCGCAATGCATTCGGCGCCGCCGGCGGCAGTGCCGGGGCTTGACGCAGTCGGACGTGCTGGTGCTGATGTGCATCGCCTATTTCCAGCCGATCACCCGCGCCGAACTGTCGTCGTTCTTTGGGAAAGAGATTTCCCGCGACCTCATCGGTCATCTGCGTGGCGCCGGTCTGATTGCGTCCGGGCCGCGCAGCCCGACGCCCGGTGCGCCGTACACCTATGTCACGACCAAAGAATTCCTGCTCGAGTTCGGGTTCGACACGCTGCGCGACCTGCCGGATTTCGAGGCGCTGGAGGATGCGGGTCTGCTCTCGAAAGAGAAGCTGCTGGGCGGTGACATCATGCCCAATTTTGCCCTCGGCCAAGAGAATGTCGGAGACGAGACGAGCGGATAGCTGTGCGTGGACGGGAGAGCGCCAGAAGCGTCAGGGAAAACAACCGAGGCCGAGGACGGCGGCTACCGCCTCCAATAAGCATGGGCTTGTAAAGGGAATTGGTGAAGGGCTTGTCTGGGTGTTGCGAGTGAATCGTCAGACAAGTGCGAAAATGGAGAGGGCGGCTTTCGGATCGCCCTTTTTGCTGGCTACGACTTCACGGCCGAGCTGAAGCCGGCCAGCTCTTCGCCGATCTCGACCAGGGCCTTTCTGAGTGTCTCCTCGACTTCCTGTCGTTTCTTCGGCGGCATCAGGCCCAGCCCCTTCAGTATCGCCTCGCGCCAGTGCTGTCCTCTCCCCCACGCTTCCGAGAACACTGTTGCAAGGTCGTCCTGGCGACGGGTGGCCTCCAAGGCCTGGACAAGCAGGCTGGCCTGATAGACGTCTTTTTCGCGCTTGGCGACGCCGTTTGTATCTGATTGCCTGCGGGAGGCGACGATGAGCTTGTGAACTGCATAGCGTTCCGGCGACGGCACGGTTACAGGCACCCCTGACCGATGCAGCATCACCGTCCGGATGGGCTCATGGATCAGGAAATCAAGGAAACGCAAAGGCTGCGCCGAAGCCCCGCCCAGTGCTGCCATCGGACTGGCGTGGTCGGTGTAGTCGTCGGATCCCCGGTTCGGCGTAAGAAACTCGACCTTGTATCTCGTTGCATTCTCGAATTGCGTCGAGTGCCCGGGATCCGATCTGTGGGGAATCTCCCTGAAGGTTGGGTCAATCTCTCTCAAGATTTCCAGGATCGGCGGCAGGCTGTCTGCGACCGACGACGAGATCGAGTAGTGCTGCGCGAAATCGGCATCGCCAGTTTGCAATGAAGCACCGGGCAGTCTTACGCCGAGATGTCCCGCATACGTCTGGAAAGCAACTGTACCGACGAGCACGCCTCTTAGGCGGAAGATTCCTGCTGTTCCCATGACTTCAACGACATCGCCAGTGAACCGGTCCGGTGCAGTCAGCCCTGCTTCGCGGGTGAGCGTGGAGACGAGTTTCCGACGGCTGCGGAGATCTTCCTTGATTTCCTGGAAGGCTTCAACGCGTCTCGCAATCTCAGGATCGTCGGATGGGCCGACATACTTCCTCCTTTTCTTGGGCTGGGTTTCCTCAAAATACCAGTAATCCCGCCCCTTCACCGGAACCCGGACGAAATTACCTGCCGTTGAGAAGTCGGTTTCGAACGATGCATCAAGGGAGCGCTGGACGAGTTCCGCATACATCGTGCGATAAACGAGATCGACCGTCTTCATGCGGCAGCTCCGTTATAAGAAAAACGCGATTCTCTTATAGAGGTATGAGCTGGAGCGACGCAAGCGGCGTTATAAGAAAACTGCAGAAGTCTTATAATGTCGCCGGATCGACTCCCAAGCTGCGGCCAGCATTCCGGCCGTTCGGCTGACTTGGAAAAAAATCCCAAAACCTGCCGTACGCTCCCACGCGAGCCAGTCACATCTGCGGGCAGAAAGCAGTCATATCATCAGCGTGAGGATTTGAGCTGCTGGCGACAAGCCGACTTAATGCTGCACACTCCCCAATTATGTGCTCATTACTAGGCGTCGCGGCTCTTGTCGCTGCGAGACCGCCTTGGGGGAGGCAATGAGCGATACACTCAAAACTGTACCAGTTGTCTTCGTGAACATCGGCTGGATGACGGTTTACGCCGGGGCAACGGCAGCTGACCCGACGATTGGCGGGCACGGCCATCTAAGAAGCAGCTCTGTAGGGCACGAAGCATGGAATTTTCAGCCCAATAGAGGCAGGGTGTATGGGTACATTCCCCGTAATTCCTCGATCGCGCTCGAACGGCTCGGCGCTTCGAAGAGGGCGGACACACTGGATGGAGTAACTGTGATATGGGTCGCCCGCGATCCTAGGAACTCAAAGACCTACATAGTTGGCTGGTACGAGGGCGCCACGTTTCACAGGCGGACCCCGGGCATTCGACTTCATCGCAATGGAGGTTTCGACGTCCACTATCAGGTGGTGGCGCCGGCGACGAAGGCTACATTACTGAAGGCTGACGCGCGGGTGTTTCCCATTCCCACCGCGAAGGGGAAGGGAAACCTTGGTCAGAGCCCGGTCTGGTACGGCAAGGAAGAAGCGTTTAGATTAAAGGTACTTACATACGTAGCGGCAGGTGGTGTGGTGCCAGCTACGAAAATGGAGGACGACCGCAAGGGCGGGTCGCCTAGACAGCCCGACGCTGAACTGCGCAAGCGCATCGAAGTCGCTGCAGTCAACCATGCCACAAATCACTATCAATCTGCTGCCGGTGGCAGCAGGACGATTAGGAGCGTAGAAGTGGAGGGGAAGGGTTGGGACCTGGAAGCAATAGCGTTCGACGAGAGCTTCCTGAAGATCGAGGTGAAAGGGCTGCAAGGCAAAGCGATAGTAGCGGAGCTCACGTCGAACGAGTACTCGAAGATGCTGCACGTGGACCACAGAGGGCACTATGTCGTCTACATAGTGACCGGTGCGTTGGAGAAGAAGCCCACTGCGCACATCTTCCGCTTCGACGCAAAGCGCAGCAAGGAGGCTAAAGCTGGGGTTTGGGTGACTAACGACGGACGCGTTCTGAAATTGCAGCCGGTTACGGCCGCCCGCATCAGTTGCTGAAATGGTTGTTGTAATTTCCTGACCCGCTATGCCCGGCGCCGCCCGATCAGTCGTACGGTTTTGGCTCTAGGCAGTGGCCGATCGAAAAGTCGATTTTGGTACCATCGCTTCTAACTACCCAGAAGCATCTCTTTGAAAATTGTGGGACGTCTTTTGGCGGGGTGTCTACCTCAAAGCCCGTAATGCCAGTTCCAACCTTTTCTTCAAGCTCATCATGGCGATCAAGTAGTGCAGACAAATCAGCTGCGTCTTCGGTGCTGACTCGTTCGCCGATTTCATAGCGCTTCAGCATGGCTGAGTAGAACGCCGTGGCGTCTCCAACCTTATCAAACGATCGCGTGGCGAGCGTAATCCGCCGTGCCTGCCCCATAGCCGATCCCCTTTCCCGGGAGAGTACCATATTTGTTGTCCGAACCTAAACGCCGGCCCAGCTGGTTTTCCTAAGGGGTCGACCGCTAAGCATTTTGTTCCGGCTGGTATACTGGCGGTGTCTCGCCGAGTAACTTCTCGCGCAACTCCCGCACGATGATGGAAGGCATCCCAGCACCTTCCAGAGCGTCTGCATTGGCACGCATCCAGTCGCGACACGCAACCTGATCCAAGTCGTCCATGGCGACCACTTCGTACAACGCGACGGCGCTCATCCTCGAAAGCCCTAGCTCCATCAGCGATAGCAGCGTCGTGGTCGAGATGCCGAACTCAAGAGCCAGTCCGATGTCGAAGCTTTCCCGGAGAAGATCGGCTCGTCCGGCTCCATTCAGGTGGACCTTTAAGACATCCATGTAAGCAGCGATGTACTTCGGAGCGGCGAAGCGTGCGGTTTGCTCGACCATCTCCATCGTCTGGCGGCATATCTTTGGCACGTTGATAGCCTTTCCGTTCCGTCGAAGGTTCTCGATGCGTGCCTTGATCATACGGGCAAGCGACCAACCGCGGAGCCACCGTTGAACGGTCACCGCATGACCGTACATCAGCTCATCCGGCTTGAAAGCCGGGTAGAGGTGATCGTTAATCGCCTTCATTACGAACATCATGGAAGCTATAGCCTCGTCGTCCTCGGTGGCCGCGAGGATCAAGTCCTCGGGTTCGCCCGGATGTCGGCCGAAAAACTCGAGAAGGGATTGCATCGCGATGGCACTGACTCCCGGATGCCGTGCGACCAGTGTCGGAGGCAATCGATTAGCCTCACATAGCTTAGCGAGCACTACCTCAAGCTCTGCGACGAATCTTGGATCATGTCGCTTTGCGAACGCGGCGTTGGAGACGGAGCCGGAACGCAGAAATGTCGAGATGAGATAGGAAGATACCTGTTCGAGCTTGGAGTCGCGGCCTACTTCCTCCATGGACAGGCTCGCCCGCGCTGTCAAAAAGCCCAGAATCTCCTCCGGTGCCTCCATCACCGCGTCTGTCTCGCGCTTGATTTCGTAACGCGTGCGCTTGGGCACTCCTATCGGCCATGCTTCTTCGTCGTGGGGATCGATGCAAACGATCTTGCCCTGGAACTCGTCACCCCATCGACCCGCACGACCGGCCAAATTCCAGAAGTCATGCGCCAACATATGCTTGCCGCTTCCCTTCCTCGGGCCGCGGAGCACGATCATTCGGCACGAGAGATTGACACCCTCGATGAGGGTCGATGTGCACACCAGGAAGCGGATTTTACCGGATTTGAAAAGCCGCTCGATCTCCGAACGCAATAGGGACGGCATGTTGCCGTAGTGAAATGCAACACCGCGCTCAACGAGCGGCGCGAGCAGGTAATCTTGATGAACCCCCTTTCGCGAAAGATCGGCGAGGGCCGCCAACTCCGGGTCGATAGCCCCCCTTGGTGAACCTTGGTTCAGCAAAAAGGCGATCTTTTCCGCCTCGTCTGCACCGTTGGCGTAGATCAGGGTGCCTGACCGCTGACCTGTCAGTGCCTGCGCAATAAACGCCACCCTCTTTCGAAGGCCCATCGGTCGGTCCGGCAGGCTCAGGATGCCGACGTCTTCAGGCTCGTCGCCGCGCCGGACCGCCAGTTCGTATTTGGTAGTTTGGCGCTTAACCTGCCGGGCGAACAGAACGTTCTGCAACACCGTCGGGGCGTCGCTTTCGATAACACGGCGATCGGCGGACGCCGGAGCGTCTTCCAGCAAGGTCTGCGGGTTCTGCGTCGCTGGACTGATGAAGACTGCCCGAACCTTCGGGCTAGCCCGCACCGCGCGCTCGATCGCGTCCTGCAAGATTACGCCCCGTTTGGTGTCACCGATCTTATGGGCTTCGTCGACCACCATGAGGTCTATACCCATCTCATCATTCAGCGCATTGGCAAAGAGGTGCAGTCGCTCTTGGGTGAAGACAGCGATCAGCGGGGGACCGCCGTCCCGCATAGCCAAATACTCGTCGGTCAGTGGCAGCGAGCTGATCCGGATTTCACCTGTGCCGATGCCAGCACTTGCCAACATGCTGCGGAGATTGGCTTCGGTCTCGCTCACCAGCGCTCGGGTCGGAGCGAGATATACCACCATTCGGGCCCGCTTCGCCTGCACCTGGTCCAATAGCCACTGCAGCACCAGATATGTCTTCCCGCATGCGGTCGGTGCCGAGGCGGACACCCAACTCCCATCGTTACCGGCACCGGTCCAGAAGGACCGCTGGAAGGCGTTGACCTCCATGAGACCCCCGGTTGTCTCGAGTACCACGGAGTTCTTAAGGCGGTTTCTCGTCAATTCCAGCCGGGCACCGACACCTAGGCGTGCATCTAAATCTGACCCGACCTCTTTCCGCCGCTGCGCAAGCACAACCGCCAGCTTGTTCGACAGTTGCTCGAACAGCAACGCCGCCGCATCCCGCGTCGGACCTCGCTCCGTCAACGTCATTGCGGAAGTCGCGATCAAAAGCGCAGCTTCGCGCGGACGCCGACTTTCCGAGCGGGCCAGGATGCTTCCGGCGAACAGCAGCCGTTTCCAATCTATGGCGGTCAACGCATTGCCGATGGACTCCACCGGTTCCACGTTTTCGAGCTCCTGAAGCGCATTGACCCGCGACAACAGGCCAAGATCGACGGCGACACCTTCGGCCAGTAGCCAGTCGATGAGCTCTTCCTCGCTCACTTGGCTAATCCCAAAGATGCCCGAACAGCCGTGCGGAACGCCTCAGCGTCAGGAAGCGGCAGGCAGAGGAATTCTATCTGGCAATCGGTTAGCTTCTCGATGGCTAGCCGGTTCCCGACATTCATGGACCACTTGTTGAGCGCCTCTCTTGACGCGTCCACTATGTCGTTCGCCCCACACTTCTCGCCAGCGGCAGGATAATCATCGCTATCGAAGCCAACCAGGGCGACCGCGCGATATCGCTTCCTCTTCACGAGCGGGTCCGTCTGGTCGAAAAACCGGCGCAACGAAGCGTTGAGTTCGGGTTTTCCGAGATCGGCTCGCTCGCTGAGCAGCACAAGATCACGTTCGCGGCTTGCTGCCTCCCCCTCTTCCTCGTCGAGAAACGGCCTCAACGAGCTAAGGCATTCGCGGATCGCCCTGGTCACATCGGAATGGATCTTCGACTCGCCCCAGTACAGATTAAGCACGCCCTCCTCGTCGACGTTGGCATATACGCCATCGGCGCCATGGTAATGCACTTGCGCACTGGTCTTGAGCGACATTTTGCAAAGGATCTGCGGCAGGCCTAGGAAGCGCTCGGCAAGCAGGTAAAGGAGAAGCTCACCTCCCTCGCCGGACGTTTTCAGATCGGTGAAAGTACCAACTGCGCGATGATAAAGTTCAATCGTGGCCGCGAAGCCACCTTCTCGATAGTCCCGCTCTTTCGCGCGCAGACGGGCCTCATGCGGGATTGCATAGTCGATCACCGCCGTTCGGATGAACTCCGCTAGCCGCGCGGCGCTGACGCGACCGTCGGCGCCAACCTTGAGGCAATGGCAGTGGATGCGAACCTTGCAGCCCGCGATCTCGACATTACGCTCCACCAAGTCGAGGTGAACCTCGAGAGTGTTCGGCTTGGACTCGATCGCCTGCTTAAAGTCTGCTAAAGACAGCGGCGCCAACGCCTTCGTGTCGATCAAGCCAACCCCCTGTGCCACAAGTGTTTAGCGTTACTATTACGTGCCGATAACCTTGATAACTAGCCTTTTCGACATTTAAGAGTGCCGAATCCAGTCCAGCTGTAACGATCATTCGACAGACGGATAAATTACATCAAGGCATTCTGCCGTATAGGCACGAGCTAGCGATAGCGCCACTATGAATTTGAGCTCGTCGAAGTTTGGCGGTAAGAACAGGCAGACTGCTCAAGCCCAGGTGAGGCTTAGGCAGGCGGCACGCCGAATGTCTGCTTTCCATTATTTTGTGCCAAAAGCGGTCTGACCGCTGTCGGCCCCAAAGGCGACATCGGAGCATGTGTCCGGCAATGGCCGCTTCTGGTTCAAAGCAGTCATTCAGAACGAGATCAGCGTGCAAATGGCGCGCATGAGTGCTTCGGCGACCGCCTGCATGAAAAACCGTGCTAGACCATAGAACTTCAAAATCGTCCATTTAATCTCAATGCATCAGTGGGGGAGTGTTGAACAAGGTGGGGAAAAATATCGTCGTCTGCTGCGATGGAACCGGCAACCAGATCGAGCGCAACCTCTCAAATGTGCTGAAATTGTTTCGCATCCTGAAGAAGAATGAGGAACAGCGCGTCTATTACGACGCCGGCATAGGCACGATCGGCGCCAGTGACGCATGGGCTCGCTGGCGGCAAAACACCAAATCGGTGTTTGAGCTGGCCACTGGATATGGGCTCGACGCTGAAATCGCCGGTGCCTACGAATTTATCTGCCGGCACTATGTCGAAGGGGACGCAATTTTCCTCTTTGGCTTCAGCCGCGGCGCCTACACAGTGCGAGCCGTTGCAGGCCTGATCCACATGATCGGCCTGCTGCAGCCGGACCAGCTCAACATCGTTCGATATGCTGTAAGCTCCTATAAGCAGGCCAGCGACGAGAACGACCTAAGCGTCGCCTGGCACTTCTCCAAAGTCTCTGGAGCCCGAGACGCACGTATCAAATTTCTTGGTGTCTGGGATACGGTTGCGTCGGTCATCGTGCCGCGAAAGGACCGACTCCTGCCGCAGCTCCAGACACTGCCGCATACAAGAACTAATCCGAGTGTCGAAGTGTTTCGCCATGCAATTGCGATCGACGAGCATCGACGCATGTTCCGGCTGAACCGGTGGGTCGAACCGCAGCCGTTCGTCGAAAATCCTTTCGATAAAACCGCGCCGGTACAAGAGCAGGATATCAGGCAAGTCTGGTTCGCCGGATGTCATTCGGATGTCGGTGGTGGGTATCCTGAAGAGGACAGCGCCATCTCCAAATTTCCGCTCGACTGGATGATTGATGAGGCCACGGCATTTGGATTGCAGATCAATTCTCGGATGCGAGAGCGCCTCGTCTTCGGAACAGGGGAGGGCGAGGGGAAGATGAACTTCGTTGGCCCGAGCCCACTGGGGACCGTGCACGATTCAGTGACGTGGGGCTGGAAGCCGCTTGAGTGGATTCCAAAATCCGCCAAATGGCGTGAATGGAAGCGGAAATCGGCCCTCGGTTTCTACCTTCCGCAGGCCGAGCCTCGCATGATCGAGCGGCAAGAGCCGCAGCCGTTTGTTCATCAGTCGGTTCTGGATCGGAAGGCAGCCGTCTCGGCCTACAAGCCCGAGAATTTTCCAGTGGCATTCGACGTAGAGCCTTATAGTGACCGTATGAAAGAGCACTTGGTTAAAGCACCTATCCAGTTAATTTAGGCACAGGCGTAGAGCAGCCAAGGTGTCTGTGGGTACGGTCGAGCAAAATTTTCTGGTAGGCGTGATCCGTTCGGGTTGATTGTGACGTGCTGTTGGAGAAGTATTGGCAGGCTGGTCTGGCGCGGGGAGGGTTCCAATGCTGCGTCGTATTTCTCTGGCAGCCGCTTTTCTAGTCATTGCATCGAACCTCGCACTGGCTTGGGGGCCGTCGGGACACGCGATCATTGCCGAAATCGCGCAGCGCCGCTTGGGTGCGGAGGCGCTGAAGGGTGTTTCGGATCTTCTCGGCCCCGGAGCCTCGCTCGCGTCTATTGCAAATTGGGCAGATGACGAGCGGGTCCAAGATAAAGTCGCTACCAAATGGCATTTCGTTGATATTCCGGGGACTGCCACGGCATACGACGCCTCTCGCGATTGCATCCCCGACGCGGCTCTCGGTGACTGCCTGATCGCTGCCATTAACAGGCAGCTCGCGGTTGTCGCCTGCCCAACACAGCCTGTCGATGCCCGTCAACGCGCTTTGAAATTCCTGGTCCATTTGGTGGGTGATCTGCATCAGCCTTTGCATGCCATCGGAGATGCAGGCGGCGGCAACGGCATCGCGGTGACGATCGTCACCCAAGAGGGCGTCAACGGCGATCTTCCGTTCAACAGCAATCTTCATTCCGCATGGGACGTCGCGCTGATTGAGAAGACCGCCTGGTCGTGGGGCACCTATGAAGAGCGACTGGAGGATGGTTGGCTGAAGGCCGCAGATGTTCCCGCGGTAACTGCTGGAACGACGATCGACTGGGCGAATGAGAGCCACAGGCTTGCTGTCGCAATCATCAAATCTGTCCCGCCCAACACCGTTCTCGATGATGCATACAGGAAAGCCAATCTGCCCATTCTCGACGAGCAACTCGGCCGCGGCGGTCCGAGGCTTGCGAAGCTGTTAAACGATGCGTTTGCGGCGGCTCAGTGTAAAATCGGGAAGCAAGGGTAAAGTCGTGGTGGTTCGGATAGTCTGGTGCGCAAGAGCTAAGAACCGGACAGCCGTGACATCTCCAAGTTCACGATAGCAAGGCCAGTTCGCGGTCATCCGAGGGGGATGCAGATGGCGAAAAAGAGCAGTACCGTTAAGAACGGTGAAAAGGCTGTGGCGATGGCCCTGTCACCTGCTGAGACGCGAGACGTTTATGCCTCCCGGCGGTTTCTGGACGGGACCACGCAGAAGAAACTCGGCCTCAAGATTCGCTTCGACACATATTACAAGGATCCTCTTGTCGCGAAGCAGAATCCAGGTCTGGAGATCGACGGCGATTTCTATGTGCCTTGGGAGCCGCGCATTGGCGATGGCCCGACAAGCGCAAGGTTTGCTATTGTCGACTACGACAGCACCGCGAATACGTTGGAAGAACCGGCCAAATGGAGCGTCGGGGAGAAGGCGTTTCTCGATCCAAAGGGGCGCAAGGTAGATAAAGCGCTGAAAGAGACGGCTCACTTCCGCCAGGTCAGTACCTGGGCAATCCTGCAAAGCACACTTGATTTCTTCGAGAGCCCCAGCGGCCTCGGCCGGCGCATCTCCTGGGCGTTCGAAGGCAATCGGCTTCTGGTCACGCCGAATGCCGGTTACGGCGCAAATGCCTATTATGATCGCCAGAGCAAGTCCCTCCAGTTCTACTATTTTGACGACGACAGCGGTCAGCGAATTCACACCTGCCTATCCAGCGATATCGTCAATCACGAGTTCGGCCATGCCCTGCTGGATGGGATTCGCCCATACTACTTGGAGGCGGTCTCACCACAGACAGGTGCTTTTCACGAATTCCTTGGGGACCTGACCGCAATCTTGATGACGCTGCGGAACAATTCGTTCCGTAAGGAGCTTGCGGCCAGGACCAACGGCCACTTGAAGACGAAATCCGGTGACGAACTCATCGCATCTGTCGCCACAGAGTTCGGCAACGCCGTGTCAGGACAACCATACCTGCGTAGCGCTGCTAATGAGCATTTGCTGGGCGAATACAAGGATGAGATCGAACCTCACGCACTCTCGGAGGTGATGACCGGAGCGATGTTCGACATCTTCGTTGCGTTGACTGAGCAATATCTCAAACGAGAGCGCAGCGACGGGGAGACACACACTCCAGCTCAATCGCTACAATATGCGGTCGCTCAGATGCAGATAATTGCCATCCAGGCGCTCGATCTTTTGCCGCCTGTCGAAGTTACATTCAACGACTATGGGCGCGCCGTCTTGCGCAACCTCGCGATCGCAGATCCAACCGATCCCAAAAATTATCGCAAGATGATCGCTGACATTTTCGTCCACCGCGAGATCATGACCGAAGCGGAGAGGGCCGACCTGCTGGCGCGCGCGCCTTTGTACGATCGGATGCCAGGAACAATTACGCACGATCCGGAGCTCATCGCGAGTTCGCGCGCCGCAGCCTACCGGTATCTCGATGACAACCGCGACAAGCTCTTCATTCCCGACCATGTCGACATTGTCGTCAATGAGGTCTTCACCTCCGAAAAGATGGTCGGTCCAGGTCTCTTCCAGCCCAAACAGATCATCCTTCAATATCTGTGGCGCGAGGATTTGGCATTAACGGGCACGCAATTTGGCTCTTTCAGCGGCAAGACGACCAGTCTCCTCTGTGGCGCGACGATGGTGTTCGACGTCAATGGCAGCCTTCTCTATTGGGTGCGCAAGCCGGGCAGTGAACCCTTTGCCACTGCAGGCGTGGCGATGGAGAAGATGAAATCACGCAAGAAACTCTTTGGCACCGAGCAGGTAGCCTTAGCTGAACTCGAGGTTGGCAAGCAGCGCAGGCAGGAGTATCTCGACGCACTTTCCAGACGCATCGGTGAGGGGATGGTTGGCGAGGAACTCGCCGGCCCCGAAGGTCTTGTTGGAGGCCTTACACCGCCGCTGATCGCGCGAGAAGTTGACGGCTCGGTTCGGTTTGAACTCTCGCCGCACTTTCATGTCTATGATGATGATGATTCCAGCCTGGGAGCGCTTAGATGGCAAATGAGCTCCTGATCCGCCTTTATGACGTCGGTTTGGGCGACTGCATTTATGTTCGCATTCCCGGCAAAACCGACAAGAAGGAAGATGCATTCCATATGCTGATCGACTGCGGCACCTGGAGCGAAGGGAAGCTTCTTGTCGCGGCGATGAAACAACTCGAGAGCGAGTTGCCAGACGCACAGGATGGAAAAAAGCGGCTCGATCTTGTCGTTGTCACGCATGAGCACAAGGATCACATAGCGGGCTTCGATCCCAAGCTGTTCGAGAATATGAAGGTCGGCGCGGTTTGGATGAACTGCGCAATGAATCCGAGACATCCGCAGGCCGGAAAGACCCGCAAGATTAGAGGAGTTGCTGAGCAGGCCATGCGGGGGCTTGCGGCACTTGGGCTCAGCCTGAGCCCTCGTGCAAGCGAGCTCTTGTCAGTTTTCCAGATCGACAACAAAGGCGCCATGCAGACGTTGCGCAAAACTCTGCTCGATGGCGGAGACCCGACTTACGTGCAAGCAGGCGAGACCAATGAAACGCATAGCATTGCACTCAATAAAGCGAAGATCAACATCTTGGGGCCGGAGGCTGATTTCGATCGATTTTATCTTGGCGCGACCGCTCAGCGAACATTGAAGGGCGTGCTGGGAGCGGCCGCATTCGACGCGGAAGAAGAGCTTGATGCCACGGCAGAAGCGAAAGAGCCACCTGCGCCTCACAATATCAGTCCCGCCTCTTTTCGCGCCCTTCGCGCCCGCATGCAGTCGAACGCTTTGGCATTCGCCGAACTGGACGGCACGCTAAAAAACAACTCCAGCATCGTTTTGCTGATCGAATGGAAAAAGAAGCGCTTGCTGTTTGTCGGTGACGCTGAATGGAACGGCGACTTCAAAGAGGGCAAGATGAACGGCTCGTGGAATGTGATGTGGAACGAGCGACGAGATCTGTTCGGCAAAGCCGTCGATTTCCTCAAGATCGGCCATCATGGCAGTGAAAACAGTACACCCTGGGATATGGGCAAAGGAAAGCCGAGCGAGGCGACTGCGATCCTGGATGCAATCCTGCCGGTGCCGGCGGCCGGCCAGCAGTCGAAAGCAATGGCGGTTGTGTCGACCGAACGTGGGAAATATCGCACGATTCCGCGAGGGCTGCTGATGACTGAAATAGCGCGGCGCGTTGGCGATACCCGAATCTACAAGCCTGACCTCAAAGATTTCAAACCGAAAGATCCAGCGGATTTTGAAGCCTATGAGCGGGAATGGCTCGACAGAGCCCAGCCTTTGCGCACCGACTTCGAACGAATCAGGGAAGGAAAGGGCTTTATCGACGTGGTGTTGAGCTAACCGCTCGAGTTGGCATCCAGACGAAACAACCTATGGCTCAGGGCTCAGTTGCCGGTTAAACATCAACCGTAGGGATAGGCCTCTCTGTGGACAGCAAAAAGCTGTGTGCCGGGGGTACATGGAACCCCCGACTATCCAGACGCCCTTGCCGTGGGCTGCATCTGTGCCGAGCATAGCCGCTTGGCATTCAGACTATGTGGAACGATTTCCAAGACGCCACAGGTCGATAGCCCTTCTGACAGGATGGTAGGCTTATAGTGGCCTAGGCAGCGGCGAGATTGATGACGTCCTGAAGGTGAAACAGGCCGGACGCGACGATAGCGGCGTGAGCCTGCGCGGGGTCGTCCGCGAAAAAAACAACACCCAGATCGTCGCCGGCTCTGGAGCAGCAGACATAAAGAAGGCGACGGGTGCGCATTACCGTCGTTTCCTTGCCGTCCCGAATGTTCTGCTCGTCCGTGTCGGAGGGGGGCGTAATGCCGAAATACTTGCCGTAATTGAACTGATTATGGCGACCTTCTTCGTCATCGAGGATCGTGAGAACACGGCTGAATTCCGCGCCCTTTACCCCCTGATGCGTTTCGAACGGCGACTGCTCCTCAATGTAGCGACGATAGCCCCATAGCTGGCGGATTGGCGTGTGAAGGAGCTTCACCAAAGCAGCATGGTCGCCGCTTTCAACTGATGGAGCCGCAGCATCGTATTCGGCCATTGCCGCGAGGATGCGATCATCCAGCTTGAACATGCCTCCGTCCCGCAGATGCTCGAACGCAGCAAAAGCAGGGGTCGCTGAAGCCTCTCCGCAAATCTGCGCGAGTACTTTCACCCGAGTGTCCATGTCTTTCAAGATGCCGGGCACAGCGTTCACCTGCATGTAATCGCGCTGCAAAAAAGGCGCATGGCGACGCAGAAGGCTCATAACCTCGAACTGATCGTCATCGGCATCGGCTAGCATCAAGGGGGCCAGCAGCTTCAGCAGAGGGGTGACGGCCCAATGTGTGCCGTCATCGAAACCGTCTCTGAGACGGTCAGACGTCTTGTCGTGGAAGGCTTCGTACAGGGAGCCGAAGCCAAGGCGATTGGCGGCCATCCGGTGGGCAATCACCAAGATCTTCACGTCAGCGTCAGATTCATCGCTGAGCCAAAGGGCGTCGTTGTTGTGGTGTGCTAGCCACTGTCGCGCGTCAGCTAGGCTCTGAGTACGGTCGGTCTTCGACACCACGAGCAGTTTCGCCGAGCCTTGGACCGAAACGCGTGCGCCTCCGACCTCTTTCGTTTTGCCGCCGGTCTGAACAAGACCGTCATCGCCCGCGCGGATCTGATTGATCACATTGAGGACAGCGATGGGGCAGCGAAAATTTTCAGGCTTCTCGATAGACTTCCAGCCCTCGAGAGGTGCTATGACGCCGGCCCCGGATGTGTAGATTTTTTGCATCGGATCGCCAATGAACCCAAGGCAGAACTTACTGCCAAGCAAGGCTGAGATCGCCTGGAGTGCCGCGACGACATCCGGATCGGTGTCCTGACTCTCATCGACAAAGATGAACGGGTACTTCTGCCCGACCACTTTGGCGATGACCGGAAAGTCGCGGATCAGCTCGGTCGAAAGCTTGATAATGTCGTCGTGCCCCAGAATGCCCTTAGGGTAGTCGCTCCCGACACCGTAGGTGAAGCGTTCCACATCACTGACCGTGAGCTTTTGGGCTCGATACCGTTCGAGGTCGGCGTTTTTGCGTTCGCGCGTCGGTGCCCGCGTCCTGTTCGTAAATCCTGCAATCTCAGTTTCAGTGTCTGTGATTTTTTTGTCGAGCCGACGCCCGACCCAGCTTGCGATGTCGATCTGAAACGGCTTCACGGCCGCCCAGAGGAAGCTGTGGATCGTGGACACGTGGAACAGCGGATTGTTGCCGACATCACCCCAGATCTCGGCGACCGCGACTTCTGTATAAGTAATGCAGGCGATCTTTTTGGACTGCGCTCGGAGAGCTCGGCCTCGTGTTTTCAGAAGATGATCGAGCGCTTTGACGATCGAGGTCGTCTTTCCCGACCCTGCACCTGAGACCATCACGAACCCGGTAGACGCGTCATCGTCTAGCAAGGTTCTCAGTGCAATATCAGCCGTCGTATCTGGCTTTCCCGCGCGGCTGGTCATTGAGTCACCTGAACGTTCTGAGGTTGGGTAGGAGCTTCTGGGGCGCCCGCGACTTCAGCCGTGTCATCCGTCTCTTCTTCTTCTACGATCGCCACCTGTTGAGTCAGCCAGTCCAAGCCCTGCTGGATGTAAGTAGGGACGACCCATGTAGCGTCACTGCTAGCCAAGAGACCCAAGGCGAAGTTAGTCTTCTTGAAATGCTGGCCTTTGACGCGCGTGTGAATTTTCGAAGCGAGATCGGTTAGCGGCATGGTTCCCGCCTTGCTCCATCGCAGCTTCAGATCGTGGTGCTCCTTCTTCTGGCACCATTCAAGGTTTTCGTAAGCGAAGGCCTCTTCGAGGGTTCGGCTCTTCAGCTCAGCCGTCTCCGCTCCCCACGTTACGGTCACGGGGCACTGATACGTCACCATCACATGCGCACCCAAGCCATTCTGGGGCGCTTGCAGCTTACTTTCAGGCGCCGCGGCCAGGAGGTCTTCAATCAGCATCTTGCCAGGGAGCCACTGGCGTAGGGTCTGGTTTGCCGTCACAGCTCCAGCCGTTCCGGCAGGGCATTTTGAGCTTGGCTTCGGCTCATCTCCTTCAGCCGTAACTTCATCATCAAGCTCATCGTCTTCGTCTTCACGCGCGTCGTTATCGCTTTGGGTAGCGGCGTTCCCGTTGGCGTCCGGTGCGGCTTCAGGAGCGTCCTTGGGCCTGGGAGGGTACACGCTGTCGAGGTCCGTCACGATCAGGGTTGGCAGGCCGAGAAACTCAATCAGCTTCTGGAAGCGAAAGGCGAAGGCGCCGCCAACCTCAAGAATGCTGAGATAAGCAGCGTTCAGCTTCTCAGCGCCGTGTCCGATCATCAACGGAAGTACGAGGCGCTCGACGTTGCCCTCAACAAGGATTGCGCCGTCAGCGAAGAAGAGGTCGCAATGCGTCAGCTTCATATATCGCTGCAGGAAGTCCCGGTCTTCCTTGTTGCTCTCGTAGAAGGCTGAGAGGTTGAAAACAGACGAGCTTTGCTTGGAGCCGATTTCTGCCGAACGGCGGAAATAGCGTATCGGTTTGAAGCCCCGCTCGTACAGGATGTGCGGAGAATGTGTCGTGATCACGAACTGCGTGGCGTGAGCGTCCGCGCCTGCGGGCGGGATGAGTTCGGTGAGCTTGCGAACGAAGGCCTGCTGGAGTTGCGCGTGCATATGCGCCTCCGGCTCCTCGATGAACATCAGGTGGATTGGCTGGCGCTTTTCTTCCTCACCTTCTTCTGTAACCGACCACGCAGCATGGAGGTCGAGGAGTTCGACGCCCATGTAAATGAGGTTTTTAAAACCCAACCCGTTGTAGCTGTCGGGGAGGGACAGAGCTTCTGCACCACCGATCGCCTGTTCGAGCAGGTAGTGAACTTTGGCCTGCTGATCGCCCATCAGGCGCTCCAGCCGTAGGGCGGCGCGGATCTCCAGTGAAGGGTTGGCAAGGCCGGGATACCCGAGCTTGCGCAGCGATTTGAACGTATCCTTGAACACGTCTGAAAAATGCTTCGTCAATTGGTCTTCAGATAGCGCCAACGCGCGCAGGGCGTTGTGGTCGTCTTCGCGCTTGCTCTGGTTGCGCGTGTAGAAACGGCTGAGGCGCTTAGACAGATCTTCGGTTCGAGCCTGTGCGTTTCCGTCGCTCAAGTGTCGTTGCGCGCTCAGGAAGTCCACCTTGATCAGCGAATTGATGATCGAGTGGCCCGTGCGCTCGGTGTCTCCCAGAATCTCCTTCGGCGTATAAGTCTCGCCAGCGTTCGCGGGGTCGAGTGACGCTTCGTCGAGGATGAAATAGCGCAAGCCGTATTCATTCTTCAGCTCTCGCGCGAGGTAGTCTCGCATGTGGCGAGGCCAGGGCTTGTAGTCCGCGCCATGCTCGGCCTTGGTCTGCGCGAAATTCGCGGCCTCGGTCGCCATCCTCCGGTAGCTGGCCAGCGTCTGGGCGGCATTCTTCACGGCAAACTCAATTCGGACGCCGACGAGTGCGCCTTCCCATGCGGCTCGGGGCAGGAGATCTACGACCCGGTAGAGACTGTCCGGATCAACGCTGATCCACACATCAAGAGTTATGGCTGGAAATTCGAAGGCTTGCTCAGCCGCATCTTCTGCCGGAAAATTTTCAAAGCCCGGCCAGCAATCTGCGCTGAAATCATTGACAGTGAATTTGTCCTTAGAACCGGACAAAAATAGGTCCACAGCATGAGTTGCAGACGTTTTGCCGCTGTTGTTGGCTCCAACAAATATTGTCAGATCGTTTGCAAACTCGACGCGTGTATCTCTCAATCTACGAAAGTTCCTAAAAGTCAAAGAGTGAAGATGCATATGATTTGGCCCCCGCTCGAGTATGCAAAGAATTATTGTGGATTACTGAATATCGCTTAGGCTGTGCCATATCATGTAAACAACGGCAGGGGGAGTGACGCGAGGGCGAGACCGGCATTCTCTGCACATCAAACGACGTGGCGAAACGTGAGATTGGCGGTTGTGAGTGGAGAGCGCGTGGAGGCTCAACTAAAGCTCAAAGCTCAAAGCGGACAAGCTAAGGATCGATAACTTGGTTTGTTCTCGTTTTGTGCGTTTCCAGTCGCATAAAAGGGCAGACTGGTGTGCCGTCCAGAATTATCTGTCGTCGGCGTCCAGAATTATTTGTCGTCAGCTGTACTGCTAAATGGCTCATATCCCACTGCTTTCGCTCGAATAGGTTACCAATGCCCTTCGATCAACAGGGTTACCATTGTGCCCCAACGACAATTAATTTCGAACTGGCGCTAAGGCGCTGATTCATTGAGATAATTGCGGCCTCAATTGGTAACCTAAGGCCATTCATTAGGCGCATTGGTAACCCACCTGCGACAGGTTTGGTAACCCTCAACGAACGACTACCGCTGGCACTCGGCGGACGCTGAAGCCCGCAGATTCCCACCGCGGCGGCGGCTCGACACATAGGTCATTGATCGTTTTCGTGATGGGCCCGGCCTCTCCGAAGTCCGGATTAATTCCGGACAACGACAGATAATTCCGGACGGCACAACGTCTTTCGTTTGTCATATTAGGGGAAGTGCGGGGATAGGTGCCGTTGCGCAAGAAGCGCAGGGCACTTCGTCTCAACTCAGCGCGCCGGGGGGATTCGGCAATGGCGGCGCCGCACTGGCGGCGGGCAGTCGGCGGATGGCGGAGGCACATCGGCGTCGGGCACCATGGTGCCGACGACAGGTGTGGCGCAAGATGCCGCGCCGGGCGGAACGGCCGCCGCCGGCAGCCCTGATGCAGCGGCCAAGGTTGGTGCCAAACCTGCCGATGCCAACGCAGCCGATAGCAAGGATGCCAAGACAGCCAAATCAGGTACGGCGGCAGAGACGAGCGATATCGAGGCCGCTCCACAAGCCGCTGAGGAGCAAGCGGCCACGACCACCACGACAACCGGCAGCGGCGATCCCGAGGCGATCGGCACTCCGAAGGTGGATCTGCCGAAAGCGGCCGGCAACGGCAATCTTGGCTGTTCCATCGGCATCGATGCTCCTGCTTTCCATGGCATCGAGCCGCAGATCGCGCTCACTACAATTCCTCGCGCAAGACCAAGCTCGGCGGCCTCTACCAGGGTTGGCTCGGCTATGCCCGGGGGCTCGATGGTTTTGACGTCATCGAACGGGCAAGTCCGGGCTATGGCATGCCAGCCTACGATGCCAACGACGTATACCTGCTCGACGGCCAGGCGATGGTCGCCTGCATTGCCGGCATAGTGTCGCCGTCCTGCTCGACCGGCGGCACCCATGCGACCGAGAATGAATCCTATCGCCGCATTGCGCTCAACGGTTTTGTTGCAACGGCTGAATAGGGGCGCAGAGAGGCCTGATGCGGTCAATCAGGCGGCGAGGATTTCGAATTGCTCGGCCAGGGACAGATTCGGATTGAAGGCGTACCTCGCCTGTCGCTTGCCCATCGAGGGGATCATTTCGATGCCGGAAAGGATGGTGCAGGCGGTGGCCGTCGATTTGAAGCCGAACATCGGCCGGACCCGCCGCTTGATACGCCGATGGTCCTGCTCGATCCGATTGTTCAAATACTGGCTCCGGCGGATGCGGAACGGCTTCAGCCGGCGCCGGGAGCGATCCTGCAAGCGATTTGTGATGTCGCAGCAAACGATCGCCTCGTGGTTGGTCTGGCTCCCGTCGATGACGACGCGATCCGGTCGGCCATGACGCTCAAGCGCCTTTCTGAAGAAGCGCTTGGCCGCAGGCAGGTCGCGCTGCTCGCTGAACCAAAACTCGACTGTGTCACCGACAGTGTCGATGGCGCGATAGAGATACGTCCACTGGCCGCGGACCTTGATGTAGGTCTCGTCGACATGCCACTTGCCGGTGACGGCACGCTTGCGCCGGTTGAAACCCTCGAGCAACAAGGGCGAGAAACGAACGGCCCAGCGGTGGATGGTCGTGTGATCGACCGTGATGCCGCGCTCGGCCATCATCTCCTCAAGATCGCGCAGGCTCAGATTGTAGGCGAGATACCAGCGCACGCACACCAGGATCACGGATTCGTCGAACTGACGGCCTTTGAACATTGCAACCCTTCGAAATGATCGAAGGCTCCTTGCCACAGCGCTGGCAATCAAAAGGTTGCAACAGAACCTCCCAGAATGGTGCTCAAAACACGAGATTTGCTCATCCGTCAGCGCACTCAAGCAATCAATGCCTTGAGAGCTCACCTTGCCGAACTGGGCATTGTCAGGGCGACCGGTCTGGTCGGAATCATCAGTCTTGCCGCCATGGTGCGCGACGACAGTGACCTGAGATTGCCGGGTGCAGCACGAATGGCTTTGAAAGAGCTAGTCGAGCAAATCGAGACCGTGACGGCACGCATTGAAAGGCTCGATCGAATAATCCTTGCGGTGAGAGAAGACGACAGCGCTCGACGCCTGACGGCGATTCCCGGCGTGGGGCCGATCATTGCCGCGACCGTTCGAGCAGTTGTACCGGATTTCGCTGGCTTCCGAACCGGTCGAGATTTCGCTGCCTGGATTGGGTTGACTCCACGCGCGCATTCCAGCGGAGGAAAAGAACGGATAGGTTCGATCTCAAAGCGCGGAAACCGGCAACTGCGAACGTTGCTTGTCGCTGGAGCGACGTCGATCCTCAAGCTCGCTCGTCGTGGCCTCCAGCCATCACCATGGATAGCGGCCATGATGTTGCGCCGCCTGTTCAAGGTTATCGCTGTCGCACTCGCAAACAAGATCGCGCGCATCATCTGGGCTCTTCTCGTTCGAGGCGATAGCTATCGGGGAGCGAAGATGATCGTCCAGGCTTAGACAACGCGCTTTCCGGCCTACCAGTCGGAAAGGCAGGCAAGGTGCCAATTGTGATGAGCCAACGGGACGACATCCCGAAGCAAATCTGACCGCAAAATCGCAAGCGCGTTACAGCGCGAGAAGCTGATTAGGCGATTTGCTCCGCGGATCTCATCGTGGCCATGGCTGAAAGGCCAGAAAACAGGCCGGACATATGACCGCACCGTCCTTACTGGGGAAATACATGAGGAAATATGCCAAGCGGGCCGTTCCATATATGCGATTTTGGCTAACAATCCGAGAACGTCACGGCTTGTTCTCCTTGGCTTGGAGGAGCATGGCGACGTTTTCGGCGGCAAATTTGAACCCTCTGCGGTCGGGAATTCGCTCAGCGGAGATCGGGTAGCGTGGCCGCTTTGGATCGATGCCGGTGATCCGGAACCGTTCGCTTCCGGTGCGGAACTCGCGTCCGAAGTCCGAAGGGGCCAATCCGAATTGCTCTGCCAAGAACTCGAACCTGTCTTTTTCGAGATTGAATGCGGTGCCGTCGGAAGCGGGAATGCTGACGCGGAACACGGGCTCGAAGAAGAAGCCGGTATCCGTACCGTGCCATCCGGCGCCCTAGATGACCAGGCCATGGTCCTCAGCGATCTTCTGGCAGACTTCGAGCATGCGGGTCTGGATCTCTTCGCATGTGGCGTCAGACGGGTTATGAGCCTGCCCTTCATCATTTGCCCTTCCTCACCTGATAGACAGTACCGCGTGAGACGCCGAGATCGCGGGCGATCTGTGTTGGGTCCTGACCCTGTTTAAGCCTTTGCTGGATCGCGTCGCGGTCGATTTTCGGCGGGCGGCCCTTGTATGTGCCGCGCTTCTTGGCGGCAGCGATTCCCTCCGCTTGGCGCTCGCGCCGCAGATTGGTCTCGAACTCGGCAAAGACACCAAGCATGTCAAAGAAGGCCTTACCGGCGGCGTCGACGTATCGACAGGTTGTTCTGTCGCGGAGAGATGCGCGCCCTTCGTCTTGAGCTTGTCCACGATCATCTGCAGGTCGCGCAGCGATCTGGCCAGGCGGTCAATCCGGGTGACGACAAGCGTCTCGCCAGCATGAATGAAGTCGAGAATGGTGTTGAGTTGCGGACGGCCTTCCAGGGTAGAGCCGCTCTTCTGCTCCTCGCGAATGACCTCGCAGCCGGCGGCCTTGAGCGCGGCGATCTGCCCGGCGAGGTTCTGGTCGGTGGTGGAGGCGCGAGCGTATCCGATGCGGGTCATGCAAACTGTTCATTTTGGGTGTGCCGGCGCGATGCTCTGTTCATTAACGAAGATTGAGCCCAAAATATATACAGGCTTTTCCGGTTGCGACGTGTTCATGGCGGGTGTTCAGGCCGGGTATACCCCCATCGGTTCCGGTGGTCAGTTACGCCGTCGTCGGGGTTTCAGCTTTCTGGTAACCTCCGCCAGCCACGCGACTGCACCGGGCGTGGCCTGCCATGCCTGGCCGTTTTCGTCGACGTAGTCAGCTGCCTCATCCTCGCCCCCCAAAGTGATATAGCCGCCGATGGAAGCAACCAAAGGCTGCTTGCCGGAAAAGACGCCAGGCGTCGTGCCTACGAATCACCATCCTGCCACTGCCGCCGAAATCACCGGAGCTCAACCCGGTCGAAAACCTCTGGCTCGTATTGCGCGAAAACTGGCTGTCGAACCGCATCTTCAAATCCTATGACGATATCGTCGCCCATTGCTGCGATGCTTGGCGCAAGCTCGAAAACCAGCCTTGGCGCATCATGTCCATCGGCCGAAGAGAAAGGACAAATGGGTTCTGATCAGTAAGGAAGCGTATTATATTACATATGAAACGTAATAATAATTCAATGGGTGGGAATTTAGTGATAGAAAGAAATAGATAATATTGATAGTTAGCAAGCACTAATAGAAGATATCGCGCAAGAGTATTTGGAGCATGTTGGTGGCAGGAGCGAGACTTCCCCATATGAGAGGAACGCGATGTATTTCGGCTAATCCATTCTCATCCAAATAAATATGCGTCAATCGTCGATTAGTGATATGTGTTTGAAGTTCTTTTATTACTAAGTACTAAAGCTGGCAAGGTCTCTTCTAATACGTACCGTTAATTGCGCCTCCGGTGAGCAGCAATTGTTATGCTGTGGCCAGCGTTCCAATTTAACAGGGGAGGCATTCTGAGGGCGGCTACACTAGATCTCAAGAAATATAGCTATCACCGGAGAGCGGTATGCTGAACAATACCATCGCAAGAAATTCGTTGCCGAGTATCGATCTTCTGTATGATTATGGACCGTTCTTGCGATTGAGCGAGTCTGAAGGTGGTATCGGGAGCTTTGCTCAAAACAGCCGGCGCCCGCGGGTTGGCATTGTGGGCGCCGGCATCAGTGGCTTGGTTGCGGCGACTGAACTTTTGCGCGCCGGAATAACGGACATCGTGCTATTTGAGGCGCGGGATCGTATGGGTGGGCGGGCTTGGTCACAAATCTTCGACCCGCGCGAACCGCATCTCATTGCCGAGATGGGCGCTATGCGCTTTCCTTCCAGCGCAACCTGCCTGTTCCATTATCTGGACAAATTGAGGATAGATACCGCAGCTTCCTTCCCCGATCCGGGCATCGTGGATACCGAGGTGCACTATCGAGGTGCGCGTCATTTATGGCAGGCCGGCGAGTCTCCGCCGCCACTGTTCAGACGCGTTCATCAAGGATGGCAGGCTTTGATAAGCGACGGTTACGTGCACGAAGGGATTCAACTGCCCGCACCGGCAAAGATCACAACTTTGCTTCGGTCGCATCGCTTTGACCAAGCTCGTGACGCATGGCAGGCCTGGCTAGATTCGTTTCGCGACATCTCCTTCTATTCGGCCCTCGTCACCATCTTTACCGGACCGCAACCACCAGGGCGCGTACCTTGGAAAAGGCCGGAAGATTTTGAGCTTTTCGGATCGCTGGGGATTGGGTCTGGAGGCTTTTTACCTGTGTACCAAGCCGCGTTTACTGAGATACTGCGTCTAGTAATTAACGGGTACGAGGACGATCAGCGCCTGATTATGGGTGGGATCTCCCTGTTGGTGAAACGGTTGGCTGAACAGGAGCTTAACGGTGTGAGTTTGCGGCAGTGTGTCCGCTACGGTCATGTAAACCGTATTTACAAACAGGGCGGTCAGATTCTCGTGACATGCGCAGGAGGGCAGGTCGTGCCTTTTGACCGCGTCATCGTCACTACCAGCAATCGAGCTATGGAACTGGCCCATCGTCTCACGGCGGATGGAACCTTTCTTACTAACGAAGTTTTGCGAGCGGTCAGAGAAACTCACCTTACCGGCTCTTCCAAGCTGTTTATGCTGACGGAAAACAAGTTCTGGTTAAAAAAGGGCTCGCCGACAACCATCTTGTCAGATGGCCTTGCCAGAGGGGTTTACTGCCTGGACTATCAGCCAGATGATCCCGATGGTAGGGGCGTGGTGCTGTTAAGTTATACATGGGAAGATGATGCTAACAAAATGCTTTCCATTCTGGACAAAAAGGAACGGTGCCAGCGTCTGGTCGATGATCTGGCCACCATTTCCCCTGATTTCGCCCGTCATCTAGTCCCGGCTAACGGTGACTATGAACGTCATGTCCTGCAGCACGATTGGCTGATGGATCCATATTCAGTAGGTGCCTTCAAGCTCAATTATCCTGGTGAAGACATCTATTCAGAACGGTTATTTTTCCAATTCGCTACCGCAAAAAGACCGGAAGAAGACACGGGCTTGTATCTCGCAGGATGTGGATGCTCCTTTACCGGCGGGTGGGTCGAGGGCGCGGTACAAACGGGCTTGAATGCCGCATGTGCTGTTATCCGCAGCAGTGGCGGCCAGCTCTTGAGCGGTAACCCTATTGATTCGATGGTTTCCGCTTATCGATATTGAGAACCGGTAAATTAGCCTTCTTTAGAAAAGGCTTCTTAAATATTTGAAACGTCCACACTCAAGGAGATTTGCAATCAAATACTGGCCGGGAAAACTTCGGCGTTGGACTGGAACCGCCGCAACACTAAAGCGGCCAAGCGCTTGCTGACGCGGCTGCTGAAGAAGCAAGGCGTCGCGCCGAAGCGCATGATCACCGACAAGCTGCGCTCCTATGGAGCAGCCAGGCGACAGGTGATGCCGGACGTCGAGCATTGGTCGCATAAGAGATTGAACAACCGTGCCGAGAATTCGCATGTGCCGCTGCGAAAACGGGGAGCGGATTATGCAAGGCTTCCGATCACCAGGAGCACTGCAACGCTTGGTTTCGATCTTCTCGGCTCTGCGCAATCTCTTCGTCCGCCCCGCTCAAAACGCTCCGCTCTCGCTACACATATTCACCGCCTGCAGGCCATGGGGGAATGGAAAGCCGTGGCCATGGTCAGCTGACATCAGCGGCTGCAGGTCTCGACGCGTGTATATGCAGACAACGTGACATCCCCCTCGCAATGTTTCTATTGCCGGGACGAAGATCCCAGCTTCAGCCTTAAAGAACTTTCTGACCACCTCGCAACGGTATTCGAGCTGTATTACGACCGCACCTCCGACGAGCCGACGTCAATGCAGTATGCAATGCAGAATGACAGGAGTCGGACTACGAATGGGACCGCGAGGGGGAACCTGTCTCAGCGGCCGGCGCGGATCGTGATGCCGAAGAAGCCTTTGATCTCCGAAGAGCGCCGACGCGAACAGGACGAGCGCATAGCCGCTCAGATGGACTTGGTGAAGAGGATCGTCGGATGACGATGTTCGTTAAAACCCGGGCTGCGCTCACCGTGCGGGCTGCTTTCGAAACGGCGGTCAAGATGCGATATCCGGTGCTTGCGGTCGGCAAAGCCGGACTCGGAAAGACCGTAGCGCTCAACTGGATAGTCGCCCAAAGCGGCGCTGCCTATTGCGAGGTTGCGCAGCATACCGAGGCTATTAGGCCGATGTTCCTGATGCTGCATGAGGCCTATGGCGTCCCAAGGGACAGCAAGCACACATATGATCTTGCGAAGGATTGCATGAATTTTTTTGGCGCCCGATACGGCCCGACGCGTCCCTTGCTGGTGGACGAATATTAGAACTTCACACCCACTGTTTTGCGGGAGCTGCTCCATCTTCAGGAGAGGTGCGGCTTCGCTTTACTGCTCGCCGGCAACACTCATCGGTTAGCGGGCACGAGGCGTGATACCCGCGCTGTGGACCAGATCGAAAGCCGTATCGGCATGCGTTTCGAGATCGGGCAGCCGACGCGGGAGGACTGCATAAGGATCGGCGCCGGAGAGCCGACGCCTACGAAGCGATTGTTATCTAAGGTGAGAACACCTCGCTTCGCGCCCTTTGCCACCTCCTCCAGAACTGCGCTGCCGTTACCAATGGCGTTGGCAGCGAGACCACGCTTCGTGTCATGTCATGCGGCAGCGACAGCGCGCCAGCTCGGCATGCGCGGCTTTCCCGCACCAATACAGCCGGCCACAATGGTGTGGGAATCCACCCGCCCGGATGTTTTAAGGCGAAAAGCCGAATGGCTCAGCTACTCGGCCACGATCCGAAAGATCCAGAAAAAGGTCGGTAAGTTGACATCGTGCGGTCAGATAGCGCGCAAAATCAGAGATTGGAGATTGGTATGAAGCTTGCTGGTACATCAGCGTATGAAGCTTGCAGGTACATCAGCCGATCGCTTGTGGAGAGCGAGATGGCTGGATAGCTCGGACACTTAGGAGAGGCAGGAATTAGCTATGGCGCGAACTGACGTAGAGCGATTCATCAACGAGTTGGGAAAAAAAGGCAGTCCGCTTGAAAACCTCAAACGGCGTGCTGGAGGGCTTGCGTCGATTGTGGAAGTTGCAAAGGACCTCGACTACAACATCACACTTGACGAGATTAAAGGCTTTATCCGATCGAACAGGCGAGAAAAACCAAACAGCAAGAAGTTTCGCGCGACTGCGGGCCGCAAGGGTGGTTCGAGTGTTTCGACCTTGACCAGCCTTGTACACACCAATGCGGCTAATTGCGCTCCGTGTACATCCATGAGCCCTGTTGAAGTCGGAGGAAAAACTGCAGTCGTCGCGGTCGTTATCGTCATTGTGATAGTTGTAGCGGTCGCGAGCTAGCTCTGATCGCATTGGCTCGATGGAGCCGGTATGAAGAGAACATGATCGCAGAGCTTGTCAGCGAGGAGATAATGTCATCAGTCGGACAAGGGGCCGCTGCAACGGCTCATCTCTACCATCGGAGCGAACGCTGGCGGCAGATTTTTAATCGGCGCACGCCGAAGGAACGGCGAAGTTTGTCACATATCAAGCGCTTCATGGAGCGGCTGGCCGGTGACGGGAAATTCCGTAAGGCGCTTTCCGAGAACCTCGACAACCCTCGGATAGTGACCGCGTGCTACGGCATCGAAGTTGACCCAATGGAGATCCTGCCGCTCTGGTGCGGTGACTACCTGAAGTATCGCTTCAAGCCGGAGTCTGCCCCCTGGCCGCTGGCTATGATGTGGGATGAGTATACGCGGGAGATGTTACGCTATCGCGACCTCATGCGCGGCCAAGGCGAAATGTCCACTAACAATCCTCGCTTTCATGTCTGGCGCGAACGCCAAATCCGGCGCTGTAACGACGAAATGGGCGAATTGGCGCCGTCGATCTCGCACTCCGTCATCGCTTTCGAGCTGAGCGAAGGCTGCACCGTCGGTTGCTGGTTCTGTGGCCTCTCGGCAAGTACCTTCAAAGGTTACTATGAATACACTGAGCAGCATGCAGAGGTTTGGCGCGGCGTGCTCCGTGTGGCGAGCGAAATGTTTGGTTCCGCAGTCCGCACGGGCTTCTGTTACTGGGCCACAGACCCGATCGACAACCCGGAGTACGACCGTTTTCTGTTCGACTACCATCAAATCACGGGCGAATTGCCACAAACGACGACGGCGGCACCGCTCAAGGATCAGGCACTCACCAAGCGCGTGCTCGAACTGTTTGAACGCTACGGTCGCGTGACCAATCGGTTCTCGGTGCTAAGCACGGACCATCTTAATCAGATACACGCGGCGTTTTCGCCCGAGGACCTGATGGGGGTCGAACTCATCCTGCAGGGCGAGGACGGGCCGATCGCAAAGGCTTTCACCGGGCGCGCGCGCGCGCGGAAGGAGAAACTCAGGGCGTCCGGCAAAGATGCCGCAATCGCCGTGCCGGAGGGCTGTCCCACCACTATCGCCTGTGTTTCTGGCTTTCTGGTGAATATGCGGCAGGGACGTTTACAACTGGTGACGCCGGTACCGGGGAGCGAACGCTGGCCTCTCGGGTACCGAATCGTGGCTCAACGTTTCTTCAGCACGCCCGACGAATTCAGGGAAGGTCTGGATAGCATCATCGACGAGAATATGCTCGAAAGCCCGCCTCCCAACCGGCCAATTCGCTTCCGCGGAGACCTGCAGTACGAGGTGGGGGACCACTGCTTCCATCTCCGCTCACGCAACATTGAGCATCGAGTGCTCGACGGGGAGGTTCCGATTCCCATTGGCCATCTAATCGCGATTGGGAGCTGTACAGCCTCGGAGCTGATTATGAGGGCCACGGATGGAGCGAGCGTCCTTGCAGTCGCTGACCTGCTCGATCAGCTTTACGCGGCTGGGGTGATCGAAGAGGACCTCGACGACGTTTCGCTTGGTAGAACGGGATGACGGGCGCGGGCCTCGGGCCGCGGGCTTTTTTGCCCTGCGTTCGAATCCGATAAAACGGGCTATCGCGGCCGGTCCTCGACGACATCGAGGTGCTCGCCGACGGCTTCGCCAAGGACAATGGCGCCAAGCTTACCGAACGCTCTATGCCGACGGTTGGCATTGAATCATTGGCAAGCCAGGCCGGCGTGGCGTTCCCCTCACGGATCCTCTGGTCCCCGGTCCGTTGCGCTGTCACGTCATGGTTATCGTGCGCGCGGCCAGGCCGCGACATCTCTCCATTTGGTGATTTCACGAGCCCTCCTTCACGCAGCGCGACGGCACCTTCAAGTGCATCCCGGCAACGATTCGAGATGCCAAGTCTCTTGGCGCAGACTGGCACCCGGTGCTCGATGCCGTCCGGCGACAGGGCAGACTGTCTGGCACGCCTTGCCGCTCGCTGAGCAACGCTTGCGTGATGCGCCATTTGCGCGCGCTTTGGGATGTGCATCGCTTCCGCATTGCGCCGCAGAATCGCCGTTCTCGATTGCCGCGTTGCGCGGGAACGCTCGCTTGCCGCGTCGCATCGGATACCGGCCCCGAGCGGGTTGACGGGCGCATTCGTGTCACACTGCGGCCAAGGCGCGAAGCCGCCCAGACCACCGGGACGTGCGAAACCGACGGCCAAGGCCATGCGGTCGGCACATCCGGGCGCACGACCAACAGCATTTTTGTCAGCGGGCCGCTGGCGCGTGGCAGCGTCGGTGAATTGATGGGAATTCCCGAGGTCACCGGGCGCGTTCCTGGCGCTGTCGGGTTTCTCGCGGATAGGACGAGCTTGACGTTGCGAGGCCTGGGGCGGGTCCGTTTGACGCGCCGTCGAGATCCGCTCGACCTCCGAGGTGCCGATCTCCTTCCCAGATCGGCGGCCCGCTTGGCGGCAACCGCAATGATGAAGACGACCAGAGACCGACTGGGCGGCAAGACGCTTACATCGGGCCGCCCGCCCTGTCGCCGCAGGCGCCATCGTGAGAAAGCCGGGAAATTCTACCTTCCGGCGGTCCAAAGAATGGTATCGGAGCAGAACACTGCATCGTCCTGATCGAAACGACCCTTGCACGGGGGCGGGTCATTTTGAAAGCAGCTCGCGAAGGGCGGCCACGTAGAAGCATCTGCTCGGCCAGAAACTTCTTCAGCTTCGCGTTCTCCTCTTCCCAATGCCTCAGCCGCTTCGCCTCGGAAACGTCCATGCGCCGAAATTTGGCCTTCCAACTGTAGGTCGTCGCTTCGGAGATCCCATGCTTGCGAGCCAGTCCAGCATGTCCGATCTATCCACATTACGAATGTAACCCGTTTCGACGTTGACGCTTCAGAATTTTGGATCTTCATTAAAGGACACGCTCCAATCGACGCATTCGATATTGAACGAAGGTCCATTTGCCGCTCGCAAAACTTACATCATCTCACTCGGGCTCAGTCAAAGTGGAAACAGCGTTCGGCTAAGCCGAAAACCGCACATTTGATTCAACATCTTCTTCGGTCAAAGGAGCAGCCATGGCTACCGTGAAAGTCGATATCAATAACTTCCGGTCGGAAGTTCTGGAATCCGCAGCACCCGTCGTCGTCGATTTCTGGGCCGAATGGTGCGATCCCTGCAAGATGATTGCTCCGAGCCTCGAGGAAATCTCCGTCGAGATGGAAGACAAGATCAAGATCGCCAAGCTTAACATCGATGAAAACTCGGAGCTCGCCGCCCAATTAGGCGTGCGCTCCATTCCGGCGCTCGCGATCTTCAAGGGCGGCGAAGTGGCCGATTTCTCGGTCGGCGCCAAACCGAAGATAGCTCTTTTGAACTGGATTTCGAACGCTGGCTGATCGATATCGCTCAATCTGTACCGCAATGAAAAAACCGTAGATTCGGCCCGCAAAGCGGGAGGGTCCATAGTGATTTATGGGCGTTTTGTACACGGCTCAGCCCTTTAAGCTTCAGCCTGATGTCGGAGCGATCGAGTGGCCAAGAAGCTTTTCATTGCGGTGTTGTCGAGGCAGTTGTCGTTGCGTGAATGCTGCGGCTTTCAAGCATGCCGTTGCAGGCTCGCCTGACCGCACTCAAACCAATGATCTGTTGTTGACAGGCCTAGGCGATGCGTTTTGCTGGATCGGAGAGGGAATATGGGCAGCACCGGAGAGTTGGCCGGACAAGCAGGGCGTCCTAATAGCGAAGGCGGCCCGCACCGCATCTCAGACGCAATGTCGGACCAGCAGAAGACGCGCGAGGCGACGCTTGCCAGCGCCGACGCGTTGGTCGCCCGCGACGGCAATCTCGACGGATTTTCGGATTCAGAGTTGGCCGATTTGGTGAACGGCTTCAGCCGATGGCCGGACCAGCAGGAGACGCGTGAAGCGACGCTTGCCATCGCCGGCGCGGTGGTTGCCCGCGACGGCAATCTCGACGGATTTTCGGATTCAGAGTTGGCCGGTTTGGTGAACGGCTTCAGCAGATGGCCGGACCAGCAGAAGACGCGAGAAGCGACGGTTGCCATAGCCGGCGCGGTGGTTGCCCGCGACGGATTCTCGGATCAAGAATTGGCCAATCTGGTGAACGGTTTCGGTAAGTGGCCGGAAGAAGAAAAAGCACGCAAGGCGATCGTTGCCATCGCCGGCGAGCTCGGTTCCAAGGGCCGTCGCTTCAGGACTTTCAGCACGCCTGCGCTAGTCAGGATCGCCAACGGTCTGTCGCGGTGTATCGAGGAGGGAGAGACCGCCGGCGAGGCCGCCGAACCGGCCTTGCTGAAGGACCGCCTGCATCAGCTGGCGCGCTACCTCCAGCATGCAGAGGATCGGCTGCAGCAGGCCGATGTCCATGCGATCGCGAGTATATTCAAGGCGTTGGGCAAGGCGCAGTTGTTGGACGATCTCGGGGTGCTGACACAGCCGGGGCTGGATAGGCTCGAGGTGTTACGTGCCGCTCCCGGGTTTAAGCTCGACAACAACCTCGAGACGATGGGCAATCTTTGCGCCTCCCTGCTGCCACTGGCTCGCAGCCCGAAGCCGGTGTTGCGCTGGCACCGCAGGTCGGCGCTGAACCTGCTCAACGCCATCCAGCCGGTGGTGGAACACAAGATCGATGCCCATCTCAAAGCAGGCCAGGCCGAGCGCACCAGCGGCGCCAATGCAAGCCGCTGCCCGGCGCTTTCGATCCATGAGGTGCTCAAGACCCGGGCGGTGCTGGAGAACCTCTACCGGCTGCCCTATGTCGAGGGCGACACGCTAGCCTTGAAGCGCAGGCGGCAAGAGCTGCATGGCAAGACCAGGCAGATACTGAAGAGCGCCCGCACCCTCATCGACGCCGGCCGTTCCTACAGAAGCTGGAACGTGATCGCCGAGATCGAGGCGAAGGAGCCGCTCGAAGCGCTCGACACCTTCATGGCGCAGAACGCATCGATGATCCAGGCCCAGCATGCAGCCGCCAGCTTCGATGTCCATCGGGTCCTTCAGGCCATGGACCAAGAGCCGAGACCGCCGCAAGGCGATGCCGGACTGATGCGGCTGCCGGTGGTCGACATGCAAGGCCGGCCGCTGGCCAGCGAAGCCGAGTTGCGCTATTCCACTTTCCACCGCTTGACCTCGGGCGCGGTGAAGGTGGTGGCGGTGCAGCTAAAGGGAACTCCGACTGCCGCCATGCTGACACGCACGGTCGCCGTGGAGGGCGTGCCCTACCGCATGGACCTGTTCGGCGGCAGCAAACTGAAGCCGCCGAAAAAGAGCCTGAACCAGCTTGCCTCTCAGCTGCCCTTCACGGCCGAAGAGGCCCCGAGCGGCAAGCTTTTGGCGATCCCCTATGCCGAGACGGCTCCGGGTACGGCCTTTGAGCAGCTGTCGCGGGACTGGGCGCCGTTCAAGGAAGCCTATTACTATACCCAGCGCCGCGGATTTGCTGCGCCGCCGGGCATCCCCGACGTTGGCCCGCATGATTATGCGCTGGAAGGGTGCTTCAAGCTGTCCCTTCTGCCCGACCGCCCCGCAGGCGCAGTGCATCCCTTCCGGTTGGAGGGGCGAGACGGCGAGATCGCCTTGCGGCCGCATGACGGCTGCGGCTTCATCAGGGCGTCGCTGGCCGAGCGCATGCCGTCCATTGCCCGAGCTCGCCACGACGCTCCCGAGCGGATACCTGCCTATGCCGATAAAAGGCAATCGGCGGTACCGCCCTCGGCGCTGCAACATTATCCGCGCAGCGTCGAGGTGGCACAGGAGACCCGCGAGAAGGCTCTGGCATGGCTCGAAACCCATCAAAGCCTCACCGCCGAGGAGCTGTTCCGGACGGTCACGGGCGGGCATATCGAGGGTTCGAGCGCTATCGCCGTGCCGTCCAGCGACGAATGCCTGCATGTGCCGACGGGCAAGAGCAAGACCTTGACCCGTGACGCTGGCGTGCTTGTCGGACGCTCCCCCTATGACAAGCCCAACCTGCGCCCGTTCGCCGCCGACCGGGTCAGGTCGGCGCGCGATGGCGATCGGACCGCGGCGTTCCTGGATCGGTGCGTGGCCTTCCAATACAGCTTCAACGTCGCGCACAGGTCGGGGGCTAGGCTTGCCGCCGACGATCCGACCTTCTTTGCCAAAGGCGTCTTGATCGTTGTGCCCGACGAAATGTGGCCGGCGGACTTCGCCGAGCGCGGGGTGGTGATGTCTGCCGAGGACGTAAAGTGCCATTCGCACTGGCTGGAGGAAAAGGACCGGGTCAAGGCCGACACCGCGCTCGAGTGCGTCGGCATCCTGCAGGCGACGGAGGTGATCGCGCCCGGCTCTTTGGTTGCGGTTCCGAGCGCCGAACAAAAAATGCTCGACGGCGATTTTGACGGCGACAGCGTCGTCATCATCGGCGACCACCCTCGCCTTTACGAGCATGTGCGCCAGTTCGACGCGCAGCTGCAGGCGCGCGGCATCGCCTCGATGAAGCCGCCGAAGTCGCACACACCGGCCATTGAGAAAGGCGGCTACCAGTTCAGCCGGTCCAAGCAGATCCTGTCGACCACCGGGCTGGTGCTGGAGACCTACAGCTGCCTGCAGCGCAATCTGCTGGCGCAGCCGCTGGAGGCGCAACGCTGGTTTGCCGAGCGTGCCATCTTCGGCACCTACGAGGGCATTCATCAAGAGCTCAAGGCCGACATCCGCGCACTGTTGCAGGAAGATCGGCCGGATGGCCAGACCCTCCATGAGCTGATCGCCAGGGCGGGGGAAGACAGCAAGGCCGCCAGGCATCCGGTGGCCTGCGAACTGGCCGCGTTGCTGGTGGCCGAGCTTCAGGATTGGAACCTGCAGCTCAATAGCGAGCCGGCTCATGAGCAGTCGGACGTCAAGCAGCAGTTAGCGCGATCCGTGGCCTCAACCGGCGCGAATCCTGCCGTCAGCGCCGACGCCGGCGCGCTCTTCCCGAAACTCCGAGAATCCTATCCGGCAACCGCTGACGCCAGGAAGCGCATCGACTTCCTGCTCAACCACTACCAGCCGCGCATTGATCCGCGACCCGACGGCTACAACCCGCACGATCTGCATGAAAGCGCCCTCAATCTGTTGAGCGTCGGCATCAAGGTCGGCACGGACGCCTACAAGTCCGATACCGGTGCGCGGGTGTTCATGCAAAAAGCCACCGAATTGCAGCGGCTATTGGAGCTGAGGCCGAGCTTCAAGTCGGCGCCCTATGTCAAGGCGCAGGCGGCAAAGCTCCACCAGGGCCGGTTCGAGGTCGATGACAGCCTGGCGGATCTGAAGGACAACCCCACGCTGGCGGCCTCGGTCATGGAGACCTCGATCAGACTCGCCGTCGAAACCCGCATTCTGCCCAGCGCCATAGCAATCTCGGCCGACGACGACCCCGCCAGCAGGATAACGCTGAGCAGCGAACAGGCCCTGGAGCGCGCCAGGCTCGAAGCCGCCCCCGCCGAAGCGCAAGAAAGCGCGATTACCGAAACTGTGCATGCGGTTGCCGAGCTTTTGCGGCAGGACGGCATCGAGGTGAAGGTGCCGCATCTTGACCAACGGTCGCGCGGGCATGTCTGGATAGCCGACGAATTGACCGGCCAGAGCGTGAGCGCGGCGCCGGAGGCCCAACTGGTCACCAATGCCGTGCGCCATATCTTCGAGATCCCCGACGAGACATTTACGCGCGCCTTCAGGAAGGCGGCACTGGCCTTCGAGGAGCGGGACTGTAGCGAGGTCGAGACCACCAACTGGTTCATCAGGATGGACACGCCGCGGTTACGCGGCGTGCACACGGCGTTCAGAACCGCGCAGAACTATCGCTTCGAGGTCGAGTTCCATACGCCGGCCAGTTACCGGGCCGATCTCGCGCAGCGCGCGCAGAGCGAATGCGAGATGGTCCCCATTCCCCGTGGTGCCTGGGAGATATTACACTGGGGCTCGTCAGCAGAAAGCAGGTCGAGGGCGGCAGGTACCTCCAGGTCGCTCACCGTCGCAAGACAACAGATTGCGCTCGCTCGCTCGCCGCAAGCCGGCGAGATCGTCGCGGCCCTCGGCACGCGGCCGGTGGTGCTCGTCGGCATGCCGGCGAGCGGCAAGTCGAGCATCGGCCCCCAGCTTGCCAAGGAGCTGGGGGTGGAGTTTGTCGACATCGATAAGCTTATCGTCAAAAGGCACGGCAATATTGCGGATATATTCAAGCGCAGTGGCGAGCTGTGCTTCAGGGAGCTGGAGGCTAGAGAGCTCGCCGAGCAGCTGAAGAAAGGGCCCATGGTCATCGCAACCGGCGGCGGCGGCTTTGTCAAGCAGCACAATCGAGAACTGATCCGCGAGAAGGCGGTGTCGATCTGGCTCAATACCGACCTGCAAGAGATCGGCAGGCGTCTCAGGGGCGACACCAGCCGGCCGCTGCTACAAGGCCCCGACAAACAGCAGCAGCTCGAAAACATGTTAGAAGAGCGCCGGCCAGACTACCAACAGGCCGATATCAGGGTGGTCCCGCCCTTTAAAAAAGACAAGAAGAACGCCGGCACTTGCGTGAAGGAGCTCTACGCTTTCCTGTGCAGCAGGGAGAGAGAAGCCGCCCTGACGCCCGCTGCCGAGATATCAGATGTCTCTGGTGCTTCCGGCTCCGCCATCGACTTGCCTCCGACAGCACAGCGCATGCGCGACGATCATGACAACCGCTATGATCGCGGGGGCGGCGTCGTGGAAACCATCCAGGCGCTGGCGGCACCAATGAGTGAAGGTGAACTGCCGCCGCCCCGCGACACCCTCACCGCCGACCCGCAGTCTTTGCTGGCCGGCAACAACCCACGAGCGGATTTAGCGTCTTCCACGAGAAGCAGAGAACGCTCAAGTCCAGGACGATAAAGCTTTAAGTGGCACAAGGGTTCTTTCGCAGGTTTGGTGCAGAGCGTGCGGGTACGCCGCCGAATGCTAATAAAAGCGGGAATCGCATGCATAAAGTCGTCAGAAGTAGGACGATTCCGGCCGAGGATTTCGAATGACTCACAGGAACTGGCTGACAACGGGTGCAATTTGCGCGGCGATCGCCTTTGTCGTCGCCACAGGCGCTTTCTTCCATTCGCAGCAACCGGCTTCGGCCGACAGCCGGGCGATGATCGTTGCCGTCGACCCGCAGCCGCTGGTCGTGGTGACGAAAGGCGGCGGACGCTCATTTTCCGTCGAAATCGCCGACACCTCGGCCGAGCGCGACGCCGGCCTGATGTTTCGCGATGAGATGGCCGACGACCATGGCATGCTGTTCGTGTTCGAGGAGCCTCGGGACGTCAGCTTCTGGATGAAGAACACGCCGGTGCCGCTCGACCTGATCTTTGTCGGCCAGGACGGCAGGATCCGGGCGATCAAGCAAGGCAAGCCGCAATCGGAGGCGATGATCTCGCCCAGCGAGCCGGCTCGCTTCGTGCTCGAGCTCAAGGAAGGCACGGCAGCCAGGAGCGGCATCGCGGACGGCGATTTGTTGCGTCACCCGGCAATCGGCACTGCACCCAACTGAACGCGCAGGATCGATCGCAGATGCAGTTTTTCTCCCATGACGGGTCGGAACAAGAACTGTTCCCAGCGACACGCCAAGATCGAACGGAGCATGAACGTTGTGCGGCGTGGCGTAACCGAGTCGGGGTCGAGCGATCGGAAGCCTTCAGGTACCTCATGTTCTGTATCCCAGGTGTAGATTCCGGTCAGATTGATTTGTTCCGAGCTCAGCGGCGAGACGTGATTGGGCAACATCCAGAGTCTCGGGGTGCATTCTCGCAAGTGGGTGACGGCCCGTTCGATATAGACCGCGTTCCAATTCACGATCGCACTAACGAGGCCCGGAGGCGCGCAAGGCCTGGCTTTCGAATGATCGGTCGCGGATTTCACCGCGCTCGTGGAACAAGACGGCGCCCTTCAGTTTATGCGCAGCTTCGCCTTGCTGAGCCCAGCTTGGCAGCGCCGACGCAACATCGGACTTGAGTATCACTCGTGTGAAGAGCGAGCGCTCGATCTTATCGAGTTCCCGTAGCGCCCTTGCGAGCTGGACGCGGACAGGTTCCTCAGGATCGTAGACGCACCACGGACCGCGTTGTGATCGACGCCGCCAGATGGAGCAGATCGTCCCATTGGTGGAGAATCAGAGTGGTGTTAATCGGCGCCCCGATGTGGTTCGACAGCGCCGGATAGCATCGCCCTTCTCGAACATGTGGAACTTCCGATCTTTTTTGGGCGTCGCGGTGCGAACCGATTGCAGATCAGCGAACAGCCCGAAGACGTGATCACTCGCACCGCCCGTATCAGTAAAGTCTTCTGGATATCGAGGACCGTGATCGAATGGCCCATCGAGCACATAGGGTCCGCCTCGTTTTCGGTCGGACTGATGAGCAGAATGGGCGCAACAAGGCAGGATGGTCTGCGAACAGTTCGGTTGAGCCGTCGGCGGCAAGCAGTGTAACAGATCCTTCAAAGAAATTGATAGACTCTTAGCAACTCCAAACCGCCGCCCATGCTAACGACATAGACTCATTGAAAGCCGTCTCGTTGGCCTTCTTCTTGTTGGAGCTGACTTGGGAAGCATCCCGATCCGTGTTGATGGTGTAGCCATCCATATGAAGCCTCGCCGTCCACCCCCACGGCCCAATCACCACGATCGGGCAAGCTGCGATGACAAAGGCTTAGTTAATCCATTGAGCATCTCACGCTTCCTCCAAGTCGCCGACGACAACAATGGCATCAAGGTTTCGTAGCGCCTCGCCATCTCGACAGGTCAAGGAGTTCGGACATGAAGCGCATTTCAAGGCTGGGCCACAACCGGGGAGAGGTTGTTGGGCCGAGATCGCGCGACGAGTTTCAGCGTTCGCTAAAGATCACGCCAGGCGGAAGCATGCGTGCTGCGCCTTTCTTCGCTCCACACCCGCCCTATGCTGTGTCAGGAGCGGGCTGCTGGATCACCGACGCGGACGGCAGGAAGATCTTCGACTGCGAAAACAATTTCTTCTCGCTCGTTCACGGCCATGCCTTTCCGCCGGTGATTGAGGCGCTGCACAAGGTCCTGGACGACGGGACCGCATTCGGGCTCCCGACCACAAGCGAGACCAGGCTTGCGGAAGCACTCACGACGCGTTCGTCGAAGCTTGAGCAGGTCCGCTTTACGAGTTCCGGCACCGAGGCCGTCATCTTCGCTGTCAAGGCCGCTCGCGCTGTTACAGGGCGCCCTATGATTGCCAAGTTCGAGGGCGCATATCACGGCGCCTATGACTATGTGGAAGTGAGCCTTGATTCTGCACCAAACAACTGGGGCAATTCGTCGCCTAACAGTGTGCTCTACGCCAGTGGAACTCCCCCCTCCACCGCCGCGGATGTCCTTGTCCTTCCTTACAACGAGCCCAAGTCGTGCAGAGAGCTCATCCGTAAACACCATGAGCGTCTCGCCGCGATCCTTTTCGATCCAGTTGCTTCCCGCGTGGGCCTGGTTCCGATAGAGGCGGATTTGCGGGATGTGATCCAGGATTGCTGTCACCGCTACGGTATCCTGCTTGTGGTTGACGAGGTCGTTTCCTATCGCGTCGGTTTCCGCGGAGCCCATGACGTCTTCGGCGTTGAGCCTGATCTGGTTGCTTTGGGCAAGATCATCGGCGGAGGTTTGCCCGTTGGGGCCGTAGCGGGGCTTGCGTCGCACATGGCAGTCTTCGATCACACCAATGGTAAACCAGCCGTCTCCCACGGCGGCACGTTCAGCGCCAACCCGCTCAGCATGACAGCTGGGCTGGCGGCACTGCAATCATACACGAAGGATGCCGTGGTCCGCCTTAACCAGATGGGCGACACGCTTCGCAGTGATGTCACCGAGCAACTCAGAAGGCGCGAACTCCCCGCGCAAGTTACCGGCATGAGCTCCCTCTTTCGGCTCCACCTGAAGGCTGAAGTTGTCCGAAACTACCGGACCTCGTTCCCAAGCGTCTTGCAGAAGGCTGCGCTGGCAAAGGTGCACCGTGCAATGCTGGAACGGGGTTTTCTGATGACGCCGAATTGCTCTGGCGCGCTGTCGACCCCGATGAGCGAGACCAATATCCAAGATCTAGCCGCAGCGCTCGTGGATGCCGTCCATGAAGTTTGGAAGCAATCTCCGTGGGACTGATCGAACAAACGGTGGAACGCAGTCGCGGCAGCGCTCGCTCGGCGGCCCCGCGGACATGGGACGAGGTCCGAGGGGAAATGAATAACCACCCAATCAAATAGCCGGCGATGTCGTTGGTCTTTGAAGCAACTTCGCGGACCATCTGCTTTACACTCGCCGGCATTTCGGTAATTCCGCGCACATCTTGCCGGCGAGCATGATCCCGCCGATGGTCTCAGGCACAGCGCTTATAGCGACCGTGCCCTCCCGGCTGGTTGAGCTTTTCAAGTCTTCCCACTAAGATCATCTAACTTCCGCTGCGCTTCCCGCATTTACCGAGGCGCTGCAATGGCCCGCCCTTCACAACAGTGATGTGGCAAGCGTCTGGGGAGGCTTCTCTAACGACTTCTCCGCGGGACGCTAAAAAAGGTCGCATGCCCTGATTGATACCGCGTCTCACGCCGCCACTCGCGTCAATAGCCCGTGTCGGACGAGATCGATGCTCGCGGCAAGCGCGCCTGCGAGGTCGTCCTGCGGGTCGGCTGCGCCCAGAAAAGGAGCGAATGAAAAGGGTCCCCCATAGCCGCCATCAAGCAGCGCCCGGATCTGGCTGCCATTGTCTGAACCGACTAGGACGCGATCCGGGTAGATCCAGTGGATCGGATCGTTCACGCTTGAAATGTGCACGAGACCGGTCAGTTCGCAGGAGAAGAATGGCTCCCCGGCGAGCGTGTGATGAAATGTGTCGTGCACGAGCCGGAAGACGGACTGGCCATCAATGGCGGCGATGGCCTTAGCCGCTTCGTTCTTCGATCGAAGCGAGCAGGTCTGGAAGCCCAGCGGCTCGATGAGACCGATCAAGCCGCGCGACTGGAGGATCGGCTTGAGAGCCTTCAAGGCAAAGCGGAGATCGCCCCTGCGCTCGCCATTGGCGGGCCAGGAGCCGTCGTTGACCGGCATTAGCATGAGCGTCTTGGCTCCGCAGGCCGCCGCATAATCGGCGAGCTTGTTCGCCTCGGTCTTGCGGGCGGGTGTCCACTCGTTGAAGCGCTGCAAGGCATTGATGGAAATGATCCCAACGCCTACTTCGGCGGCGGCAGCCCGGACGTCCGCCGCCGGCATACCGCGTGCAATAGCATTGCTGTACGGTTGGCTGCGGATCTGGACATCGGTCAGGCCCTGGTCACGGGCAACAGCGAAAAGTGCCCTGACGTCGAGTCCGGGCGTCGCCATTTGGTCGAGTACAAAGCGGGGCGCTGCTTGGCGCATGGCTTGGCTTTCCTTCAAATTTTCCGCGACCCTATTGCGACACTTGAATTAAGACAAACGATTAGATCAGATGTTTTTCATCTGAAAAGGAGATGGCTGATAAACAACGCCGAACTCAGGTTTTTCCAGGCGGGTTTGAGAGCAAACACACGGATTGGAGCACAATGGCTGGCCATGGTGCTTCGCTTGCGCGTGCCATGCGGCCAGACTCATTGTAAGACGCTTGAGGTCAGCACTGCTGCTCTTCAGACCGAGGTCCAACAAGCAAATCAAGATCAGTAAGTGTGACTGTCGTCGAAGGTGCCCCGCAGCAGCCGAGTGCCCAACTGTGGGATGCCTCTAGTTTGCACACGACGCTCGCACGATGGGGCCGGGACAAGAGCTGCAAAAGATTTACGAGGCATTTTGCAACCGGAGGCAGCTATGGTTGATTTGATGATGATTCCTCCACCCAGGCTTCAGCGGACGCCCCGTGGCGGCGCCAAACGCTCAGTAGCTGCAGCGCCGGCGGGCACGCGCGACCGCCAATCCGGCCGGCTTTGCCGGCCGAGCGAGCGCTGTTGGACGCGCAGGCTATTCGCCGTTGGACTTTAGGAAGGCGACCGTCGCTAAGATCAGCTTGTCCACGGTCTTGGCACTCCGTTCAACGCCGAAACCATGATCAACGGGTTCAGCCCACAGTTCTTCCGGACCGTCGTGATAAGCGAGCAACGACTTGGCGAGAACGGGTTGGGGAAAGACGATGCTATCGCGCGTGCCGACCGCGAGGAACAGCGGCCCCTTGTAGCGCGAGATTTCGCCGGCAGGCTGCACCGCGTAGAGGCTCTCGAAAAAGCGGCCTTTCAATGGAATTTCCTTCCCATCTCCGACGCGCTTGGCCGGATAGACTTTATCGCCCACCGTCACAGCTTCCGCCATCTGCTTCTCGCCAAATATGGAGATGAACGCTGCCGGAAGATTGATGCCGGGGTTCCAGAGCACGACAGACTTTAAAGGCGTTTTCGTCCGGCCGGCAACTGCTGTCGTGACCGCACCGCCCAGGCTCATTCCCATCAGCGAAATGCGTTTGGCGTCGACGCCGTCATTCGTCGATAGGAAGTCGAGTGCGGCTTGTGCGTCCGTTATCTCGGTTTCGACGGTCATGTCTGCGAATTTGCCGTCACTCTCGCCGCTGCCTCGAAAATCGATCCGAAGCGAAGCGATGCCATTCTTTGCGAGCACCGGCGCGGCACGCCCGAACAGGCCTTCCTTCACTGCCTGCGAACTCCATTCGTTGCGGCTGCCGGTGAAACCGTGAAGCATCAGGATGACGGGAGGATTCGCGACATCATCCGGCGTGACCATTGTGCCTACGATTGTCTGGCCTCCGACTTGGAACTTGATGATGGCCTCCTTGGCTTGCGCCGAAACTAAAAAAGTTGTCATCAGCATTCCCAGTGATGCTGCAACGGTTCGGTGTAGTTGTTTCATAGCTCACTCCCTGTTGTTCGGATTTGCGCGGCCGGTCAAAGCTATTGGCGCGGCCGTATCGGACTGGTATTAGTTGTTGACTTATTTTTCCGCCGCGATGCCTAATTTCCGCGAAGCTCGCTGGTTAGGAATTGAGCTCGACCAAGGCCGAAGGACCAATCCGCGTCACCATTTTCTACGATACTGACCACAACATCTGCAGGGTCGATCGCACACACATCCAAAAGCCCTCTTGCAACGAAACGATAGAAGGCCTGTTTGTTGTCAGTTGACCGTGCTCGCGAGATCACCTCGATAATGATCAGCCTGTCACTGCGAAAAAGGTCGAGACCGGTATCCTCGGCGCGCATATGCGCTCTCTCGTGTTCGATCAGGATCTGATAACGATCGGCGGGTGGCACATGGAAAGCCCTGACCACCGCCTCATGGATGCAGTCGAGGATATTTTCCTTCTCACCAGGCGATCGGCCCTTCAGAAGGTTAATTTTTACCAGCGGCATGGCTCGTCCTCGGCAATGGAAAAGAGGGCGGGGACGCGCACTCGGCGTCCCAGTGAAGATTTCAGATTGCTCTCGCAGGTAGGCCGGTTGGGGCAGCCTCGGGCTCTCCAGCCATCGCGCAGGGGAACCATAGAACATTTACAACTGCGCTCATGATCGCGATCGCAATGGGATAGGCCAGGCCCGCATAGATGTTGCCCGTGTAGGCAACCAGCGACAGGCTGATGAGGGGAACTAGGCCGCCAAACACGCCTGTGCCGATGTGATAGGGCAGCGAGAGCGAGGTGTAGCGCAATTTCGCCGGGAAGAGCTCGACGAGGAAAGCTGCCATAGGGCCATAGACCAATCCGACGAAAACGAGTTGGGCCACGATCAGCGCTGTTACCAAAACGAAGTTCTGGGCAGCGACGGCGGCGGCAATGCCTTGATAGATTGGAACATAGAACGTGGCTGCCAGAATGAAACCGGTGACAATCAACGGGCGGCGGCCGATCCGGTCGGACAAGGCGCCGAAGAAAACGATGAGGGGCGCTCCGATCATCAAAGCAGCAGCAAGGCAAATGTTCGCTGTCAGGAAGTCAAGTTTCAGCACGCTCTGCATGAAATACAGTGCGTAGAACTGGCCTGTATACCAGACGCACCCCAAGCCGGCGGTCGCCCCGAACAGTGCAAAGGCTGCATAACGCACGCCATGACCGGTGGCGAAACTCTCACGAATTGGGCTCTTTGCGGTCTTCCCGCCTTTGCGAAGCTCCTCGAAGACCGGGGATTCGCTCAGCTTGAGGCGCAGATAAAGGGACAGCACGATCAAAACGGATGATAGCAAGAACGGAATTCTCCAACCCCATTGCTTGAAGAGTTCTTCGCCGAGCGACAGCCGGCACGTAAGCACGACGACAATAGCCAGAAAAAAGCCGACGGTCGCCGTTGTCTGGATAAAGCTCGTGAAGAAACCGCGCCGGTTCGCCGGTACGTGTTCTGCAACGTAAACGGCGGCGCCGCCGTATTCGCCGCCGATCGCCAATCCCTGGATCAGCCGAAGGACCACAAGAGCGATTGGAGCGAAAAATCCCGCTGTCTCAAAGGTTGGCAAGGCGCCGACGAGCGCGGTCGCAATGCCCATCAGAATGAGCGTCATCAAGAACGTGCTCTTACGTCCGACGCGGTCGCCGATGCTGCCGAACAGCAGGGCTCCCAATGGGCGCACGAGGAAGCCTGTGGCAAAGGTAGCGACGCTGATCAGGACAGCTGCCGTCGGTTCATTGGCAGGGTAGAAGAGCGTTGAGAAGAAAATCGCCAGACTTCCGTAAAGATAGAAGTCGTACCATTCGATTACGGTGCCGGCGCTTGATGCTAGGACGACGGTCCAGATACCTGGTTTTTGGGCGGAGTCGCCCCTTTCCTGTAGCTGTTGCATGCTGCAATTCCCCTTTTATGTTTTTTGAAAGCAGTCGGCCCTCTTCTTTAGGGCCGTGGTTGCTCAGCTCGCGATGCGTGATCGAATGCGTAGACGCCAAGTCTTTCGCTTGCCTCGCGCACCGTTCGGCGGACGATGTCCTTCGCCGATGGCAGATCGCTGATGAGGCCCACCGCCTCACCGACAGTCACGTTGGCCGTGTCATAGTCGCCAGAGGCCCATGCCGCCTCGACTTTCGACAATTCTTCGGAACGCAGCGTGCGCAGCTCTTCTTCCCGCCCGTGCCACTTGTCGACGAAGCCGTTTTTGAGCAGTCGGCCGGTATAGCCAGCCGGCCAAGCCTTCTGACGAACAATATCGTAGACGGAAGTCCGGATTGTCTCGTCGCCAGAGGCAGCGACTACCTTGTCCTTGGCTGCCGGATGAATGAGCGACTCTCGCGTAGCCCAGAACCTGGTTCCCATCAGGATCCCGTCGGCTCCGAGCATCAGCGAAGCGGCCAGGCCCCTACCGTCTGCAATGCCGCCTGCCGCCACGACAATGACAGAAGGCGAAATCTTTGACACCAGATCCACGACTGCTGGAACGAAGGGCATGGTTGACCGCGCGACCAAGCCATGGCCACCGGCCTCGGTCCCCTGAACTATAAGAACGTCGGCGCCAATGTCGATTGCGCGCCGGGCATGTTCGAGTGTGTGGATCATGCAAATCAGCGGAACATCCGCCTGCCTGACCCGTGCCGCGAGTTTCGCCGGATCCGAAAACGAAAGCATCATCGCGGACGGACGCTCCGCAAGTGCGCGGTCAAACAGATCAAGGTCGGCTTCGACTGCCCAGGCGATGAACCCGCAACCAACGCGTTCATTGGTGATAAGCGACGACTCTGTTTCGTACCATTGACGATCAGCATATCCCCCACCCAACAGGCCCAGACCACCGGCGTCAGCGACGGCGGAGGCAAGCGCGCCACCGGCGGCCGGTGTCATCGGGGCAAGGATGATGGGATGCTCGATTTTGAAAAATTCTGTCAGACGCGTTCGTATCGTCATCTGTACGTCTCCCCAGCTTGAGGAAGTTCCCGGAGCTTTTTTTGACGCTATTGCGACACTTGACTTAAGACAAACGATTAGGTCAGATGTTTTTCATCTGAAAAGGAGATGGCTGATGAACAGCGCCGACCTCAGGTTTTTCCAGGCGGTTGTGAGAGCAAACAGTATCGGAGGGGCTGCCGGTGTACTCAACACGGTGCAATCCAACGTCACCGCGAGAATAAAATCGCTTGAGGACGAAATCGGTGCTCCGCTTTTTCATCGCTCCAGGCGAGGGGTCACACTGACAGCCACCGGCATTCAGCTCGTTCCCTATGCCGAGCGCGTCGGAGAGCTTCTGGACGAAGCCAAGCGCGTCGTCACAGACCGCGGTACGCCGAGCGGTTTGCTCAGGATCGGCTCGATGGAGACCACTGCAGCGCTTCGCCTTCCGCCGATCCTGATCCGCTATGCTGCAGAATATCCAGAGGTCGACGTACTGGTGGAGGCTGCCCCGACGGAAAAGCTCGTCAGCGAGGTCGTCGCACGCAAACTGGATGGCGCGTTCGTCTCCGGCCCTATCGTTCATTCCGAACTGAAGAGCCTATCAATCATCGAAGAGGAGCTCGTTGTGATCTCCTCGCCGAGGTTTCGCGAGCTTTCGGATCTGAGGGCCTTGGCCGCATCACCGGCTCTGAAGGTCCTCGCCTTTCGATCGGGCTGTTCCTACCGCCGGCGTATGGACATGTTCCTGGCGGCGTGTGGGGTGACGCATGGCCGCTGGATGGAACTCGGAACAATGGACGGCATCATCGGCTGCGTCGCCGCCGGGGTAGGGATGGCCATGCTACCTCTGGGGGTCGTTCAGGATGCGGCAGCCGACGGACAGGTCATCATACACCAGCTACCTGATAACCTGCGGTCGGCGCCGACTGTTTTTGTGACGCGGAGCGACGAGTATCTCTCCGCGGCACTTCGGGCTTTCATGACGGTGGCGTCTGAAACCCATTCACGGCCTCAGCCGGCAAGACTAGAGCCGGTGCGGAAATTGCAGCGGGCTTAGGAAAGGTGGAACAAAAACAAGGGGTCAGTCGGGTGCAAGCGTCGGCGAATCTTGTTGGCAGCTCGTATGTCCGTTTGCTCAGAAATCGCCCACGATGCTGGAGTGAACAATGGCAGGCCAAGTGCTCCGCTTGCGCGTGCCATGCGGCCCAAACTCATTTCGCCATTCGGTTAAGGAGCTTGACGTCAGCACTGCTGCTCTTAGATTCGCGGTTCAACAATCAATCGAGATCAGTATGTGACTCTGGTGGAAGGTGACCCGCAGCAGCCTGTGAATAGCCGTAGCCAAGGCTGACGTCTGTGCCGCCCAGTGGACCCGCAACTCGGCCTCACCATGGTATTGATGCGAAGCTGCACCAGCTTCACGCGAGCGGTACCGGCCGTTCGATCCCGGCAGCGCTGTCCACGATCAGGTAGAACGGATCGAGTCAGAACGCCAGCATTCCGATCACGGGAGTGGACGGGACGCTTCGAGCATTCCCGAACCAAGCTTCGACCGGCTTCGCGCCATGCCCGCGGCATCCGCCGCCTTGGCGACCGCCGTGTCACAAGCACGGCGTCAAAGCCGAGCTCCATGACGATGGCAGCATGCGAAGGCGCATCGAGCGCAGCGCCTCATATAACCGGCCCGCGGTCACCACGGCGGCATCAGCACCTTGCACATCCAGCACCCGCTCGGCGAGGATAGGCCGCCGATGGTGGCAGGGGATTACCGCAAAGCCGTCTTCACACAGGATGCGCGCGGCCCCGACAAGGCCGGACATGTCCGCTTCCAACGTTACTTCGAGCTTGGTCCAGCTCGTGCCGAACTCTCGCGGTGCCATGTTCGCGGTGGTGTCCGCTCTTCCTTGACGGAGTTGCAGCCAGCAGTCCCGGCGGATTGAAGCGGCGCAAACAAGCACGTGGCTGGATCGGGTTGCAGTGAATGCGGCCGTTACGTTGCCGAAAAGGGATGAATGCAGACAAGGGCGAAGGCGTGGATCACGGAGACGACGAAAGCGTCAACTTTTTGGGTAGGCCCTGATCCAACGCAGCTCCAGAAACAACTTTCATAGACTTGAGCCGTTGCAGGGCAAGACATTGCTTGGTCGAGCGCCCGCGGTGACGCCATAGTCAGCCAGCCCTCTAGCTGACGTCATCACCTAAATCGCAGGGGCTCTACGATCCTTGTCGATAAGGGCTTTCTAGCCCATCCATGGCATGGATGCATCCAATCCAAACAACCAAGTTTACCGGCCGGTCATGATGCTGCATAGCGAAATACCGGCATGCCCCGATCAATCATCAATGCCTTTGATCATTAGAAGAGCGGGCCAAAGATTCCGATAGAAGAGGAGAACTGTGCATGCCCCTGACCGACTGTGGAGGCCGGACCTCAGAAGGGCCTCACGGCTCTCGTGATAGAGCGAGCTATAGGGTCCGCTAAAATCCGGCAGCCTTGGGTGGCGAGAAACCCCCGTTCTGAGCTCCTGTTTGGGATCGTTCTAGAAATTAGATCGGCCGTTACCGGAGAGAGCGCATATCTGAACTGCAGGTGGCTGAGAGCGATGGCGCATTTAATAGAAGCACTAGCCAACTGCAACATTACACCAGCAAAGCGAAGTCATGAAATTCGGGTCAAGCGGCGTTCGAGGTTTGGATTCGGAATTGGTTGGCGAAGCCAGCGGACTTTATGCCGAAGCTTTCGCTTGGCGTTTGATTTCGAGCGGGGTTCAGCCGAATGGTTCAGTCTTCATAGGCCGCGACCTACGTGACAGCAGTCAGGCAATAGTCAACAATTGCTTGGCGGCGTTGGCTTCAAATGGTTTTCAGCCGATCGATTGCGGCGCCATACCTACGCCTGCCCTTGCACTATATGCACGCAGACACGGCACGGCCGCTCTTATGGTCACCGGGTCGCACATTCCAGCCGATCGCAACGGCATCAAATTCTATGGTCCGAATGGTGAAATCAGCAAGGCGGATGAGGCCGCGATGACGCGCTTTGTAGGCGAAAGGTCAGCTGCATATTGCTTGCCACCGGCCCGTCTGGGAACGACGTGGCCTATGCGCCATGAAGAAGCGATCGGCTGTTATCGAGAGCGCGCCAATGACATACTTGAGCCGGGCTCCCTTTCCGGCATGAGACTTGGTGTCTACCAGCACAGTTCTGTCGCGGCGGAACTGTTGGTACAGGTCCTTCAATCGCTCGGTGCCAGCGTAATCGCGGTCGGGAAAACCGGAACCTTCGTTCCTGTCGATACCGAAGCCGTGGACTCGGCAACAATGTCAAAATTGAAGAAATGGGTCCGCGAATTCGGTCTCGATGCCATCGTGTCGACCGATGCGGACGCTGATCGGCCACTCATCGCTGATGAAAATGGCGATCTCTTTCGCGGCGACCTGATTGGGCTCGCAACGGCTCTCTTCCTGAAGGCAGACACGGTCGTGACGCCAGTGACCTCCAATTCGGGCATCACGAAAGCTCTTGGTTTCGAAGTCCGGAGGTCGAAGGTCGGCTCTCCATTTGTCATCGAAGCCATGGAAGCCTCAGGCGGCGCCGCCGGCATCGTCCTCGGTTTTGAGGCCAATGGCGGTGTTCTGCTAGGCTCGGATTGCACGGTGAACGGGAAGACGCTGACCGCATTGCCGACGCGGGACTCGCTGCTCCCAATCCTAGCTGTTCTCGGTACCCTGGCATCGACAAAGAAGAAGCTGTCGGGACTGCGCGGGTTTTGGAACCTTCCGGCGTGCGCGAGCGAACGCCTTCAAGACTTCACTGCGGAAAGTTCGCGCAGATTGATGGATCGCCTCGCAGACCTCGACGCGTTGCGGCAATTTCTCGCTCCGTTCGGGACCGTAGCCGAAGTCGACGAAACCGACGGCCTCAGGGTTCGGATGAGCACAGATGAGATCATACATCTGCGACCCTCCGGCAATGCACCGGAATTGCGCTGCTATTCGGAAGCTTCAACCGAGAGCAGAGCCACGGCGATCGTCGCCTCGGTGCTGAAAAGGGCATTGGCATCCGCGTCACAGACGATAGGGAGCATTTGATGAAAGTGGTTCCGGTCATTATCAGCGGCGGGGCGGGCTCGCGGCTGTGGCCTGCCTCGAGGCAATCGCATCCCAAGCCTTTCCTCAAGGTGGCGGACGGGCATTCGCTCATTCAGCACACCGTGTTGCGTGCGGTCTCGATAGAGGGGGTCGCCGAACTCGTCACCGTGACCTCCAAGGCCCACCTCTACCTCACGAAAGACGATTTTAACGAGCTGAAGTCTGTTGTGCTGCCGCGCACCTTCCTGCTCGAGCCGGAGGGCCGGGACACGGCCTCCGCTGTCGCCGCGGCGACGATCCACACCAAGGCAACACAGGGTCCGGATGCGATCCTGTGCATTTTTCCGGCGGACCAAATCATCGGCGACCTGTCGGCTTTTCGAAGCGCCATGGGCCGGGCGATAGAGCATGCGCGGCAGGGGCACATCGCTGCCTTGGGCATAAATCCGAACAGGCCGGACACAGCATTCGGCTACATCGAGGCCGATGGCGAAAAAGTCGTCCGTTTCGTCGAGAAGCCGGACATCGAGACAGCCAAATCCTACGTCGCCTCCAAACGTTTCTTTTGGAACGCCGGCATCTTCTGCTTCAAGGCGCAGGTCATGCTCGACGAAATGGCTGCGCATTGCCCAGAGGTGATCGATGCCGTTCTCACTAGCTACGAGAATGCTCGCGTCAGCCACGGCGACCATGTTGCCAGCATCGAACTCTCATCTGAGCACTTCGCCATGGCTCCGCGTATTTCACTCGACCGAGCGGTGATGGAAAAAACCCACAATCTCTCCGTCGTTCCATGCGAAATGGGGTGGAATGACATTGGATCGTGGAACGCAATGGCTGAACTGGTCGCCGCTGACGTGAACGGAAACAGGATTCGCGGCGATGTTCACATGATCGACACCATGCGCAGTTACATAAGCTCGGACAAGAGAGTCATCGGCACCGTCGGTATCAGCGACCTGGTGATCGTGGATTCCCCCGATGCCCTGCTTGTCGCATCCCGCGATAGCGTCCAGGATGTAAAGAAACTCTTCGAGGGACTCAAGGCTGCGGGACATGAAGCACACTTACTTCACAGTACAGTGCACCGGCCCTGGGGCACCTACACGGTTCTGGAGGAAAGCGAACGCTTCAAGATCAAGCGCATCGAGGTTAACCCTGGCGGACGCTTGAGCCTGCAGATGCACCATCACCGCTCCGAGCACTGGGTCGTGGTCAGCGGCACTGCGAAAATAGTCAACGGCGACCAGGAGCTACTCCTGACCACCAATCAATCCACCTATATCCCGTGCGGTCACAAACACCGGCTCGAGAACCCCGGCAATATCGGCCTGGTGATGATCGAGGTCCAAAGCGGAGAGTATCTCGGCGAAGATGACATCGTGCGGCTTGATGACGTATACGGTCGAGCCTGACAGTCCACTTCTACGGGTCCCAAACAAGTTGGCGCACTCGCGAACGTCTTCTTTTAGCTATATAGGAATCCGCGGAGATGAGGTCTTGATTTAAACGGTGGCGGCCGCCGCATTAGCGGAGCGCCTCCCACGCCGAGATGCCCCCGGCTCGGGCTTTTCGGCATCCTATCTCAACATCGGCCGCCGCTTGACGGCCGGTCTCTGCTTTGGAGGCAAAATGACTGCTTCGCCTTTCGCGCTGCCCGAGACAGTACTTACCGCAATTTCAAACGGAAAACCCGCAATTCAGGCATATCGAGAACATCTTGGCTATTCGACCGAGGAAATCGCCGTGACGAGCGGACTGACGGTAGAGGAGGTCAGGCTGATTGAGTCTGGCCATCCCTCCGACAGGGCATATCGCGATCGGATTGCTCGGGCACTTGGCTTGGCTGAGAGTATCTTCGATGAAATCTCAACCATCCCAAACGCTGCTTGACCTCGCCCTCTGAAGATTACCCGCCGCAGGGGCCGTGAAGAGCATCGCGAAGCCCTTGTGCGTCGCCTTCGGCGGCACGACCAGCGCAGCTTCCGTGCCGCTCCTTCCTAGATCCCAGTTTCGTGCCGAATCCGGGACACCACGACGCCGCGTTCCTTTGGCCGCAGTAGGTCTTCGCAGACATCTCATTGACTAAGCGACGCAAGGCTGATGCCCCGCTGAATCGTTAACCCGTCCTTCAGGGGGTTTGCATAAATCTGCGCTCCGGAAGAAGACCAGAAAGCAAGCTGACTGATCTATGGCCCTGAACAAAGAAGACGCGCTGGATGCCAGAATTCTTCAGGATCAGCTCGCTGATTTGAGGGCCGGTCTCTTCGTGTCAATGCCGATAAGCACTATCCTATCAGGCTTGATTTTGATGGTGCAGGCCCTTTCTGGCGAGGGCTTTGCGGCCGCAGTCTGGTTCTTGATTGTCAATGCTATAAATGTCGCGCGCCTTGCACTAGCCCATTATCAGCTAAATGAGACGGGTCATCAGGACGATTTGAAATGGATTTCGCAGAGGCTTCGCTGGTTTGCGATTCTTGCTCTTGTGGCAGGATTTGCCTGGTCCTTTCCTGCCGTCCTCACGGCCGGATACACAACACCCCAAGCGGCGCTGCATCTGATCATTCTGGCGGGGATTTCAGCAGGTGCGATAACATACGGCAGTTCGTATTCTGCGGCAGCGATCAACTTCATCACACCGCCACTCCTTATCACTGCAGGATGGCTGCTGACGAAAGGCAACTTGGAAGACTACATTCTGGCCTTTGCGGTTCTACTCTTCGAGGGCGGCTTGGTTCGAAGCTCGTTTGTAGGGCAAGCGCGCTTCCGCGAGGCGAGCCGCCTGAGACATGAGGCCGAGCGGCTTGCGGCCGAAATGGAGCGCAATTCCAGGGAGGACCACTTGACGGGGCTGCTCAACAGACGGGGCCTCGAACACGCAATCGGTCAGTACGAAAACACAGACGGCCCCTTCGTGGCAATGCTGATTGACTTAGACGGTTTCAAGTCTGTCAACGATACCTACGGTCACAGGACGGGTGATGAACTGCTCGTCATGATCGCCCGCCGGATAGAGCAAGAAGCGCCCGCAGGCTCAACGCTCGCCCGTATTGGCGGCGATGAATTTGTGCTTTTTTTCCCCTCGCTCAGAAATTCTCCTTCTCCCAGTATTCTCGCATCCAACATCATAGCCAAACTTGCTCGCCCCTATCCTGGGGTCGCGTCCGTCCGGATCGGAGCATCTTTAGGAATATACTTGGCCGAAAGGCCGGGGCTGACAGAAATGTTGTTGCGGGCGGATATCGCCCTTTACACAGCTAAGCGTCGTGGCAGGAACGAATTTTGCCTGTTCGATGCCGAACTCGACAGGGAGCTGCATCGCCGCCAGTCCATTGAACGCGACCTTCATGCGGCGATAAAGACGAGAAGCCTCAGTTCTTGGTTCCAGCCCATCGTAAGACTCGATACCGAGGCCCTGGTTGGTTTCGAAGCCTTGCTGAGGTGGACCCACCCGATTCATAGCGCCATCTCTCCGCCCGAAATCATCATAGCCGCGCGCGAAACCGGAATGCTTCAGCTGCTGACCCATACGGTATTCGCGGACTGTTGTGCTCTTATCGACGGCTTGTTGAAAGCTGACCGCCGTGATGTACGTGTGGCAATGAATGTTTCACCGCGCGAACTGGAGGCCGGCGATATCGACGATATGATTCTGGATGGTTTGGCCGCAAAAGACCTGCCACCAACGATGTTCGAAATTGAGATCACCGAAGAATCCCCTGTGGACCCGGACAGAGTGGATGAGAAGCTCGGACGGCTTTCACATGCCGGCATCTCCATCGCGCTCGATGACTTCGGCACCGGCTTTTCCACATTGGCATCGCTCAAGGACAGCCGGATACGCAAGGTGAAAATTGACCAGGGCTTCGTTCGCGGTCTGGCAAGGTCCCGAGACGACCGGCTGCTTGTCAAAACGGTGATCGATCTTGGTAGGACGCTTGGGATCGAGGTCATGGCCGAGGGCGTGGAGACAGAGGCAGACCGACAAATTCTGCACAAGCTTGGATGCAGAACCGCTCAGGGCTTCCTATTCTCCAAGGCGGTAACTCTGACCCAAGCGCTTGAATTTGCAGTAAAAGAGCACGCGAAAGACTTGTGACCGGTACCAGCTATTGCTGATTTCATCAAGGAGAGCGCCAAAGGACGAGATGGGTGCTGGAGCGGACATGAGGTGCGTTATCAAGCGCCATTACGACGATGTAGTTGTGGTTCCGAGAAGTTGGTCAAAAAAGGGCGGCATCGCTGCCGCCCTTTCCGTATCTGGAGGCTGATAGAGGCTGGATTAGAAATCCATGCCGCCCATACCGCCCATGCCGCCGCCGCCCATGCCACCAGGCATGCCGCCGCCGCCAGCCGACTCCTTCTTCGGAGCCTCCGCGATCATGGCTTCGGTGGTGACCAGCAGGCCGGCGACCGAGGCCGCGTCCTG
>NZ_AZUV01000053.1:0-1068 GCF_000513875.1 Mesorhizobium sp. WSM1293 | reverse complement strand
TGTTCGTGCATCCGGCGCTGGCCGTGGATGCCGAGGACGGCTCGGTCCTTGGCCTTGCAGGGGCCACGATCTGGCGGCGCGAGGCAAAGAAGGCGGATGACTACCAGGCGCTGCCGATCGAAGACAAGGAAAGCCACAAATGGATCGGCACCGCCAAGGCGGCATGCCAGGCGCTGACCGACACGCCGCAGATGACGGTGGTCGGCGACCGCGAAGCCGACATCTACGAAGTGTTTGCAAGGCTTCCCGGCGAGCGCACCCATGTGCTCATCCGCGCTGTACGGGATCGGGTTTTGGGCGCGCGGGGCGAGCGCCTGTTCAGCGCGATCGCCAAGACCTCGGAAGCCGGCCGCATTGCCTTCGAGCTGCAGGCACGTCCTGGCCGGCCGGGCCGCACCGTCGAACTGGCCGTTCGCTTTGCGGCGGTGAGCTTGCGCCAGCCGCGCCTTGGCGCCGACAGTCGCGATCCGCGTGAACTCACGCTCAACATGGTGGAAGTGCGTGAGATCGATCCACCTTCGCCGAAGGAAGCGGTGACCTGGCGGCTTCTAACCACACATTGCGTCAACACGCTGGCCGATGCCTGCCGCATCGTCGAGATGTACCGCTCGCGTTGGATCGTCGAGCAGCTGTTCCGGACCGTGAAGTCGCAGGCCATCGATCTGGAGGAAAGTCTCATCGCCGATGGCGATGCGCTCGAACGCCTGGCCGCCGCCGCCCTGGTCGTCGCCACCAGGGTCATGCAACTCGTGCACGGGCGTGGTTCGCCGGGCCAGGGCTTCCAGGCCGCACGTCTCTTCGATCCCACCGAGATCACCGTCCTGAACGTGCTCATCGCCAAACTCGAAGGCAAGACCCAAAAGCAGAAGAACCCCCACCCCACGCACACGCTCGCCTGGGCCGCCTGGTGTATCGCCAGGCTCGGAGGCTGGAACGGCTACGAAAAGGAACGCCCGCCAGGACCCATCACCTTCACCCAAGGCCTCAGACGCTTCAACGCCATCGTCGACGGCTTCGTTCTCGCCTCACAAAAATGAACCCGAAGCAAATGTGTGCGCACGCTAGCCC